>NZ_JBKBHV010000004.1:0-123393 GCF_046299635.1 Thermosynechococcus sp. | reverse complement strand
TTCAGCAACAAGCTGAAATTGAGTAATTCCTCCCGCTGGTCGTCTGCCGCTTCACCAGCACTGCAGCACTTTTCAGGCAGTAAATAAACACCACCTTCACATCTAAGCCTTCGATGGCAGGGGGGTCAGCGGTTGTGGGAGAGTTGGGCATAGGCACTTAGTTGAGGGCTTGGGCACGCTCGTAGGCCGCTTTTACCGTTTGCATGAGGGTTCCACGCACACCAGCGGCTTCTAGGACTTCCAGACCCGCAATGGTTGTCCCCGCAGGACTGGTGACCGCATCCTTGAGTTGGGCTGGATGTAGGGCGCGCTCATTAAGTAATTGTACTGTGCCTGCTATTGTGCCATAAACGAGTTCCTGTGTCAGCGATCGCGACAGCCCCACCGCCACCCCAGCATCACACAAGGCTTCCACTATCAGAGCAATAAAGGCAGGGCCAGAGCCGGAGAGCGCCGTCACCGCATCCATTTGGCCTTCACTGACAGCCACCACCCGCCCCAGCACCCCTAGCAAACTCTTAATTTTTTCAATCTCCAGTTCACCGGCGGCACTGTCGCTCGCTAGGGCTATGACTCCCGCCCCCACCTGAGCCGGGGTATTGGGCATTGCCCGGAAAATCAACCGCTGCGGAAACAGTTGCCGCAGGCGCCCACTATAAATGCCCGCCATAATTGAAACAACAATCCCCGCCCGCCGGGCGACTTCTGCATCCGCCAGTTCCACTTCGATATCGGCAAAGGCCTGCGGCTTGACAGCCAACAGCAGGATTTCGGCGGTGGCTACCTCTTGGTTGGTGGTCACCTTTACCCCATAGGTTTCGGCTAGATACTGCTGCCGCTGGGGCGATCGCGCCGACACCCAAACCTGCTCGGGTAAGAGGCCGTCCACCAGCAACCGCGAAAGCATTGCCTCCGCCATGCGGCCACAGCCAATGATCCCAAGGACAGGCACCCTAAGCACTACGCTGTTGTTGGGCATCCATGCCCCAAGCAGGGGGTGGGGCAACGGGTGTGGGTGTTGCAGTTGGACGAACCCCACCCACTTGGGTACTCACTTGGACACAGCTTGGCGTAAACAGGAAAATACTTTCACCAATGCGCTCCTGGTGGCCATCAATGGTGTACGTAGCACCCGCAACAAAATCCACCGAGCGTTGGGCTTGCTCCGGCTCCATCAATGTTAGATTCAGCACCACCGATTTGCGCTCTTTAAGGGCTTTAATCACCTCAGGCATCTCACTAAAACTGCGGGGCTGCATCACCAAGACTTCCGCCACTGCACCCCACCAGCGACCGGCATTGGGCATACCAATGACATTGGCAGGAGCTGAACCCGTCGGCACTGAACCGGTGGCAACTGAAGGAGAGGGAGTGGTGTCAAAGTCATGACTCAAGGTTGGCCGTGATGTGGGCAACGGTTCCACGTCAGAGTCCATGGTTGCCGTTCGTGGCGTTCCTTGAGGGTATTCCTCATCGTAAATGTCAGTCTCTGGGGTTAGACCCATGAGGTCACGGAGTTTGCCCAACATAACGACTCACTATTGCTCCCAATAAATGTAGGTAGTTCTGAAGTTATCAAACACGCCATGGTTGAATCACCACGACAGGCCAAGACGGTAAAAGCCAGATGATATGTTTCATGTTTTAACAATTCTAGTTTCGTGGCGAAAAGGGAACCTATGCACAAACATCCACGATAGTTGTGTTAAAACAGGATGGTTCAACTGGCCATTTTACACGAAACCAAGAGAAAAAGATGGATTTGGCCTTAAGTGTCTCGCTTTTGCACGGGTTTGTCAAGCACAAGAATCTCTAAGTTGTGCTTGCTAGCGGAATACGAAACCAAAAGGTTGCACCCTGAACTTGACTCTCTTCAACTCCGATCTCACCCCCATGAGCGGTAATAATTTGCCGACAGAGGTATAGACCCAAACCAATACCAGTGCGATGGTGGCTTTCACTGCCACGGTAGTAGAGGTCAAAAAGGCGCGATCGCTGGTCAGGGTGGATGCCCACGCCATTGTCTCTGACTGTGCAGTAAATGTTATCTCCCTGTACTTCTGCCGTCAGGGTAATTATGAGACCGGGATGATTGTGCTTGAGAGCATTGGTTAGCAGGTTTTCATAAACTCGCCGCAGCTGGTTCGGATCAGCGCGCACAAGGGGCAAGGTAGGGGAAATTTGCAATTTCACTGTGGCGTTATTTTTCTGGAGCAGTGGTTGCAGATCAGTCAAGATTTCATTGACAAGGACAGCTAAGGACATGGGGGCGATCGCTAGAGAAAGGGAAGGTGGCTGATCAACGTGAATATGCAGAAGTGTTTCAATCAGATGCAGTTGCCGCTGCTGGCTTTGTTGGATACAGCTCAACGTGCTGCGGGGCACAGGAATGGTATCGCCAGTGTCGCTGTGCAAGAGATGGTTAATGACCATGAGGGTACCCAGAACAGGAGTGCGCAGGTCATGGGACACCGCGTGCAAAAAAATATCCTTGAGGTGATTGAGTTCCTCTAGTTCGCGCATTTTCTGCTGCAACTGCTCGGTGCGCTCAGTTACCTGCTGTTCCAAGTTGGCATTCAAGGCTGCGAGTTTTTGATAGAGTTCTGCCTGTTGCAGGGCGATCGCCACCTGAATGGCCAACTGCTCTAAAAAAGCTCGCTCGTGGGGCTGCCACTCTCGCTGCTTGTCACATTGGTGTACCCCCAGCAAAAAGCATTTACCTTGGGGCTGATGGTGGATGGGAATTAATAGGCAGGATTGAATGTGGTGCGCTTCATATACCTGTCGCAGATGGGGATCAAGAATTTCTGTCTGCTCACAGGAGAGGGTTGCCGGTGTAGTCAGCAGCCACGAACGATAATGCGCATTTTGCAGAAGCGCCTCCAGATTCGTGTGCCACTCGGGCGCCATAGCAGCGGCGACAATTTGAATTTCAGCCGTCCTCGGCTCATAGGAGACAATAAACACGCGATCGCTGAGGAGATAGCGGCGCACTTCCACCACCGTGGTATTGAGAATCTCGGGCAGTTCCAGCGTTTGGCGAATGCGCAGGGCAATTTCCGCCAGTACTTGTTGCCGTTGGGCAGCCAATTGCACGTTCTGTTCAGCGGTTTTGCGTTGGGTAATATCCCGTATCCCCACCACCCTTGCCCAGCGCCCCTGATAGAGAATGGATTTGCCCTGAACCTCAACAGTCAGTGCATCACCACTTTTGGTGCGAGCAAGGGCTTCAAAGGGAACATCAATGGGCTGCTGAATTCGCTCTAAAATCAGCGATCGCGACGCCGGATGTGTCAGCAACAACACTGATTGACCCACCAGTTCTGAAGCACTATAGCCAAAGAGTCGTTCGGTTGCCGCATTAACATCGAGAATTTGCCCCTGCTTATGGATAATCACGGCTTCGGAAGTGGCTTGAAAGAAGGTGGTCAAGCGGGCTTCACTTTCCTCTAATGCTTTGACGGCACGGTGGAGATCGCGACTTTCCACCACCAAGGACACCAGATCCGCTAGGGAAGCTGCAAACTGCTCCTCCGCAACCGTCCACTGGCGCGGTGGCCCCACGTGCTCGTGGCAAAGAATGCCCATCATCGCCCCTTCGACCCAATATCGGCACATCCAGCAGTGAGGTAATACCAAGGGGTTCAAGGTAACTTTGGCGGAACTCTTGGGTGCGCGGATCAAACCAAGCGTCATGGGCGGTAATCGTGCGCTCCTCTTGCAGGGCGGCAAAATAGCGAGGATAGTCACTGGCCGTTAGCCTCATCCCCGCCGCCGTAAATGCCTGTGCTGACTGTTGAAACAACTGCACACATTCAATGTGTTGGCGATCGCCCGAATAAAACCAAAGACTCACCCGCTCCACCTTGAGACTGCGGGCACTCGTCCCGAGAATGTCCTGTAACATCTCCTCAAAGTTTGCGCTGTGGAACGGCTGCCGCCGCGCCAGTTCTACCAAAATACGGTTGAGACTTTGCAGTTGTTCAATGACCGGGGTCATGAAGAGGCGGTAGATTCAGGGACAAATTCCAGCGCCGCTGAGTTAATGCAGTAGCGCAGTCCTGTGGGTGGCGGACCATCCTCAAAGACATGACCTAGGTGGGCATCACAGACATTGCACAATACTTCTGTGCGCACCATGCCATGGGAAAGATCCCGCTCCATGCGGATATTTTTCGGGTCAAGGGGTTGCCAAAAACTCGGCCAGCCACTGCCAGAGTCATACTTGGTGTCGGAGCGAAAGAGCGGCGTGCCACAGCAGACACAGCGATAGAGACCGGGCTTTTTGTGATTCCAGTAGCAGCCCGTGAAGGCGCGCTCCGTTCCCTTCTTGCGGGTGACGTAGTACTGCTCAGGAGTCAGTTGAGCTTGCCATTCTGCATCTGTTTTCACAACCTTAGCCATGCTTACCTCAGAATATAGACAGTGATCCTACTCCTCAGCATACTCAGGGACATCGGCAAGTTCCAGTCCTTTTGCCAAAGGTTCCCTGCCAAGGGGAAAATGTAAGGGCAATCTTGACCTTGTTTGGTTATGCCCGTTTCGCTGCCCCTTACCTTTGATTTGTCCTCTGAATCCGAGTTTTATACTCAGGTCAGCGCTGGAATTCAGGCAGCACAGCAGGCCAATTGTCAGTTCCTGAGTTTGGGACTGCCTTTACCAACGGTTGATCCCCTCCTTCTGTTGGCTGGTCTGATGCAGGTCAGTGGCGAAAGTGAGCATTTTTACCTTGAGCAAGCGGGGGAGATCGTTGCTGCCTGTGGCGCGGTGGCGACTATGACTGCTCAGGGACAGCAGCGGTTTGCAGAATTGCGGCGTTTTAGTGAACGGATTCTCAATCGAGTGTGGGCGATCGCCCCGGCGGAACCCCGTGTCTTTTGTCAGTTTAGTTTTTGGGATCACACAGGCTCTAACCGAGGCGTCTTACCCCGCTGGCAGGTGATTCAGCGTTTTGATCAGGTTTGGCTTACCCTCAGTTGTGCCTTGGAAACCAGTACACCCCATTGCCTCTGGCAAGACTGGCAACTAGTACAGCGGGCACTGGCACACATTCTTGCCGATCCGCCCCCCTGTCCACCGCCACTGACGATCGCCCTACCACCTCTGACGCAGCAATATGACCAATTCATTACCAGTGTCAAACATACCCTCCAACTCCTAGAGGACGGCGAACTCGAAAAACTCGTTTTGGCCGCCGCCCTCACCCTAGAGCAGCCTCAGGGGTTTAACTGGTTGGGCACATTGCAAAACCTGCGCCGCCAGTATACCAATTGCTATATCTTCAGTGTCGGTCAACAGCAGCAACAGGTCTTTTTGGGGGCAAGTCCTGAACGCTTGGTCAAAATTGCCGATGGCGTCCTCTGTGCCGATGCCTTGGCGGGGTCTCGTCCGCGGGGGCAAACTCGACAGGAGGATCAAAGCCTGCGCAATGGCCTCTACCACAGTCCCAAGGAACGCTATGAGCATCAGGTGATTGTTGAATTTCTCTGCCAAACCCTCCAAGCCTTGGGCATGACCTGTGAGGCGCCGACCACACCCCGCATCCTTGAGTTAAGCCATATTCAGCATTTGCAAACACTGATTCGGGCGCAAGTTTCTCGACCCATTCATATTCTTCAAGTGGTGGCAGCCTTGCATCCTACGCCAGCAGTGGCGGGGTATCCTGCTTTACGGGCACAACACTGGCTTCACCAACTAGAGTCCTTTGATCGCAATGGTTATGCCGCTCCCCTTGGTTGGGTGACGCCCACAGGAGAAGGGGAATTTATTGTCGGAATTCGCTCTGCCCACCTTCAGACCAACCATGCCCATCTTTTTGCTGGCGCGGGTATTGTCAAAGGCTCTCACCCGGAACGGGAATGGCAGGAGATCCTTTGGAAGTTTCAGACAATGATCTCCGCTTTGGCCTAACGCAGGGGAGGCTGCTTTTTGCTCATTGTCAACATGGGCAAGGGCTGGGAGGATTGGGGCGGCAGAGCATACTGGGGAACTTTTTCAGGAAGCGGACGCTCGGGCGATCGCTGGAGCAAGCGATAGAGGAGCGCACTTCCCATGAGACCCAGACCCAATAGCAGCAGGCCATTGTAGCCCCCCACTCCACCGATGGTTGAATCCACCCCTCCCATCAGCAGGAGGAAGGCGGAGATGGGTTCTTTGCGGTAGGCTTTGCGTAGAAAGCGAGGATAAATCATAAGCGATCGCTGGGTACTCACCATTAGAAGAACACGAGAATGCTCATGACTTGGCGTTAAATAGGTTACATTTTAGCGACCGTACGCCAAACATTTATCTCTCAGTAACAGCTCCATCAGGCGACTTACTTCTATGCTGACAGATCCAAAAGTCAATCGGCATTGAGGGGAAAAGGGGGCGATCGCCCCCAGATATTCTCCCTAGTAGGTTTCCACGTGCCAGCGACCTTCTTTTTTGAGCGTGCCTTTGAGGAACGCTTGCCAATCGGCACCGTTTTTGGCTGCCGCTGCTGTCATCGCCTCATCAATCCCCGGCTCCATCCCCCTGAGACCACACATATAGACATGGGTGTTTTTCTTCTGGAGAAGTTGCCAGATTTCATCGGCATGCTCGGCAATGCGGCCTTGGATATACATCTTGCCGCCGTCAGGAGTTTTTTGCTCACGGCTGATGGCATAGGTAAGGCGGAAGTGATCGGGATATTTGGCCTGTAGCGCCTCTAGCTCCTCCTTGTAGAGGATATTGGCGGTGTAAGCAACACCAAAGAAGAGCCATGCCAGACCCTTGAATTGATAATCGGGGTTGTTTTCTTTGAACATGCGCCACAAAAAGGCACGGAAGGGGGCAATTCCAGTTCCTGTTGCCAGCATGATGATCGTGGCTTCGGGATCATCGGGCAGGAGCATTTCTTTACCCACCGGCCCTGTAATTTTCACCTCATCGCCGGGTTGCAGTTGGTTCAGGTAGGAGGAGCAAACCCCATAGATGGTTTCCCCCGTCTCTTTGTCCTTGTACTCTAGGCGCCGCACACAGAGGGAGACTGTTTTATCATCCTGAAAGTCGCCGTGGCGGGTCGAGGCAATGGAGTAGAGGCGCAGCTTATGGGGTTTGCCGTTGGCGTCGGTACCCGCAGGAATAATGCCAATACTTTGGCCTTCAAGATAGCGCAACTCGGTGCCGGAAATGTCAAAGATAATGTGCTTAACAGTTCCCTCGCCCCCTTCCCGCACTAGTTCTTCATTGGAGATAACCTTACCAATGCAGGGATTGTTGGGACGATAGATATTAACGGGAATATCAACTTTCTTTTCTTTAACAGGGGCAGCACCGTTATTGGATGCAGGTTCCGTGGTGGTAGTCAAGGGTGCAGCCGTACCATCAAGGGGTTGAATGCTGACAATTTTGCCCCCCCAACGGGTAATCTGCTGCATAAACTGATTCATGCGGTCATAGGGAACGTTGAAAAATTGACTGCCACTGTTGCGGATGGCATAGTCAGTTTTATCGGTTTCGGCATTTTGTCGCAGTCCCACCACTTCATAGCGAAACATCCGACTGCCAGAATTTGTCGCATTGTACATGGGCTACACGATCTCCAAGAATTAACTCAGCTTTACATTCTGCAACACAACGTCCCAACCGCGATCAACTATCACGTTTTGACTGCGGGATTGCCGCGCTTCGGCCACCCACATTATATCTAGCAAGGGTAGCTACAGGGGCTTTTCCTAGGGATAAAGCTAGATTTCTTGGCTGGAATACACTGGCTCACTTAGCCAAGCATAGGTTTGCAATACATAGCGCGATCGCGCCCTGAGCGTTTGGCTTCGTACAAGGCAGCATCGGCAAGGCGGCAATGCTGATTGCCTAAAACAATGCGTTCTTCATCCTGCTCTATCAGGAAAAAGCCCCCTTCAATGCGATTTTTGAGGTCAATAAGAATTTGGGCAACGGTCTTGGCATCAAGGGGGCGATCGCCGAGGGCTTGGGTGTAAAGCTCATTGATTTGATTGCGCATTTGCTGTCCCACAAGGGCGATAAATCCCGAAGCATCATCTAGCCCCACAACATCTTCAAGGGTTTCTGCCATCAATCCCCGTAAATTTTGCAGAAAGCTAGCGGACTGTAAGTCAATGGGTAGATCTCCCACAGTTATGTGACCCTCAACTGGGAACATTTCCGTTGCTGTCATAGGGGTTGTCCTAGGGAAACAAAGTTTGAGCGACTTTAGCACCTTTTCCGTTGGTCATCCCTAGAGCACTTGATGTTGCCATGAAGCACTTTTGGAGTGTTGCTGACCGTGCTCAGTGATTACCGAAAGGGTGTAACTATATGGACTATATGAATCTATAAGCCACAGAGAACGATAAGAATCCGTAAAGAATTCTTTACATTTTCTTGATTAGAGGAGCATACATGAGTCAACGATCGCGCCTATTCGGCGTTTTGCGATCGCTGGGCTTGATAGGCCTGCCAACTCTCCACAACGCGACCAAAATTGGTGCGGAACTCTCGCCAGCCGAGCCAGCTGCCCTGTTCATTCTCATCCCAAGAGGCCGAAAGGATGCCATAGCTCAGCCCCACAGCGCCAAGGCCAAATAGACCAAGACTGGCAATGACAACGGCTACATTGGGCAGCTTAAACCAGCCCTCATGGACAACCAAGTAGCTAAGGGGAAACGTCATCAATCCCAAAAGGGTGGGGGTGCCGCAGAAAATGGCCATACGGGTCACCATCCGCTGGCTGACAATTTCTGGAATTCCCGTACTTTTACGTTTCGCTGGTTTGGTTTGGGATGTTGCGGCATTAGAACGGACGGCTGCGGTAGCAGGAGCTTTAGCCGGCTTTGTCGCTCCCTTTTTTTTCCTAGACTCAAAAGGCAGATCCGACCGTTTTGCCATTGTCTTTAACCCCGAATTCCTAGACGTTCAATAAGTTGGCGATAGCGTTGGGCATCGTGGCGATGGATATAAGCCAATAGACGCTTGCGACGGCCAATAATTTTCAGCAGTCCTCGGCGGGAGGCGTGATCCTTTTTATTTGTCTTGAGATGCTCAGAAAGCTGCTTGATTCGCTCTGTGAGGATGGCAACTTGAACATCCGCAGAGCCAGTATCCGTACCGTGAATCTGGTAAGTGTTGATGATTTCCTGTTTAACGTCGTGTTGCAGAGCCATGGTCATCAGTTATGAACAGCGCGATCCATTATCATACTACGTTCTTTTGAAAGAAGAAACTCCCTGAACCGCGACCATTCTGCCCGTTTACGTACGCTGCCCTAGGAATTGCTGACATTGGTGCTGTTTTCCTCAGTGGGAGCGATCGTCAGCAGTTCCTTGAGGGGTTTTTCACTGTCGGAGATCGGTGGTTTAGCCGTTGTTAGTTCTGTATCAATGGCAAAGGTGGCAAATTGGGTGAGAATTTCGCGGCAAAAAACCTCCGCTGCCCGCGATCGGTAGCGATGGGGATTGGTAATCAGCGATAGGGTGCGTTTCACCACCACATTTTCAATGCCCACCCGCCGTAGGCTTCCTAGTTGTAACTCCTTCTCAATGGCGGAAATGGAGACAAAGGCCGCCCCCAAACCTGACTGCACGGCGTTTTTAATCGCCTCGATGGAATTTAACTCCATCTCCACCTTGAGGCGACGGGGATCAATGTTGGCGCGCTGAAGAACTTGGTCAATCACCTTACGAATCGTGGATTGGGCATCGAGGGCAATAAAGCTCAGCTTGTATAAGTCTTCTTTGGTGAGGGTTTCGGCACTAGCCAAAGGATGATTCACCGGCAAAACCAGTGCCAGCTCATCCTCAGCATAGGGGGTAACGGTAATTTGCTCACTCAGTTCCGAGGGGACTTCCCCGCCAATAATGGCCAGATCAATTTGACCGTTGACCAAACTCCAGCAGGTGCGACGGGTGGAATGCACATGCAGTTGCACAGCCACTTCGGGATATTTGCTGCGAAATAGCCCAATCATGCGGGGCATGAGGTAGGTGCCAGTGGTTTGACTCGCCCCAATAATCAGGGTGCCCCCTTGCAATTTTTGCAGGTCTTCGATGGCACGGCAGGCTTCATGGCACAGGGAGAGAATTTGATCGCCGTAGGCCAGTAGGAGTTGTCCGGCTTCGGTGAGCTGAGCGCGGCGTCCCCCGCGATCAAATAGGGGAACGTCCAGTTGGCGCTCAAGATTTTGCACCTGTAAACTCACTGCGGGTTGGGAGACATAGAGGCTGTCAGCGGCTCGCTTAAAGCTGCCTTCAAGGGCGATCGCCTTCAGGATTCGCAATTGATCAAGGGAAAAGGGCAATTCGGACATAGGTATAGAGGCCATCGGCGTGCCACTAAGAGGCGTTTTTCTGAACTTATCAGGAATCATGCCCAATTGATATCTATTCCCGCAAAAAGACTTTGGCGTGCCGGTGATGTCAAACAGCACGTCTGAACCTATTGTAAGGGTTGGGTTTCCCCCACGCGATCGCCGACTTTTGTTACACATTGTTACATTATTTCGCTATGGAGCGATTGATCCCCAATCCAGCACTCCCCAAACATTCGCCTGCATTTGTGACTCCTTGGCTCCATACCGAGTTGCTCATCCTCTAGCAACAGCGGAAAGGGAAGATGTCCGTTCGCTAAAATCAGTCTAGCGATGCTCTCGGAGAGCCGCTACACAATTGCGGGAGGAGTTGAAATCGTGCCCTACACTTGGCCAAAGTGGCTGCCAATGCCGGCTGTTGCCACTACACTAGGGGTGGCTGCTGTTGTGATCGGTGTGCGCCAACTGGGACTGCTCCAGCCCTTGGAACTGAGTTTGTATGACTTTTATGTGCGATCGCAACCCGCCCGCGACCCTGATCCGCGCGTCCTAACGGTGCTGATTACAGAGCAGGACATTCAAGCCCAAAAAACGTGGCCACTGCCCGATGCGACGGTGGCGGCTCTGCTTACCCGCCTCAATGCGGCAAGTCCGCGTGCCATTGGCTTGGATATTTTCCGGGATTTGCCCCAGCCCCCCGGCCATGAGGCGCTGCAAAACCTGATTCGCATCAACCCGCGCATTATCCCGGTGTGCAAATCAACGGGGGAAACAGCAGAACAACCCGAAGTGCCGCCGCCACCGAGTATTCCCACAGCACAGGTACCAGAGCGGGTGGGCTTTGCGGATATTCCCCTCGATAATGATGGCGTCATTCGCCGCAATCTATTTGGGATCAGCAACCCCAAGGCGCAGCGGTGTACCACGCCCTTTTCCTTTGCCCTGATGCTGGCCCTGCGCTACCTCGAAAAAGACCCCAATCAGACGATCAAACTCGATGACCAGGGGCTGACCCTGAATGGGGTGCATTTTCCCCTCCTCACCAGAGAGGCCGGTGGCTATGTGGGGGTAGACGATCGCGGGATGCAAACTCTCTTAAAGTACCGCTCCCGCACCGCCGTGGGGCCAACGGTTTCCCTCACGGATGTCCTGACCGGACGGGTGAGCGATGACCTGATTCGCGATCGCGTGGTTTTGATTGGGGTCGCGGCACCGAGTATTAAGGATACTTTCCTCACTCCCTATAGCGGTAGTGATGCGGTGACGCAGCAAATGCCGGGGGTGGTTGTCCATGGCCAGATGGTTAGTCAATTCCTGAGTGCTGCCTTGGACGGAGAAGGCCCCATTTGGTACTGGCCGCTACCCGTGGTGCTGGGCTGGATTTTGCTGTGGGCCGGGGTGGGCAGTGTCCTTGGCTGGTGGTTGCGGCAACCCCTGTGGTTGGATGTAGCCCTCGGCGGGGGGCTAGTCATCCTCTTTGGCGGTGGCTTTGCCATATTTGTCATGGGAAGTGGCTGGATTCCTGTCCTGCCGCCGGCGATCGCCCTTGTGCTCAGCAGTGTGAGCATGGTGGGCTACGTTAGCTATCAGGCGCAGCAGGAGCAGAAGTTGTTTCAAGCCAAAGTCCGGGAGCAGGAAAAAGCCTTGGCGGTGTTGCGATCGCTGATGGCCGAGGATACTGCAGCCCTCAATGCCGCCCTCCGCGAACCCACCGAAATTACCGGCAAGCCCCGCTCTCTTCTCGGTGGTCGCTACAAAATCCAAAAAGTCTTGGGGTCAGGGGGCTTTGGCCGCACCTATTTGGCGCGAGATACCCAGCGACCGGGGAATCCCCTCTGCGTGGTGAAGCATTTGCGGCCGGGGCGCACCGATGAGCGCTTTATGCAGGTGGCGCGGCGCCTGTTTAACACCGAGGCAGAAATCCTTGAAAAACTAGGCCGCCACGATCAGATTCCCCTCTTGCTTGCCTATGTGGAGGAAAATCAGGAATTTTATCTAGTTCAAGAATTTATTGAAGGTCAGTCTCTAAGCCAAGAACTCAAACAAAAACACACGGAAGCCCAAGCCATTCAACTCCTCCGGGAAATCTTGGAGGTGCTGAGTTTTGTCCACAGTCACTATGTGATTCACCGCGATATTAAGCCCGACAATATTATTCGCCGTGCCGGCGATCGCAAGCTGGTGCTCATTGACTTTGGAGCGGTGAAGCAAATTCAACCCCCAGAAGTGGAGAAAACCCAAGGGAGCACCGTGGTCATTGGTACAATGGGCTATGCACCACCAGAGCAGCTCTCCGGTCAACCCACCCTCAGCAGTGATATTTACGCCGTGGGAATGATTGTGCTGCAAGCCCTGACGGGGATTAAACCCCGCGATCTACCGCGGGATCCGCGCACCGGTGAGGTGGATTGGCGGCAGTGTGTTACGGTTAGCGATGGGGTGGCAGCGGTGCTCGATAAGATGGTGAAATTTAACTTTAGCGATCGCTACCCCTCGGCCAAGGAAGCCCTTCAGGAGGTGCGGCGTTTAGGGACACCGGCGTCGCCTGTCTCATGAATCATCTCGTGAATCTTGGCTGTGTTACTCTCTGATCTCCCCCTTGGTACTTCGGCGCGTATTACTGCAATTGAAGGGTCGGCGGCTTGGCAACGCCGCCTTGCTGCCGTGGGACTGACGGTGGGTCAAACGGTTACCCTGCTGCGTCGTGCTCCCTTCAGCCAAACCTTCGCCGTGCGGGTGGGTCTCCTGACGGAGGTGGCCCTGCGAGCAGCGGATGCCCGCACCATTCTGGTGGAGCTGCTGGAAACCCTAGAGCGTTGACACCAGTTGCGGGTTCTCCCAGTTGGCGTCCTTGGCCACTGCCGCCAGCAAGCCGTAAAAGAGAGGATGGGGAGCATTGGGCCGGGAACGAAACTCGGGGTGAAACTGCACGGCAATAAAGAAGGGGTGAGCCGGATACTCGATAATTTCCACCAAGCGGCCATCGGGAGAGGTGCCCGTAATTCGATAGCCTGTTTCCAAAAAGAGGTTGCGATAGGCATTGTTAAACTCGTAGCGGTGGCGGTGCCGCTCGTAGATGACCGTTTCCCCGTAAAGCTTTTCCGCCAAGGAGTTGGGGGTTAGGCGGCAGGCATACAAGCCCAAGCGCATGGTTCCCCCCAAATCCACAATGTCCTGCTGTTCGGGCAACAGGTGAATCACCGGATGGGGAGTATTGGCGTCAAACTCAGCACTGTTGGCATTCTCTAAACCCGCAATATGGCGTGCCCACTCAATAACGGCACACTGCATCCCCAAGCACAGTCCCAGAAAGGGAATCCCGTGCTCACGGGCGTACTGAATGGCGGCAATTTTGCCTTCGACCCCGCGAATGCCAAAGCCTCCCGGCACAACGATGGCCGCAACATTGCGGAGGGCATTTTCCACACCATTGTCAACGATTTCTTCGGAGTTGACCCAGCGGATACGCAGTTCCTGATCAAGGGCGATCGCCGAGTGGCGCAGGGCTTCCACCACCGAAAGATAGGCATCGCTGAGGCGCACATATTTGCCAACGATCGCTACCTCCAAGGGCGTATGGGAACGGTAGAGCCGCTCCACAAGGGCTTGCCACTGACTGAGATCCGGTTGCCGCTGCTCCAAGTTCAGAAGACTCAATACTTGAGTGGCTAGCCCTTCGCGCTCAAGCAGCAGGGGCACCTCGTAAATACTTTTGGCATCCGGTGAGGGAATGACGCATTCCACAGGGACATCACAAAACTGGGAGAGCTTTTCTTTGATGCCGGGAACAAGGGGGCGATCGCAACGGCAGATGAGAATATCCGGCTGAATGCCGATGGAACGCAACTCCTTCACCGAGTGCTGGGTGGGTTTTGTTTTCATCTCTCCTGCCGAGGCAATCCAAGGCACCAAGGTTACGTGCATAAACAGCACATGGTGCCGCCCCACCTCCGTGCGAAACTGGCGGATGGCCTCAAGAAAGGGCAGCGACTCAATATCGCCAACAGTTCCCCCAATTTCAATAATCACCACATCGGGGTTTTTGTCCTTGGCCACCCGCAGAATGCGTTCCTTAATCTCATTCGTAATGTGGGGGATCACCTGCACCGTTCCCCCCTTGTAGTCGCCGCGCCGCTCCTTGTTAATCACAGCTTGGTAAATAGATCCCGTCGTCACACTATTCAGGCGGGACATAGGCGTATCGGTAAAGCGTTCGTAGTGCCCCAAGTCCAAATCCGTTTCGGCACCATCATCGGTGACAAAGACTTCCCCGTGCTGAAAGGGACTCATTGTACCCGGATCCACATTGATGTAGGGATCCAGCTTAAGGATGGAGACCGAGTACTGTCGCGATTTCAACAGCCGCCCTAAACTGGCAGCAACAATCCCCTTCCCGATGCTGGAGACAACACCGCCGGTTACAAAAACGTACTTTGTCATTGCCGAATACTCGTGATTGGCCGCAGGGGCATACTTGTCAAAACTTACGCTATTATTCTCGCATATTGCACCATAGCGCCTAGGAGAAATTATTCACCAATTCCTTGACGACTTGGGATTGCTCCTCAATACGCTGCCTCAGCCGCTGACACACCAAATCACACAGCGGAAAGATCGTTGGATCAGCAATTTCATAATAGACCGTAACCCCTTGGGGTTGTCTTCGCACCAGACCCGCTTGAGCAAGAGTTTTCAAATGCTTGGAGACATTGGCCTGCCCCAAGCCCGTCTCTTGAATAATCTCTGAGACATTGCGTCGTCCGTGTTTTAGGGCACAGAGCACTTGTAGGCGACTGGGTTCTGCCAGCACTTTGAAATAGTCAGCAACGTGGACAAGTAAATCAGGGGAGGGGAGGTCAACCATAGAGAGTATTGCAGAGACACAGATCAATTGCAGAGACACAGATCAGGATAACTTAGCTTAATAGTTCTATTATATGACTCTACAGTAAATAAGTAAATAAACCAACCTACCCCGTGGCTAACGCAGTTTGACCGCCAACTTGATTGCGGATGTGGATGATGAGGACGTTGAATTTTGTCGGCGTAGGCGTTGGGCATAGAAAGACGCCGCTTCATCACCACGGGCACATTCTTGGGCAAAGTTAATCAAATGATGCCCCACAACACCGACATGGATCACTTGTTCGATTTGGCCTTTTTTCAGAGCAGGCCATGCCAGTTTCCAGAACGTCTTGCGATAGCTCCCCCAAAGCCCCACGTGCCAGAGGAGATTTTTCATAATCCGCAGTCCCCGCAGGATATTTTCACGGCTGAGGCGAGCCGGACTATTGGGCACGGCAATGCGGTTGGGGTAGGTGTGCTCCATTTGGTAGGCAAACCGTTCGTAGAGGAATTCTGGTTCATAGGCGGCTGTGATCGTGCGGCGCCACATTTCCACCACCTCTTCGTAGGGCATGAGGAACTCCACATTGGATTCACGGCTTTCGTCATGGTTGAGGCGACCTTCTGCTTCAAGGCGCCGCCACAGGGGAGTACGGGGTAGGGCGTGCAGCAGGTTAATCGTCAATATGGGAATCTGGGAAGCGCGAATAAATTCAAGAATGCGATCGCCCGTCTGGGGTGTATCCGTATCAAAGCCGATGATGATTCCGGAGACCACTTCCATGCCGTAACGATTGAGGGTTTGCACTGCTTGGAGAATCGGCATGCTCAGGTTTTGATCTTTGTGGATGGCATGAAGTGCTTCCGGCTCGGGGGTTTCAATGCCACAGAAAATCGTACAGAAGTAGGCTTCCCGCATCATTTCGAGGAGTTTCGGGCTTTGGGCAATGTTCAGGGTCGCCTCACAGGCAAACTGCACCGGATAGCCGTTGGCCTTCTGCCACTCAATGAGATGTGGCAGCAGTTCGGTTACGGCGCGGCGGTTGCCGATAAAGTTATCGTCCACAAAATAGACTGCTCCCGGATTGCCCGCAGCCAGCATGGTATCCAGCTCCTTGAGGATCTGCTGTGGCGTTTTTAGGCGGGGATTGCGGCCATAGAGTTCGGGGATATCGCAAAACTCACAGCGAAAGGGACAGCCACTGGAAAACTGAATACTGCCGAGGAAGTAATTTTCCATGCGCACGTGCCGGTAGGCGGGGATGGGAAACTCACTCAGGGGCAATCTTGCGGTGGTTTCAAAGATCAACTGTTGGGGTGGGCGCCGGCTGCCATATTCATCAAAGTAGGCAATCATTTTGTCCGTGGCATCCCCCAGTTCCCCCAAATGGAGAATATCCACCTGCGGGTAGTATTCCGGACAACTGGAAACCGAAGGCCCGCCAAGGGCAGTGAGTTTACCGTGACGATGGGCAATTTCATTGATTTCTAAAATTTGTGGCCGCTGAATGTGCATGCCACTGATAATCACCACATCTGCCCAAGCATAGTCGGCCTCGGTTGCCGGCCGCACATTTTCATCAATGAGGCGCACGTCCCAAGATTCGGGAAGATAGGCGGCCACCAATAGAATTCCTTGGGGCGGCATGAAGGCGCGTACGCTGCCCATGAGGGGGTAGGCATGGTGAAACGTACCAAAGGAGCGGCTATAGCGGGGAAAAATGCAAAGAATACGGCGATGGTTGCGGGGGGTATAGGGGACTCGACCACCGGTCATCTCGGGAACCAGTTTAATCTCATCAGTACTCCGACTGAGGTTCATTGCCCACCACTCCTACCTACACGCACTTTTCTCAATAGGTATAGCCTACAAATGCGGCTATCGCCTAGGTTTTAGTACCCTTTGGCACTGAAGTCCAATGTGAGGGGAATCTCTACCCGCTCAATATGGGTGCTGAATGTGCCATCGGGGTATAGCGAGAGATGACGAAAACCAGGACCAATGGGTTCAAGGGAAAATTCAGGGGCACGGGGCAAAAACTGGATACAGGTGGAAGGGCAGCCCAGATACGTGACCCGTTGCCGCTCGGTAGCAAATTCCTGATGGATGTGACCAAAGAGAACCAGTTTTACCTGTGGATGGCGATCTAAAACGGCAAAAAGATGCTCAGGGTGCTGGAGGCGGCTACAGTCAAGCCAAGGGGCACCGGTCTCAAAGGGGGGATGGTGCAGAGCAATGAAGGTGGGGCGATCGCCTGTGCGATGTAAGGTCTCCTCTAGCCAACTTAGGGTCTCAGGGGTCAATTCACCGTGAACTTGACCCTCTGCGTAGGAACTCAGGAGCAGGCCTTGCCAAGCCCCAAGGTTAATCTGGCGATCGCCCCGCAGCGGCGGACGCGCAAGCGCCGGCAGCATTGCCCTTGGTTCATCATGGTTGCCGGGAATCCAATAGACAGGACAGGTAAAATCGCTGAAGGCAGCGGCCAAGCGGTTGTAGGTGGTGGCAATAGGTTCTTGAGCCAAGTCTCCTGTCAGCAGCAGGGCATTGGGGGTATGATGGCGAATGGCTTCCAAAACAGCAGCTAGGGATTGAGCCGTGGGCAGGCCAAGGAGTCGGTCTTCCTCTGTGGCAAATAAATGTAAATCCGATAACTGGATCAGGCGAACAGGTTGATTCATAGACTCGCTGGGGGTTGGGAACGCTGTAGCTTAGATGCTCAGGCTATTTCATCTGATCAACTACCTTAACGCGGACAGAGGTCGGCGATTCACGCAAGCGAGCAGGTAAGGGGAGTTGTTGCCACCACTGACCAAGCACTTGGCGTTGATTGATAAGGTAAATGCTGAGGAGCGTTAACCCCACGCCTAGTAACTGAACCTGACTTAGGGTTTCCCCCAAGAACCAATGCCCAAAGGTGAGGGCAAACACCGGCGTGAGAAACGTCAGGGCACTGAGACTGGTGAGATTTCCCTTGGCGGCGAAATAGAAAAAGACACCGTAGGACAGAGCACTGCCAAAGAGGGTGGTATAGCCCAGATTGAGAACATCCGACCAGTGGAGGCCTGCCCAAGGCGCCGGGGTCTGTAGGCTCGGCCAAAGCAATAGGGGGAGTCCCCCCAAGACCATGTGCCAGCCGGTGGCGACAACGGGATCCGCATAGCGTGCCAAGGGGCGCATAAGAATTGTGCCCACGGCCATCGAGAGGGCAGCCAACAGCATCCACAGTTCGCCCCGCTGCCACCACTGTCCCCAAGGGATGCCTTGCCATGTGCTAGGTTGATGGAGCAGCGTCAAGAGGTCATCGCCTAGACCAATGCCGCTAATGCCCAGTAAGCCAAGGAATAGCCCCAGCCAGCCCCAACCCCCAACGCGCTCTTGATACAGCCAGCGCGACAGCAATGCCACCGCCAAGGGTTGGGAGTCAATCATCACAGAGCCAAGGCCGGCGCCGGTTTTTGCTAAGCCCGTGGCCAGAAACCCCTGAAATAAAAAGCCATCCACAAAGGCAAACAGACTAATCCATCCCCACGCCTGCCAGCTATTGGGTTGGGGTTTACCAAGGGCGATCGCCACCGCTAAAACCAGAAGACCTGCGGGCACGAGGCGCACCCCCCCCACCCACAGCGGCGAGGTATGGGGCATTACCTCTTTCATAGCCACCATGGCAGTTCCCCAAAAGAAAAAGGGGGAAATTAAAATCAAACGTTGCCAGAGTGCGGTCACAGGGGTTGCAAAATCAAGAGAAATGTTAAGGATTATTGCAATTCGTATCCTTAAATTATAATCCTGCCGTGGGAAACAGCAACTTCAGGAGAGAACCGACAAGTTGATTTGCTATAACAAGTTCTAATGACCTCCCTAGCATCCTAGGGAAATTTCAGGCAGTGGGTGAGGAGCCGCAGCAAGGAATGAAAGCACTAGAGGTTTGGCAACGGTGGTTCCGGCGGGTTCCTAAGTCAGCGGAGCTAGCGATCGCCCCAGTGGGAACAACGACCACGGAATCTATTCCCTCCCGCTGGCAAACCTACCGCCAACGCCTTATGGCATACGAGGGGTGGCCTTGGCTTATCCCTTTTTTAATCTCCGGAGCAACCTTGATGACTGCCAGTGCGTGGCTATTGGTGTTACCCCCCTTGCCCGATTGTCGTCACCCCGGCTTCGTCATGAGTGATGGCGATCGCCTCTACTGTGCGGATCAAGCAGCTCTTCACGGCAACTTGCCCTCTCTCGCTCAAGCGATTGAAACCGTCAGTCAATGGCCAGAAGATCACCCCCTCTTTCCCCAAGCAAAACGACGTGTCGATGAATGGTCTGCCGCCCTTCTAGTAATTGCCCGCCAACAGTTGAGCCAAGGCAATATCGAACTGGCCACCCTTCTCCTGAAGAAAATCCCCAGCACTGCCGCCGGCTACGCCCAAGCCCAAGAGCTACTGACCGCAACCCATGTAGGAGAGGGTGGAAACTTGTTGGCCACAGCGGAGGCGGCACTGCGGCAGCAGGATTGGGGATTGGCATTACTGCAAGTGAAATTGATGAACCAATTAGGCACCCCCTACTGGCGCGAACAGGCCCAAAAGCTCTCGGTGCGCATCTCCCAAGAACAGGATGCGTGGGTACAACTGGTGCAGGCACGGGACTTAGCGGCTTGGCTAACGCCCAATGAACTGGCGGAGGCGGTCATGCTGGCTCTGAAAATTCCCCCGGCGGCGGTTGTCTATTCCCAAGCCCAAGCGGATATTCGCCGTTGGATTCCGCAAGTATTTACCTATGCAGAGGAGCGCTTAGCCGCCGGCGATCGCGAGGGCGCCTTAGCCCTTATCGAGAAAATTGCCCCGGCGCTTGAGGTGTCCTACCACGATCGCCCGATTGTGATCTTGGGTCAAGCCAAAGCCCTTGCGGCCAAGGGAACGGTTTTGGGCTACTGGGAGGCGATCGCCCGCGTGCAGCAGATTCCCACCACCGATCCATTCTATGAATCGGCTCAAGCTTACCTCAAGACATGGCAGCAACAGTTGCGTAACCAGCAGCAGCTTCAGTGGGCGTCGTGGCTTGCTAATTCCCATCTACGCTGGGGGTATGCCTTGGCTGTTGCTCAAGCTCGGCAGGTGCCCCTTGGTCAGCCGGAACGGGGTCAAGCCCAAGGTTTGATTGCCCTGTGGCAACGGGATCTGCACACCATTGATGAGCAACCCTTGCTCCATGCGGCGATCGCCCTTGCGGAGCAAAAGCAGTACCAAGCTGCTATCGGCGTTCTCAAATACTTCCCCGACAATGCCGTGCTTGCTAAGGTCGTTGCCAATTACCGTGAGGAGTGGCAGGCAAAACTGGAAGAAATTGAGGATCGTCCCATTTTGGATCGCGCCATTCGTTTGGCCCAGGAAGGCAAACTTGAGAAAGCCATTCAAACCGCCGAGCAAATTGGCCGCGATCGCGCCCTCTACCGCGAAGCCCTGAACAAAATTTGGCAATGGGATTACGAACTGAGCGTGCGTCAACGGCAGCAAGCGATCCCCCCAACCCCTTGGTGGGAAAGCCCCCCTAGTCCCCCCGAAACTACTTCTGAACGAGCAGTCGAGCCAGAATTGGCTCCGCCAGCAACACCCACGCCAGAAACAGTGACGCCCTCACCGACCCCTGAGGCATCTCCCCCGCCCACTCCTGAAACCACAGTTGACCCCACCCCTGCCAGTCCTTCACCGACACCTGAAGCCACTGCCGGCCCTCCGCCGACCCCTGTTCAACCGCCACCAGTGGAACCCGAACCGACGGCTACCCCCTAGCGATCGCCTGCCATCGTAAAATAGAGGCTCTGTGCAGTCTCGGTAGCCCAGCTATGCGCCTCTCGCAAATGCTTTTTGTCACGCTTCGCGATGATCCGGCGGAAGCAGAAATTCCCAGCCACAAACTATTGCTGCGGGCAGGATATATTCGACGGATTGCCAGTGGCATCTATAGCTATCTGCCCTTGATGTGGCGAGTGCTGCAAAAGGTCAGCGCCATTATCCGCGAGGAAATGAACCGCAGTGGTGCCTTGGAGTGTTTACTGCCGCAGTTGCAACCCGCTGAGGTGTGGCAAGAGTCGGGGCGCTGGGATACCTACACCAAGGCGGAAGGGATCATGTTTTCCCTGACGGATCGGTCTGAGCGGCAGTTGGGCCTAGGCCCCACCCATGAAGAGGTCATCACCACCCTTGCCAAGGACTTGATTCGCTCCTATCGCCAGTTGCCCGTTCATCTGTACCAAATTCAAACGAAATTCCGCGATGAGATTCGGCCGCGATTTGGGCTGATGCGGGGGCGGGAATTTATTATGAAGGACGGCTACTCCTTCCATGCCGATGTGGCCAGCCTCAAGGAAGCCTATCAGGCGATGTACGATACCTACAGCCGGATTCTGCGGCGCTGTGGCCTGAGCTTTCGAGCCGTAGAAGCGGATTCTGGTGCCATTGGGGGATCGGCCTCCCATGAGTTTATGGTACTGGCTGCCGCCGGCGAAGATGAAGTGCTCTACACGGCCGACGGTCAATATGCGGCCAATGTGGAAAAGGCCGTCTCGCTGCCTCCTGACCCTGTGCCGACAACCTACACAAAGACGGCGACGCTGGAGACCCCCAATGCGGCAACCATTGATGCTTTGGTTGAGCAATTGCAGTGCCATCCCACCCAAATTGTGAAAAATGTCCTCTATCGAGCGGTCTTCGACAGTGGGCGGGTGGGTCTGGTGTTGGTGAGTATTCGCGGCGATCAAGAAGTGAACAGCGTCAAGCTGCACAACACCCTAACCTCCCTTGCCCCCAACTATGGCGCCACAAAATTGCTGGATCTGCGGGTGGCGGATGCCAATACAGCTCAAGAGTGGGCCGCAACACCGATTCCCTTTGGTTACATTGGCCCCGATTTGGAAGACGCAGTGATTAAAGCGGATCCCCAAATTATTCCCCACTGGATTCGCATTGCCGATCCAACGGTGACAACCCTGAAGCGATTCATTACGGGCGCTAATCGCGATCAACAGCATCGGGTGGGGGTCAACTGGGGCAAAGCCTGTCCGCTGCCGGGGATTGTGGCCGATGTGCGCAAGGCCCAAGCAGGCGATCGCGCCTGTCACGATCCCAATCAGTACCTTGAAAGTGCTCGTGGTATTGAAATTGGCCATATTTTCCAGTTGGGCACCAAGTATTCTGAGGCAATGAAGGCCACCTACACCAATGAGCAAGGGCAAGAAGTGCCCCTGGTGATGGGCTGCTATGGCATTGGGGTTTCCCGCTTAGCCCAGGCGGCGGTGGAGCAGCACCACGACGAAAACGGCATCATTTGGCCGCTGGCGATCGCTCCCTATCAAGTGATTATCGTCGTGCCCAACATTGAGGATGGGCAGCAAAGGCAGGTGGCCACCGACCTCTACGGGCAGCTTCAAGCAGCAGGGATTGAGGTGCTCCTCGACGATCGCGAGGAACGGGCAGGGGTGAAGTTCAAAGATGCCGATTTGATTGGCATTCCCTATCGGCTGGTGACGGGGCGGGCGATCGCCCAAGGGGAAGTTGAATTGGTGGTTCGGGCCACGGGCGCTCGGCTCACCCTCCCCTTAACGGAGATTGTTGGTTATCTTCAGAAGGAGATTGCGCAACAGTTAGCCCCATGATTCTCAGCCCTCAGCAGCGCACGAAACTAGATAGCCGCAGTGATGATCTCTTCTACGCGGTGCCCCGTTTTGTGACCCACGTGGATGATTTCTTTTTGGCGCGCCTAACGGATCTGTATCGCCAACACTTGCGGCCGCAGATGCGGGTTTTGGACTTAATGAGTAGTTGGGTGTCCCATCTGCCCCCGGAGGTCTTCTTTCAGGAAGTGGTGGGCCATGGCATGAATGCCGCAGAGTTAGCCCGCAACCCTCGGCTAGATCGCTATTTTGTGCAGAACCTCAACGAAGAGTTGGCCTTGCCCCTTGAGGATGCCGCTTTTGAGGCCGTGCTGATGGCGGTGTCGGTGCAGTATCTGCAGTATCCGGAGGCGATCTTCGCAGAAATTGCCCGTGTCCTCAAGCCCCAAGGGGTGGTCATTGTCAGCTTCTCCAATCGCATGTTCTTTGAAAAGGCAATTCAGGCGTGGCGAGAAGCCACGGAGGGCGATCGCGTGCAGTTAGTGCAAACCTACATCGAGAGCATTCCCGCCCTTAAGGTGATCGAAACCCATCTGCCCCGTCCTTGGTCTTGGTTAAGACTCACCGATCCCTTCTATGCCGTTGTCGGTCAAAAGCAAGCAGCCTAATGGTTAGAGGCGGCGTCTATGAACAATTTCGCGGTGCCCTCCTTGGACTCCTCTGGGGCATGGCTAAGGAGGATGCTCATCTGGCACAGGCACTGCCGCAGCAATGGCTGCTCCATAACCAAGGGGATTGGTGCGTACAGCTTCCCCAGTTGCTTGCCTCATGGGATCAACCCCTGATCTCGGTTCCCGCGGAACTGCAAGACATTCAAGCGCTGCTGCACGAATACCTAGGGGCGGCTTGGGCCCCTGAACCTTTAGCTTTCCCTGCCGAAAGAGGAGAGATTCTCCGCTATGCCTTGGCGATCGCCCCCTGGGACTTGGAGTTGGCTCATGGAATTGTCTGCCGCCAAGAACCTAACGCCGGTCCTCTTTTGAGCTGTCTTTTTGGTGCCTATTGGGGAGCACTGGCGCTTCCTCTCACCGCCTGGCAGCATTGGACGCCTACAGTGGCTGAAGTTCTCACCCATATCATGACCCAATGGACCGGAGGTTCGGGCAATGAGCTTGCCGTTGCTCCCAAGGCCGGACTAAAAAACTGGAGAAGGGGCTGTACTCGGAACATAGCGCTCTAGCTGTGCGCCCAAACCCCGCAACTTGGCTTCGATTTGCCAGTAGCCTCGATCTAAGTGCTGCAAGCCATAGACGTGGGTTTCTCCGTGGGCAGCTAGTCCAGCAACCACTAAGGCCGCTGTGGCGCGTAAATCCGTACCTGTTACGGGCGCGCCGGAAAGATGGGGCACCCCTCGAATCGCCGCGTGATTGCCCTTGACGCGAATATCAGCACCCATGCGATTCAGCTCGGCCACATGGCCAAAGCGATTCTCAAACACCGTTTCGCTGACTAAACTATTCCCTTCACTGATGGCAAGCAACGTCATCATTAGGGCTTGCATATCCGTGGGAAAGCCGGGGTAGGGGAGCGTTTCAATGTCAGTGGCACGGTAGCGCTGGGCAGGGGTAAAGCGGACACGGGTGGGATCGGGGAATTCAACCGTTGCTCCCATTTCTGCAAGTTTGGCGATAACGGGAGTCAGATGAGCGGGAATCACGGGTGCAAGTGTAATTGCTGAGCGAGTAACCGCAGCCGCCAAGAGAAAGGTTCCTGCCTCAATGCGATCGGGGATAATTTCATATTCAGTGCCGTGGAGGCGATCGACTCCGACAATCGTGATTGAATTAGTGCCGGCGCCATAGATCTTTGCCCCCATGGCGATACAAAAGTTAGCCAAATCCACCACTTCGGGTTCTTGGGCGGCATTTTCAATCGTAGTTTCCCCCTCGGCAAGAGTGGCGGCCATCATTAGGGTTTCCGTTGCGCCGACGCTGGGATAGTCTAAATAGATGCGTGTTCCCTTGAGTTTGGCTGCACTGGCAGTGACGACACCGTGATCAATCGTCACTTCAGCCCCCATCGCTTGCAAACCGCGCACATGGAGTTCCACCGGACGGGCACCAATGGCGCAGCCACCGGGCAAAGGGACACGGGCAACACCTAACCGTGCCACCAAAGGACCAATGGCAAAGAAACTCGCCCGCAGTTGACTGACCAAGCGATAAGGGGGATCATTGGTATTTAAGTCTGTGGCATCAATGGCGATCGCCTCACTACCGAGGCGTTGTACCTTCACCCCCAATGCCTGTAAAATTTCCGCGAGGCGGCGAATATCGGCTAAGTCAGGCACTGCATGAAGAATGGTTGTGTCGGCTGCTAAGAGCGCCCCTGCCATCAAGACCAGTGCTGAATTCTTGGCTCCGCTAATCCTCACCTCACCCGATAACCGATAGCCCCCCTGAATCTTGAGGTGTGCCTGCTCCGTGGTCAGCAGCGTTGCGGTCGAGGTTAGCATATTTCACTCTCACAGCCAAAAGAATTCCAAGCGATTATAGCCCATCAGTGCGAATTTTATGCAAAGATCAATTTTGTAAATTATTTAATTATTTGATGGAACACCAAAATCTCAGTGACTTATTGCGGCAAGAGGCCGCCAAACAAAGTCAAGCTCCCAACAAGCGGAGTCGTCACCAGCCCACCAAGGCAGAACTAGAGCAAGAACTGGCCACCCTCAAAGCAGCCTTAGCAGCCGCAGAAGCTGAGAAAATGACTCAGAACACCCAGATAGAGCAACTCCAACAGGAAGTGCAAACGTGGCGCGATCGCGCCCAAGGCCTTGAAACAGCGCTTCAGGAACTCCAGACTCGCCATCAGGAATTGCACGCCGAATTTGAAGAAGCCAAAGAAGTCATTCGCCAACTCACTGCTCCTCAGCCCTACCGTTTTGAGGACGTGGGATTTAAGCCTCTTGTCAATGAGATTCCCACCCCCAATCCCAATGCCTCTCACCTTGGGGATGCCGAAATTGGTTGGTTTGACTAGCCATTCCCCAAGCGTTTTAGGGACTTTTTGAGAAGATTAAAAAATGTAAAGACAGATAAATCAATTATTAAAATTCCCACAGCGGTAATCTAATGTACATTTCACAAATCTGTATTAGCCTTAAGTTAAATTATTTCCGATTCCTTCAGAGCCACAGTTTGCATGAATAACTCCGCCACTCCGAACGGTCATCCTGTCGATTCAGTTTCCCACACCAATCCTGCTGCCAGCGACGACCACTGCGATCTGTATATCGAGAGCGATCGCACCGGGATGACCGTGCAAACCCTGAAGCGCGCCTTTGTTGATAATCTCCACTACATCCAAGGCAAGGATGCCATGTTTGCCACGCCCTACGATTACTTCATGGCACTGGCCTACACGGTGCGCGATCGCCTGCTGCATCGGCGGATTAAAACCGCCCAAACCTATTTTGAGCAGGATGCCAAGGTGGTCTATTACCTATCGGCAGAGTTTCTCATTGGTCGCCTGCTCCTGAACAATCTGATTAACGTCGGCCTCTACGAGCAAACCAAACAGGCGATGGCCGACTTTGGCCTTGACCTCAATGAACTCATGGAGCGCGAACCGGAGCCGGGATTAGGCAATGGCGGTTTAGGACGCTTGGCGGCCTGTTTCCTCGACTCTCTAGCTACTCTTGAAATTCCCGCTGTCGGCTACGGCATTCGCTACGAATTTGGTATTTTCGAGCAAATCATCACCAATGGCTGGCAACACGAAGTGCCCGACAACTGGCTGCGCTTTGGCAACCCTTGGGAGATTGCCCGTCCCGATTACAACGTTGAAGTCAAATTTGGCGGTCACACCGAAGCCTACACCGATGCCCAAGGGCACTACCGCGTGCGTTGGATCCCCAGCACGACGGTTTTTGGCACGCCCTACGATACACCCATTCCCGGCTATGGTAAAAACACCGTCAACACACTCCGTCTGTGGAGTGCCCGCGCCGCTCAAGACTTTAACCTTCAGGTGTTCAATGCGGGCGACTACACCCAAGCGGTCTCTGAAAAAACCTTTAGTGAAAACATCTCGAAGGTGCTCTACCCAAACGACAATACCCCCCAAGGCAAAGAACTGCGGCTGCGGCAACAGTATTTCTTTGTCTCTTGCTCCTTACAGGACATTATTCGGCTCTACTTGCGTCGGCACACCAGCTTTGATGCTTTCCCGGACAAAGTAGCCATTCAGCTCAACGATACCCACCCGGCCATTGGGGTCGCCGAATTGATGCGGCTGCTGGTGGATGAGTACCAACTCACATGGGAAAAAGCCTGGGACATCACCCAGCGCACCTTTGCCTATACCAACCACACACTGCTGGCGGAAGCCCTCGAACGCTGGTCAGTGGAACTCTTTGGTCAACTGCTACCGCGCCATTTAGAAATCATTTACGAGATTAATTACCGCTTCTTGAATGAGATTCGCCTGCGCTACCCCGGCAACATTGCACGGTTGGCACGCATGTCTTTGATTGAGGAGGGGTATCCCAAGCAGGTGCGCATGGCGCATTTGGCCTGTGTCGGCAGCCACACGGTGAATGGGGTAGCCGAACTGCACACAGAGCTGATCAAGCAGGAGCTGATGCGGGACTTCTATGAGATGTACCCCAACAAGTTCCAGAACAAAACCAATGGTATTACCCCCCGTCGTTGGCTATTGATGAGTAATCCGCGCTTGGCCAGTCTGATTACTGAAACACTGAAGAGCGATCGCTGGATTACCCACCTTGAAGACCTGCGTGGCCTAGAACCCTATGCCACCGATCCCGCCTTTCAGGCCAAGTGGCAGCAAATCAAACAAGCCAATAAAGAGCGCCTAGCGGAGTATATCTGGCGCAACAATCAAATCGAAGTAGATCCCTATTCCCTCTTTGACATTCAAATCAAGCGCATTCACGAGTATAAGCGGCAGCACTTGGCGGTGCTCCACATCATTACACTCTACGAGCAAATCAAAGCCAATCCCAACATGGACATTCAGCCGCGCACCTTTATTTTTGGCGGCAAGGCAGCCCCCGGTTATTTCATGGCCAAGATGATCATCAAGCTGATCAATTCTGTGGGCGATATGGTCAACCACGACAGTGATGTGAATGGCCGCCTCAAAGTGGTGTTTTTGAGCAATTACTCCGTTTCCCTTGGGGAGATGGTCTATCCCGCCGCCGATCTTTCGGAGCAGATTTCCACCGCTGGGAAAGAGGCCTCCGGCACTGGAAATATGAAGTTTGCCCTCAACGGGGCACTGACGATTGGGACACTGGATGGCGCGAATGTGGAAATTCGCCAAGAGGTGGGGGCAGAGAACTTCTTCCTCTTTGGTCTAACAGCTCAGGAGGTGATGAGCCTAAAAGCGGAGGGCTACAATCCCCGCGAGTATTACAACAGCAACCCCATGCTCAAGAAGGTGATTGACAGTCTGATTTCCAATTACTTCAATCCGCGTGAGCCGGGGCTATTTGAACCCATTGTCAGCTCGCTGCTGAATGAAGACCCGTACATGCTCTTGGCGGACTACCAATCCTATGTGGACTGTCAGCAACGGGCAGCGCAGGCTTTTCGCGACAAGGCTCACTGGACACAGATGTCTATTCTCAATGTGGCGCGCATGGGCAAATTCTCGAGCGATCGCACGATTGCCGAGTACTGCAAAGACATCTGGCACGTCAAGCCTGTCCCTGTTTCCCTAGACACCTGTCGGCCTGCTTTTCGCCCCAGCCGCGCCAGTCAAGCCAGTAGTCTTTAGGTTCCTGCCCTTTTTGCTCTAAACTAGGGCAAGTCCTAAGCAGTGGAACAAAATAAATGGCGGGAATCAGCGCAGCCCTACGGGTGTTTCAAAGTCGCAAAATGGTGGCACTGCTTTTATTGGGCTTTTCGTCGGGGCTGCCCCTGTTTCTCACCAGTCGAACACTGCAAGCATGGATGACCGTTGAGGGCATTGACTTGACCGCCATTGGCCTCTTTAGCTTGGTGGGGTTGCCCTATTCGCTGAAGTTTCTCTGGTCACCCTTGTTGGATCGCTATACGCTCCCTTTGTTGGGACGGCGGCGAGGGTGGTTACTGCTGATTCAGGTACTTCTCTTAGGAGCGATCGCTCTCATGGCGGTACAGGATCCCAGTACAAGTCTGCGGCTGTTGGCGGTGAATGCCTTGGCCATTGCCTTCTTGAGCGCCAGCCAAGATATTGCCGTGGATGCCTACCGTGCCGATGTCCTAGAACCGCTTGAAATGGGAGCTGGGGCAGGTATCTATGTCCTTGGCTATCGCATTGCACTCCTGATCACCGGCTCCCTAGCGCTGATCTTGGCCGATCAACTGCCGTGGCCAGTGGTTTACGTCCTCATGGCGCTGCTGATGCTGGTGGGCATGGTCACTACTCTTTGGGCGCCGGAACCTGAGGTACATCCCCCAGCTCCTCGTTCCTTAGCGGAAGCAGTGATTCGACCCTTCCTTGACTTTTTCCAGCGCTACGGCTGGGGAACCGGGCTGATTATTCTGCTCTTTATCTGCCTCTACCGCTTGGGGGATGCCCTCACAGGGAACATGATGACCCCTTTTCTGTTGCAGCAGGGCTTTAGCCAAACCCAAATTGGCGCAGTGCAAGGGGGGGTGGGGCTGATTGCCACAATTGTTGGTGCCCTTGCCGGGGGCGCAGCCATCAGTCAAACCGGGATTCACCGTGCCCTGTGGATCATGGGGGGATTGCAAGCCTCCAGCAATATCTCCTATTTTGTGTTGGCCAATGCCGGTGCCAATCCTACGGTGATGGTGGCCGCCATTAGTATTGATAACTTCTGTGCGGGGCTGGCGATCGCTGCTCTGACCGCCCTTTTAATGAGCCTCTGCAATCCCCAATTTAGTGCTACGCAGTATGCCCTGCTCTCCAGTCTGTTTGCCTTTAGTCGCGATGTCCTAGCAGCCCCGGCGGGGAAAGCCGCAGAAATCATGGGGTGGCCGCTCTTTTTTCTGTTTACGATTGGGGCTGCCTTACCAGCCTTGCTCCTGCTGCCCTTTTTTGCCCCGTGGCAAGCGAAGTCAGCGTTTCCCCGTCCCGGCAGTGATGACTGAAAATACTTAATAAGTAAATGTCCCCAGCAAATCCGACAATGACAACGCTGATTCCCGTGCCTCTTGGTGAGCACGCCTACCGAATTGCCATTGGTGCCAACACACGGCGGCAGTTGCCTGCACTTCTGGCCGAATATACCCCCTTGACCCCCAAAGCCCCCGCTCTTATTGTTTCCAATCCGCAAATTTGGCGCTACTACGGCATGGACGTGCAAGAGGTACTGACTCAAGCAGGCTGGCAGGTCACCCCCTGCATCCTACCGGCAGGGGAACGCTACAAAACCCTCAGAACCGTCGAGAAGATATATGATGCTGCCCTGCGTCAGCGCTTGGAACGGGGTTCCACCCTCTTTGCCCTTGGCGGTGGTGTCATTGGGGACATGACTGGCTTTGCAGCAGCGACGTGGCTGCGGGGGATTGCCGTGGTTCAGATTCCCACCAGTCTCTTGGCAATGGTGGATGCCGCCATTGGTGGCAAAACGGGCGTCAATCATCCCCAAGGCAAAAATCTCATTGGTGCCTTTCATCAACCTCGGCTTGTGGTCATTGATCCCGATGTTTTAGCAACCCTGCCCCCTAGAGAATTCCGAGCCGGTATGGCGGAGGTGATTAAGTACGGGGTGATTTGGGATGCTGAGCTTTTTGACCTACTGAGTCAGTTGCCACGCTTGGATCGGATGAGCGCCTTGCCCGCCGAGCACTTAATCCAAATCCTGCAACGTTCCTGCCAAGCGAAGGTGGATGTGGTCAGCCGAGATGAGCGGGAAGCCGGTCTGCGGGCTATTTTGAACTATGGGCACACGATTGGCCATGCCCTTGAAAGGATGGGCAACTATCGTCTCTTGAACCACGGCGAAGCAGTTGCAGTGGGAATGATTGCAGCGGGAGAACTGGCCGTGGTCTTGGGGTATTGGTCAGCCGAAGCTGCTGCCACCCAACGGGCGTTGATTCTCAAAGCAAAGCTACCGACAACAATCCCGGCGCACTTTGAGGTGGAGGGACTGCTGGCACTCTTGCAGCATGACAAGAAGGTGCAGGCACAAAAGGTACGCTTTATTCTCCCCACCGCCATTGGTCATGTGGAGATGTTTGATCACGTGCCGACAGAACTGATTCGGGAGACGCTCCATCGCCTGCAAGCCTAGCTGGAGGATACCGTATCTAGCAGCGCTTTTTTGCTTGCTTTCAGTTCTTGCCATAGGCTTTTAATTTGCTCATAGGCTTCCTGCGGGGAGAGCTTGCCACTATTTTCGAGGCCGGCAATGTAGCTCACGCGGGTGGCAAACTCCTGCAAGTTAGCATCAAATAAAAAGTTTTCGGGTGTAAAGTCACCGTGGTAACGGCTATGGGGATGTAAAAATTCGTATTTATTCATTGCTTACCTATCCTTTTTTCTCAGAAATTAACCTAGATTTAACTTCATTTTAACCAATTACCCTTGGATTCTTGTAGCTGCTGTAACAAAACTGTGACTTCTCAGATGGCACAACAGGGGCTTTGTTAACAACTGTTGGCAAATGGTTAAGCATTATTAACTTTGATTGATCAAATAAAGGAGACTTATCACACTACATATACATAAGAATGATCCCTGCGATCGCTGGATATCAATGCTGTTATTTAGGAAATGGGTACATGATGCATGGACTCTCCTTGGCTCCTCGTTATCGTTTAGATGATGTTGATCCATGGCTATTGGGAATTGATCCCAGCCGTCACTATTGGCTACACGTCAATGGGGAGCCCCAGCAGCGGGTGGCTATTCCGGGAGTTTGTGTCCAAAGCATCTCCGAACTGCGGGAGATTATGGAGGCTGTGCGATCGCTCCTACCGGGGCAGCAGTTGCAAATTCAGCGGGCGGCCACCTGCTTAGACATTCACTGTGTGGCTGAAAATCTGCTGGCGATCGCCCACCATGTTGACGGTGCCCCCGTTTGGCATCTCTTTGATCGCGAAACCCTCGAAAGCTTAGTGATGAGTGCCCATCCCCACTGGCAATGTCGGCCTGAGGATGTGGAATTGGGTCGGCAGCAATTGTGGCAGTGGTTTCAGTTACCGGTGGCTGCCTGAGCCGTGTCAAGAGCTTCACTGATCCGCCGCAGCACGCCATTGATAAAGCGGTGACTGCCCTGATCGCTGTAGCGTTTGGCCAGCTCAATCGCCTCGTTAATGGCCACTTGTTTGGCCACATCAAGATAGCGCATCTCTGCCACGGCAATTTCAATAATGGCGCGATCTAAGTGTGTCAGTCGCTCCAGTTGCCAATCCACCATTGAGCGATTCACCAGATCCTCAATCTCAGCTCGGTGCCGCTGTAAACAGCGCAGCAGGGCGATCGCATAGGCTTGAACTTCATCTTGGTGAGCAAAGTAGAGGATCTCTGGTAGATCAAGGGCAGCGCCTATTTTATTCAAGCCCTTTTCCGCCCGCTGAAGAGCATCTTGAAGCACCACCTGTGCCTTTTCGAGGTGGGGCAACTGAAACTCACTGTGGCGAAGCAGTCGCTGACTTTCACCGAGTTCGGTGGCGGCCTGTTCGAGGGTATCGCGCACATCACTTGCCAGTGTGCGTACGGCCATCAGAATTAAACTGCGGCAGTCGCTTTCATCCAGTAGTTTTGGTTGGCGCAGCACTTGGTCGGCACTGAGCAACGCCAATTCACGAGCAACACGACGAGCAGTAATCATGGAGCAAATCCTCAAAAAAGCGTTCTTAGCGCACTGGAGCAGTCGTGGGGGGCAGAGTCGAGGTCGGAACCGATCCCGGTGTGACAATTCCGCCGGAAATAATCAGCTTAAAGGCATCCTCGATTGAAATATCCAAATCTCGCACATCCCGCTCACTGGCAATCACATACCAACCCGTGGTGGGGTTGGGGGACGAGGGGATAAACAGACTCAACATCGGCTCGGAAAACACCGTTTGCATCGAACCATTAATCGTGCCAGTGACAAAGGCCACAGCCCACAGGCCCGACCGAGGATATTCCACCAGTACCACACGGCGAAAGCGATCGCCTGAGTCCCGCAGAATGGTCTCTAGGAGTTGTTGCAACACCTTATAGATGCTGCCCGCCAAGGGAATGCGCTTGAGAATGCTCTCACCCGTGTTCAATAGCCACTGGCCAAAGATATTGCGTGCCATTAAGCCAATGAGCAAGATGCCCCTTAGGGGCACGATAATCCCCACGGCCACATTGAGCAGATCTACCAACAGTGGGTGCCATGTTTTGAAAGGGTGTACTTGCTTAGGAATGCGGGTGAGGAGATCCAACACCCAACTAGACACAGAAATCGATAGCCAAATCGTCGTTGCCAGTGGAATCACCACTAGCAGACCAGCAATGAGATCATTCTTAATGGCTTGTTGGAGACGGTACAACACAGACACTCGTACGAGCAGACTTCTGTTTCTAGCTTAACGGTTGCTGCCACTGCGGGCACGATGAAAGGCTAAACTGCTGTAAAGCATGAAGGCAGCATCCCAAGGACTGTCTTCGCGGCGAAAAAGATTGATGTGGGGGGGGATTTTGCTTAGGAGTTCTGGAAAGTCTAAAGCGGTTTCGGCAAAGCTGGTGAAGTCTTGCCAGACGGGGCGATCGCCCCAGTGCTGCTGCCAGAGACTGGACAACTGTCGCCACTTCACCCATGAGGTATTTTGATCCAAATCCAGATCACTTTGGATGACCTCCGCCACTTGATTGAGGGGAATCCCTTGGTGAAATTGGTAGCCGCCGCGATAAAAGCGCAGGATTTGATTTTGCTCTAACAGGTGAAGATCACAGCACTGGGCATGATCCTGAATTTGTTCTTTGTAGGTGACTTGCCCCTGGCGATCGCGATCGAACACCTGCTCAAAAATCGGCAGCAAACCCTCCACCCGCTGGCTCACCTGTGACCAAGCAAAGGTTAGCTCCACCCGCTCTGGCGATAACGAACTAGTACACACCACCCGTGGCTGCGGTTCCAACGCCGCAAAATAACGCACCTGCAAGACCGGTGTTGCCGTTAGTGCCTCAAAGGGAACACAGAAGAGGGTAAACCCCTGCTGTTTCAGTTCTTGGCAATAGACGGTGAGTTCCGCAAAGTTGCCCGTGCGAATCAAACGCCAGCCCCGCGATGGGATCAAAAGTCGCGCCGTGTAGGGGTCAATCTTGAACATCGTGGCCAAAAGGCGAGCAAGGATTGTCCGCTGTTCAGGGGCAGCCACCCCCTCCAAGACCAAGACTCCCTGCTGCTCTACACCCACCACGGCATGGGTTTCTAAAATAGCCTGTTGTCGCTGCTGTTGGCGAATTTGCTCAATTTTTTCGAGGCCGCGTCGAGCCATTTGCGTCAGCTTGGAGCCACAGTTCAGCCGCAGCAATTGGCGAAAGTCTGTCTCAGCCGCCTCTAGCCGCTCTGTCTTGAGATAGAGTTGGCCTCGGCACAATAGCACATGGGGATCTTCAGGAGAGAAGGTTGCCAACAATTTTTCAGCCTGTTGGAAATTTCCTTGATCCAGTGCTGTCAAGACCTCAGTCAGCATGGCAGGGATCCCCCAACGAACGATTTTCTCTATTCTAGGCAAAGTCCCTTAGCCACCAAACAAGCTGCCAAGGAAGCCTTCTAAACCGCCTTTGCCCATGCGCTCGCCGCGAATCTTCGCCAATTTCTCCAGCAGTTCTCGTTCCTCATGGTTGATATGGGTGGGAATTTCCACATCAACGGTAATTAGGTGATCACCTCGCGCCACGGGATTGCCCACACGGGGCACACCTCGGCCTTCTAGGACTAACACTGTACCGGGTTGGGTGCCTGCGGGAATCTTCAGTTCTGCCTCCCCATCCACAGTGCTCACGGGAATCCGACAACCAAGAATTGCTTGCAAGTAGCTAATTTTAATCCGCGACAGGATGTTGTTGCCTTCCCGCTGAAACTCGGGATCGGGTGCGACAAAAAGATAGACGTAGAGATCGCCGGGGGGGCCTCCCCGCAGACCAGCATCCCCTTCACCGGAGACCCGCAGCCGTGTACCGCTGTCCACCCCAGCAGGGATGGTGATTTTTAGCTTTTTGCTGACTTGGATATGGCCTTGGCCACCGCAGGCCTCACAGCGATCTTCAATCACGACGCCAGAACCACCACAGGTGGGACAAGTGGTCAATTGGGTAAAACTGCCGAAGGGGGTTCGTGCCGATCGCCGCACTTGACCAATGCCACCGCAAGTTGGACAGGTAACGGGACGTGTACCGAGCTTTGCTCCAGTACCTTGGCAGGTCTTGCAGGTTTCTAAATGGTTGATGCGAATTTCCTTTTCACCGCCAAAAACAGCTTCGCGAAATTCCAGTTGCAGGTCATAGCGTAGATCTTCCCCTCGGGTTGGTCCTTGCTGTCGCCGACTACTCGTGGCAAAGCCGCCAAAGAAGGTTTCAAAAATATCGGCGAAGCCACCCATATCGCCAATACCAAAATCACCGAAGCCGGTAGCTCCAACTCCACCGACGCCGGCTTCACCAAAGCGATCGTAGTTGGCCCGCGCCTGTGGATCCGAGAGCACCTCATAGGCACGGTTGATTTCCTTGAACTTTTCTTCGGCACCCGGTTCTTTGTTCACATCGGGGTGATACTTGCGAGCCAAGCGCCGATAGGCTCGTTTTATTTCTTCAGCATCCGCAGAGCGGGAGACACCCAAGATCTCATAGAAATCACGAGCCATAGCTACCGTTACCTAAATTAATCAACCGCTTCATAGTCTGAAACAACTGTTTCTTCATTATCGCTGATGATTGTGGCGTCACTATCTAAAACTTGAGTAGCTTGGGAACTTATTGTGGCTCCCCCCATTGTTGGGCTTGAGGTCATCATTGAACCACCTGCGGTCTGTTGATAAACTATGCTCCCCAAGGTCACCAGAGCCTGCTGTAGGGCTTCCATCCGATGGCGAATTTCATCGGGAGTAATGTTGTCATCCACCATTGCTGCCTGCATACTCTGAACCACTGGCTCAATGCGTGCCCGCAGATCCGGGGTCAAGGCAATGCCATGGTTTTTGATCGTTGATTCATAGCTGTACAGCAGGGCATCGGCTTGATTGCGCAGTTCGGCAATTTCTTTTTTGATTTGGTCTACTTGGGCATAGATCGTGGCTTCTTGGCGCATGCGCTCAATTTCCATGCTGCTGAGGCCACCGCGATTGGTAATGCGCACACTTTGCTGCCGACCTGTGGCACGATCAACGGCAGACACACTCAAGATACCATTGGCATCAATATCAAACGTAACATCAATTTGCGGCACTCCGCGCGGGGCAGGGGCAATGCCGGTGAGTTCAAAGCAGGCCAGTTGTTTATTGTCCTTGGCAATGGGACGCTCCCCTTGATAGACAGCAATTTCAACCACGGTTTGGCCATCAGTGGCAGTGGAAAAAGTCTGGGTTTTGCTGGTGGGAAGAGTGGTGTTGCGTTCAATAATTTTCGTAAAGACACCCCCAAGGGTTTCTAGACCCAAGGAAAGGGGCGTAACGTCTAAAAGTAACAGATCTTTAACAGTTGTTTCCTTGCTGAGAATACCGCCTTGAATCGCCGCCCCGATGGCAACGGCTTCATCAGGATTTACGGAGCGATCCGGGGTTTTGCCGCAGAATTGCTTCACCAACTCCTGAATGGCTGGAATTCGGGTGGAACCGCCCACCAGCAACACCCGATCAATATCTTGCACCGTGAGACCCGCATCGGCGATCGCCTGCTGCATGGGTTCAAGGGTAGCCTGTACCAAGTGGGCACAGAGTTCCTCAAACTTGCGGCGGGTCAGCTCTATTTCAAGGTGCTTTGGCCCGGTTTCATCGGCAGTGATAAAGGGCAGGTTAATGGAAGTGCTCAGGGTGCCCGATAACTCCACTTTGGCTTTTTCAGCAGCCTCCCGCAGCCGTTGCAGGGCCATTTTGTCCTTGGAAAGATCGATCCCCTCCTGTTCCTTAAAGGAGGTCAAAAGCCAATCCAGAATACATTCGTCAAAGTTATCGCCCCCTAGGTGGTTATTCCCCGCGGTGGAGCGCACCTCGAAGACCCCATCGCCGAGTTGGAGAATCGAGACATCAAAGGTACCACCGCCCAAGTCAAAAACCAAAATTGTTTGATCCTGATCCTGCTTGTCAATGCCGTAGGCCAAAGAGGCAGCCGTTGGCTCGTTGATAATGCGTAACACCTCTAGGCCGGCGATCGCCCCCGCATCTTTGGTGGCCTGGCGCTGGGCATCACTAAAATAGGCCGGCACCGTAATCACGGCTTGAGTCACGGGTTCCCCCAGATAGGCTTCCGCATCCTGCTTCAGCTTTTGCAGGATCATGGCGGAAATTTCTTGGGGGGTATAGACGCGATCGCGAATCTGCACATCCACCATGCCGTCGCGACCCGGCACACAGGTATAGGGCACACGGGTGCGTTCTTGGGCGGTTTCCTCCCAGCGGCGACCGATAAACCGCTTGATACTAAAAATAGTATTCTCCGCATTGGTCACCGCTTGCCGCTTTGCCAGTTGACCCACCAACCGTTCGCCCGATTTGCCAAAGGCAACAATACTGGGGGTGGTGCGTCCGCCCTCGGCACTGGGGATCACAACGGGATTGCCACCCTCTAAGACGGCCACACAACTGTTTGTGGTTCCAAGGTCAATGCCGATAACTTTACCCATAGCCCTAATCGCTCATGTCGAAGATGCGTTTTTGAGAGCAGACTGGCCGCAAAAAGTCTGACTCTTTGGTTAGAATGCCGCAACAATGATGCTATCGTAACACCTCAATTCAGAGGAAAAACTGTTTACCAATCATCTTAGTTAACTGGAACAGGCTTAGCCACTGCTTTACTGGCGAATGAGCGCTACGGCCACGCGGTCATTTCCCTGCTCCGTCACGGCCACACGAATATTGGGGCCAAAGAACGTCTCCATCTTCGCTTGCTTCGATTGCCACAGCTCAAGGGGTACCGCTGGCGAGTCAAATTCTAGAATCAGGGTGTAGGCTCCCTCGGTTAACGTTTCGGCGATCGCCACCAAAACAGGACGCTCGGCATCCGAAGGACTCAATCCCAAGCTGGCCAATGTGCTGTCTAGGTGTGCCTCTTGGCCATAACGATAGCGGGTGACATCCTTGCGAATTTGGGTTTGGGTCGGGGTGGCTTGAGTACGGCCGGCGATCGCCTCTGGCGTTGGCGCTTCACGATAGGGTACCGGTTTGAGTTCTGCCGCCTTTAAGGCCAATCCTCCCAGTAGCAATGGCACGCCATAGAAGAATCCAGCCAGATTCAAAGTGGCATTTCCCCCCGCATAGGCCACCACTCCCACCCCGGTCAGCAGTGAACCGACAATTAGCCCCAACGTTCCTAGCGATACAGACCCCAACATGACCCTTCAATCCCTAGCGGTAATTCGTAAATTGTAATGGCACGGGGTAATCCTCCGTTTTCAGGCGTTGGATCACGGCTTGGAGATCATCCTTGGACTTGGCACTGACACGCACCACATCCCCTTGGATCGAGGCTTGCACCTTCTTAAATTCATTGCGGATCAGCTTGCTAATCTCCTTCGCCAATTCTGAATTAATACCACGCCGCAACTTAATCAACTGTTTGACCCGCTGGCCACCTGCTGCCTCCACAGGACCGTAGTCAAAGATTTTCAGGGACAACTGCCGCTTTGCTGCCTTCTGTTGCAAAATAGTTTGCACCGAGTTCAAGGTAAACTCGCTATCAGTGTGAATCGTCAGTCCCTCTTTGGTTAGCTCAAGGGTAGTCTGGGTATCCTTGAGGTCATAGCGGGCTTTGATCTCCCGCTCTGTTTGATCCACTGCATTCACCAGCTCTTGCCAGTCAAAATCACTCACAATATCAAAAGAAAATGTGCTTGCCATGCCTAGGGTTTTTGGGGATTCACTTGACCAATGATCTTTAATTTACCGTCATCAGTGACCTGCCAAATGTCATAAACGCCAACAACATCACCATTTTCATCAATATCGACATTGCCACTCGCGCCTTGATAGTTGATTTCTTTGCCTTCCCGCAGGAGTGCCAAGGCGGCACAGACATCATCCACTTCTTGGCCGGGAGGGTTAGCCACATCACGCAATTTGCTGCGAATTCCTTGCCCTGTATTTTGCCCTGCGGCTTGGGCAGCTAGTACCAACAGAGCCGCCGCATCCCAAGCTTGAGCGCCAAAGGCAGGAAGATCACTGTCTTTTTTGGTACGCCACAGCTCTTGTAAGCGACCCAAGGCTTTGCCATCGGCACCGGGAACTGTTCCCTTAGCACCAGCAATAATGTATTTGCCCTCAGGGGTACGTCCCACTTGCTCCGGGAAACTTTCTGATTTCACGCCATCGGTGAGGAGAATGGCCACGTTTTGAGTGAGACCTTGCTCAAAGGCCGACTTCAGAAGCAGGCTCCCTGTTTCGGGATACAAAATAGCCACCACCGCATCGGGCTTACCGTCAAAGGCAGCGGCGGCTTCAGTGGTGAAGGTGGTTGCCCGCTCATCATAGCGGGTGGGGCGCTCTTCATTGATCACCGTTCCCCCTAGGGCTTTGAAGGCACGGGTAAATTCCTGCTCAAAGCTACGGCCATAGTCATTGTTGATGACCACGGTGGCGACTCGCTGATACCCCTGTTCTTTGGCCAGTTGGGCAAGGGCTTGGGCTTGGTAATTGTCAGGAGGGGCAGTGCGTGCCCAATAGCCGTTAAAGTCTCCTTTTTTGGCGCGCTCAGTGAGGAGTGTACTCGTACTGCCGGGGGAAATCAGCATCACCTGACCCCGTGTGGCAATATCGGCGGCGGCATTGGAGACACTACTGCCAAAGGAACCAACGACGCCCGCCACGCGGTCAATCTCCACCAACTTCGTCATCGCTTCTGCCCCAGAGGCAGGACTAGATTGATCATCGGCAGCAATGAGCGTAACGGGCTGCCCATTAACGCCACCACAGGCATTCACCGTTTCCACCAGCAGGGGCACCACCTCGGCAATAGGGGTTCCCACAGAGGCTAAATCACCAGTTGAGGGTAACAATGAGCCAATACGCAGTCCTTCACCTGTTGGAACGGTGGTGGTGTCGGCCTCGCAGGCACCAATGATAGAGAGTAGGAGTAGGCCTGTAACAATCTTTGCGGCTGCCCATCCTCCTGAGTGATGTTGACCCATGGCATACCCTCACACTTTGCCAGAATCCTACTGCAAGTGGGAGAATCTTGCAATGTGCAGAGACTATGTACTGCATAAAAAAAGGGACAGAGATGCGACATTCCGACATCACTAGCCCCTTGGCATCCAATGCTCTGTGAATCTACTTCCCTAGGTAGAAGGACGAACTTGCCGCGCCATATTCAAGAATGCGGCCATATTGGCACCTGGCCGACGACGAGCAAAACGAGTATAGGGAACACTGGGGGTGACAGGGGCAGGGGTGGGTTCTGGTGGGGCTGTGACAATAGGGGGCGGTGCTGCGGCAACAGTTTGAGCAGGCTGAGGAGCAACAGCAGGTTCAGAGGGCGAAGCGGGTTCAGCCGCTTTAGCAGTTGTTTTCGGTGTAGCAGGGGCAGCGGTGCTTTCATCTAGTTCAATGTAAAACTCGCCCTTTTTGCCCAAGCCAAAGAGTTTCGCGATCGCCCCAAATAGGCCGAAAATCGCACCAAACAGTTTCTTCAACAGATTCATGTCAAAGCCTCCCAAGCGGTCATTGTGAGTAAGGTAGCAGACGACACAGCCCCAAGTCAGAATCCTAGAGCTGTTGAGACTTTATTATCGGACGGTGGGTAGCACCAATCAACAACTGAATATGGAAAGTCTGAGAGGGCTTGTGTTACATTTTTCAAAGTAAAGCAGCGGTTTCGCAGGACTGATCATTGTTATGAATAAAGTTTACGACTGGTTTGAAGAACGCCTCGAAATTCAGGCGATCGCCGACGACATCACCAGTAAGTATGTACCGCCCCACGTAAACATTTTTTACTGTCTGGGTGGTATTACCCTCACCTGTTTCTTGATCCAATTTGCCACAGGCTTTGCCATGACGTTTTACTACAAACCCACGGTGGCTGAAGCCTTTGCCTCTGTGCAGTACATCATGAATGAGGTCAACTTTGGCTGGTTGATCCGCTCCATTCACAAGTGGTCCGCCAGCATGATGGTGCTGATGATGATTCTGCACGTCTTCCGCGTCTATCTCACCGGTGGCTTCAAGAAACCCCGCGAACTCACTTGGGTGACGGGTGTGGTCTTGGCGGTGATTACCGTCAGCTTTGGTGTCACAGGCTACTCCCTCCCTTGGGATCAAGTGGGCTATTGGGCGGTCAAAATCGTTTCCGGTATCCCTGCGGCGATTCCCGTGGTGGGTGACCAACTGGTGGAACTAATGCGCGGTGGCGAAAGTGTCGGTCAAGCAACCCTGACTCGCTTCTATAGCTTGCACACCTTTGTGCTGCCTTGGTCGATCGCCGTCTTTATGCTGATGCACTTCTTGATGATTCGTAAGCAGGGCATTTCCGGTCCCCTGTAAGCCAAGCATCAAGAAATGTAACGGAGCCGGCTATCTTCGGCGGTTCCCCTGGTTATGCTCCAAGTAATCTTCCCTTGCTGACCCTCTAGGAGAACGATTGATTTATGGCAAAAGTTTTGAAAAAGCCTGATTTAACGAATCCGGCGCTGCGGGCAAAACTCAAAAAAGGCATGGGCCACAACTACTATGGCGAACCCGCTTGGCCCAATGATCTGCTCTACATCTTTCCTGTGGTGATTATGGGCACGATTGCCCTCGTGATCGGCTTAGCAGTGATGGATCCGGCGATGGTTGGTGAACCCGCAGATCCCTTTGCCACTCCCTTGGAAATTTTGCCAGAGTGGTACCTCTATCCCACCTTCCAGATTTTCCGGGTGGTGCCCAACAAGCTGCTGGGCGTGCTCATGAATGCTTCGATCCCCTTGGGCTTGATGCTGATTCCTTTTATTGAGAGTGTCAACAAATTCCAGAATCCCTTCCGTCGTCCTGTGGCCATGACGGTCTTCCTCTTTGGCACCTTGGTGACGCTGTGGCTGGGGATTGGTGCTGCTTTCCCCTTGGATAAGTCGCTGACCCTCGGCCTGTTCTAGGAATTTTAGAAAGCACTTCATTGACTGGCGCATCTGGCGATCGCTAGGTGCGCTTTTTAGTTGGCGTTTTGCAGGTCAATTTTTTCGATAAAGGGGCGAATCTCATTGAGATCAATGTAGCGATCGGTGGCGTTGCGCAGTTCACGGGCAATCATCCCTTCGGTAGAAACCACTGTGATGTGGGTATTCTTGGAACGCAACAGCTCGATCGCCCGCTCAAAATCACCATCGCCACTAAAGAGAACGACGCGATCGTACTGATCGACCGTGTTAAACATATCAATCACGATTTCGATATCTAAATTGGCCTTTTGATAATATTTGCCAAGGCTTTCATCGTAGTACTCTTTCAACAGTTTTGTGCGCACCGTATAGCCAAGGTTAATCAGGGCGTCTCGAAAGGAACGCTGATCTTGTGTGTCCTTGATGCCGGTGTACCAAAAGGCATTCACCAATACAATGTTAGGATCGCGGGTGAAGAATTCAAGCACTCGACGGGGATCGAAAAACCAGCCATTCTTCTGCTGGGCATAGAACATATTATTCCCATCGATAAAAATTGAGAGCCGTTCTTGATGGGGAAGCATCATTAGGGAGAACCTATGGATCAGTTTTGTATGTGTAATAGAACAACACTTGATAGAAGTTTGAGTAGGGGATGGGTTTTATACATTCTATAGGGGAGGTTTAACATGATTCCAGACGGTGAGACTCAGCTCTTCAACAGGCAACAAAGTAAGAAGAAATTAAATGATAGCTTTTGAGATTCCCCGTGGTAAGCAAAATAAAAGTTAGCTAATGGTTCAATGGGAACACTTTTAAGAAAAAGAAAAATTTATTAATGCTTTTTTAAGCACTGCAATCTATTTTATTTTAATGGAACTGCCTAAAGGATGCTACACGCTGTTCCTCGGCGATCACCCGTTAAAAACTCAAAAAGGGGGCATTGCCCCCAATCTTTAACCTTATCCCAGAAATTTCAATATAGGGCACGTACCGGGGGAGTTGGCATCACCGCAGGGGGGGGGGTGGCGGGGCAAAGAAAGGCTGCTGCGGAGGTGGCAGTGGTGACTCCACCATCAAATTGCAGGGAAAGGGCGTACCGTACATCGAGGTGCAGAAGGGACTATCGAGATCACGGCTGCGGACAGGCGGTTGATTGCTTTGCTGGTACCACGCATCGGTGGAGAGATAGTTAATTCGCCGCGCCCGATGAATGATGTCATTGTCGCGATAGGTGGGCGCACCAAACGTAAAAGCGGCATCACCAGCGATGGAGTCATCTTGCCAGTATCCTTGAGTGCCATCAATGCGTTCAAAGGCTTGGGGCAAGGTGGGCTGACTCACCGGAAATTGTTGGGGGTTAGTGGGTTGGCGGCGGCTTTGGGCAGTTGCCGGAGCGACCACCGCTGCCAACATTACCACACACACCAGCGGCACAAATTTCATGCCCATAGGTTCATCTCCATAAGCGTTTTACACTTCGGCAACAGTGATAGGCCTAAAGCATCTTAGGATTTCTCGCTTAGAATTATTCTAAGTTGACTTCTCTCGCCGCTCCCAGAAGACTGTGCCGCTTTTTGCAATGCTGAGAACTCTGAAAAATGACTTCAAGGCTTGAGCCGATGCAATGTCGGATACCCAGCTAGAACCGATACAGGCTGCTCTCCAACAATACTGGGGCTACTCTGAATTGCGATCGCCCCAAGCGGAGGTAATCACCGCCCTATGGCAACGGCGGGATGCCTTAGTTGTCTTGCCCACAGGGGCCGGCAAAAGTCTCTGTTTTCAGTTGCCGGCCGTGCTGCAGGGAGGATTGACGCTGGTGATCTCGCCGCTGCTTGCCCTCATGGAAAATCAAGTGACTGAATTGCAGCAACGGGGTCTTGCTGCGGCAGCCTACCACAGTGAACTGCCCGGCAGTCAACGCCGCCGGATTCTCTCGCACTTAACTCACTACCGCCTGCTGTATCTTTCTCCGGAGTCGCTCTTTTCTGACCCCTTTTGGCAGCGCCTCTGTTCACCGCAGGTGCGCCTCAACGGCTTAATTGTGGATGAAGCCCATTGCCTTGTGCAGTGGGGCGATCGCTTTCGGCCCGTTTATCGTCGCTTGGGAACGGTGCGGCCTGCCCTGCGTCAGCTGAAACCCCACCACCCACCCCCCGCGATCGCCGCCTTTACCGCCACTGCCGACCCCAGTGCTCGGCGCATCCTCATTGAGGTTTTAGGTCTAGAGCAGCCGGTGCAGATTGTTCACAGCCCCTATCGTGCCAATCTCCATTTGGCCGTACATACGGTGTGGAGTCGGGGGTATCGCCGCCATTGTCTGCGGCAATTTCTTAAGCAGCAGGGGAAAACCTCAGGGTTGATCTATGCCCGTACCCGCCGCGACTGTGAAACCTTGGCCGGTTGGCTTCAGGCGCAGGGTCACCCCACCACCGCTTATCACGGCGGACTGCCGGCAGCCCGGCGCCGCCAAATTGAGACGGATTGGTTGCAGGACAAGCTGCCCTTTGTCGTCTGTACCAATGCCTTTGGCATGGGGGTCAATAAACCCAATGTGCGCTGGATCTGCCACTATCAGCCCCCCCTTCAACTGAGTGAATACCTGCAAGAGGTGGGACGCGCCGGACGCGATGGCCAACCGGCACAGGCACTGGCTTTGGTGAGCGATCGCTGGGGGTTGGATCGTGAAGATCAACAGCGGTGGCAGTTTTTTCAGCGCCAGAGTCAAGAGACCTACAACCGCGCCATGGCACTGCAGGCGCATCTGCCCCTCAAGGGTAATCTTCCGCAACTGCGGCAACACTGGCCTGAGGTGGAATTGACCTTGGCACTCCTGCACCAACAGGGCGCCCTGCGCTGGCAAGACCCCTTTCACTATTGCCGTCAACCCTTGGCCCAGGTGCCACCTCCGCCCAAAGACACTCCAGAACAGTTGATGCAGCAGTTTCTCTATCACCGGGGATGCCGCTGGCAGTTTCTCCTCCAAGTCTTTGGTTTTGCCACTGAAGCAAAGGGGTTGCGTTGTGGCCATTGTGATCGCTGTCAGATCTAGCTAGAACCGTAAAGTGCTGTAAATCCACAGATTTGTATCCTTAGGACTCTGTGTACACTGTCAGATAGAACGTTAGCTTTACCATTGGTAGGCAAAAGTTTCCCAGCAGTCATTCTGTTGCTACAAGGTAGGGGTTGCGGACATGGGGCTACTACAGGTTGAGCAAATTCGCGAAATACTTCAGGATGTGCTTTCAGAACACGCCGTCGTTGTTCAAGTAAACCAGTTTCGCAACCAATTAAACATTGTTTTGAACAAGCCCCCCGGTACCGTTGCCCATTATTCTGCCTTGGTGAATCTTCTCAAGTCCCGCTTGGGACAGTTTCACCTTGATGACATCGCCCGCATTAAAATTATTGGCCGCATTCAAGGGTCGCCCAAACCCGATTGGGAGGAAGTGATTGATCTGCGCCCCGCAACCCCGCCCTTGTTGCTCCTGTGTATGCCTCCTCGGCTCCTTGGGTGGTGGCGATCGCCGCCGGGATTGTAAGTTTACTAGTAATCTTTAGCTACTCTCTCGGTCAGTTGCAGCAACAGCAACGAATGCAGCAGTTGATTGGCGGTAACCTTGCGCAACAAGGCGTCACCATGGCCGATTTTAAGTGGCATCTTGAGGGCGGTACACCCTTTATTGTGGGCGTTCTGAAAAACTACAGCGAAGAGGACTTTCGCATGATTCAGGCCGACTTTGAACTCTTTGACAAGGCAGGGCAGCGGGTCGGCGCTGTTTCGGTACAGGTCTATGGCCTTGGTTCTGAGGAAACTCGGCATTTTCGTGAACCAGTCACCAATGATCAAGCAGTGCGAGCACGACTGGTAAAATTACAGTCATTCCATTAATTTTTCCCCTGCGGGGATTCAGTACAAATCTCTATGGCTCACCTCAAAGCCCTGATTTTTGATGTGGATGGCACCTTAGCGGATACTGAGCGAGATGGTCATCGCGTTGCCTTCAATAAAGCCTTTGCGGCGGCAGGCTTAGATTGGGAATGGGATATTCCCCTCTATGGCCAACTGCTGGCGGTAGCGGGGGGCAAGGAGCGGATGAAGTATTATCTGGATCGCTTTCGTCCCGATTGGCCACGTCCCCAAAATTTGGACGCTCTGATTGCCGATTTGCACAAGGCTAAGACCCGCTACTATACGGAGCTATTGGCAGAAGGCGCTATTCCACTGCGACCGGGAGTCAAGCGGCTCCTCACTGAAGCCCGTGAAGCCGGATTACGTTTGGCGATCGCCACCACAACTACTCCTGCCAATGTTACCGCCCTCTTGGAAAATGCCCTTGCTGCTGATGGTGTCCGTTGGTTTGAGATCATTGCCGCCGGGGATGTGGTGCCGGCCAAGAAGCCCGCACCCGACATTTACCTTTACACCCTTGAAAAAATGTGCCTCTCACCACAGGAGTGCCTTGCCTTTGAGGATTCGGCCAATGGGATTCAGGCAGCTACTGCCAGTCGCCTAGCGACCATTATCACCATCACCGACTACACTAAGGATCATGATTTTCGCGATGCGGTGCTTGTGTTGGATTGCCTAGGGGAACCCGACTACCCCTTTCAAGTGATTCGCGGTGAGGTGGGCTGGACAACCTATGTGGATGTGCCTCTATTGCGATCGCTCCATCGGCAGTGGATCAGCCCGTTGAGTCACCGATGATTTTCTGGCTACAGCGTTTTACAGTGAATATACGAGCTGAGTCTAAGTGATTAAAGAACGCAATGTACACGATTGATTTAATTCTGCGTCATGTCCCCATGCCCGTCAGCATTGAGCGCAAAGAAAGTGCAGCAGCGACAGCCGTCTATCAGCAAATTCAGCAGGCCATGGCCAGTGGCACCCCGACTGTTCTTGAACTGACCTGCGATCGCCAAGTGGGCAAGAAGTTAACTGTTCTCACCTCAGAAATTGTGGCAGTACAACTGGCGGATAAAGATGCTCACTCCAGTGTCACCAGTCGTGGGGGATTCTTTGCCCAGCTCGTGCAGCAAACCAGCAACTAAGGGAAAGTCTCTCAATAAAGTTTAATTTTTCTTCGCAATGGTGAGTCTTTGCCGTTAGGATACTAAGCAGACTGATGTGTAGGGGAACGTTGAGCGAATCCTCCCCGTCAAAAAGCTCAGATGTCTGTGGTGTGTCGTAATAGGGTCTTGTATGGTGAAACGTTTCCTGCCAGCGCTTATCCTTGTGGGGTGCACCCTTAGTCTTGGGACTCCTGCCCTTGTGCGTGCCCAAGCCAATCAAGGCTTTACCTTTACGTGGGGGGAAGGGCCGAGTGGGCGACAGCAGCTCCAATATCATTTAGACTACGGCACGCCCGGTTTTATGGGCGATCGCTACTGGCTGCGCCTTGGTCAGCAAAAGGTGGCCATTAACCGCATCAATATCACCTATTCTGACTACTACAACGGCATTATCGATCCCAAGGGAATTGAAGTCAGAGTGGGTGGCAGTCGGGGGAATAGCTTTTTCCAATTTCGGCGAGAGCTAGGCAAAAAAATTGATCTGGCCGAAGTCACGGTAGATCGAGATAACCGCGTTATTGACATCGTGCCGGCAGAAGTGATTCCGGCAGGGGAACCCGTTCAAATCATCCTCAATAATGTGCGCAACCCCAATCATGGTGGGATGTTTTACTTCAATGCCCGCATTGGCTCCCCTGGGGATATTCCTTTGATGCGTTATGTGGGTACTTGGATTCTCAGTATTGCCAACAACTAACGGGGACTCTATTTGCCAATTTGCGAACTGGTTCGCCATTCCTAGCAAGATTGGGGCGATCGCCCTCATCTAGCTTCTACGTGTCAAAGCCGGTTCACTCTTCACGTCTAATGCAAGATTCTGCTAAAGCCTCATTGCCCAACGTTTCCCCTCTCCTCATGCCATTGATGTACCGTTTGCTGGGGGGTAACAGCAGTAACCGATAAATTAACCAAAATTACACAAGCTTATACTTTTATGGTGTGTAATCGTCGTTATGAGCAAACTATCAATTTCTCAAGCGGTGAAATGAAAGGGTGTGTCCACCCAAACCCTGCGGCGGTGGGAGGCTCCATCTGTCCCTTGAGGTGCAAGGGCAGGCGCAGGTGCCCAAAAGTGGTTCAGTGATCTTGGCCTCCACCCATCGTTCCCGTTGGGAGGCGCTGATTATTCCCTATGTCAGCGGGCGGCGGCTGAGCAGGCGCGACCTCTACTACATATTTTGCCACGATGAGATGCTGGAGCGATCACTCCTGTGTTTGGCTTAGACCTCAAACTTCTATCCGTTCAAGCCTCTGGGGGTACAATCAGGGCTTGAAATTGCTGGCGAATCTGGTCAGTGACTTCCTTGACGGCCTGCCGTGCCCCTTGGCGATCGCGCCGATACAGCGGCCAATAGCTCTCCAGATTCAAGGGTTCCCCGACACTGACACGCACCTGCCGCAATCCCACCAAGCGATTCACATTTGGGCTTTTCCCCTCTAGCCAATCGAAGGTGCGCCAGAGAATCAGGGCAATATCTGCAAAACGATTAATTGTGAATTTCTCACGGATATAGCTACCCGTAATCGAGGTAAATCGCTCCGCGAGACGCATATGACGTAATCGCACATTGGCTTCCTCCGCCAACCAATCGGCTAAACAGCGTTCTACGGCAGACAGTTGTGCCAAGTCAGCGCGAAACATCCGTTCCCAAGCCGCCTGCTCAATCCGCCGACAGCGACTCACAAAGTCTTCACTGGGTTTAAGACCAAAGTAGGACTCCGCCACCACCAGAGCACTGTTGAGGAGTCGCTGAATTCGTGCCGCTAATTCCGCATTCGGAGAATCAAAGGGCGGCAGTCCGGGAAAATCTTGGCGGTAGGAGGTAGCATAAAAGGTTTCTAGGCGATCCAGCAGATGCATTGCCAAATTCAAGAGGCGGCGGTAGAGATCCTGCGGCTCGGCACTCTGGGAAGGGGTGGGACACCCAAGGCGGTTCTCTAACCGGCTCATCAGCACTGCCATGCGTTCCCAAGAGGGCTGACTGAGGGTGTATTGAATGCCAATGGGGAGAATGACCACAGGAAGCGATCGCCCCCCCTTGGCCAAATCCTCCAGACACCAGAATCCCAGTTGTGCCACACCCGGCTCTAAAGGTGCGACCAGTTCGTTGTGTTCATTCGTAGCTCCCTCCGGCGCTGCCGCTAGGGGAAATCGTCCCTCTAGGAGTAATTCCCGTGCCGATCGCAGGGCTTGGCTATCGAGCTTGCCGCGCATGATTGAAATGCCCCCCAACCGTGAAAAGAGCCAACCAATTTGCTCCCCTGCCCAGAGGGGAATCCCGCGATCGTAGAGAAAATAGCCATTTGTTGGGGAGCGCAAGCGAATACCTAACCGCCCTGCTGTCTGCGGCAACAGATGCCACATCAAATAGCCCATCACCAAAGGATCATCCGTGCAGGGATGGCGAAAGGCAATGAGGAGTCGCACCTGTCCCTGCTGGAACTGTTCGTAATAACGGGCAAGGGTCTCGACATTGACCCCTTCAACCCGATTGAGACCCAGGCCATAACGGATATAGAAGGGCAGGAGCCGCGCCACCGTCCACCAGACTGGGTAGCTAAACCGCTGGGGGAGAAAATGCAACGGGGGTTGGGCAGTGGCAACCACACTGGACATGACGCAAACTCCTCAGAAATAAGGGCTTAGACTGAGGCAGTGGCCAACTCCGCAATCAACTGCTCCAACATCGGCTGATCCGCCCAATAGACAGCATTACAGAACTGGCAGGTGGCCTCTGCCTTTGCCTCTGTGGCTAGAATATCCTTTAATTCTGCCTCCCCTAGGAGCTTGAGTGCCGCTAGCATCCGTTCGTGGGAACAGCCACAGTGGAAGCGCACCATTTGCCGTTGGGGCAAAATTTGCAAATCCATATCCCCAAGGAGTTCCTGAAAGATATCGGGCAATGTTCGTCCCGCCTGTAGCAGCGGTGTAAAGCCCTTGAGATTAGCCACCCGTTGTTCAAGGGTAGCAATGAGGTGTTCATCATTGGCAGCCTTTGGCAGCACCTGCAACATCAGCCCCCCAGCAGCAGTCACTCCCGCCTCTTCGACAAAAACGCCCAACATCAGGGCTGAGGGAGTTTGCTCTGAGGTGGCAAGGTAGTAGGTGACATCTTCAGCAATTTCCCCCGAGACCAGTTCCACCGTGCTGGAATAGGGATAGCCGTAGCCCAGATCGTGGATGACGTAGAGGTACCCCTGAGAACCCACTGCTGCACCCACATCCAGTTTACCCTTGGCATTGGGGGGCAGTTCGACACTCGGATACTGCACATAGCCGCGAACGGTGCCATCGGCACCCGCATCAGCAAAGATTGTTCCTAGGGGGCCATTGCCTTGAATGCGCACATTTACCCGTGCTTGGGGCTGTTTGAAACTAGAGGCGAGAATTAAACCAGCGGCCATGGTTCGTCCCAGCGCAGCCGTGGCAACGTAGGAGAGTTGGTGGCGTTTGCGGGCTTCCTCGGTCAGTTGAGTAGTAATCACACCCACGGCACGGATACCTTCAGACGCAGCCGTCGCTCGCAACAGAAAATCTGCCATGATCAACCTAAGAAATGTTTTGTTACATTTAGTCTAAATCTTTCCTTTCGTTTTACTCCAAGGACAGTGGGTTGATGGGCACTTTCTGGGCCATCCCTAGCATTCACCTCAACAAATTGGCGATGATAGGCAAACAATCGTGATGCAGCATCCGGTGATTGCGCCTATGGCCATGCCCCTAACAGTTTTATCAGCAGCGACTGTTTTAGCGGAAGCAAAAGAATTGCCTCAGGGTGGCTTGATTACAGAGATTCCGACGCTGGCGATCGCCCACCGCTTGGCACAACATCTCCGCCACCACTGGCCTTTGGAAACACCCTTAACCCTCATTGACGGAGAACACTGTAGTACGAGCCTAACGCTTGGGGAATTAGCAGAACTCACGGAGGCAACCTGCCCGCTCCAACTGTATGTGCCACCTCCCCTACCGGCGGCCCTGATTCAATTTCAACGCCTAATTGACGTGGTTCGCGAACTGCGCCATCCTGAGCGGGGCTGTCCTTGGGATTTGCAGCAGACACCCACCAGCCTCATTCCCTATGTTCTTGAGGAGGCCTACGAAGTTGTCCATGCCCTGCAAGAGGGAGACACTGGGGCGATCGCCGAAGAACTAGGAGACCTGTTGCTGCAAGTGGTGCTCCAGAGTCAACTGGCTCAAGAAGCCAACCAATTTACCCTTGCCCAGGTCATTGAGGGGATTACCGATAAACTGATCCGTCGCCATCCCCATGTCTTTGGGAAGGTGGCCCTAACCACGGCGCAGGAGGTGCGCGACCAATGGGAGCGAATCAAGGCTGCCGAAAAGGGCGGTGAGGACTCCCTCCCCCTCAGTCAAAAACTGCAACGCTATGCCCGCACCCTGCCCCCCCTGATGGCGGGGATGAAAATCGGTGAGCGCGCCAGTCGCGCCGGTTTAGATTGGCCAAGCATTAGCGGCGTCTGGGAGAAATTTTACGAAGAACTGGCGGAGTTTCAGGAGGCGCTTCTGCAAGGGAATGCCGAGCAACAGGCTGCCGAGCTGGGGGACTTGCTTTTCAGTGTGATTAACCTTGCCCGCTGGTGCCAACTGGATCCTGTGAATGCCCTGCAACAAACCTATCAACGCTTTATTCAGCGCTTGGAGTGCATTGAGGCGGCCATTGACCGCCCCCTTGAGACCTACACCCTAGAGGAACTGGAAGCCCTCTGGCAACAGGCCAAGGTACAGTTGGCCACAGAAAGCAAGCCCACTGAACTTCCAACGCAGCCTGAAGAGGCCTAATCGGCGGTCATTTGCACCTTCAGTTCATCGAGGTTCCACAGGGCACCCCCCAGCGCCGTCGGATTTGCCCCCACCACATGATTGCGAAAGGCGGTCAGGGAAAGGGGATTCACCAAGTAGATAAAGGGGAGATACTCCTGAGCCAGTCGCTGCGCTTCGGCGTAGATCTGCTTGCGGCGTTCCGGATTGAGCTCCTGTGCCCCTTGGACATAGAGATCGCTGATGCGCTGCTCCCAGTCGGCGACAACGCGACCGGTAATTGGGGGTTGATTGGGGGCGGGTTGCTGATTGAATGTATGCAACAGGCCATCTACCCGCCAGATATTGGCACCGCTATTGGGTTCATTGCCCCCGCCGGTAAAACCGAGAATATGGGCTTCCCACTCTAGGGAATTGGAGAGGCGATCCACAAGGGTGCCAAAGGCCAAAAATTGCAGATCCACCTGCATCCCGATCGCCCCCAAGTCCTGCTGAATTTGGGTGGCAATGGCCTCACGGATTTTGTTACCGGCATTCGTGATTAGGGAAAAGCGAACGCGATTTCCCTTGGCGTCAAAGAGGCGTCCTTGCTCGTCGTAGCGGAAGCCGGCCGCTTGCAGGAGTGCCTTGGCTTTGGCCACATCGTAGCTGTAGGTGGGCAGTCCCTGCTCCGGGGAGAAGTAAAAGGGGCTTTGGACGGGAATCGTTGAATGTTGAGGTGCCCCTAAACCTTGGTAAATGTTGTTAATCATCCGCTGGCGATCGAGGGCATAGGCCACGGCTTGCCGAAAGCGGACATCGTTAAACCACGCGGACTTGACAGGATCCACCAGGGGTTTGCCATTGCGGCGACCGCGATTGAGATTAAAGCACAGAAAAAGGGTGTTGGCACTAGGGCCGCTGTTATAAATGCGAAACCGGCCGCGCTTTTCCTCGCGCTTGAGAAGCGCAAACATCTCCGGCGTAACGGTAAATAAATCCAAACCCCCGGAGCGAAATTGCAGCAGGGCGGTGTCGGTGGATTCCACAATCTGCCAAATGAAGCGTTCTAGATGGGGCAAGGGCGATCGCCAGTAGAAGAGATTGCGCCGAAAAATGAGCCGTTGGCCGTTGACATACCGCTCCATCACAAAAGGGCCGTTGCCGACAATTTGCCGCGGGTCGGTGTCGGTGCCCCACAGGGAGAGAAACTTCAACCGCCCTTGGCTATCCCGCTCGTGGACGGCTTTTCGGAGCACATGGGCAGGCAAAATTGGCAAGCCGGTAGTGCGTAAAAAAGGGGCAAAGGGTTCAGGCAGCTTAAAGGTCACTTGGCGATCGCCTTGGGCGGTCACCTGCGGCAGTAGCCCCTTCTGGCCAATGCGAAGAATATCGCGACTACTGGTGGGAATCTCGGGATTGAAATAGATCTCGTTGTAGGTGAACACCACATCCTCACTGGTGAGGGGCACCCCATCCGACCATTGCAAATTCGGCCTAAGTCGAAAGACAATCTCAAGGGTTTCAGGCTTGACTTCCCAAGCCTCGGCCAAGGCAGGCTCCAGCTCACCGGTGAGGCCGTTTTCCTGAACTAACCCTGTGTAGAGATACCCAAAGACGTTGGGAGATTCTTGACTGAGAGCGTAGTTAAAGGTTTTCGGGTCTGAGGTGACGGCGGTGACCAACTGGTTGCCACGGGGCGTCATCAGCCCAGCACAGCTTCCGAGGCTGAGGGTGCACAGACAAACCAGCAGCGCAATCAGAGGCCATCGCCAAGCGCGCATTAGCCGCCACCGACAATCGTGACAATCTCCAAGCGATCGCCCTCTTGGACATAGGTCGTTTGCCAAAACTGCCGGTGCAAAATCTCCCCATTGTATTCAATGGCAACTAAGCGGGGGTGAATGTTGAGCAGCTCACAGAGTTCTGGAATCGAGAGCGATCGCCTCAAGGTGTGAGGAGTGCCATTGACATGGATGACGATCGCTGGCTCAACAGGAACCATACCAGCAGAGGTAAGCCCAACCTACAGAAACTGCTCGAGGGTCGCTTCAATTTTTGTTTTTGGCACCGCGCCCACCAAAATATCTACCTTTTGGCCGCCCTTGAAAATCATCAGCGTCGGGATGCTACGAATACCGAAGTCGGTCGCCACCTTCGAGTTTTCGTCAGTATTCACCTTAACGACTTTTACTCTGCCTTGATATTCATTGGCAATTTCATCAACAACGGGCGCTACCATACGGCAGGGTCCACACCATGGTGCCCAAAAATCAACGAGTACAGGAATATCGCTATTTAATACTTCTTGCTCAAAAGTAGCATCGGTAACGGACAATGCACTGGACATAAACAGAACCCTTATAACGAATCAGCAGCCTTAAAAATATACTCTAGCAACCTTTGGGCTAACCTTGGGCTTCGGATTATTTTTGATTTTCCAGACCCTAGGCAGTCTAGCTCGCAGCTAGATTTGATTGCAGTATATCACGTTGCCCTCAGCATACAGGAGACTATCGGCGTATAATAAGGTAGCCGTTTCCAATTAAGAGGATGTCAACTATGGCAACAAAATCTGCAAAACCCACCTACGCTTTCCGCACCTTCTGGGCTGTGCTGCTGTTAGCCATTAACTTCTTAGTTGCCGCCTACTACTTTGGCATCCTCAAGTAGAACTTGAGAGTAAAGCACCGAGGGGGTCTCATAGCCCCCTGTCCTTAGGAATTACCTTAACTCGCGGCCAAAGGGAAGCAATCCGAGAATCATCAGCTTAAAGTGCTGCTGGGCAAAGGGCAGGCCAATGATCGTCACCGCCAAAAGCACCCCAAAATAGGTGATTGAGGGCAATACCCCAGCCCACCACTAAAAGCCACAGGATATTAAAAATCATTGCTAGGGTGCTGTTAGCATCAGGTGTTTCTACAATTTGCTTGCCAAAAGGCAATAGAGCACTCCAGCCCAGTTGAATCGTTTTAATCCCAAAGGGAATGCCAATGATCGTTAGGCACAGCGTTAGACCACCCAGCATATAGCCAATGCCCGTGAGGAAGCCGCCAAAAATCAGCCAAATGATATTGCCAAGAAAACTCATGATCTGCTGCTCCAAACCTTGTCTGAGTCCAGCCTAGCAAGTATCCAGTGCTATTTCGGTAGGGTAATGCGGAATCAGGGGGGGAGATAGTCATCCCCTAGGTAGTTACTGAGAATTGTGCTGGTGTTGCCATCCCGTAGTGCCAAGTAACTTGGTGACATGATCTCGATACCCGCTTCGTTGCAGGTATCTTGGAGGTTTTGATGCAATTCCGAGAGGATATAGCGCAGCTCCTTATTCGCGAAATAGGGGTGCCAATTCGTTATAGCCGGGGAGATGGGTTGAAGAACAGGTCGGCGTAAAAACACCGGGTAAAGCAAACACAACCACCGTTTTGCCATTGAACAGATCATTGGGTGGTCACATTGACCCATTGATCCCCTTCACGAGTGCGAAAAGTAACTTCGGGAACACGTTGTCTTTCACGGTTGGGTAGCATGGTGGAGTCCTCTACAGAACGTTACTCCCTAAAGTGTAGTCGTTATAACTTTGGTTTGTTAAGTCGCCATGGAACAGCAAATTGTTCATGCCACAACAGGACGAGTTCGCTTTCGCGTGCCCCGTGTGCAGTGGGATGCCAACTATGGGGAGTTATTGGTGCAGTTGCTGGAGTCCTTGGCGATCGTCGAGCAGGTGCGTCTCAATCCACAGGCAGCAACAGTGGTGGTACACTATCAACCCCATTTGCTCGATGAAGCGGCGGTCTATGAGCGGTTGAATCAGTGTTTTGAACAGGCGATGGTGGCCATGCCGCAGCTTTTTCCGGCCAGTGCGGCTCCTGCGGATGCGATCGCCCTCGAAGATTACGAAGCGCAAGTAGAGGCCGATGCTCGCCTTGAAACTGACTGGGAGCGCTTGGGATTGCCCTTGGTGGCCTTGGGGGTCTCGCTCCTCAGTGTGCCCTTGGAATTGCCTTTCGCGGTTGTCGGGGCAACGGTCTTGGCCAGTGCTTGGCCTTGGTTTCAGCGGGTGGGGCATCAGATACATCAGGGGCATCCCCCCAATGTGGATTTGCTCGATGGCCTCTGGATGGCATTGCATACCGTCAATGGCCAGTTCTTAGCGCCTGCATTGAAGACCACTCTAGTTGGGGCACGGGCAGATGTGCGCGATCGCCAGCGACGACACCAGTTGGATCGCTATCCCAGTGTCTTAATGGCGCATTATGAACACCTGACGGTGGAACGTCAAGGGCACTCCCTCACAATTGAAAGTCAGGAGTTGCAAACAGGGGATCTCCTGTGGTTGCAGCCGGGGGATGTTGTCCCTGCCGATGGCTGTGTTGTTGCAGGACTCGCTGAAGTGGAGCCTGCCCATTTTGAATCCTCCCGACAGGTGCGGGTCTGCCGCCCCGGCGATGCCCTCTATGCAGGCTGTCAAATTCTCACAGGACAAGTTCAACTGCGCGTGAGGCGCACCGGTTGGCAAACGCGCCTTGGTCTAATTACGAATCTGCTACACACTGAACCGGTCTATGACAGTCCCCTTGCCCACCAACAGGGGGAATTTGCCCGCCATGCGGTGCTGCCAACCCTTGCTCTCAGTGGTGCCCTCTGGTTGGCTACGGGTGCCTATGGGCCGGCGATCGCCCCCCTGCAATTTGACTTTGGCAGTGGTGTGCAACTGTCGCTGCGGACAGTGATGCTCTCAGCACAGGTCTTTGCCGTACAACAGGGAGTGTACTTACCCACCGCCGGGACGTTAGAGCAACTGGCACAAATAGAGAGCTTGGTGATTGATGCTCGCGCGGGTCTTCCCCAGCCCCAACAGGCACAACGATTGATTCAGCAATTGCGACAGCTTGGCCTTCATATCTATCTGCTTCAAGATCAAGGCACGCCCCTTGAGGGCACGACTGATCTCACCAGCGATCGCCTCGCTGATCTTCAGGCCTACCTCATGGCTAACCGGCGGCGGGTAGGGTGGATGAGCTTTGGTGAAACGTGCTCCTGTCCTGCACCCACATGGTTACCGATTCGCTGGCAGCCCCCCACCTTTGCCCCCAATGCCAAAGTGGTCATTCTCTTGGATGGCGACTGGTCTGCCCTTGGCCGTGGGATTGCCATTGCCCGTGATGCCCTAGAGCGTACCTATCAAAATGTGGCCTTGATTTCTCTGCCAAATTTAGCCGTTACCTTTGGTGCCATGTTTTTCGGCCTGCATCCTGTGGTCAATGTTGTGACCAACAACGCCACTGCCTTTGTGGCTGAGTTTTGGCATGGGAACTCACCCCAGTTTCGCACTGCCCTATTACCAACCGCGTCAACGACCATACCCCTGCAACCGCTGTCCCTAGAATCGCCCCAACTGGCAGTAGCCTCATAGAGCGAGGGTAGTAAGGGGTTAGTAACGCTGTTTCAAAAAGGTGAGAACCGACCAAAGCGCTGTAAACCAACTGGCAATGGCGAGGCTCAAGAAAATTCCCCCCGGCAGCATCGTCAGCCAACCGATGCCCCGCAAAACGTAGAGAATAACGAAGATACTAAAACAGGCAGCAAAAGCATAATAGGCGACGCGCACGGCAAATTGGGTAATGAAGTGTTATAGTGATCTCGTAATGTAAGGGTATGGGACTTGTCAACAGTGAAACAATTGACGTTGATGGGTTATCCCAACATCACCACTTGGTATCTCGAAATGGGGTTGCGCCAGCGGCGAGCAGCCATCCCTGCACTTTCGGTTGTGGATAATTGCGAAGGGCCGAGTATGAGCTGATCGGCCTGCAAGTGTTCACCCCTCTGTGAACTGGGTCGATCAGAAGTGTTGAGCGTGTTAAACACGGTTACTTCACTTCAAGTTTTTCACAACTAAAGATCACTAGACACCCCTCAGCGGGTTAAACAATGCTGTGGTTAGGGAAGTTCCCGACTGCGCGGTGGTGCCTGCTGTGGAATTCGCTTGCGAGGAACGACCGATGTCTGCATTTGCTACCCCCATTACCCCTGCACCGATTCCCGACAATATCAGCTTAGCAGAACTTATTGATAAATACTTTACGGCCTACAACTCGGCACGCTTGCGGGAAATCTGCCAACTTCTGAGCCAACGGGTCTTCCAGCCAGAAGTGACGGTTGGCCTGAGCCTCTCAGGGGCGATGACCCCCACGGGGTTGGGTATCTCCGCCTTGGCGCCCTTAGTGCGGGCTGGCTTTGTGGATTACATCATTAGCACCGGCGCAAACCTCTACCACGATATTCACTATGCCCTCGGCCTGCATCTCTATGCGGCGCATCCCTTTGTGGATGATGTACAACTGCGCAAAGAAAGCAAAATTCGCATCTATGACATTATCTTTGACTATGATGTGCTCCTTGAAACCGATGCCTTTTTGCGGCAGGTGCTGCGCAGTGAAACGTTCCAACGCCGCATGGGCACCGCTGAGTTTCACTACCACCTAGGGCGCTATGTGCGGGAACTGGAAGTGCAGCGGGGACAACCCTATTCCTGTCTGTTGGCCACGGCCTACGAGTGCGGTGTACCCATTTATACCTCTTCTCCCGGCGATAGCTCCATTGGCATGAATGTGGCGGCGATCGCCCTAGAAGGCTCGAAACTGATTCTTGACCCTGCCATTGATGTCAATGAAACCGCGGCCATTGCCTACTTTGCCCGGGAAGCCGCCGCGGGGAAGGGCAAGAGCGCCGCTCTCATTATTGGTGGGGGGAGTCCGAAAAACTTCCTGCTGCAAACCCAGCCGCAAATCCATGAAGTCTTGGGACTAGAGGAACGGGGGCACGATTACTTTATTCAAATTACCGATGCCCGTCCGGATACCGGTGGCCTCTCAGGCGCCGTGCCCAGTGAAGCCGTCAGTTGGGGCAAGGTGGATCCCCAAGGACTGCGCGATACCGTGGTCTGCTATACCGATAGCACGATCGCCCTGCCCATCCTCACCGCCTACTGCCTCAATCGCTGCCAACCCCGTCCCCTGAAGCGGCTCTACGATCGCCGCCAAGAAATGGTGGAACGCCTGCAGCAGCTCTACCTACAAGCGCAACTTCAGCACAAGGTCAAAGAGCTACCTCCAGAAGTGCCTGTGGCCACCTATCCCTGTGGTACCCCCATTCGTTGGGGCTAGTCACAACGGCGGGGGATGCCGAGGGATCCCTCGAAGGCGCGGGCAAGATTTTCAGGGGTAAAGACCTCGGCGGTGCGGCCATAGGCCAAGATGCTGCGGTTCACCAGCACCACCTGATCACAAAAGGTGGTCACCGAGGCAAGATCGTGGGTGGCAATCAGAATCGTATGCCCTTTCTGCTGCTCCGCCATCAGCAGATCGATCATCAGTTTCTCCGTTTTCACGTCCACCCCGGCAAAGGGTTCATCCAAGAGCAACACCTGGGCTTCTTGGGCAAAGGCGCGGGCCAGGAACATCCGTTTCTTTTGGCCGCCGGAGAGTTCGCCGATCTGACGGTGGCGCAACGGCCACAGTCCCACTTGCTCTAGACTTTCGCGTACCCGCCGGCGATCGCCCGCTTGGGGTTGACGCAGCCAGTTCATTTTGCCGTAGCGCCCCATCATCACCACATCCCACACCCGCAGGGGAAACTGCCAATCCACCTCCTCACTTTGGGGCACATAGGCCACAAGGGACTGCCGTTGCACCTGCCGTTGCGGTAAGCCATGAATGCGCACCTGCCCGCGGATCGGTTTGACAAACCCCATGATGGCCTTAAAAAGAGTGGATTTGCCGGCACCATTCATCCCCACCACACCACAGAGGGTGCCTGCAGGCAGTTGCAGCGTTGCGCCATGGAGGGCGACATGGCGATGATAGGCCACCGTCACATCTTGTAAATCAATGGCAGGGCTAGAAATCACGGCGCTGTCCTCCCGGTGAGACCGTGAATGAGGGTGTGGAGGTTGTACTTGAGCAGGTCAAGGTAGGTGGGGGCAGGGCCGGTGGGGGGAGAGAGGGAATCCACGTAGAAAATGCCGCCAAAGGCAGCGCCGGACTCCCGTGCCACCTGTTGTTGGGGAGCGGCATTGACGGTACTTTCACAAAAGACAGCGGGAATCTGTTGCCGCCGCACAATCTCAATTACCCGCGCCATTTGGCGGGGCGTCCCCTCCTGATCGGCATTGACCGGCCAGAGAGACACTTCCTGGAGGGCGTAGTCCCGCGCCAAGTAGGAGAAGGCACCTTCACAGGTGACGAGGTAGCGTTTGTTGGCCGGGAGGGCGGCCAGGGCTTGACGTAGCTTCTGATCAAGGGCACGAATTTGGGCTTGGTAGGCTGCGGCGTTGGCGGCATAGATCTCGGCGCCGGCAGGATCGAGGTCTGTGAGCGCTTTGCGAATGTTCTCCACATAAATGAGGGCATTTTGGGGCGACATCCAGGCATGGGGGTTGGGTTGTCCGCGGTAGGTAGCCTCTTGAATGGGAATCGGGGTAATCCCTTCTGTGAGCGTGACGCGGGGGACATTGGGCAGACTGGGGTAGAAGCGATCGCCCCAGCGTTCCAGGCCAAGACCGTTTTCTAAAATCAGGGCAGCTTCCTGCGCCCGCACAAGGTCACGGGGAGTAAACTCATAGCCGTGGACTTCGGCACCGGGTTTCATCAGCGACTCCACCCGCAGGCGATCGCCCGCCACCTGCTGCGCCATATCCGCCAGCACCGTAAACGTAGTGAGCACGAGCGGACGTTTCTCCCTCTGGATTTGGGTTTGGCGGGTCTGTTGGCGATTCTGCGGGGCAAGGGCTGCACAGCTGCCCAACAGGAGCACGCCCACCACTAACCAACTCAGACCCCGCATGATTAGCAATCTTTCATAATCCTTTCATTTTTTCACCCTAACACAGGAGGCACAGAAAAATGAAAGAAAAATGAAATGCCTCCCCTTGGAGGGCGATCGCGCCGTCCGATACACTGAGGGGAGACGGTCATGGGAAGAAACGGTGAAACGACGCAAACGCTGGCTTGCTCTTCTGGTGATATTCCTTCTCTGGTTGGGTACATTCCTGCTGCCGCCGCTGGCGATCGCGCTGCCCACTGAACAGCCCTTAATTGCTGCCCTACCCCAAGGAAATGCCATTACCGATTCCAAAGCGCTGCTCCGTTGGGCCTTACCGATTGACAATCCAACGGTACGAGAACTGCAAAAGGACTTGGAACAAATCTCCTTTTGGGTGCGGGGCAAGCAGTGGTCAAAAATTGCCAACAACGTCAGTAGGGCCAAAGCCATTGTTCGCGATCGCGCCGATGAACTGCTCAAAAGTATTCCTGCCGAGAAAGAGGCAGCAGCAAAAGCCCTTTTAGCGGAGCTAGAGACTGCCCTTGATACCCTCCAAGAAGCTGCCAAAAACAAAGATCGCAGCCAACTCTTGCCTGCCAAAGCGGCGGCTCTCGACAAAGTAGGGGACTTAGAGGCCATGATGGTTCAAAACTTTAGCTACACGCCTCCCAAGGGCTATGAGCATCTGCCGCGATTGCTGGGTCGTGCCACCGTGGAAATGGTAACCACCAAGGGCAACCTCACAATTGTTGTGGATGGCTACAGTGCGCCCCTCACGGCGGGCAACTTTGTGGACTTAGTGCAACGCCACTTCTACGATGGCCTGCCCTTTACCCGTGCCGAGGAATCCTACGTGCTGCAAGCGGGCGATCCACCGGGGCCGGAGGTGGGCTTTATTGATCCCAAAACCAACCAGTACCGCGCCATTCCCCTTGAAATTCTGGTGGAGGGCGACAAGTATCCCCTCTATGGCATTACCCTTGAGGAGGCAGGGCGTTACCTAGAACATCCTGTGCTTCCCTTTTCCGCCTATGGCACCGTTGCCTTGGCCCGTCCCAGTGATGATCCCAATGGGGGGTCGTCGCAGTTTTTCTTTTTGCTCTTTGAACCGGAACTGACCCCCGCCGGGCTCAATCTGTTAGACGGTCGCTATGCCGTCTTTGGCTATGTCGTAGAGGGACAAGAAACACTGCGGCAGCTGCGTCAAGGGGATAAGATCCTCTCCGCTCAGGTGGTGGAGGGCCTTGAAAATTTGGTGCAGCCTGCGTAGGTTAGGATGTTCGGAATAGACACCGTTGAGAGTGTACAATGATAGTCAAGGTTACCCCTGCTCTTTTCCTACTCCTGATCGCTGCCCCGGCTTGGGCTGCCGATCCTGCCCATTTAGAGCAACTGCGGCGCACGGGCAACTGTCCCAACTGCGACCTCAGCTATGCACGATTGCGGGGACGGAATCTTCAGGGTGCCGATTTGCGGGGAGCAAACCTCAATGCCGCCGATTTGCGCGGTGCCAACCTCAGGGGTGCCAACCTCAGGGAGGCCGTTCTCAATAATGCGGATCTCACAAAGGCCAATCTGACCAACACCAATCTTACAGGGGCAAGTTTGCTGATCACCCGTTTGGATGGCGCCATTCTCGTGGGGGCACAGTTGGTGGATGCGGTGCTGGGGGGGCGCGATCGCCTAGCACGGGTGCAGACGTTGCAAGAGGCCACCTTGCCCAATGGTCAAAAAGCCTTCTTTTTAGAGTTTTTAGAAGAACTGACCCGCCCTCGCTAGCCGATGGAAATTGCGATCGCCAGCTTTATCATCCTCTTCCTGCTCAGCGAAGCCGTATTGCACCTCCGGCAGTGGGTGATTCCCTTACCGGTTGTCTTAATGGCTGCGGTTGCTTTAGTGGTGGCCTCCAACTGGTCACTCTTTCGCCGTGAATAACTCCTCCATTTTAAGCGTCACCGCCCACTGTTTAGAGGAACTCTTGGCGTGGCATCAGCGGCACCACCCGCAATGGAGTGCCCACTGGCAACCCCTGTATGAGCTGCGCGATCGCCTCCACCAGAGCGCATGGCACATTGTTGTCCTCGGTCAAGTGAGTCGGGGTAAGTCCGCCCTGTTGAATGCCCTCTATGGCGAAGCGATTTTTCCCGTGGGCGCCGTTCATGGTACGACGCAATGGCCGCGTACGGTTCGCTGGCACTGTCAGGATCAAATCGTCGATCTCACCGATACCCCCGGCTTGGATGAAGTGGCCGGTAGCGATCGGGAAAGGATGACATGGAGCGCTGTTGAGACGGCCGATCTGGTTCTTTTTGTCACCCAAGACAGTCTCACCCCTGTCGAATGCCAAGCCCGCGATCGCCTGAACACCCTTGGGATTTCCTACAAGCTGATTCTCACCAAGGCGGATCTCTACCCGCCCATGGCTGAAGGGATTGCGGTGAGCAGCACCACAGGGCAGGGAATTGCAGAACTGCGACAGCTTCTCCAACAGTGGTTACAACAGGAGGCTCCCCAGGCGCGTGCCCGTCGCATTCTCCACCAAGCCAGTCAAGTGGAACAGAACCTCGGAGCGGCTTTAGGGACGCAAGACACCTCCGCATGGTCGTGGTTGGCCGCCCAGATGGTGGGGAGCCTGCTGCTGCCGGGGGGATTTTTCGATGTGGTGCTGGCGATGATCAGTACCCTCGCCTATATCCGCAAAGCGTGCCAAGCCTACGCTGTTCCCTTCCCCCTGCCTGCTTTTGCAAGTCTCAGTCAATTTGTCTTGCTTTGGTATGCGGCAATTTATCTCTCCAGTTGGCAAGGCTTGACCTTCGGCAGTGAACTCTGGGGGGTGAGTACCACTGTCTTCCTACAGGGGGGAGTGATCTTCTGGGGTTATCAACAAATTCGCCGCCGCCTAGACCCCTATCTTCAGCAGGGCTATCAATGGGGACACCATGGGCCACAACGACTGTTACAGCAACTGACTCAAACCCGTGCCAATGTAACGGCCTCCGGCTGATCTTGGTACTTGCCGCGCCGTGTTTCGTAACTCACATCACAGGGTTCGCCCTCAAAAAAGAGCAATTGCACAACTCCCTCATTGGCATAGATGCGACAGTCGGCACTAGAAGAATTCGAGAATTCTAAGGTCAGGTGGCCACGCCAGCCCGCTTCTGCCGGTGTCAGGTTGGCAATAATCCCCGCGCGGGCATAGGAGCTTTTCCCAATACACAGCACCGTCACATTTTCCGGTACCTGGAGGCGTTCTAGGGCGACCCCAAGGCCATAGGAATGGGCAGGCAAAATGAAAAAGGCGCCATTGGCATCCTCATGAAGGGGGGCAGACTCCAAATTTGCCGGGTTAAAGTTCTTGGGATCCACCACCGTCCCCGGCACATGGCGAAAGATCCGAAACTCCTTGGAGCTGAGGCGAATATCGTAACCATAGGAAGAAAGACCAAAACTAATCACCGGCTGCTCAGACACCCGCCGCACAAGGGTAGGTTCAAAGGGCTGAATCATACCTTGAGCCGCCATGGCTCGAATCCAAATATCATTTTTGATCATTGCGCTGCTGCGATCGCACAAACCATCAATGTATATTACAGCCCTTTTTACCACTATAAATGCTTTGCTTCCCGCTGCCCCCAGCGATAGCCCAGTTCAAAGCAAATTAGGGAATTGACAAGATAAATGCCAACTATGGTTAACCGCTGCCATATTTGACTCACCTCTGGCCAAAGCCACGGCACAAGACCCAAGCCAACAGCGAGGCTAACAAAGAAACCGAGACCCGTCCCTGCTGCCATTACCAACATAATAAACAAACCACCCAGTTCTAGGCGGCTGGGCAACTCACGGCGAAATAACCAAAAGTAAAACTGCATGAGGTAGATATGCGGCCAGATCAGCAGGAAGATAACCGCAAGTAAGAGCTTGGAGAATAGGCCTCCCACCCTCTAGAAACTCCCAGAAACAAGAGTGGTGTTGCGCCCCAGTATAGCAAGCAGGCTCTAAATCCGATCCAAAACCCGAATTCCTAGGAGGGATAGCCCCAGCTTCAGGGTTTGAGCCGTGAGATAGGCGAGAGTTAGACGGGATTGTTTCGTCGGCTCGGCAGCCGAGAGGATAGGGCAGCGATCGTAAAATTGGTTGAAAAGTTGGCTTAGTTCAAAGAGGTATTGACAGAGGCGGTTGGTCAACAGCTCCGCGCCCACCAGATCTAAGGTTTCCTCCAGTTGCACCAGGTGCTTGGCAAGGTTCTGCTCGGTCTCATCCTCTAGGAGCAAGGCCGTCTCCGATGAAAGCATGCGCCAATCAATGTCCCCCCGGCGGGTGAGTCCCTGAACACGGACATAAGCATAGAGCAGGTAAGGAGCGGTGTTCCCCTGTAGGGAGAGCATCTTGTCGTAGCTAAAGATGTAGTTGCTGTTGCGGTTTTGGCTGAGATCGGCATACTTGACGGCACCGATACCGATCGCCCGTGCCACGGTGTCAATGAATTCCGGAGACTCGGTGCGCCCCTCGGTGGCAAGGCGTTGTTCTAAATCCGCACGACTGCGGGCGATCGCCTCCATGAGCAAATCCATGAGCCGAATCGTTTCCCCGGCGCGGGTTCTGAGCCGTTTACCATCTTCGCCGAGCACCAAGCCAAAGGGGACATGGGTCAACGTGACATGCTCAGGCACCCAACCCGCGCGCCGTGCCACTTGAAACACTTGGGCAAAGTGGCTGGACTGCCCCACATCGGTGACGTAGATAATCCAATCCGCCCGATCCTTTTCGATCCGATAGCGCAGGGCAGCTAAATCGGTGGTTGCGTAGTTGTAGCCACCATCGGACTTCTGAACAATCAACGGTTGAGGCTGCCCCTCTTTGTTGGTAAAGCCCTCGAGAAAGACAACTTTTGCCCCCTGATCTTCTACGAGGAGGCCAGCTGCCGCTAAGTCCTCAATCACCGCCGGCAAAAAGGGGTTGTAGAAGGATTCCCCCCGCTCGGTGAGCTGAACATCCAGCAGATCGTAGATCTTTTGAAACTCGCGGCGGGATTGCTCACACAGCAGGTGCCATGCGCGGCGACTGTGTTCTTCCCCCTGCTGGAGGGCCACCACTTGCTGGCGGGCTTTTTGCTGAAAGTCGGGATCAGTATCAAAGCGTTGCTTGGCCTTTTTGTAGAATGTCACCAAGTCCCCCAAATCAAGGGCATTGGCGGTGGTAAGGGCATCGGGATACACCTCGTCGAGGTAGGCAATGAGCATGCCAAACTGTGTTCCCCAGTCCCCCACATGGTTGAGCCGCAGCACCTCGTGTCCCCGAAATTCCAGAATGCGGGCAATACAGTCCCCAATAATTGTGGAGCGCAGGTGACCCACGTGCATTTCCTTGGCAATGTTGGGGCTGGAAAAATCAACCACGACCCGTTGTGGCTTTTGTGTCTTGGGAATACCTAGGCGATCGCTCCCCAGCGCCGCTTGCAGGCTGCGCGCCAAAAAGTCTGGTTTGAGACGAAAATTGAGAAACCCCGGCCCGGCAATTTCCACGGGTTGACAAATATCTGCAACGTTGAGATGGGATACCACTTCTTGGGCAAGCTCCCGCGGCGCTTTACCGACCTGCTTGGCAAGCGTCAGACACACGTTCGATTGATAATCGCCAAACTTGGCTTGACTGGCCGGCAGCAGCAGGGGCTGAGGGTAGGTTTCTAAGGGCAGAACCGTTTGCAGGGCACAGAGGAGGCGATCGCCCAAAAGCTTCAGAGGAGCTACCATTACCGTTTGCGTCTCCGTCGTTGTTCTTTTTGCTCCGCTTGCAGACGCCGGCGATCGCGCCACTCCGCAAAGGTAAGATAGCCAATGCCACCCGTCACCACAATGAGCAGCAGCAAGGCCACCAGAACCAGAAGATCGGCCAGTGAAACGGTCATCGCTCCAGCCCTAGATGGCTACATGCCGTGGCGACCCCAGACCACAAAGGCAATTGAGAGCGTAAAGACACTGAGGACACCCACCCAACCGAGCGTGATAATATCCATTGCATACAATCCTGAACTCAATGCAAGCCTCATTTTAACGCAGATAGATTATCTTTTCTTTATAAGAGGCAGGGTACAGGGAATGACGCAGGGGATGACAGCAATTGAAATCGCCATTGCACAAGGAGATCTGACCGCTGTCCAAGAGGCGATCGCCGGCGGTACCGAGATTACAACCGAAGCGCTGGCCTTAGCGGCAGAACTAGGGCACACCGAAATTGTCCATGCCCTGATTGCCGCAGGGGTTAATGTCAACCAAGGGGATAGTGAGGGTTGGACCCCCTTGATGGCCGCCGCCGGCGGCGGGCACACCGCCATAGTTGAGAAACTGCTAGCTGCAGGTGCCAATGTCAATGCTCAAACGGCCTTTGGTCTTACGCCTCTAATGGCCGCAGCGGCCAAGGGACAAACGGCTACGGTCAAACAACTGATTGCCGCAGGTGCAGATCTCAACGCCAAGGATCAGAATTCCTGGACGGCTTTGGTGTGGGCGCTGGATGGGAAACATGCCGACGTAGTGGCAGTCATTAAAGCCGCTCGCGCACAATCTTTGGGACCATGATTAAGTATCTCAGTCTATTTTTAGCAACAGCCCCTGCAGGTCTTCTCATTGCTCAACTGGCGCGAACTCAACGGCTGCGGGTTGCGTTCATTGAAGCTGCTCAAATTGTGGGGATTGTCGGCATTGCAATCCTCACCGACTGGCTTCTGCTGAAACTGGGGATTCATCAACTGCAACAGCGGCTTGACCAAAAAGCCAGCCAACAATCTCAGCCATGGCTCTCCCTAGGCACTAGCCTATTGCGCCTGACACTGCGAATTTTGCTCTGGTCACTTGTTTTATCTTGGATTCTCCAATCTGTTCAAAGTCTTTCCCCTTGGCATGAGCGCATTGACGGCACGATTCAGTTTCTTCTCCAGCGGGTGGCAGTGGTGTTTAACACTCCCTTTATGGAGTTGGGGCGCACCAAAGTTACCCTGAACTTTCTCTTTTTAATCCTCTTTCTATCCCTTGCGGTGATTTTTATCTCCCGCTGGGTGAGTGAGTGGCTCAAGCGTCGGATTCTCATGCAGTTACGGGTAGATCGGGGTAGCCAAGAAACCATCACCCGTGTGGTTAGCTACAGCTTGAGTTTTATTGGCTTTATTATCGTCCTGCAAACCGCAGGCATTGACCTCAGTTCCCTCACGGTGCTAGCGGGGGTCTTGGGGATCGGTTTTGGTTTTGGTTTGCAAACCCTCGCCAGTAACTTTATTAGTGGTCTAGCGATTCTACTGGAACATCCGATCAAAGTTGGAGATTTTATTGAAGTGGATGGCCTGCTGGGCACGGTGGAGAAAATCTCAATTCGCGCCACGATTATCCGCACCAACGATAGCCAGTACGTAATTGTCCCCAACAACCGCTTTATTGAAAAAAATGTCGTCAACTGGAGCTACGGTAGCCCCGATAGCCGCATCCATATCCCCGTGAGTGTTGCCTACGGCAGTGATACGGTTCTCGTCACCGAAGCGCTCCTCAGTGCTGCCCGTCAGGATCCGCGCGTCCTACTGACCCCACCCCCCAGTGTTTGGTTTCGCGGCTTTGGCGAGCATGCCTACCTTTTTGAACTCTTGGTGTGGATTAACCGCCCCCAAGATTCTGAACCCATTAAAAGCGCGCTTAATTTTCTGATTGAGCAGGAGTTACGGCAGCGGCAGATTGAAGTGCCCTTTCCCCAGTTGGATTTGCGGTTGCGCGACTTGGGAGAACTGCGTTCCTTGGCTCATTATTACCACCGTTCTGTGGCTAGTGTACCTGAAAGCTTAGCAGTGACTGAGCCGGCGGCTCCCAAAAGGGCCAAAACCGAACCCTCTCTTGCTGATTTATTACGCAATATCAGTTGTTTTTCCCGTTGCTCCAATGCGGAATTGCAAATGCTCATTGAGTTGGGCAATCGCCAATTTTACGGTGTGGGGGAAATTATCTGCCGTGAGGGGGATCCGGGGGATGCCTTTTACATCGTCCTTGAGGGTTCTGTCGAAGTCCGCTCTGAGCACCTAAATCAGATTTTAGCCACCCTCTATGAGGGGGAGTTTTTTGGTGAAATTGCCGTACTTACGGGGATGCCGCGCTCAGCGACAGTGCGGGCGCTAGAAGAAACGACGCTGTTTGTGGTACACCGCTCGGCAGTACAGCGACTCTTGCAAGCCCAACCCCAATTGGCGGAAGATATTGCCCATGAGTTAGCGGCACGGCAGCAGGTACTGCAAGAACTTGGTCTAGTGAACTCCCAAGAAATCAAAAATCTGCCCCCCCTACATTGGATTCGTCGCCGCCTGCGAACACTTTTTAATGTTTAGGGCGTCAAGTGTTCAATCAATCGCTGGTGTTGGGGAAACTGCTGCTGCAACTGCTGGCGATCGCCCAATTCAAAATCACGAAAGTCAAATCCCGGTGCCACCGTACAGCCCACAAGACTAAAACTGTCTGGCGCATTCACTGTTGCCCCAAACCATGCACCGGCCGGTACCACCTGCTGCAATTGCTCCCCCTGCTCCACATTGATCCCCAAGCACAGGGGTTGATACTCCCCCGTCGGTAAAATCACATGAATTGTCAGGCTACTGCCCATGTAAAAGTGCCACAGTTCATCGCTAGCAATGCGGTGCAGTCGCGAACAGGCCGTGGAGGGAAGCAGGAAGTAAATGCTTGTACAGTAGGCGCGATCGCCCCCCCGAAATCCTGAGGGCAAGACCGCTTGTGGAATACTCCTCGCTGAGCGATAGACCTCGCGGAAATAGCCCCCCTCCGGATGGGGCTGTAGATCCAGCGCCTCAATCCACGCCTTAGCTGGCCAAGTATTCATACAGCTGCTGGCGCCGCCGCCGCAGGTGATCAAGGGCTTGGCGTTCCAGTTGCCGCACCCGCTCTCGACTCAGGTTGAGTTGCTCACCCACCTTGGCAAGGGACAGCTCTTGGCCATCCCCCAAGCCGTAGCGCAGGGTGAGCACTTGCCGTTGTTGTGGGGTGAGTTCTGCCAGCCACAGGTTGACATCATCCCGTAGAGACTCCACTGTAGTAAATTGCTCAGGCGAAAGACTGTCATCCTCGAGCAGTTCACCGAGTTCAGTGTCCTGATTATCCCCGACCCGCAGGTCAAGGGAAACGGGTTGGCGAGCAAGGGTCAGGTATTCGCGAATTTGCTCCGGTTCGAGTTCTAGCGCGGCTGCCACCTCGGCAGGAGTCGCACTCCGTCCCAGTTTTTGCGCCAGTTCGCGTTGGGTGCGTTTGATCTTGTTGAGCTTCTCGGTGATGTGAATGGGCAGCCGAATCGTCCGCGCCTGTTGGGCGATCGCCCGCGTAATGGCTTGCCGAATCCACCAGTAGGCATAGGTCGAGAATTTGTAGCCTCGCGTGGGATCGAACTTTTCCACCCCCCGTTCCAGACCGAGGGTGCCCTCTTGCACCAAGTCCAGCAATTCAAGGTTGCGTTTTTGATACTTCTTGGCCACCGAAACCACCAGCCGCAGGTTGGCTTCAATCATTTTTTGCTTGGCGCGTTCGCCGCGCTTGATAAGATTGCGTAATTCCGTTGGAGTCAGGTTACAGGCAGCCGCCCATTCTTCAAAAGTTGGTTCACATCCTATTTCTTTGGTTAGGGCCTCGCGTTTTTCCCGCAGTGCCATCATTTGCTGTACTTGTTTACCCAGAATAATCTCCTGTTCATGGGTTAGCAGCGGTACACGACCAATTTCCTGTAGGTAGGTGCGCACCATGTCGGTGCTAACCGTAGGGGATGGGGTCTTGGAAGCGGAGTTCATCATAGCGGCACAGATTCTAAACAGTATTTGGCAAGAAGGAATGTAGATAAAAGTTTTATGGAGATGAAGGTGGCGACTCGCACTGACAAAGCTGAGGTTTGTATAGCGTTAGCCTAGCAGGTGAGAGGGAGTTGGCCTGTATCCTAATCTACTTAGACTTAAATTGTGCCCCAAAAGTTGCCAACTCATAACAGCCAATTCCTGAAATAAAGATTAAAATTTGTCAACCTCAAAACCGCGATCAGACCTTTAGCAAATCGGTAAGGGCTTTGGGGACAAACTCGATGGCAAAAACACGGCCAAAGGCAGCGACAAACTGCTGGCGCACCTCCTCTAAGTCAATGTCGGCACGAAACTGCTGTAGGTTCCCGACGGGGCGATCGCCAATGCCACAGGGGACAATGCGACCAAAGCCCTGCAAATTGTTCACCACATTGAGGGCAATGCCGTGGAAGGTAATCCAGCGGGTCACCTTGATCCCGATTGCGGCCACCTTGTATCCCTCCACCCAAACACCTGTAAGACCAGCAACGCGCTCCCCTTTAATGCCATAGTGCCCTAGGGTTTGAATCACCACTTCCTCCAACTGGTGGAGATACCAATGGAGATCGCAACGATGGCGGCGTAAATTCAAAATCGGATAGGCCACCAATTGGCCGGGGCAGTGGTAGGTGACATCGCCACCCCGCTCAATGCGCAATACCTCAATGCCTGTGGCTACAGGATCAAAGTGAATATGGGCGGTGGTTGCCCCTTGGCCAAGGGTATAGATGGGGGGATGCTCAAGGGTCAGTAAGACATCGCGGGTGGTGGGATCGTGACAGCGCTCCGCTACCAGTTGCTGTTGCCAATGCCAAGCATCGCGGTAGGGGATGATCCCCAAGGCACAATGCCAACCGAGAGCAGCTTCCATAGGGGATACCAGATTGTCAAGGGCTAGAGGATAAGAATTATCACAGAACACGAATAAAGGTGAAGAGCCTCAGGATGCCCTGTAATCCCCGATACGAAGATGTTAGGGTGGAAGTAGATCAGCCTTAGATTTATTTGTTTTTTGCTCAGGGGAGGCAACCCTATGAGGCTAGTGATTCACGGTAAAAACATTGACATTACGGATGGCATTCGCAGCTATGTGAACCAAAAAATGGAGCGAGCCACCAGTCATTTCCAAAATGTAATTAACGAAGTTGATGTGCATCTTTCCGTAGCTCGGAACCGCAGTACAGCTCCGCAACAAACCGCTGAGGTGACCCTATTTGTTAATGGCTCAGTGATTCGTGCCGAAGAAAGCAGTGAAAATCTCTACGCCAGTATTGATCTCGTTGCCGACAAAATTGCGCGCAAACTCCGTAAACTCAAAGAAAAACGCCAAGACAAGTCCCGTGCAAAAGACACTAATAGTGTGGTGGAACCCGCAGTGGTGACAGATTTGGTGGGCGATCGCACGCCGCAACTGCCCGAACAAGTAGTGCGCATGAAATACTTTGCCATGCCGCCGATGACAATCCAAGAAGCCCTTGAGCACCTCGAAATGGTGGATCACGACTTCTATGTCTTCCGCAATCGCGATACGGGAGAAATCAACGTGGTCTATGAACGCAATCATGGGGGCTATGGCGTCATTCAACCCCGCCCCACTTCTCAAGAGGAGAATCGCCACAGTACTAAAGCAGTTGCGAAAGCTCACCACTAGATTGTCAATCCGTCTTAACAGCACCTCAGCAAAGAGGAATGTTACAGCCCTTTTCTGGGACAGGTAGGGGAATGCAATCCTTACCCATGCTGGCCTTCACTGATTTGAGCATATCCTCATCCATCAGGAAAAGGGCTGTCTTAATGACGTAGGGCGCAGCTCTCTAGGGGCGCAGGATCAACTGCCATTCTTGGGTTTGGCGATCGCGCTGAAGTTCCTCATTTTCACCAATGACATAGGGGCCCCAGTAGCGTTTGGAGCCATCCAGGGTAAAGGCAAGAACAATATCCCCGGGCTGGAGGGTGAGCTTACCTTCGGGCAGTGTTAACAACAGCCCCTTGATACTGCCCTCCATGGGGGCAAAATCCCAGTGAACTGCACTTTTATCCGGATGGGCGCGATCGCGGGCAGCAAGCAACACCACACGCACAGGAAAGCCCGTTTGATTACTAATGCGCAGACCATTCCGTTGCGGGTTGGCTGGCGCTTGGGGAGTGGGTAAAGGCTTTACAGGAGTCGTTTCTGGTTCAGCCTCGACAATCGGCGGCGGTTGGGTTAGCAGGTCTGACTCCCACCAGAGCGTAAAGTGTAGTTGTGAAAGAATGATCGCACCAATTACCCCGATCAGCACTGCCACGAGGTAGGGAAGAAATTTAATTGGGATAGACATAGAGATAGGTTACTGCCGATGCCGCGCCTTCCTTTCCAGTTTAGAGATTTGTGGCAGAAACCGCAGCAGGCAAAAAAGATTGGCCTCAACGACCCGTGCCATTGCCTGAGAATGAAGATTAATCTTGCAAGCGTTGCAAAGAAATCTGTGCGGCCGTTGCCACGTGAGGATGATCGTCTTTAGCGAGGTACTCTAGGGCAGCACGGGTTTTCGGGCTAGGCAGGTTGCCCAAGGCTTCAGCAAGCCGTTGCCGTACCAACCAATCCTCTGCGGTCACAAAGGGCAAAATATCCTCAACCACACTGGGATCACCAATTTCCCCTAGAGCCGCGATCGCCCCTTGCAGCATTACGGCTTCCTCACTTTTCAGCGCCGATCGCAACACCTCCACGGCGCGGGGATCTTTAAGATTGCCCAGCGCCACAGCGGCACTAAAGCGTACCAGCCAATCGGTGTCTTCATAAAAGGCACGCACCAGAGGCTCAAAGGCACGCCCATCTTCGAGATAGCCCAAAGCGCCAGCGGCATCAGCACGAATGCCGTAGTCCGGTTCGCTCTCGAGCAACTGCACCAGAATCTCAAAGCACTCGGGTGTGGATTTAACCCCAAGGGCAAACACGGCCATTGAGCGAATCTGGAGATTCTCGTCCCAAAGGACTTTTTTAATGAGGGGTACGGCATCCGCAGAGGGGACATCCCGTAGCGCGGCTAGCGCCAGCAGGCGATCGCGGGAATTGGGACTTTCCAGTTGATGGGCAAGCTGTTCGAGGGAGGGCATGGCAGTAACCTAAAAACCAATTTACAAAAATTAACAATATATTTCCCATTATAAAAAAGTCTCCCCAAGGTAAAATCATTGGAAAAATTCCTGCCGATCTCTTGGGGAGAAGTTGCCCAACGAAAATATCTAATGTCCAAGTCCTAGGCTGCTTTTGCTTTTTGCAGGAGCTTTTGAACCTGCTTCACTGCATAGGGCAGAATGTTGCGAGCTGCCCAACCCGCAGCCAGTAGGACAGGTAACAGGACAATCAGGACGCGCCAATCCATACCCATAACCTCCCAAAACGTTTTCTGAAAACTTTATGAATTATTGTACAGCCTTCTCTAAGGAGAGAAAGGGGGGACGGGATGCAACAAAGAAAGGTTCTGACGAGAGACCTCTTCTAAACCATTGACAGGCTAGACCTAATACCGACTTTCGCAGTTTTGAGTGTGTTCTCCCCTTTGGAAAAGGTCTGTATGATTGGTTTAATTCCTTTAAGGCCAAATCCTGATGGGCGAAGACAAAATGACCCTCCGTGAAAACCAAACAGCGGTGGCTCTGCGTCTTAGTAAAGTGTTAGCAGCTCGTAATCCTTGGCGCACGGGTTGGCAGTCCCTGCGTTCCGTGTTGATGCCGATCGCCATGGTCACTGTCTTAGTCGCTTGGGGACTCGATTGGAAGGCGGTGGGTGTGGTGGCTGCCTTGGCCTTAGGGGGACTAAGTTTCCCCTTGGTCTGGACTTCGACCTACCACTGGTTTACAGAGGATCTGACGGAACAGCAACGGCAGTTTATTGTGGCCTCGCTGGGTCTGAGTCTGACAGGGGTGGCGCTCATTGCCATGACCGGGGCGATGGACTGGATCCGCGGACGGTTTCAAGGCACCAATTGGGATGCGGTGGGGGCACTTGCTGAGGGTTTCGGTGCCTTAGGGCAAATTTTAGTGGCGCTCCTAGCGGCCTATGTGGCTTGGCGACAGTACGTGATCTCGCGGGATTTGACGACCCAACAAAACCGCATTACCCAACAGCAAACGATTGACAGTTATTTCCAAGGCATTGCCGATCTCATCCTTGATGATGAGGGATTACTGGAGGATTGGCCGCCAGAGCGGGCGATCGCCGAGGGACGCACCGCCGCCATCTTGGGGGGACTGGATGCCGAGGGGAAGGCCAAAATCATTCGCTTTTTATCCGGAGCAAAGTTGCTCTCACCCCTGAAGCGCGATCGCCGGCTGGGTCGCCCCATTTTTGACGGCCTAGGGGGCTACGAAGAAGACATCGAATACGGCGTTCGGGTCATCAATCTCGGCAGTATGCTGGCAGGAGCCGACCTCAGCGGCACAGACTTGCGCTGGACCGAATTGAGTGATGCCAATCTCACGGGAACTCTCTTTCGCAACTGTAATTTGACGCGAGCGAATCTGGCGGGGGCGATTTTGCAGGGGGCAGATCTCACGAATGCTGACCTGAGTCGTGTTCGCTTATTTTATGGCACGGTCGAGCAGGCCAGTCCCCGCGATCGCCTCAATCCTCCCAATTTTCGCACGGGGGCACAAACGGGGGCAGTGCTCGAGGATGCCAACTTTACCAATGTCAAGAACCTCTCGGAAGAACAGCGCTACTATTGCTGTGCTTGGAGTGGCAGCCGTTCCCGTGAAACGATTCCCGGTGGCTGTGAGGGGATTCCTAACAAGCTCGGACGCTGAATCCAGCTAGAACGTCCCTTGAAGGAGGTGGTCGTACAGAAAACCGAGTTCTAATCGTAGTTACGCAAGGTTTTGCCTAGGCTCTCCAGGGCAAGGGGGTAACTTTTCTGTCCTGCGCCTTTCTATAACGCGCTGTTGTATGATGCATAACCTGAATGGATGACGGTACTGGGAGAATCATCATGCCTACCTTAGGGGTCAACATTGACCATGTGGCAACGATTCGCCAAGCTCGGCGCACGGTTGAACCGGATCCCGTCGCTGCCGCCGTTTTGGCAGAACTGGGGGGTGCCGATGGCATTACGGTACATCTGCGCGAAGATCGGCGCCATATTCAAGAGCGGGATGTGCGCCTGCTGCGGCAAACGGTACGCACCCATTTGAACCTAGAGATGGCGGCCACCCTCGAAATGGTGGCGATTGCCCTTGAGATTCGGCCAGATTATGTGACCTTGGTGCCTGAGCGACGCGAGGAAGTCACGACCGAAGGGGGTCTAGATGTGGTGGCTCAGCAGGCTCCCTTGACCGAAGTGGTACAAACCCTGCAAGAAGCGGGGATTCCCGTGAGTTTATTTATTGATGCCGATCCTGCCCAACTAGAAGCCGCCGCCAAAACCACAGCTCAGTTTATCGAACTGCACACGGGGCGCTATGCCGAAGCTAGGGGAGAAGCCGCCCAACAGCAGGAATTGACCGTTTTGGCCGAGGGGGTACAGCGCGCTAAATCCTTAGGGTTGCGGGTGAATGCCGGTCATGGACTGACCTACACCAATGTGGGGGCGATCGCCCGCCTTGATGGCATTGAAGAACTGAATATTGGTCACACGATTATTAGCCGCGCTGTGCTTGTGGGCATGGTGCAAGCCGTACGGGATATGAAAGCCCTGATTAGCCCTTGAACTCCGCCCGGAGGGCGTCATCGTAGTCATCAGCTAATGTCGCCACAATCGTAATTAAGCGAGAAATTTCACAGGCAGTAATGCCCCTGAGGGTGCGGGTGGTCACCACTTGCACTTGTTCCTCGGCAATGGCAAAGTGTGCCTCGAAGGTGCTGAGCCAGTTTAACGTCAGGAGCTTACGATAGAGTGCCAATTCATCCGTTACGGGCAACGGTAATACCGGTGACCAAATGGTGAGAACGTCCTCCTCTGTGTGACCACTCAACTGCACAAAGACCTCGGCACTGCCATAGCGAAACATCCAAATTTTGCCACTGTCCGTTTGGCCAACGAGGGGGGCATCTCCTTGGTGGAGACTAGAAATGACAGTTTCAATAATCTCAACCGCATTTTCTGGAGGCGCGTCAAGGGATGCTGCGGGGACGGGCTGCACTTCACTGACCATGGTCATTCCTTATGGTGAATCAGGACAACTCGTTAGAGGACTTGGTGGGTATATGCGTGTTGTTTGACATTGTCGGCAGCGGTAACGATGCGCTCGGAGTTAAGCACTCGCTTGCGTTCTGTGGAGGTATTAAAGTTGCGGTAGGTTTCACCAAGGGAAATATGGCGGGTACTTTGGGGACGGGCAATATAGGTGCGTGCGGCTGCTGCGAGGCGATCGCCATAGTCATCGCACAGATGGGCACCGGGGGGAAACTGCTGCTGCACCTGCTGCGGGTTTTGGGCTTGACCATAGGTGAGGGCATGGGCTTCACTGTAGGAGGTGGGCAAGCCATGGAGCAATGCTTCCAACGCCGCTGAGGGAATCGGCTCAATCACCTCTATGGGCTGGAGTTTTCCCGCCACCTGCACAAAACAATGAGCCAGCCCAAGCACCACGTAGGCTTCTGGGGGGGGGATCTCTTGACTCATTGCAACCTCACAATCATGTGGTTCCCCTCAAGTTTAGCCTGCTTTTCTAAAAATCAGCGTAACGGGCAACATAAAGATAGGCAGCAGTCGTCAGCGGAGAAACGGCTAAGATCATTTAGGTCTATTTCAACATGAGTCCTGTCACCATTGCTGTATAGTGAGCACTCTAGAGAGTATGGAAACGGCAAACTCAATGCCAGCAACAATCGAATCCCCTGAAGTCGAGCTATTACCCCCGATGTTGGCAGCATTGCCCAATCCCCAAGGGGTGAGTGTGTGTCCTCGGCGGGCACGTTGGCAATTGGACTTACTGTTGCTTACCCTAGAGTGCGTTGATTTGAATGCCTCTGAATTGATGCTCCAAGTGCTGCGGGATCTACAACTGCAAGTAATGATCCCCAATCGGGTCGTGTTTTGGCAAATTCGCTGCACAAATCCTTTTCGCCAAATTACCCAGCGTACCCCCTTGCCCTTGGCGGAAACAAAGGCACTCACCGCAGTAGTTGTGCAAGTAGCACGGCGGCAGACAGCTATCCTGCGGCATTTACTTTTGATGTTGGATCAATTGCAGGCACAGAATTTGCCCCCGGAAACCTATGCCCCCTTGGCGGAATATTTGGATCGCTTTCGCCGCCATTTTCGCAAACGCATGAACCTCCAGCGATCAAGCCTCTTTCTCTACAAAAATAACCAAGTCCTCAATGAGTTGGCTCTGAAGCTGTTGGCACAACTGCTGCTCTGCGCAGGCACAAAGGGCATGGAACGCCTCTGGTTTAGTTTATTTGACGGGGAAGTGAGTTAATGCTGCTGCAACGCCAGTATTCATTGCCCAATTGCACCCTGCGAATTGAAGGACTCAGCGGTCAAGCCGGCTCAGAGCAGTTGGATATTGTCACCCTTTGCGAGTGGGAAATTACCGGCAAAGATCAACGGATCAAGGGGGGTAAGGAATTCCTTGTGGCTTTGCTCAATAGTGTGCCAGCGGCGGCGCAAACATGGTTGAGTGGTGTCAAATTGCAGCGATCGCCCCAGTACCCGATTCAGATCGAAATCGAGGCCGCCAATCAAGTCTCCCTCCATATTCCCCGTAAGCTGCTGCAAGCGTCCCCCGAAGAGAATTCAGAAACACCCACCAACGATGCCGCAGAGGAAACTCTAGAAGTCCAGCTCACGTGGCTGCAACTGGCGGACTTAATCGAGGCACTGGATCAACTCTGCAGCGATAGCCAAATGCTGCCCACGCTGATCCCTACCTTCCATTCCCTCCCCCGGCGGGCGATCGCTCCTGCCGTGCCTTTGCGCAAACAACTGATGCCCTTGGGGATTGGTGCTGCGAGCTTAGCCATCATGGCCGCGATCTTTTTCCACCTGCCGCTGCCCGAACGGCGTCCCCCCAGAGAAGAAGCTCTACCCCCCACCCCCGAAGCTGTCACGCCCTCACCGGTGCCCCCCAATCCTTAAGCCAATTTCAGGCCTACCCTCAACTTGGAAACTGTCGTTTAGATGTTTGATGCTTGGGATCAACCATGGTAATTACTGCCCCTAGTGCGTTTTGGCCACCCGTTGCCAGCGATCGCGCTGCCTTTGTTGCCCCCAATGCCACCCTTGTGGGTGATGTGCGTCTCGGTGAGGGCTGTAGCATTTGGTATGGTGCCGTTTTGCGCGGTGATGTCGAGTACATTCAGATTGGTGCCCACACCAATGTGCAAGATGGCGCCATTCTCCATGGCGATCCGGGGCAACCCACAATCCTTGGGGCAGAAGTGACGGTGGGGCATCGCGCAGTTATCCACGGGGCAACGGTTGAAGACGGCTGCCTAATTGGCATTGGCGCCATAATTCTCAATGGCGTTCGGGTGGGAGCCGGCAGTATTGTGGGTGCCGGGGCAGTGGTCAGCAAAGATGTTCCGCCGCGCTCCTTAGTAGTGGGCATTCCGGCTAAAGTGGTGCGGGAAGTGGGTGACACTGAGGCCGCCGATCTGCGCCAGCATGCCCGCAAGTATGAACAACTTGCCCATGTGCACAATGGCACCGGCACCGATCTGGGGTTCCATCGCTAGAAAGAAGTTGCTCCTTAACTGACCCCCAAAGGGTTTAATGACCGCCATTCTTAGGAAAAGGACTGTCATCTGCTAGAATTCTGAAGGATTTTCTCGTAAGAGTTCAGCCAATGACTCGTGCACGGATTGCTGTGGATGCCATGGGGGGTGACTATGCTCCCGATGAGATTGTTGCCGGTGCCCTCAGAGCCAGTGAAGAATTAGATGCCGATATTCTCCTCGTGGGGGATTCCGTTCCCATTCAGCGCTACCTCAATGAACATGCCCCCACAGCCAAGCCCCAAATTGTTGAAGCCAGTGATGTTGTGGAAATGGGGGAAGAACCCCTGAATGCCCTGAAAAAGAAACCCAAGGCTTCGATTAATGTGGCGATGGATCTGGTCAAAGCAGGGGCGGCTGATGCTGTTGTTTCCGCCGGTCACTCAGGGGCAGCGATGGCTGCGGCACTATTGCGCTTAGGCCGCCTGCCGGGGATCGATCGCCCTGCTATTGGTGCCGTCCTACCTACCCTCATTCCCGGCAAATCCGTTTTGGTTCTCGATGTCGGTGCTAATGTGGACTGCCGCCCCAAATACCTTGAGCAATTTGCGGTAATGGGCTCCATCTATAGCCAGTACGTCTTGGACGTAGAAGATCCCAAGGTGGGTTTGCTCAACATTGGCGAAGAGGACTGCAAAGGCAATGATCTGGCTCTAAAAGCGCATCAACTCCTACGGCAAAATCGTCAAATTTCCTTTTTAGGCAATGCAGAAGGCCGTGATGTCCTATCCGGACAATTTGATGTCGTGGTCTGTGATGGCTTTGTCGGCAACGTTCTGCTCAAATTTGCTGAATCCTTAGGTAGTGTGCTGGTACAGATTCTCCGCGAAGAGCTACCTCGGGGCTGGCGAGGGCAACTGGGCACGGCGCTGCTGCGTCCCAATCTCCGCAAAATTAAGCAGCGCATTGATCATGCCGAACATGGAGGTGGCCTGCTTTTGGGGGTGGATGGCATCTGTATCATTAGCCACGGTAGTTCCCAAGCGCCCTCGATTTTTAATGCCATTCGTTTAGCCAAGGAAGCGGTGGATCATCGTGTTTCAGAACGGATTCAGGCCTGTTACCAGCACGCCGTTGCCGTTGAGGATCAGGCTTAGTGACTGTGCAGGGCGTTAAATTTAGCGGCGTGGGCGCGGCAACCCCCCGTCAATGTTTGACCAATGCCCATCTCAGTGCCCTCGTGGATACCTCTGATGAGTGGATTCAGTCCCGTACGGGCATTCAAGAACGGCATGTGGCGGCTCCTGACCAACGCCTTGTGGATTTGGCTAGCGAAGCGGCAGGCGCAGCCTTAGAGATGGCGGGACTAGAACCCACAGCAGTGGAGTTGCTCATCTTAGCCACCTCTACCCCTGATGATCTCTTTGGCACCGCCTGCTTGGTACAAACTCGCATTGGTGCGGTAAATGCGGTCGCCTTTGACTTAACAGCTGCCTGTTCTGGCTTTCTCTTTGCCTTGGTGACGGCGGCCCAATATTTGCGCACCGGTGCCTACCGCAGTGCCTTGGTCATTGGGGGGGATATTCTCTCCCGCTGGGTGGATTGGGGCGATCGCCGAACGTGTATTCTTTTTGGCGATGGTGCTGGCGCGATGGTTTTGCAAGCAACTGATGTCGATCAGCTCCTCAGCTTTGAGTTGCGCAGTGATGGCCGCCTCAATGAGCATCTCACCCTTGCCTTTGCCGGGACGCCCCAGACCTTAGGGGACAATCTCGCGATCGCCCAAGGGGGATTTGCCCCCATTGCCATGAATGGCCGTGAAGTTTATCGCTTTGCCGTCACCCAAGTCCCCGAGGTCATTGAAAAAGCCCTGCACCGCGCCGGCTGTACGGTTGACGACATTGACTGGCTGGTGCTGCATCAGGCCAATCAACGCATCTTGGATGCAGTAGCTGAGCGTTTAGGGATTCCTCAGGAGAAAGTGATTAGCAATGTGGGGCAGTGTGGCAATACCTCCGCCGCCTCAATTCCGCTTGCTCTGACAGCTCCAATTCAACAGGGGCATATTCAACCCGGAGATTTAATTGCCACCGCCGGCTTTGGTGCCGGTTTAACGTGGGGAGCTGCCCTATTCCGCTGGCAATAACCTATGCAAGGGGACAGCGATCTGCGGGCATTAACAATGCGGGTGGAGGCAATTTTATACCTAAAGGCGCAGCCCCTTACCCTTGCTGAACTAGCAACCCTCGCCGGCACTGACCCTGAGGCCATTGAACTGGCACTGATTGAGTTACTCAATGACTATGCCCATCGCCAAACCGCCCTTGAAATTGTCCAAATTGACGATAGATACAGCCTGCAACTGAAACCCGCCTTTCAAGAACTGGTTCAGTCCCTTGTTCCCGTTGAATTGGGGGTTGCAACACAGCGCACATTAGCCCTGATTGCCTTTCGGGGACCCATTCGCCAAGCCGATGTGATCCAACTGCGGGGTTCTAGTGCCTACCAACACATTCAGGAACTTCTCACCCTTGGGTTTATTCAGCGGCGGCGGGATAGCCAGAGTCGCTCCTATATCCTTCAAGTCACGGAGCGCTTTCACCAGTACTTTCAGGTGGATCAACTGCCGACTATTGAGGGGGAAAGGGAGGACGATTCACATATTCACTGAGCAACTGGGAGGGCAAATCATCATTCGTGGCCAATTGTAGATTCAACAGAGATACCGCTAGCTTCTCCTGTTCTAGCTTAGTGCGCCCCAAGGGCTTGAGAATGCGCCGCAGTTGGGCCGCAATTTCTGCCCCAAACATGGTGAGATTTTCATCGGGTAGTGCGGGGAGCCAATCCATTGCTCCATGTTCTACTGCCCATTGTCGCTGCATTGGGGAAATGTGGTTGTCATAGCGGTCAATGATGAAACTACGCAACTTGGGATATGTTGCCTTAATCCAATTCAAGAGGTTGCCAATATCTGGAGTTTCCAGTTGGGAGTCAAGGAGCAATAGATCAGGGTTGCGCTGCATCACGGTCACAAAATCGCTAATAATGCGGCGGCTATTGATTTGCCCCGATTCAACGATGACTTCTAGCCCCTGACTGCGCAGCAGTTCTTGCCAAATTTGTACCTGAATGCCGGGAGGTTGAATGATGAGAATAGTGGGTTGCAGGGCAACAGGCGCACCCGGAGGTGTGGTGGAAACAGCGTCATTGGTGCGAAATTCAAGGGTTGTTTTGCCGATAATAAAGCGATCGCCCGTCTTAAGCAGGGTTGGCACCTGAATCATTTGGCCATTGAGGACACAACCATTGCGACTCCCCAAATCAATGAGGTAATAATCATCATTATCAAGGCGCTGAATCATGGCATGGCGGCGGGATGCCCAGCGATCCGCCAAAACAATTGTGCAGTCTTTGCCCCGACCAATCACCCATGAACTGCCTTCGGTAAGAGGGACAATATAGGTGCTGGCCTCTGTGGAGATGACCAATTGTGGATACTGTGATAACAAGGTGATCCCTCTTGCAACTGTCTGTAGGAATGAATTCGTACTTTCAGTGCTTTATTCAGAATGGTAGTCAGGACATTGAATAGCGGCTTCGGTGGCTGCCCAATCAGGATGCAGTGAACACTTTAGCCGATAGTCTCCTGAAAAGAAACGACAGCGAGAACAGGGAATTTGATGCAAACGGCGGGCGATCGCCAACCCATCCTGTGTGAACTGCCACACATTCCACGCCATGATTGCCAGCAGCAGCCAAGCAAAACAAAAACAAATCGGCACCAGCCATGGCTCTACTCTACGTAAAAAAGATAACAACCAAATAACCATAGGCCGCAAAAGAAGAAGTTAGAATGACGTGGGCGACTGCTATCCTTTAATTATTTCCTACGACAATTTTACCAGTTATACTAGTTTCTTATAAGATTGACCCTAGTAAGCGGGTCTCAAAGTGGACGCAAATTGGAGTGCCCGATTCTTTGCGGAGCTAGTCGTTGGTTATCCAGCCTTTATTGGCGAAATCCTCCAATTGAATTGTTATTAGCTATACATGTATGAAGATTTCGTAGTATTTGGCGTTTCTTTGCAACAGTTTTTATCGTTACAACCTTTTTCCAAAATATGGGCTACCTACGGGGAGGTAATTCTCTTCCAGCCTAGCTTTCAGGGGCTTGAGCCTCTTCTATCTCCTGAAAAACAGTGAGATCTTGTTGTTGCTAGCGGGGCAAAATCAAATTGACTTGACTGTATACATTTGTATAAGTCTTACAGAGCGGAAATGCAAAATTACTCCTACCCTTGGCAGTTCCTCAGCATATACTAAATTTTGAGTGGGGGATTGCCCCTACAGCAACCACAGCGGAAACACGTATGGGGATTCAAGAGATTGTCGAACAAGCACTGCGCAATGGCTACCTAACACCAACGCAGGAGGCAGAAGTAGGACGCATTTGCGATAAAGCCACAGAACTCTCCGTGGAAGACTATATGGCCCTAGATCGCCTCATGGGTGCCCTATTGACGGGGCAAGTGGTGGCTGTCCCCCGCAAGCAATTTATCAATGTCATGGAAGAACTGGTGCTGACAGAGGCAATTACCCGCATTGCTGCCATCGAAGCGGAGCAAGAGTGCGCCCTTGATTTGGGAGATATAGCTGCCTACGCCCTCAACCGCCTCCCCCCACTCTATGCCACAACTGAAGAGGGAGCACAGTACCAACGCCAGCGTGCCGAAGAGGAACTCATGGATCTGATTCGCACCCAAGTCCAAGAGGCCATTAACCACAGCATGGCACGGCCACAATTCCATCCGGAGCGATCGGCCATTGGCAAAACCTCCGGCAAAGAGGTCTTTAGCCAAGTCAGTTCGCTGCTGCAAGCCTACGCCAATGACTACGAGCGTCCCAAGGGAGAGTCAGCACGGTGAAAATCTGGCTGTACGATACTACCCTCCGCGACGGCGCCCAGCGGGAAGGCCTTTCCCTTTCCGTCGAAGATAAACTGCGGATTGCCCGCCAACTCGATCGCCTCGGAATTCCCTTTATTGAGGGGGGGTGGCCGGGAGCCAATCCGAAGGACGTACAGTTTTTTTGGCAGTTGCAGGAAGCCCCCCTCCAACAGGCAGAAATTGTGGCTTTTTGTGCCACTCGCCGCCCTAGCCGCAAGGCCGCAGAAGAGCCAATGTTTGAGCCAATCCTAGCCGCCGGTACTCGCTGGGTGACCCTCTTTGGCAAATCTTGGGATCTCCATGTCACCGACGGTCTGAAGACCACCTTGGCGGAAAACTGCGCCATGATCGCCGACTCCATCCAGTTCCTCAAGTCCCAAGGACGGCGGGTCATCTACGATGCCGAGCATTGGTTTGATGGCTACCTAGCCAATCCGGAATATGCCCTACAGACCCTAGAAACTGCTTTGGCAGCCGGGGCAGAATGGCTGGTGCTCTGCGACACCAATGGGGGGTGTCTGCCCCATCAAATTCAGGCGGTGGTTACTGAAGTAATGACCCACTTTGGTGGCCTTGACTGCTTGGGGATTCACACCCACAACGACACGGGAACGGCGGTGGCCAATGCCCTTGCGGCGGTGCAAAGTGGGGTGCGGATGGTGCAGGGAACCATCAACGGCTATGGCGAACGCTGCGGCAATGCCAATCTGTGTACACTGATTCCCAATCTGCAATTGAAACTCGGCTATGACTGTGTCACTCCGGAGCAGTTGGCAACATTGACGGAAGTCAGCCGCCATGTGAGTGAAATCGTCAACCTTGCCCCCGATGAGCATGCGCCCTATGTGGGGCTGTCGGCCTTTGCCCACAAGGGGGGAATCCATGTCAGTGCTGTGCAGCGCAACCCCCGTACCTACGAGCATATTGAGCCGCATTTGGTGGGCAATCAACGCCGCATTATAATTTCCGAACAGGCGGGGATCAGCAATATTTTGGCCAAAACCAGTGAACTCGGCCTAGCGTTGGATCGGCAGCATCCCCTGAGTCGAACGATTTTGGAGCGTATTAAGTACCTCGAAAGTGAAGGTTATCAATTTGAAGCGGCAGAAGCTAGCTTTGAACTGCTGATTCAGGAGGTACTGGGACAACGCCAACGCCCCTTTACCCTCAAGGGCTTTGATGTTTTTTGCCGCACGGATTCACGTCAACTGGAGGCAACAATTCGCAGCCAGTCCTTGGCCACGGTTAAAGTCGAAGTCAATGGCGAGGAGATGCTCACGGCAGCGGAGGGCAATGGTCCGGTCTCGGCTTTGGATCAGGCGCTGCGCAAGGCCTTGATGTCCTTCTATCCAGAGATTGCCGAGTTTCACCTGACGGACTACAAGGTGCGGATTTTAGATGGCTATGCCGGTACGGCAGCCAAAACGCGGGTGCTGGTGGAATCTAGTAATGGGCGCGATCGCTGGGCGACGGTGGGGGTCTCTGCCAATATCATTGAAGCCTCCTACCAAGCTGTGGCCGAAGCCCTCGAATATGGCTTACAGCGCAGTCGGCGCACACAGCCTTCCCCTTTGGTGGCCTCCTGAAGACTCTTAGACCTTGGCAAAATCCGCTAAGATCAAAACTGGTGTTTAGGTTGCATCACTGCCAAGGAGCCGCGTGTGCTCAGCACCCTCAAAGCAGATTTCCAAATTATCTTTGAGCGGGATCCCGCTGCCCGCAATTGGTTAGAGGTTGTTTTTTGCTATCCCGGACTTCAGGCGATTGTTCTCCATCGGTTGAGTCACTGGCTTTGGCGGCGGCGCATTCCCTTTGTTCCCCGCTTCATTTCCCATATTGCCCGCCTCCTCACGGGGATTGAAATTCACCCCGGTGCCACGATCGGTAAAGGGGTTTTCATTGATCACGGCATGGGGGTCGTCATTGGTGAGACGGCCATTGTTGGCGATTACTGTTTGATCTACCAGGGGGTGACTCTCGGCGGTACGGGCAAGGAAACAGGGAAGCGCCATCCCACTCTCGGTGAAAATGTGGTTGTCGGTGCCGGGGCGAAGGTGTTGGGCAATCTTACGATTGGCGACAATGTCCGCATTGGAGCGGGGTCTGTGGTCTTACGGGATGTGCCCTCAGATTGTACCGTGGTGGGGATTCCGGGGCGGATTGTCTATCGTACTGGCGCCAAAATTGCCCCCTTAGAACACGGTCAATTACCGGACTCGGAGGCAGAAGCAATCCGCTACCTCTTGGATCGCATTGAACTTTTGGAGAAACAGGTGCAAACGCTGCAACAGCAAGAAAAGGTGCCTGCCCTTGTCCAAGGTGCCGGTCAGCCATCCCAAGGCCAAGCCTGCCGCCTGAGCGATCGCCCCATTGAAGAGTTTCTCAACGGCTCTGGCATCTAGGCTGGCGCGTATAACACAGGCCACAAATGCCCCAACGCTGCAACTCTTGGATGGGCGTAGGACACTGACAGCGAGGACAGAAGGGATAGTCTTGCGATCGCCGGCGCACTTGGGCTTGCCACCGCTGAAAGGCCTCTTGGGGAGTGGCCGCAGGTGGCACAGGAGGAAGCGCTTTCGCTTTCAGTAAAGGGGCGTTGTTTAGACTTGTAAAGCAGTGGGGTCGCCAATCGCGATGGGAAAAGCAAATATCGCTGAGGAGAATGCCTAGGGTCTGCTGAATTTTGCCCATCAGGGGCGATCGCGAGAACATCAGATGGTGCGCCCAAGTACTACTGGCAACCGCCACGAGCAAAACCCCTTCACTGGTCACTTCCAGCGGTACAGTATGCTCCGCCACAATTGCCCCCACAAGCTCTGGCCAATGCTCCAAGAGACGCAAGAACTGCTGCGGCTGCTGCCATTCAGGAGCCTGCTGCCATTGCTGAAGTACGGTGGCCAGTAGGGTATAGGCCATCCTAGGCTATTCCAGACTATTCGTGATCGTATTCCTCTTGCTTTTGCCGCTGCTCAAGGCGAATCGGTTGTGGTTCTTCCCAAGGATCAGCAGTGGGTTCAGATTCCGGCAGTTCTACGGGCATGGCTTGAGCAGGGGGTTTGACTTGGCGCGAGCGGGGGCGCTCTTCGTACTCATACTCCTCCTCCTCATACTCCACATACTCGGGCTGGCGGCGACGACGCCGAGGAGCTGTTTCCCAATCTGTTTCGTAGTCACTGCGGCTGCGTTGCGGCGGATAGACGGGCGATCGCGCCCCCGAAGGCAGTTGATTACTGCTCGGCGTGACCGGTTGATAGTACTCGTCCTCGTCGCTTTCCCAAGGAGGTGCCCCCAAGCCAACTCGTTCTAAGAGACCCACTGTCAATTGCCGCAGGCGGGTTTCTGCCCCCTCAAAGACAATAATGCGGTCAGGCCCTGTGCTGACAATTTCCTCAATGGGCAGCTCGTAGGTGCTAATGAGTTGAGCCGGAATCCAAGGCAAGCCAATGGAGGCCAAAATCAAATCCGTAATGTCGCCCGTTTCGGGATCAAACTTAAAGCCCCGTACCTTCCCCAGCACTTCACCGGTTTCGGTGATGATCTCACTGTCAATCAGCGTGCTGTAGTTGTAGGTATTGAGGGACTCAATCACATCATCGTCGTGCTCAACGAGAATGACATCACCAATTTGGCGAATACTGTCGAGAAGAATATAGCGTTGCTCCCCTGTAAAGAGGGTATTGCGTACCCCCAAGGCCACCACTTGCCGCTGGTCAATGTCCACCCAAACTTGATTAATGACGCCTAACTTCCGACCAGTATCACGGGTAATTACCTGTGTACCGATCAAATCTGCCCGTTGCAGCAATTGCGCCGATATGGTCATGCCTTTGTGTATCCCAATGAATCTTAGTAATACTATAGCGGCGAATACCAATGGTACGCCAAAGGCGATCGCGGGAGTGATAAATTGCCCCGTGCAATCGGTGCTTCTAGGCTAGCGCATTTTTGCCACACTGCTGAGCTGGTTCAGCCTATTTCCCTAGGATGGACTGGGTAAGTGCCATCACAGGCTGCATTAACGGTGCTTCTTCACTCGAGAGCACTTGATTGACTGTTTGGGGCAGAACTTGGTATGTCACTTGCGCCACCTTCTCATCCCTGAAGGCTTTAATGATCGTACGGTACCACAGCAAGAAGCCCTCCCGCAGGGCATCGAGATCCGCAAATAACATCGCCGCTGCCGCTAGGCGTAGCACATGCCTGCGATCGCGCCGACACACGGCTGAATAGTCGTGATTGCCCTTACGGAAAATGTGGGGACTTTTGGCGCGCAGTTGCTGCTCCACCTGATCAAGGATTTTCTCTTCAGCATCGCGGATTTTTTCGTAGGCACTAATACGCTGCTCCGCTGCCGCTAGATAATTTTTGAGAAACTCCAGTTCTTTGGCACTGGCATAGCGCCCATCGGCCTCAAGGCTCAATTTTTCCAGTTGACGCAGCATCAATCCCACTCCATGACAGCTCTATTCTGACAAAATTGAACTGCCGAGGGCAAGAACCGGCTGCATTACCCGTTGTTCTTCGGGCGTGAGCAGTTGCTTCATCATGTTTGGCAGGTACTTGCCATAGGTGGAGGAGGAAGATGTCTCGTAGTTAAAGGATTTAACGATTGTGCGATACCACAGCAGGAAGTTATCCCGCAGTAAATCCAGCTCGGAAAAAAGCATCGCCGAAGCACACAGACGAATCGTATCCACTAAGTCACGACGGCAAATTTCCGAGCGATCGCCATTGATGAAATGAAAACAGCGGGGATTTTCTGCCTTTTGCAGGGCTTGAATTTTATCCGCCATCATTTCCGCCTCAGCGCGGATTTTTTCATAGGCACTAATGCGGGTCTCCACCGAGGCCAGATAGTCCCGCAGGAAGTCCAACTCCTCAGGGCGGGCATAGCGACCATCGGCAACAACAGTTAAGTGATTCAACTGACGGAACATGGGGCAACCCTCCCAAGAAAATAAATGAAAATAAATAAACACTCTCACCTGTAGCTTATCGTTTCACCAACTCTCCTTGGCGCAGGCGCTTTTCAATATCCTTGGCCGTGGCACCCTCGTTTTGCCAAAAGGCAGCAGCATCAATGCGATCCTGTTTACCCACGAGAAACTTGCAGTAGGTTTCCCCCATGGCATAGCACTGCAGCTCGATGCACGCTAAGGGCTTTTGAATTAATCCCGTAAAGAAACCCGCAAACAGGCCGGCGTAGATGTAGCAGACCGGTTTGCCCACATCCCCTAGGGTGCGCGCCACCACAGAGTCAAAGATATTGATGAACATAAACCCGTTCTTTTGCTCCGTGAGATCCACTTCCCAGTTGCCCCAGCCTAGGGTTGTAAAAGGCCACCACCACGCCTCAAGGATAAAAGTTAATGCGGACTTGCGTAGCTCGCGCTGGTATTCCTGCTCAAAGTGTTGTTTGAAGAGAACTGCATCGCGCTTGCCCCACTCTTCGCCAATTTTGTACATGACGAGGGCAGAGGCAGAACCAACTTCCTCTTCGAGACCTTCTACCAAGCCAATGACAAAGTCTTCTGTAGCTAGAGCAATCCGCTGGTCATACCAGTCGGTAATGCTGCCCCGTTGGTTATCAAATTGGAGATAATCCCGCAGGCTATAGTGATTCGTGCGCGTCGGATGGATTTGGCGTAACTGATGCTGATAGCCCTGAGCAGGAGTCATAGCCTTGGCACCCCCGGCAGGTCGAGATGGCGTGGTAGAGACCATAGACTGAGCGAATTCCCCCCTATCGTGCTTTTAGAAACGAAGCAGCCACACCTTTTAGGCTAAAAGATTTTTCAGCGTCGTGACTCCGTACTCCCACTGATCTTTTGTCTAACGACACATTTCTATAAGTTCTGTTTCATTGATGCAGGGAATTCCCAATTCCTGAGCACGTCGCAATTTACTCCCTGCTTTTTCGCCCACCACCAGATAATCCGTTTGCCGACTCACACTTTCACTGACTTGACCCCCATGCTGCTGGATCAGCGTTTTGGCCGCTTCACGGGTCAGGCTGGGCAGGGTACCTGTAATCACAAAACGTTTGCCCGCAAGGGGTTGTCCTGTCCTTGGCGCATTGGGAGTCTCCATTGCCAGTTGTAGCCCCAAGGCTTTGAGATCCGCAATGAGGGCTTGGTGGGCTGGGTCTTGGAACCACTCGTGAACCGCTTGGGCAATTTCCTCACCAATGCCATAGACCCCACACAGATCGGCGACAGTAGCAGCGGCCAGTGCCTCCACAGACTTGAAGTGGGTGGTAAGCACTTGGGCATTGACACTCCCAACATGGCGGATGCCTAGACCATAGAGCACCCGTGGCCACGGTTGTTGTTTCGAGTCGGCGATCGCCTGCCGGAGTTTATCAGCAGACTTTTGACCCATGCGCTCGAGACTCAAGAGTTCCGCTGCCGTTAGGCGATAGAGATCCGCAGGCGTGCGCACGATTTCCTTGGCCACCAATTGCTGCACCAGCTTTTCCCCCAACCCTTGAATATCCAAGGCCTCCCGACTCGCCCAGTGGAGGATTTGCCCACGCACGATCGCCGGACAGCGAGAATTGACACAGCGACTCACCGCTTCGTTGGCAGGACGCACCACCGGCTGATGACATTCGGGACACACTGTGGGCATCGTAAAGGGGTGAGCTGTTGCCGGTCGCAATTCGGGAAAGACCCGCACAATCTCCGGAATGATTTCCCCAGCTTTGTGGATCACCACCTTATCGCCAATATGCAAATCCAATTGGACAATGTAGTCGGCATTGTGCAGTGTTGCCCGTGATACCGTAGTGCCCGCGAGTTGCACCGGCACCAGTTCAGCCACCGGGGTGAGGGCACCTGTGCGTCCCACCTGCACCGTAATCGCCACTACATCGGTAATCGCTTGCTCCGGTTCATACTTCCAAGCAATACAACCGCGCGGAAACTTTTGCGTAAACCCAAGAGCCTGTTGCAGCCCTAAATCATTGAGCTTGACCACAATGCCATCGGTGAGATAGGGAAGGCCGTGACGGGCGGTTTGCCAGTGGTCGTAGTAGGCTTTCACCGCCTCTAGGTCAGGGCAGTCGGCATGGTGGGGATTGACGCGGAAGCCAAGGCGTTGCAGTGCATTGAGCACTTCTCGCTGCGATCGGGGTTCCCCCTCTTGTTCCTCGCCGAGGGGAACAGTGCCCCCTTCAGGCAAATGCAAGGCATAGGCAAAGAAATCCAGTTGGCGTTGGGCAACAATGCGCGGATCCAATTGACGCAGGGTCCCCGCTGCCGCATTGCGAGGATTGGCAAAGGGAGCCTCTCCTTGGGCTTGGCGTTCTTGGTTGAGTTGATGGAATCGCTCCAAAGGCAAAAAGGCTTCTCCACGCACTTCAACCACAGGGGGAGGATTCTCTACAGCTAGCCGTAGGGGAATCGTGCGAATGGTACGTACATTGCTGGTAATGTCCTCACCGCGTTGACCATCGCCCCGAGTCGCCCCCCGCACCAGTAAACCGTTTTCATAGGTCAAGGCAAGGGCAAGGCCATCCATTTTGAGTTCGCAGATATATTCCACCGAGGGGATTGGCGCCTCCCGACCCAAGGTACACCAATAGCGCTGCCAGCGTTCCTGCCACGCCACCATATCGGCAAAGGTAAAGGCATTTTCGAGGCTGTAGAGGGGAATGCGATGGCTGACAGTCTCAAATGAGCCGACAGGTGCTTCGCCGACTCGCTGGGTGGGACTGTCGGGGGTAATGTACTCAGGATGAGCCGCTTCTAGTTCCTGAAGTTCGCGATAGAGTTGGTCATAAACCTCATCCTCCATGATGGGCTGATCAAGGGCATAGTAGGCGTAGCTAGCTCGCTGCAACAGGCGGCGCAGTTGTTGAATTCGTTCCGCTGCCGATGTCATTGGTTGCTGGATTGAGGCCATATTGTCCTAAGGATTGGGAGTGTTCTTAGGGCGTGGCTTGGCGACATGGGGGAGTCCCCAGCCCAATTTTTGTTGCAATACATGGAAGAATTCTGGAGCACGCAGGCGAATAAAGCGGGCACGGTAGGGGGCACGCTGTACAAAAACTTGATCCTCTGGCTGAATGTAGCAGCCCGCATTGCCATCTACCACAAGAATCAGATGCTTGAAGGGGTTGGCCGGATAGATCCACACGGGTTCACTGTTGGCAAAGACAAGGGCACGGGAGGCTAGAGAGTGGGGGCAAATGGGCACCAATTGCAAAGCCGCCACGCCGGGAGTAATCACGGGGCCACCCGCAGAGAGGGCATAGGCAGTCGAACCGGTGGGAGTCGAGAGAATCAAGCCATCGGCGGCAATATCCACGCGGGCATGGGAACCCACATCCACTTCAAAATGGCACATTCCCGTGAGGGGTTCTTTGTGGATCACCATTTCGTTGAGGGAGAGGGCTTCCCAAATGACGGTTTGATCCCGCAGGACTTGCACCGTCAGCATCGTGCGATCTTCAATCGTGTAGTCTCCCCGCAGCACTTGATCAAGGGCAGGTTCCAGATCGGCCACATAGCCCTCGGTGAGAAAGCCCAAGTGTCCGGTGTTGATGGTAAGCAGGGGAATTTCACAGGGAGCCAACTGGCGAAAGGCAGAAAGCACGGTGCCATCACCGCCAAGAACAACCGCAAAGGTCATCGAAGCATCAAAGCCGGGGGGCACCAGTTGATCAATGGGGGTATGGCAGACGGGACTATCGGGACGAGAATAGCCAAGAATGCCACCCATCCCCGTGGCCATGTGCACTTCCCAGCCCTGAAGTTCTAACCGTTGGCGGACCCGGTGGGCCAATTCGACCGCGAGGGGTTTGCCTTCGTTGTAGATGATCCCCGCCTTCACAGTAACTCCTAGGAGGTGGACTTAAAGGGACTGCGTTTTTTGCGTCCGGATTTTTTTTGTTTGGCTTTTTCGTAGTCCAATTCTTTGAGTTTACGCAGAATTCGGGTGAAATAGTCCTGTAAATAGGCTTCAAGGGTCAAGGTTTCGCTGGGATCAAGGTCAAAGGTGCGATAGACCTCCTCCATCGGGGCATTAAAGATGCGACCACTGGCAATCACTTCCGTAAAGGCGAGGCGATCGCTAATGTTCCATGTCCACTGAAACCACTGGGTCACCTGCCGCGCCGCCCGCAAAACGCCGATGGGCAAGCGGGTAATTTTTGCCTCCTGTCCTGAGAGATTTTCACACAGCTTAATAATTTCATCCGCTGTCCAAGCGCGGGTGCCCGCTAGGTCAAAGGTTTTGCCGTAGGTAGCTGGCCGATCAATAGCACGCACGGCAAATTTGGCCACGTCCTGAGTATCCATGTAGGCAATGGCAGTGGACTCTCCCAAAACCCAAATGGATTGATTTTCTAGAATCGGGATCGCATATTGACCAATTAAGCCCTGAAAAAAGCCACAGGGACGCAGGATCGTATAGTTTAGCCCCGATTCCCGCAAGAAGTCTTCAGTACAGTGTTTAATTTGCATCAGGGGCACGTGGGGATAGTCCTGCGCTCCCATAATGGAAAAAAAGATCAAGTGTTCAATATCAGCGGCTTGAGCAGCCTGTATCAAGTTGACCTTGCCTTGCCAATCCACGGCTTCGATGGTTAGCGTATCGGTGGGGCGAGTGGCAGAGGCATCAATGACCACTGAGGCTTTGGCGTACTTCAATGCCTCAAGAATACTGTCGGCAGCACAGAGATTTCCCTGAAGAATGGTGGCACCCCATTCTCGCAAAAAAGTGGCTTTGGCTGGACTGCGGACAAAACAATAGACCTGATGTCCTTCATCGAGCGCACGACGGACAATCTGCCGTCCTAGGGTACCCGTACCGCCAACAATAAAAACGTTCATGAAAAACTCTAGTCATAAATCTTAACTTTTGTAATACTTTATCAGAATTCCCGACAGGGGCGATCGCCTTTGGGGATCATCTTTCCGTCGAGCAAACTGGAGATAGACTAAGCAGCAAAGTCTTCACAGTGGAGTGTTTCCCAAGTCTTGCGCCCCGTCACGGGATTGGTGCCACTGGCGACCTTGCAGAGCTTGCGTTGGGCGTCTTCTCGCAGCTCCACATCGGTAAAGTCGGCACCGGTGATAATGGCGTCGTCAAAGTTGGTATTAAAGGCAAAGGCGCCTTCGAGGATGGCATTGGTGAGATTGGCCTTGGTGAGCCGTGCGGTGTCCAATGTGGCGTAGCGCAGGTCGGCGCCTTCGAGATTAGCCGTTTCCATGTTGGCGCCAAAGAAGCTCACCCCCTGAAGATTGGTGTGGCTAAGGTTGCTGTGGAAGAGGTTCGCTTTTGTAAATTCAGACCCCCGCAAATCCCGCCCGGAAAAATCCATGTTGATCAGGGCTTCTTTCGTATAATCTTCAGCGATCGCCCCCATGGGGGTCAGCAGAATCCACAGGAGTGCCAACAGCAATGCCACACACCAGCGCCAGTAACGGCTAATGGTTGTCATGACAGCCGAGGAGGAGAGTAGCATAGGCAACACTAGAGTTAATGTGAAGTGTCTATTGTTCAGATTATCAGCATGGAGATTTCTGAGGTCGAGTGGGTACGCGATACCTTTATTGATGATGGCTATGCCGAAGGCTACTTTCTCATGGGGGAAGGCGATCGCCTAGAGTGGTACACCAGTCGCCAGCGGGCACTCATTCCCCTTGATAACCGGTTTCGCTATCCGAAATCTTTGCAGCGGGTGCTCAATCAAAATCGTTTTCAAGTGGCGATTAACCGAGACTTTGCTGCTGTAGTTGAGGGGTGTGCCGATCGCCCGAGTACATGGATTACGCCCCGTCTCAAGGAGGTGTACCATCTCCTGCATGCCACGGGTTGGGCAGTAAGTTTTGAAACATGGCAGGGCGACGAACTCGCAGGAGGCATTCTCGGTATCGTCATTGGCGGTGCGTTTATTGGTGAGTCCATGTTCTACCGCATTCCCGACGGCTCGAAGGTGGCGATGGTGAAACTGGTGGAACATCTGCGGCGGCGGGGTTTTCTACTTTTTGATGCCCAACTGCAAAATCCCCATCTTGAGCGCTTTGGGGCATATGTTGTCAGCGATCGCGAGTATCGGCAGTTATTGGCACAGGCGATCCGCAAACCCTGTCAATTTTTCTGATGCTCTCAGAGAAATTTCTACCTGAATTAACTATCAGAAGCATTTAATTTTTCTTAAACAAAACTTAGGCATAGATTAGTCATCAATACACTCATTTTGTTTTTGTGAATGCTTTTTAGCAAAAAGGCTATACTCTAAGCTAAGACACAGACCCCTGAAAAAAGGTTCTAGATTATCCACAGCGGGAACAGGTTTGCTCCGAACTTCAATTGGGCAGTGCCTGATAACAGTTACTTGAGCCGTAGGGACGATGAGGGTGGGCATTCCTCGGGCGGGGGCGCCTCAGGTAGTTGGTAACCTGATCTACTAGATTAAAGGGCAAAATGCTAAAATAGCGTCGTTCCGTAGCACATGAGACACTCTCTTGACGCAGGCGACTAATCTTCCGGGCATTGATTCCCCCCAAATTGATGAATTTTTGCAAGAATTAGCGACAATCCAAGACTCTGGTCCTAAGCGGATTGCGCTCCTTGGCTCGCGTCACGTCCCGATCACCCATCAGCACCTCATTGAAATGATGAGCTATGCTCTCGTGCTGGCGGGTAACCGCTTGATGACCTCAGGTGCCGTTGGAACCAATGCGGCGGCGATTCGGGGAGCCATGCGGGCAGACCCCAATTTGCTGACGGTGATCTTGCCCCAGAGTCTAGAACGCCAGCCTCGCGAGTCCCGCCAACAACTGGATAAGGTGATGCACTTGGTGGAAAAACCCGAAAATGATCACCTCCCCCTCGCAGAAGCCAGCTCCCTCTGCAATCAGGAAATTATTTCCCGCTGCCAGCAACTGATTTGTTTTGCCTTCCACGATAGCCACACGTTGCTGCAAACCTGTGAACTGGCGGAAGAGCAGCATAAGGTGGTTACCCTCTTTTACTTTGATTAACCGGGGGCGGTTTTCCCCACCTAGGGCAATTGAATCTCTATGCCAGAATAGGAGCAGCGTTCAAGGTTTGTACTGCAATGAGCGGCTTCTATAACTGGTATCGGAATGTGTTGCGGCATCCTAAATATCGCTGGTTGATTATTGCCGCAAGTTTGATTTATTTGCTCAGTCCCTTGGATATTTCACCAGATCTGGTGCCAATTCTTGGCCAGTTGGATGATGTGACGGTGATGATCATTCTTGCCAGTGAACTCACCCAATTGCTGGTGGAGCGAGTGAAACAAAAGCGATCGCCCAACATCACTACAACGGTAGATGTGGAAGCAGAGCAAGTTTAGGGATTAGTCTCGCGATCGCAAGTCACTACCAACGGAGCGCAGCAGCCAGCGGTTTTGTACATAGCGGAGGGCACCATTAACCAGTGCGGCTGCCATCAATACGCCAATGGCTGGCAGGAAGAGGGGTTCCCAGAGGCTCATCCAGAGGTCAAATCCCAAGGGCAACTCAAAGGAGCGCCCAATAAGGGCAACCACAAACCAGCCAAAACTGGCAAGGACAAAGAAGGTATCCGCCACCAACAGCCAATTCATTACTTCCCGCAACCGTGCCATGGCTATTCTCCTAGAACCCACTGTTTGACGCGGGCGAGGCTTTCCCAATCGGGCTTGCGCTTCAGGCCGTCGGCAAAATTATCCACGACCTCTTGACGTAACTCAGCCACAGCGGCAACAACAGTTTGCGCCAATTCAATGTGGGGACGAACCCCCTTTTGCCCTGTTTCGAGCATCGCTACCGCAAGGTTAATGCGGGCTTGAGGGTCTTCGGGGTTGAGTTTGACGGCTTTTTGGGCAGCCTTTAGGGCAGACTGGGGTTTGTCATCGAGGAGATAGAGCCACGCCAAGCACGTCCAAGCAGAGCTACTTTTTTGAGCACGCTGGCAAATCTCTTTGAATGTGGGGATCAGCTCCGCAGGCGGTGCCCCTTCTTTGTAGCGGGCGATCGCCGCCTCAAATTGACGTTCAACGTCACTCACAGGTTGAGATGTGGTCAAGGGCAGGACTCCTTAGGCAGAAAACGAGGTACCACAGCCACAGGTTTGAGTGGCATTGGGATTCGTAAACTTAAAGCCACCACCAATGAGGGCATCACTGTAGTCGAGCACAAGGCCATAGATGTAGAGCATACTCTTGGGATCTGAGACCACCTTGAAGCCATCGTAGTCAAAAACTTCATCCTCAGGGCGGATATTGGCGGGGTCTTCAAAGTCCATTGTGTAGGACATCCCCGAGCAACCACCCCCTTTGACCCCTACTCGCAAACACAGGTCTTTGCCGTGCTTATCGCGAAGTTCGAGCACATGCTTGAGGGCAGCGTCCGTCATCATGATTCCCTTAGCAGATTTTGTGGCCTGTGTCATTACCCACTCCGCAAAGACTCCACACTTTATCGTAGCAAGTTCAGCGGTGGCTCACCATCGCATGGGCACGCTTAAAGGCTTCGTCGAGCACCTCAGAGAGGGTGGGATGGGTATGGACATTAAAGGCCAAGTGGCTCACTGTCTGGCGATCGCGAATGGCATTGGCGGCCTCTTGAATTAAGTCCGAGGCATGGAGGCCAAAGATATGTGCCCCCAGCAGCTCACCCGTATCGGCACGGAAAATCACCTTGGCTAAGCCGTCGGTTTCTGTTTCTGCCAATGCTTTGGAGTTGCCCTTAAAGTAGGTGCGCACCACCTGCACCTCAAAGCCTTCTTTTTCCCCTAGCTCCCGCGCTTGCGGTTCGGTCAAGCCGACAAAACTCATTTCGGGGTGGGTAAAGGCCGCCGCCGGAATACTGCGATAATCCACTTGGCGAGGCCGCCCGACAATTGTTTCCACGACGGCAATCCCTTGTGCCGCAGCGGCGTGGGCCAGCATCATTTTCCCCGTGGCATCGCCGATCGCCCACAAATGAGGAACCGGTTCGCCGTCTTTGGTAACCGCCAGATAGTCATCCACGGGAATAAAGCCGCGCTTGTCGGTCGTCACGCCCACCCTCTCCAAGCCAATGTCTTGGGTGGCAGGAATGCGACCGGTGGCCACAAGGCAGGCATCCACTTCTAGGACATCCACGACTTCTTTCGTTTTCGCATCTGCCAACTCAATGACGACCGGGCTACCGGGAATGACGCGCTTGGCCAAGGTACCGCTGTAGGTTTCAATGTCGCGGGGGGCAATCAAGACCCGCTGTGCCTGCTTGGCAATATCCGGATCAAAGGTGGGCATGAGTTGATCCAGTGCCTCAATCATTGTTACTTCGCTGCCGAGGGCGGTGTAAATATCGGCAAACTCTAGGCCAATGTAGCCACTGCCAATAATGGCCACCCACTGCGGCAACCAATCCAGCTTAATAGCATCGTCACTGGTATAGACGGTTTTGCCATCCACTTCAATACCGGGGGGCACCCAAGGCACCGACCCCGTGGCAATGATAATGTCCTTGGCGGTAACGGTTTTTTCCCCTGTGGGCGTGGTGATGCTCACCTTTTGGGGACCGACCACTTTCCCGCGGCCAATGAGTGTCTCCACACCGAGACGCTTGAGACTATTGGTGAGATCACTGCGGATTTTTTGCACCAAATTCGCGGCATGGGCAGCAACGCCGGCGCGATCCACCTTTACTTGCCCCAGTTGAATGCCCAAAGCTTGCCAATGATCGGCTTGGCGCAGTTCCCGCACGCGCCCGGCTGCCGCCAGCAGTGCCTTGGAGGGAATACAGCCGCGATTGACGCAGGTACCCCCCATTTCGGCGGCTTCGACAATGGCCGTTTTTAGACCGACACTGACGGCATGCAGGGCAGCCCCATGCCCCCCCACACCGGCGCCGATAATCACCAAATCGTAGTCAAAGCTCAAGGACGCTTCTCCCCAACGGTATTCCCTTAGCTTAGCAAAGGCTGCTCCCCCGTGAGAACTTAGGCTTTTTGGCTGTAGGCGGTTAGCGGTTCTTTGATCCAGCGAATGTAGAGATGTTTGAAGGTGGATTTGAGAACCCGCGGCGCACCAAAGTCAATGGGCATCATTTGCTGCGGCAGTTGCCAATCGTGAATGGCCAACTCATGGGGCTGGGCGAGGGGAAAGTCAATCTTACCTAGCTCGTAGTTGTAGCCAAGGGCGGTGGCGGCGCGTTGGGTGGGAATGCGCTCAGGATCCACGTTGAGAATGGCCACAAGGGCGCGATCGAGGGCAAACACATCACGACTGGCGCCCAACACATTAAGGCGTCGCGGCGTGCCGCCACTGGGGCCGTTGCCCTCATGGCCGATAATGCCATCCGCAATTGTGAGGTCAGGGGCGATCGCCCGCGCGGTTTCCACCAGCATGCGGCCAAAGCGATCGGCATCCTTACCGGCTTCCATGTGCCACCAAGCCTTCATTTTACCGGGAACGCAGCCAAAGAGATTCTTCACGCCAAGGGTGAGGGTGAGCTGCACGTGGGATTTGACCTTGGGCAAGTTAATGACCACATCGGCGGCCATGGCCTCTTTGCTCAGGCGCAGGTGGGCAAATTCGGGGTTATCGGTGGCATAGCGATCGCCATGGAATTCAATGACAGGTAAATCTAACTCCCGAATAAAGGGCAAATAGCCATTATTGCGGGCGACCCCCAAGGCCGAGCCAAAGGCAGGCCCATCCCCTAGAAATGGTTGTCCCCCTACCGCCTGTACCATTTTGGCGACGCAATAGACCAGTTCTGGACGGGTAACGCATTCGTGTTTTGGCCGTGCGCCGGTGAGTAGATTCGGCTTGAGCAGTACGCGATCGCCCGGTTGAACGATTGCCGCCATTCCCCCTAAGGGAGCTAGAAGTTCCTCAAGGGATGCACTCAGGCGATCGAGGTCGTAGGATGTGGCTCGCAGTAAACTCACACTTGGCATAGGAGGCTCCTGATCACACTGAAACTATATTAAGCATGACTACTCATTGCTGAGCAGGAAGGCGGCATCCCGCAAAGTCCTGAGGAAGATTTCCAGAGCACCTTGATAGTCCCGAAACAGAGTGTGGTGGGGGGCATCAAAATACCTTTTGTCCACCTAAGCCGGTGTGAATAGAATTGCAACGAGTGCAGGTTTTACTAGTGTAGGTTTCAGAGACTCCACCGACCACCACATCACACTTTTGCGCCTGCCACTTGAGGAACTGCTTGAACCGATAATGTGAACACGTCTGGCGAGAATACGTTAACGTCTCCCCTATTGCCGAAATTTTGTTGTCCCCTAGAGCAAATTTTTGAGCTGTAAGGCTACCGGTCAGTTATTGCTATGGAGGCTAAAGAGCGATCGAAAGTCGAATAGCCGAATCAACATTGGCCAAAAAGCATCTAGGCCATGGGGCGCTTTTGGTTTGTGCCACCATGTGAGGCCACCGTAGAGCAGTTGTACGAGGCGCTGTTGTGCCTCATCACTGACCTCTAAAAATCGCAGGTACACACAGCAACGCTCCTCTTCGGCGCGGGTACGCACTACGGCGGCGGTCACACTAAAGTCTTGTTCCAAAAAGGTCAGGATGCCCACGGTATCTCTTTGGGCTTCGATAAAACGCCCGGCGGTCAGCAATAGGGCAGCACCGGTCTCTGAGACATCGCGGGTATAGCCCCAGTAGGTTTGATCTCCCAATTGCAAACGACACACAGTGCAAACGGGGAAGCGATCGCTTTGACGACGGCTTGGCTGATCAATGGAGGACAAAACGGCAATCAAGGCAATAAAGGCGTTGTAGAGCGTCCAAGCCAACATCACCTCTAAGCCCGCCCGTTCATACTCCATTGGCGGCCAGATGTGGAGCCAGTAGCCCCCGTAGCGAATGAAGATACCCAGCCCCACCGCAATTACAAAGACGACCAGTGGCCATGTCAGGTGCAAATTCAACCGCTTCCGATTGGAGAGCGTGCCCTTGTTGGTGACAATACTGCCAATTTTGCCAAAGGGATTCCGCAGGATTTTAATCAGTTGCACCATCGCCGGAAAAGCAGAGGCAACTTCATACACTTCACCCCAGACGGAAAAATACCGCCCTTCCGTTGCCCAGCTAAAGGTGGCGATCGTCAGCAGGGTATAGGGCAGGGCATAAAAGAGATATTCACTAAACGTGGCCACCGTCAAGGAAATGCCGGTCATCAGGCTTAAAAAAGGACCGATGAGAAAGCAAGTACGGATGAAAGGATTGATATTGTACAATATCAGCGAAAGGTGGCAGCTGCGCTGAAACCACGACAACTTAGACCAAATGGGGAGATCATCGCCACAGAAATAGATTTGCATATTCCCCTGTAGCCACCGCAGCCGTTGCTCTAGATGATCTTGGAAGTTGCGAGGTGACTCCCCCATACTGAGAATTTCATTTAGATAAACGAGGCGATAGCCGGCAATCTGCATTCTGGTTCCGGTTTGAAAATCCTCGACCACACAGCGGGTGTAGTATCCGCCCACGGCTTCTAAGTCCCGGCGGCGCACCACGTAGGAGGTACCACAGCAGATGATGGCGTTGCCAAAGTCTCGCCCCGGCTGAATAAAGCCAAAAAAGTACTCCATGTCGCCGGGCATCATGTACTCAATACCGAGGTTCTGGGCGTGGTAGTCGGGGTTAAAAAAGTGCTGCGGCGTCTGCACCATGGAGATGCCATCATCTTGGAAGAAGCCCACGGTGCGGGCGAGGAAGTTCTGAAAGGGAATAAAATCGGCATCAAAAACGGCAATCAGTTCACCGCTGGTGTGTTTTAAGGCATGGTTGAGGTTGCCGGCCTTGCGGTGTTCATTGCTGGGGCGGGTGAGATAGTTGACCCCTAGCCTTTGACAGAGATCCGCAATTTCCGATCGCCGGCCATCGTCGAGGACATAGATTGTTTTATTGCTGTAGTTCATGGCCTGACAGGCCACAATCGTCCGCCGCAAAATATAGGGAGGTTCATTGTAGGTGGGAATAAACACATCCACACTGGGGCAGTATTCGCCACTGAGAACTGCCTGCTGATAAACATCGGCCTGTCGCGATCGCCATTCTGTGGTTAGCCACGCCGTCTGATAAACGTAGAGGAGGTAGGTCAAAAAGTAGATCACCTCCAGAAGATAAAAGCCCAGACTGGCAACAAAACTCAACCAGTGGGCATCGTTGAGCGTCACCCAGCCGCGCCATACCACATAGCGAAAACCAAAGAAAATGACAATAGAGCGAATCATCAAGCGTGTGACATTGTTGCTGGGAATAAAATTGAGGGCAACTGCCAGTACGCCCGCAAAAACTACCGGCCACCAGACACTTAGGTCATCCCCCGGCAGTTGCAAGATATCGGGTAACGGCCGCAGCTGATCTGGATTCACCAAATCAATGGGAAAGAGGGTTGGTCGCCACACCGTTGCCAACAGCACGCCAAAGAGGAATAGGATGCTGAACACAAAAAATCCCCATACCCATGGGGAAACCAGCTGCGGTGGTGAAGCAGGCTTGGGCGGTTGGGTCATCAGTATCCCTAGAGGTAAATAAGGAAGCCATTTAGGCCATCGTCGGCATTTGCAGGCGGGCAAAAATCATGCGGCCTGCCGAAGTTTGCAGAGCACCGGTGACGACCACCGACAACTGATCGCCGATGTGATCCACCCCCTCTTCCACCACCACCATCGTGCCATCCTCAAGATAGCCCACCCCTTGAGCCGGTTCTTTGCCTTCCTTGAGAATTTTTAACTCCAGCGTATCGCCGGGAAGATAAATGGGACGCAGGGCTTGTGCCAACTCGTTGACGTTAAAGACATCCACTTTTTGGAAGCGGGCAACTTTGTTCAGATTCAAATCATTAGTGACCAAGGTGCCGTTGATCTCTTGGCACAGCCGTACCAGTTTGGCATCCACGGTCGTTAATTCCGGATAGTCCGCTGAGTGAATGACAATGCGATCGCCCAAACTGGCTTGAAGACGGTTTAAGACATCCAGCCCCCGCCGGCCACGAATCCGTTTTTGTTCGTTGCCCGCATCGGCAATCAGTTGCAACTCTTGAAGCACAAATTGGGGCACAATGATTTGCCCTTCGAGTACCCCTAGATTCAACAGTGCCTCAATGCGGCCATCAATAATGCAACTGGTATCCAGTACCTTCGCACGAGCAGGCTTGATCATCCCCTCAGCCAAGAGGCTGCTGGCAACAGCATTGGGGTTAATTAACCGCAGCAGGGCAGGGCCATGGCTATCGGCCAAGGTGGTTCCCGAGTAGGCGAAGACAATGCTAGTGAGAACAGCAATCAGGGGTTTAATAAACGAAAAGTCCTTGGGAATGGGCAACAGGAAAATCGGTGCCAGCATTAAATTGGCCAAGAGCAGCCCCACCACCAGACCTACTGCCCGCGACAAGAGCGTTTCCGGCGGGAGTTGACGAATACTGCGCTCCAGACGATGGTAAAAGGACTGCAATAATAAACCAAGGGCAATGCCTATAATTGCTCCAAAGCCGGCCATGACCCACTGCAATCCCCGTACATTGGCAACTTGAGCAAGCACCGTGGCCGGCAGAAGGTCAATGCTGTTGAAGCCAACGGCAATACCCATGAGGACGACGATGAGGAGTAAGATTGTGTCGAGCATCCGTCTGCTCCTGTCGCGTGGGACATTCTCAGGTTCTGGTAGGCCTTTCCCTTAGAATTATACTTTCTTTCCTCAGGGCTGCGGTGCTAAGCCGTTGCCTCTTCCAAGGGCCTCAATACCCAAAAGAGTTGGATTGCTGCCGGCGAGGGCAGCAGCCTGAATGCCCTTTGACATTTAGCCCACCTTGCCAAGGACAAGAGAATATCTGTCAAAATGTTAGGGGAATCGTACCCAAAGAATGACCATGACAGCCACGGTAAAGGTCGAACATCTCAAGAAGTCCTACGGTGCCATTACAGCGGTGGCCGATGTCTCCTTTACGGCCTATCAAGGGGAAATTTTCGGGGTGCTTGGCCCCAATGGATCGGGGAAAACGACAACGCTGCGCTGTCTGTGCACCCTCTCGCGACCGGATGCCGGCGTGTTGGAAGTCTGTGGTCTGTCGGTTCTGCACCAACCCCATTTGGTGCGCCAAAAATTAGGCTATGTGGCTCAGGAGGTGGCGCTCGATAAAATCCTCACGGGTCAGGAATTTCTGGAATTGCAGGCCGCTCTGTACCACATTCCCCATGCCCTGATTGCGGAGCGCATTGAGGCGGTGCTGGCGCGCTTGGATCTTCTCCAATGGCGCGATCGCCCCTGCGGCACCTACTCCGGTGGCATTCGCAAGCGCTTTGATCTGGCAGCAGGGCTATTGCATCAACCCCAAGTGCTGGTCTTGGATGAACCCACCGTCGGCCTTGACATTGAAAGTCGCCAGGTAATTTGGGATGTGCTGCGGGATCTCAAGGGGCAGGGACTGACAATCATCCTGACCAGCCACTATCTGGAGGAGGTGGATCTGCTGAGCGATCGCTTGGTGATTCTCGATAAGGGGCGGGTGATTGCTAGCGGTTCGCCAGAGGAACTCAAAGCCAATATCGGGGGCGATCGTGTGACGTTGCGGGTGCGGGAATTCACCCCCCGTCAAGAGGCTCAAAGGGCACAGACCCTTCTTGCTCAACTGGACTGTGTGAAATCGGTCATCATTAACGCCAATCAGGGCAACTCCTTGAATCTGGTGGTGACAGACGTGGCTGCGGCGATTCCGGCCATTAAGACAGCCCTAGACGCCGCCGAACTTCCCCTCTTTAGCTTGGCGCAATCACGACCCAGTTTAGATGATGTCTATTTGGCGGCAACGGGGCAAACCCTCTTGGATGCAGACTTGGCCGCAGCGGCGCAGCGAGACAGCAAACAGTTGAAAAAAGAGGCCATGCAACGCTAATGGGGCAGCCAATTCTTTGGGTTCATGGAGACTGCCTCGACCCCAAGGCACCGATTTTTGAGCGCTATCCGAATGCGCCGGCCATTTTTGTCTGGGATGTGGAGCTGCTAAAGACTTGGCACATCAGTTTTAAGCGGTTGGTGTTTCTCTATGAGTGTCTGCTGGATCTACCGGTGCAAATGTACCGGGGCGAGGTAGCCCCCTTGGTGAATGCCTTTGTTGAGGTGCACGGGGGCGATCGCGTGGTGACGATGGCCAGTCCAAGCCCCCGCTTTCGCGCCATTTGTCAACAATTGGCCTATTCGCTGGAGATCCTAGAGCCAGAACCCTTTGTCACGCTACCTGCCGATGTGGATTTGCAGCGATTCTTTCGGTATTGGAAGTTAGCCAAGCCCCGCTTGGGGTTGTGAAAAAATGCCGGCGATTGCCCGACCCCTTCAAAAGATGCCTTGGCAGCTGCGAGTCTCCCTGTTGGATCGCTATATCCTGCGGGAGATGATCCGCCCCTTTGTTTTTGGTTTTGGCGTTTTTACGGCGATCGCAGCGGTGATTGGCACGGTGTTCTACCTGATTCGCAATATGGTGGAGCACAACTTGGGGATCCTTAGTGCCCTGCAAGTTTTTTTTCTGCGCTTGCCCACCTTTGCAGTGCTGGGGATTCCCATGGCGATGCTCTTTGGGTCGCTCCTTGCCTATAGTCAACTGTCGCGCCGCAGTGAACTGATTGCCTGGAAAAGCTGTGGGGTTAGTCCGCTGCGGTTGGTGCGGCCGGCGCTGTTGGCGGGGTTCTGTGCTTTACTCTTTACCTTTGCCCTCAATGAACTGGTGGCGCCCCCCATGGCCTACCGCGCCATCCAAACCTTGGAAGCGGCAATTCAGCGCCCCCAGCCCAGCTTTCAAACCAACAATATCTTCTACCGCCGCTTTGCCGAGGGGCAGCTTCGACAACTGTTTTTTGCCCATCGTTTTGACGGCAAGGTGATGGGTGAGGTGACGGTGGTGAACTTCGAGCAGGGACAACTGCAGGAGATTATTACGGCCAAGGAGGCTGAGTGGCAAGGTAGGGCGTGGCTGTTTCGGCAGGGCACCTATCATCGGCTGCGGCGCGATCGCGACTATGACGTGGCCGAGACCTTCTCAGAGCGCAGGTTTGCCTACCCGCGCACTCCCCTAGAGTTAGCCCTAGAAACGCGGGCACCGGAGTTTATGACCAGCCGCGAAATCTATCATTACTTGCAGATTTTGGCCGAAAGTGGTGATGCCAAGCGGTTGCGGCAGTGGCGGGTACAGCTACAGGAAAAGCTCTCCCTGCCTTTTTTGTGCCTTAGTTTTGCCCTTGTCGGTGCTGTCTTGGGTATCAGTTCTCCCCGGCAAGGCCAAGGGCGTGCCTTTGGTCTCAGTGTGGCGATTATTTTTGGCTACTATTTTGGTGCCTTTATTTTCACCGCCTTTGGGGAGGGGGGGGCGGTGTCACCCATCTTGGCCAGTTGGCTCCCCAAGGTTATCGTCGGCGCGATCGCCCTCGGAATGCTCTACCATGCCAATCGCCACTAGTAGGGGAGCTGCCAATAGCGACAGGCGGCATGGGCGAGGGTCATCACCCCCACGGGAATGGCCTGTTCGTCCACATCAAATTCCGGGTGATGCAGGGGATAGTTGGGGCGATCGCGAAACCCCACCCCAAGGCGAAACATGGCACCGGGGGCATGCTCTAGGTACAGGGCAAAATCCTCTGCCCCAAGGGAGGGTTCGGGCAAAATATGCACATGGGAAGCCCCCACCACATCGGTTGCCGCCTCCGCCAGCAGTTGCGATAGATAGGGCGTATTTTCTACCCCTGGTATGCCCCGCCGGTAGTCGAGCCTATAGCGGGCACCGTAGGCATGGCAGACATTGGCCACAATTTGCTCAATCCAGTCGGGCAGATTAGCACGGGTCTCCGGGTGGAGCGATCGCACCGTTCCCTGAAGCGTCACCTGATCGGCAATGATATTGGCCGCCCGTCCCCCCTGAATTTTGCCAAACGTGAGCACCACCGGTCGCAGGGGATTCTGGGTGCGGCTAATGGCCTGTTGCAGAGCACTGACCACTTGAGCAGCAATCCAAATGGCATCCACTGCTTCATGGGGGCGGGCACCATGGCCGGATTCGCCCAAGATCGTTAATTCAATGTCATCGGCCGCCGCCGTCAAAGCCCCATAGCGCACCGCCACTTCCCCCGCCGGCAGGTTGGGAAAAACATGGAGCGACAGGATGGCACTCACCCCTTTCATGGCGCCATCGGCAATCATCCAGCTTGCCCCTTGGGCAATTTCTTCCGCAGGTTGAAAAATAAATCGCACGCGGCCGGGAAACTCCTCTCTGAGAGCCGCCAACACCATGGCCGTGCCAAGACCCACCGTGGTGTGGACATCGTGACCGCAGGCGTGCATTACTCCCCCATGCTTTGAGCTAAATTCTAGGCCGGTGCGCTCTTGGATTGGCAAGGCATCCATATCGGTGCGAATGGCCAAGAGCCGCTCCTCCTTGGGGTTCCCCACCAGCTCGGCCATCACCCCCACTTTGCCCACATCCTGCTGGACGCTTAGGCCTGCTGAGGAAAGCACCCCCGCCACATAGGCAGCGGTCTGATGTTCTTGGCCACTCAGTTCGGGGTAGCGGTGCAGGTGGCGACGAATCTCAATGAGACGGGGGGTGAGGGTTTGGGTAATTCGGCGAATGCGGGCAAGCATAGGGCAGCTGGGGCAATGTTTTTGTGTCCTATCGAATCTGAGGGGAGAATTTAGCTTGACCACTCCTGATAGGGATGTGCCGCTAGATAGGCATTGGTATAGCGGGGGTCGTCGGTCACCTCTGCGCCAATCCAAGGGGGTAGCGTCAGGGGATAGTCGGGGTGGGGCACTTCAATTTCTGCCAAAATCAGGCCGGCACAGGCTCCGGCAAATTCATCCACTTCCCAACACAGATCACCCGCCGTGATGCGATAGCGGTTTTTCTGAATGATCGGTTGCAGGCACAATTCCTCGAGCAGTTCCCTTGCGTCAGTAACAGGAATAGGATACTCATACTCACGGCGTTGGCCACCCTTGGCTTTGCCCTTGATTGTGATCCATGCTTCATCACCTGCAAGGCGCACACGCACGGTGCGCTCAGGAACTGTTGACAGGTAGCCTTGGGTCAGTTGGGACACAGCGGTGGCTAAGGGTCGCCATGCTTCGCCGATGACAAGGAACTTGCGCTCAATTTCAATGCCCATGCCCTAGACCGCTGTGGTAAAGGAACCGTGCAGCCCGTAGGGAATGTGGTGTTTTAAGCGCAACCGTGCCACCGGTCCGGCGCTGATGGTTGCCGCGTCAAAAATCAGTAACTGTGACTTGTGGCAACTGGCATCATAGACAAGCTGCAAGAGCCAGCCCTCATCTTCCCCTTGGGCACCCTGCCAGAGGAAGTCCCCTTTTTGCAAACCGCGGGGAACAAAGATGGGTTCGCCGACAAATCCCCGTGGGGCTGCTGACCAAACCTGGGTCTCGCCTGTCTGGCGATCGTAGCGCCACAGAGCCTGCAAAGGGGCGTTGATCTTGGGATCATGGCCTGCAGCTAAGTAGAGATAGCGATAGGGTTGCCCCACTTTGGCCGGATGCACTACCGGAAATTCGCAGGGGCGATCGCTCACCACTTGCCAATCCACCGCCTTGGTTTTGGGGTTCAATTGAATCCGCCACAGCAAGCTAGCAGGCAGTGCCGCAAAATTCACCTCCCGAAAATCCATCCCCGGTTCGAGATTGGGAAAGTGGTTGTAGGCAATGGCGTCAAGATGAATCTCCTCCCCTGCTTCGTAGGCATTGGCATGGTGAAAAACAAAACAGGCAGGCATCGTCAGCAGTTGGGGCATTCCCCCCTGACGCGGCAGCAGCCAGATGCGCGTGGGTTCCTGAGCATTGAAGTGAATACACTGGGCAGCGCCCCGCAGTCCCAAGAGATAGGGCAGGGGATTGAACTGCACCGGATTTTGAAAGACGATGGCGTAGTTGGGGGTGAGGGCAAAGTCATGGATAAAGGCAAACCCCGGTATCCGAAAGAGCGGCTGCGAGACACACCGACCCTCGGCATCAAATTCGTAGAGGGTAATGCGGGTGCTCAAACCCGGCTTAACGCTAAAGTTCACCAGCCGCTGCGTCTGGGGATCCAAGCGGGGATGGGCAGCAAAGGCATTACTCTCTTTAAGAAGACCCCCTAGGTTGTCAAGGCCAATGGTTTCTAGGCTTACCGGATCCAAGCGATGGGGCAAACCGGCTTCCCACAGCGCCAGTAACTTTCCGCCCCAGTAGATCACATGGGTATTGGCAATGTTTTTGACCCGGGTATCGAGGAAATTGGCCAGCCACCCCCCCGGCTTTTGGGTGCCAAAGACACCGCGATAGAGTAGCCGATTGGCCTTTTCCTCCTGCAAAAATCCGGCAGTGCGCACGTAGCGATTGCGAAAATGCACCCGTCCCTGCTCAAAGCGAAAGGTGCAGATCATGCCGTCGCCATCAAAGGGATGGGCTAAAGGCACCCCGCCACGCTCCAAGAGGCCGGGACCGTTGCGGTAGAGCGTCCCCACCAAATCCGGGGGTACCGTACCTTCAACCTCCTCAATCCAATAGTCGTATTCTTGGGTGAGGGATTCGGTTCCCCCCCGCCAATCCGCCATGGTGTAGGGGCGATCTAAGACTCCGGTCATGAGACACTTGGCTCCAATTCAACACTGACAGAGGAGGGGGAGGCAGGCGGCGATACCTGCGGCGGCAACCAGTTCAAGAGGGGTAGCGGCAGTAGCGTACTCAGGTTGGTAATGAGCACCAGCAGCCACAGGCGATCGAAGTTGTGCTCGGTAATGCCTAGCCAGTGGGTCAGCAGTGCCCCCAACTCGTGGGAGACCAGATTGGCAAGGTTGCTGATGGACATCAAAAGGGCAAAGAAGGTGGCCTCAATTCCCGGCGGACACAGCCGCGCCGCCAACACCAGTACCGGCATAAAGGCAATTTGCCCCATCACCGCCAAAATCAGGCTATCCCCCAAGCTAAACCAGCGGTCACTAATCCCCCACTGGCGATTGAGGTGGGTGACCAAAATCAGGCTAGAGAGTCCCAGCAGGGTCGAGAGAATCGTACTCCAAAAGAAAATTGTCCGCAGGGGCAGCGTTTTCAGGTAGCGCTGGAAAATCCACACCCCCAACAGGGAGGCAATGCTGGTCACAAGGCGCACCCGCCCTAAAAACTCGGCCTCAAAGCCCAATTCATTGGTGGTGAAGAAAAAGAAAGCCGCTTCCGAGCCGGGGGTTGCCTGCCAGAGGAAAAGAAAGGTCACCGGCAACCAGATGCGCTTTTGTAGCAGGGTTTGGCGCACTCGGTTGATGTGCTCCCACGTCTGACGCAGCTGGGGTCGAACCGTAACCCGTGCTTCGGCAATCGCCCCCGCCACCCCCGACACCAACAGTGGAAACAGCGCCGTGATTTGAAACACTGTCTGCGGACGAAACCACTGCAACAGTTGCCCACTAAAGTAAGCGGTGAGGATACCGCCTACCGCTGTGGCTGCCCAGCTTAGGGATTGCAGCGTTCCCAGTTCCGTTGCCGATTCTTGGCGTGCTCGCTCCACCACTAGGGAGTCCACAATTACATCACTGAGGGCGATCGCGATCGAAGCAACCAAAATCGCTGCCGTTGCCTGCCAAGAGGTAGCCACCCACGTCCCCAAGCTCAACCACGCCCCGCAGCCCAACAGGCCCGACAAAACAAGATAGGAGCGGCGGTGAAATCCCAATAAAGGGACACTATCGGAGAGAAGACCAAACAGCGGCTTTACCACCCAAGGCAGGGCAGCCACCCCCATCAATGCCGCCACTTCCGCCGGGGAAAGTCCCAACTCATCCTTAAAGAAAAAGCTAATGGCTAGGCGTGCCAAGCCCAAAACCCCTTGGACAAAATAGACCAGCAAAATGGCCAAGAGTTCGCCACTGGGTTCTTGCCCAAAAAGAAGCGTCTCCTTGAGCCACTGAAACCAGCCTTGAGGTTGCGAAGGTTGAACTAACATTACCAAATGTTAAGCAACAGCATTGCCTCCATCATATCCAGACAAGCTGAAAATTGCTAACACCGGTGCCCTTCACCGATTCACGGAGGCTCACAGAAGAACAAGAGAGACTCATTGCAGTTATTTCGGTTATTTAGCGACCTCCAGTTGATCAAGGCGCAGCCAAACCGTGGGGGTAGGCACCGGAAATTTAATTTGCGCATAGTCACCGCGAATTTCTACCACCTCACCCCGTCCCTCAAAGAGATAGGGGGGATAGCGATGATCACTGGCCAAGGCCTCAACACTATTGGCCAACTTTTCCGCAACAACCCTTACCAAATCTCCCTTTTTAATCGCCATAGGAAAGCCCAACGTTGATCAGCCCACATTTTATCGTAAAGAGAATAGTGAAGGGCTTTAAGTCTGTTGATGACTAAAATTGCTAAATCTTAACCGAAGAGGGGTCTGAAACAAGGCGAAGTTCTTTGGCTACACTACGCATATACAGTGGCAGAACGGTTGGAGAGCCTCGTAATGGAGTGTATTCCGGTGATTTTATCAGGGGGAGCGGGGAGTCGCCTGTGGCCATTATCCCGCCATGCCCATCCCAAGCAGTTTATGCGTTTAACCCCCGAAGGACCGAGTCTACTCCAGCAAACGTGGCAACGCTTGCAGGGCTTGCCCCAACTTCAACCGCCGCTGGTGGTGGCCAATGAGACCCATCGCTTCCTTGTGGCGGAACAATTTCAGGAACTGGGGGTGACACCGACACGCATTTTGCTCGAACCCTTGGGGCGCAATACCGCCCCTGCCATTGCCCTTGCTGCTCTTTATGTCACGGAAGTTCTTGCCACCGATGCTATTCTGTTGGTGCTGCCGGCAGATCACCTGATTCAGGATGTGGCCGCCTTTCAGGAGGGGCTACAACGGGCACTGGCACCGGCCACGAAGGACTGGTTGGTGACATTTGGCATTCGACCCACCTCTGCCCATACCGGCTATGGTTACATTCGCCAAGGGGAAGCGCTCGGTGATCCCTACACCTACCGCGTGGCCGCATTTGTGGAAAAGCCCGATTTGGCAACGGCGGAGACCTATCTGGCGGAGGGTCACTACCTCTGGAATAGCGGCATGTTTCTCTTCCGTGCCCAGAGCTTTCTGGCGGAATTGGCGCAGCAGCAGCCAGACATTTTGCACTATTGCCGCTTGGCCTTGCGGGAAGCTCGCGAAGATTTGGACTTTATCCGCTTGGCCGAAGACCCCTTTAGTCAGTGTCCCAGTCTATCGGTGGACTATGGGGTGATGGAAAAAACCCAAAAAGCAGCGGTCGTGCCCCTCGAGTGCGGCTGGAGGGATGTCGGCTCTTGGTCAAGTCTGTGGGAGGTGACGCCCAAGGATGAATTTGGCAACAGTTGCCAAGGGGATGTCCTCACCCAAGACACTAAGAATTGCTTTGTCCACAGTCAGCACCGCTTGGTGGCCTTACTGGGAGTGGAAAACCTCATTGTTGTGGAAACTGCCGATGCCGTGCTCATTGCCCATCGGGAGGCAACGCAACAGGTCAAACAAGTGGTGGAGCACCTGCAAGCCCTAAATCGCAGTGAAGCCTACCATCACCGGGTGGTCTATCGTCCATGGGGGCATTACGACGCAATTGACGGCGGTCACCGTTTTCAGGTAAAGCGAATTACGGTTAAGCCGGGGGCGAGTTTGTCGCTGCAACAGCACCATCACCGTGCTGAACATTGGATTGTGGTCAGGGGTACGGCGGAGGTCACCTGCAATGGCAAGACGTTTCTGCTGACGGAAAATGAGTCCACCTACATTCCGGTGGGCGCCGTGCACCGCTTGGCCAATCCGGGCAAAATCCCCCTTGAGATGATCGAGGTGCAGTCGGGGGCATACCTTGGCGAGGATGATATTGTCCGCTTTGAGGATTGCTACGGTCGTAAGACGGCGCAATAAGCAGTGGGCAACCCCCTAGACCGCCAGCCAGGCGATCGCCACCCCCAAGGCAGAGCCAACAATGACTTGAATGGGGGTATGCCCCAGTAATTCCTTGAGGCGGGCTTCTGCCAATTCGTGCCCCTCTTGGAAAAATTCATCCACAATTTGGTTGAGAATGCGGGCCTGTTTGCCGGCTGCCTGGCGCACCCCGGCCGCATCGTACATGACAATACAGGCAAAGACCACAGCGATCGCAAACTCGATGCTATCCCAGCCCCGCTGCAACCCCACCCCCGTCGCCAGAGCCGTGACAAGGGCAGAATGGGAACTGGGCATGCCTCCCGTTTCCACCAGCACACGGAAATTGAGCTTACGGTGTTTGGCAACGTCAATGAGTAACTTCAACATTTGGGCGATCGCACTGGCGGCGAAGGCGACCCAGAGGACATGGTTAGCCAGTAGCTGACGAAGACTGTCCATCATGGTTGCGGACAAGGACAAACTCTGCGCCCATCCTAACCCACTTTGACATCATTAATGACTGCGGCTGGTAATATAGTCAGCGATCGCCTGTAATGGAATGGCGGCTGCCCCATACACGGCCAATTCTGCCTTTGCCTCTGCCACCAAGCGTTCTGCCTCTTGGCGAGATTTTTCTATCCCCCACAGGCGTGGATAGGTCATTTTTTGGGCGGCTGCATCTTTACCAACAGTTTTACCCAAAACATCGCGGGTCGAAGTAATGTCCAAAATATCATCCACAATCTGGAAGGCAAGACCAATATTTGCTGCATAGCGGGACAGACGGGTCACGTCAGAGTCCTCCGCTCCGGTCAGCAGTGCCCCCGACACCACAGAGGCCTCCAGTAATGCCCCCGTTTTGTGGGAGTGGATAAAATGTAGCGTTTCCAAACCAATGTTGGGCTGCCCTTCACACTCCAAGTCCACCACTTGACCCCCCACTAGCCCCGTCGCTGCTACCGCATGCCCTAACCGCGCCACAATTTTCAGAAGATATTCTGCGGGCACATTTTTCGTTTGTTCCACCACATATTCAAAGGCATAGGCCAGTAAGCCATCCCCCGCCAGAATGGCAATATCCTCGCCGTAGACCTTGTGATTTGTGGGTTTGCCGCGACGGTAGTCGTCATTGTCCATGGCCGGTAGATCATCATGGATGAGTGACATCGTGTGGATCATCTCTAGGGCACAGGCGGTGGGCAGGGCCATTTCCACAGTGCCCCCCATCAGTTCACAGGTGGCCAAACAGAGAATTGGACGCAGCCGCTTGCCCCCCGCCATCAGTGAATAGCGCATCGCATCGTAAATTTTCTCCGGATAGGCTATGGGAATTGCCGCCTCAAGGGCAGCTTCCACAAGGGCTTGGCGTTCTTTGAGGTAAGCCTTGAGATCAAAGGTGGCGGCGGGCTGGACTTGGGGGGGATCGGCGGAAATCATGAATATCTCCTCAGCGTGCGGGCGGCATAGAGGTCAACGAAAGCAGAGGCTTGTGCCAGTTGTGACGGCAACAATAGCTCCATACAGTATTGTGCAACAACATGGCAACGGTCATCGGACCGACGCCCCCTGGAACAGGGGTAATATAACTGGCCACAGCACAGGCAGCCTCATAGTCCACATCGCCCCAGAGACTCGATTTGCCGTCGGGGCGTTGAATGCGATTAATCCCGACATCAATGACCACTGCTCCCGGCCGGATCATATCGGCAGTAATACGCCGCGGCTGTCCCATCGCCGTTACTAAAATTTCGGCATTGCGGGTAACGTTGGCCAGATCCGGGGTGCGCGAGTGGGCGATCGTCACCGTGGCATTGGCAGTGAGCAACATCAAGGCCAAGGGCTTACCGACCAAAATACTGCGACCCACGACCACTGCCGAGCGACCTGCCACCTCAATGCCATAGGCGGCCAAAAGCTGCATCACCCCCGCCGGCGTACAACTGCGCAGTCCCGGTTCATCGCGTACTAAGCGACCTAAGTTTTCCGGATGCAGGCCATCCACATCTTTATCGGGATGAATGGCATACAGCAGCGGGCGAGGATCGAGGTGGGGTGGCAGGGGCAGTTGCAGGAGAATGCCATCCACCCGTTCGTCCTGATTGAGCGCGGTAATTTTGGCCAATAACTCTGCTTCGCTGATGGTGGCCGGCAAATGGGCACCAAAAGACTGAATGCCAACGCGGCCACAGGCCTGTTCTTTGGCACGGACGTAAACCGCACTGGCCGGATCATCGCCCACCCGCAAGACGGCTAGCCCCGGCGATCGCCCCCACCGGACTTGAAACGTCTGCACATGGTCGGCCAACTGACGTTCAATGGACTGGGCTAAGGATTTGCCATCAAGGCAGGAAGCGGAATTTGCAACCAAAGGACACCTTAAAATTGATAAATCACGAAAGTCTAGGATTCAGTTGCCCAATGTGTTTTCATCGGTTGGCAACAACATCGAACTAGTTTACCCCAAATAGAGATCACGGGTGCCAGCTTTGATCAAGCTTTTCAACTAAGTTCTACCAAAAGCTGAAGAATCGCTAGGGGCGATCGCCCGAAGGAGAAGTTCGCTCCACTTCAATTTTGGAAATGGCAGGGGTCGTACACAGGTACGTCAACACATCCTCCGCACTCATCAGGCGTTTTAGCACCACTTGGCCGATGGTTGAGGCAGGATCAGGATGACTCGGCTTGACTTCCACCATGAGAACCCTCTCCTCCACTTGGTACAGCCAGAGCTTTTCCTCCCCTTCTAGAATGTAGAGGCAGGTACGGGTAATCACGGGCGATCGCCGCCACGCTTGCTCATTCCAGAGGCCTTGGGGTTCCCACACGCGGCCAATCTGCCACCCCTCAGTGAGGAAAAAGTATTTCATGCCACGGGTGGCGATTCATTCCCTTGGGCACTGGAGGTCTCCTCAGGCTCCATGGAATTAAAACAAGCTGCCGCTATCAGCAAAAAAGGGGTTCCCGGCACGAAGGGTAAAATAAAGCCCACCACCCCAATAATCCCAAAAATCACACCAAGAACCATACGTGCTGTATTGCGGATGCTTTTAGTCACAGGCATTCCTTTCCAGTTCCAATAGGCGAGGATGATTCACCTCTACCGTAGCCTGAACCTTGCCTTTTCACAAGTTGCTGAGGCTAAGCTTTATCGAGAATCGCATCCCGCAGATCCATGCCGTCCATTTCTGCTTTGTAGAGGTTTGCCCCCCTAAAGTTGGCACGGCGGGCATTGGCCTTCGACATCTTGGCCGCAATGAGAACCGCCTGTTCAAAGTTCGCCTCAATGAGACTGGCGCTTTCCAGAATGGCCTCTTGCAAAATCGCGCTCTTGAGATCGGCCAAGTGCAGGTTGGCCTGAAAGAGATTGGCTCGGGTAAGATTGGCATAGGCAAGGGTTGCTTCCACTAGACTCACCCGCCGCAGTAGCGTGCCCACCAAGTTGGCTTGGCGCAGATCGGCCATGGCAATATTTGACTTGTAGAGATCGGCACCCGCTAACGTCGCCCGCTGCAAACAGGCACCCTGCAAGTCCGCTTCAATTAGGTCGCTCATGTAGAGGTTTGCACCAGCCATGTAGGCATCCTTGAGCAAAGCGTTGCGCAGATCAGCCCCAGCTAAATTTGCCTGATCGAGATTGGCATTGGTGAGGTTGTACAGTTCCAAATTGGTGCCGGTGAGATCTGCCTGTCCCAAGTCCGGTCGAATGTCACTGTTTTGTTCCCGCCATTGATTCCAAGCGGTAACCCCCTGCTTGAGAAGCTGGAGATGTTCGGGATTGGCCACGGCAGTTATCCTTGGGCATTCGGCTCAGTCTGTTGATAACCGTAAAAATCAATGCGATAGTCAACAATTTTCACACCCGTTTTTGCTTCAATTTCAGCGATGAGGGAGGGGGGTAGCTCAACGTGAACGTCAATAATCTTCTGGCTATCGAGACAGTTAACATGGCTGTGGCTATCACTGATATTGCCGTAGAGACGCCCATCGGCACGCTCAACACACTCAATAATGCCATGCTCTGAAAGGGCTTCGAGATTTTGGTACACAGAGGTATGGCCGATGTCTTTGCCGGCTTGATTCAGGCGATCGTAGATCTGCCGCGCTGAGAGGTGATCCTTGGCATCCCAAAGCAGTTCGAGAATGGCGCGCCGCTGCCGACTGAGCCGCAATCCTAAGCGCTGACAGCGATCGATCGCATCCTCAAGGGAACGAATGGGCGGTAGGGGACTGGGAGCAGGAGACGTGAACACGGCGCTATCCTAAAAAAGTAAAATTCAAACAGCAGATATTGCTTGGTTAAGTAGCCGATTGCGGTTAAATCGCAGTTTTAGGGTTATACATTTGCTAACCTGTAGTCACTATGATAATCAATCCTCTCGCTATAATCAAATTCACTCCTTGTCAAGGCTGTCAGCCGTCGTTTGAGACAGCAAATAAAAACCCAGAAACGCAAACATCATGGCGGCGATCGCCTTCACCACTTTCACAGGCACTAATGTGGCAATCCCGCTGCCTAAAAGTACACCCAGAAATGTCGTACACACCAAGCCAGAGGCCACCCCTAGAAACACGGCAGTAGCGGAGCGGGCATTACTGCCCAAGGTAATCGCCACCAGTTGACTCTTGTCTCCCAGTTCTGATAGGAAAACAATCGCAAAACTCACGGCAAAGGATTGCCAGTCCATCCAGTTTCTCCAAAGGTGTTGTTGCTATAGGGCAGCTTAGCGATAGCGGTCATTGTGGTCAACGACCGAGCGTGGATGGTTGTGGCAGGATCAGCTTAAAGCAAGTTACAATCCTTAATATTATTTCTGCTTATAGCCCTGTTAGAAATGGTGGAGGTGCTCATGTTGAATACCACTGATGGATCGAGCGCGATCGCGCCGGACACCACCTCGTTGAGGAGTTTGGCTCAAGCTTGGGCAAAGCGCTACATCACCAACCTCAACACCACTGCCCTTGGGGACGAGGATCCGGCAGTGGTTGCCCCTCGGCTTTTGGCCGAACTGCGTAATGCCAGTGTCAAGGCTTGGCAGCGCACCGAAGGGTTTTTGGCCGGAGAGATAATTCGCCATGGTATCCCAGCGGAACTCGTCGATCCTTGGAGCATCTCCAAAGACATCCACGACATTTATCAGCGCACCCTCAAACTCTACGAAGCAGGCAAGGGCACCCAGCAAATGACCGCTAAGGTGGCCAGTGCCATCAGTGAGATTCGCAGCCGCTATACCGCCGTCGATCCTCGGGTGATTGGCTTTGTCAGTATGCAGTTTCACCACACGGGGGTATTACTGCTAGAAGTCGCACCAATGAGCCAACGCCCCCTCCTCAGCCGTTTTTTTAAGGTGATTGACGACCACCTCTACATGCCCTTGCACCGTGCCTACAAGGCGGCAGCCAATTACGACTACAACGCCCCTGTCCTAGCCTTAGTGCGCCATCTCTTACCTCAAAGTACGGCGATCGCCACCGCCATCTGTGACCGCGTCGCCGAACTCAATCCCCAGCACCGCTGTTTTAGTGGCGCTTTAACCCAAGCCAATGTGCGTGTTTCCAGTATTCGCGATGTCGAGATGTTCCAAATCTACCTCTGGGTGTGTCTTTTGGAGCAAAGTCTTGAGGCCCTGCAACGGGAACTCTTTCCTCTGTGTTTGATGCTCTATCCTTCGTTCAATGTGACATGGGAGCTGGTGTTTCAAATGGTGCACCTTTTGGGTAAAGAAATACAAACCCGTGCCGCCGGGCATGATACAAGTGTCTTTACCCCCTACTATTTATCTCTGCGAGAAATGTTCGATCCCAAGATTTTTCAAGGACTCCTATGATTCTCAATTTGCAGCAGGTTTCTCTTTCCCCCATTGCTATTGCCGGGTCTGGCTTGTGGGCGATCGCCCTCTACTGGGGCTTTTATCCCACAGGGCAAGCCTTCATGCAGCGTTTAGCAACATGGCTAGGGGGTGAAGCAAGCCAAAGTGCCGAATTCTGGGCCGGGATGGTGGGACTCATTCCCTTCATTCTGGTGGGGGCGGGTTGCTTTATTCTCTGTAGCCTAGGGCTGGGTCAAAGTTGGGCCTTGAGCTTAGGCCTGATGGCAACCATCGGTGGAGCAATCTACGAACTTGGACGACGGGATGGCCAGCAATCGTAGGTTGGGTTGCGAGGGAGAATCGGCTAACATTTAGTTAATCTTTTGGTTGCTCTAGTGTTTCCTGCATGGAAAGCGCAGTTCATGGCCCTTGAGAACACTCGCTGGTGATCCAATGAAAGCATCTGCGGAGGCCAGTTCTACCCAAGAGATGACACCGCCGCTCAGTTTGCTCCTGTTTGTTGCCAATCGGCCGGGCGATGAAGAGGAAACCGCTGCCATTCAAGCTCACATTCAGCAACTTCCGTCGAACTTTCGTTATGAGTTAAAAGTGGTGCCCATTGGCGAGCAGCCCTACCTCCTAGAGGAGTACAAGCTGGTGGCCACCCCTGCTCTGATTAAAGTCCGCCCTGAACCGCGTCAAACCTTGGCCGGTCGCAAGCTCCTCCAAAAGGTGGACTATTGGTGGCCCCGCTGGCAGCGAGAAGTCGCCCTTGGCCTCCAGGCGGATATGCAAAAGTCGGCGGCGGAGCAGTCGGATTGCTCTATGGAACTGAGCCGCCTCAAGGATGAGCTATTTCAACTGCGCCAAGAGCGCGATCGCCTTGCTGAACAATTGCAGTTCAAAGATCGGATTATTAGCTTGCTGGCTCATGAGTTGCGTAACCCTCTTACTGCTGTCGGCATTGCCTTGGAAACCCTAGAATCCAACCTCCAAGACGAGACCAGTCAGCAACTCCACATTGAGGATATGCAACGCCTGTTTCATCATGCTCGCAGTCAAACTCAGGTGATGGGGCAACTGATTACGGATTTACTCTTGGCGGCTCGCGGGCCACAGGACAAGCTGCAAATTATGGCACGGCAACTGGATCTGCGACAACTGTGCCAAGAAACGGTTGAGGATGTGCGCCTAAATTTTGAGCGTAAAAAGCACCATTTTACCACTGACATTCCCTTGGATTTGCCACTGGTTTATGGCGATGGCGATCGCATTCGTCAGGTGCTCATCAATCTACTGGACAATGCCTGTAAGTACACCCCCGAAGGGGGCAAAATTCACCTGAGTGCGTTTCACCGCATGACTCAAAAAGTACAAGTCACCGTCTCTGACACTGGGCCGGGGATTCCCATTGAGCAGCAGGAGAAAATTTTTGGCGAAACGGTTCGCCTTGATCGCGATCGCTCGATCGAGGGATACGGCATCGGCTTGGCTCTTTGCCGCCAGATTATTCGTATGCACTACGGCCAAATCTGGGTGGACTCCCAACCGGGAAAAGGCAGCTGCTTTCACTTCACACTGCCCGTTTATAGCTAGCGCGATCCTTCCTTGACCATGCGGGCAATTGTTTCAGCGCGCAGATAGGGATCAGGCCCAAAGGGCAAAATCTCGTAGAACTCATTATCCGGCAGGCGCATCAGTTGGAGCGACTCCTGCTCGCGATAGATCACATAGACCCCCGGTGGCCACGTTTTGGCACTGCGCACAGGCACAGGAATGTCGCGGCGTTCTTCGCCGACACAGGCTAGGCGGACTACCTGCGTATTGGGACGATAGATCACCTTATCTTCACGGGTGCGCCGAAATAAAAAGCGATCCAAAACCTTCGGCAAAATCTCTGTTTCTGTGCCCCCCAACTTCAAATTCAACTCTAGCAATTTGTCTTCGAGGGTGAGTTCAATGATATGGGGTTCAGGAACTAGGGGCTGGGAGTGAATCTCAGTGGTTTCCTGCGGGGGGTCAGCGGGTGGTTTCACCTTCTGGACAATCTGGCTAATGTATTCCAGATCCACTGTCGTAATTTTTTTGAATGTAACAAACCAAGAGAGCAAACTAATAGCCACTCCCGGTTCCAAGGTCGTAATCAAGGTTGCTAAGTCTAGGTCATCAAGGCGAATGGCCTTAAGAGCGGCGTCGGTTTGCCCCAAGATAATGGCCTCATCCCCCGGACTGAGGTGTTTGAGGCTGCTGTAGAGCAAGCGTAGATCAATCGTTTCTTGGCAGCCTTGGGTCGAAATGCGATAGGTGATGTCGTACAGCCAATCCAGTGTCACCAAGTCATGGTTGAGCATCCAAAGGGCATAGTTAAAGGCAGTTTGGGGAAAGGCAGCTTGGGCAAGACTTTTGACAATGACTTGGGCGCGATCGCGCTGGAGCAAGGCAAGTAAGGCCGCCTGTTTTTCTGCCTTGGTGGTCAATTCATGGTAGCCAAGGAGCACTTGGAACAGTTCCTGATCAGTGGGCAGTAATCGAACGGCGGCCGGAGGATTCATAAGCTTAGTGTTGCAGATCTGATGTGACTCATTTCCCCTCACCCCATGATGAACGCTAAAAAAGGCAACGCTGACCCCTAATTCCACTATAGAAGGTGGCTAAGGCTCTATGCTATTCCCCCACCTTTGCTTCTAATTTGCGCACTCGCTTGAGGAGATCGGGCAGTTGCTTCACAGCGGCTGAAACCTTGAGATAGAGTGTTTGATCCATCGCCGGAATCCCTCCCATACGGCTATTTGGGGGGACAGAGCTGCTAATGCCCGATTTAGCAGAGACAACGGTGCGATCGCCAATGGTCAAATGACCTGCTGCCCCCACCTGTCCAGCAAGAACCACATGATTGCCAATATGGGTCGAACCGGCTAAGCCCACTTGGGCACAGAGAATTGCATTTTCACCAATAGTGCAGTTGTGAGCCACCATCGTCAGGTTGTCAATTTTCGTACCATTTGCCACAGTGGTCTCCCCTAGGGTGGCGCGGTCAATCGTTGTGCCGGCACCAATTTCTACGTCATTGCCAATCACCACGGTGCCCACCTGGGGAATTTTATAGTGACGACCATCGGGCAGGGGGACGTAGCCAAAGCCATCACTCCCTAAAACAACGCTATTTTGCAGGATGACGCGATCGCCCAATCGTACCCGCTCCCGCAGGGCACAGTGGCTATAGATACGGCAATCGGCGCCAACCACCACATCATCGTAGAGCGTACAATGACTATCAATGACCGTGCGATCGCCAATGCGCACGCGATCGCCAATCACGGTATAGGCACCAATCGTCACATCTGTTCCTAGAATGACATCAGCACCTAGAATTGCCGTGGGGTGAATTTTGCCAGACGGTTTGGCTTGCGGATAAAACCATTCAATACATTTGGCAAAGGCAAGGTAGGGATGGGGCACCCGCAGCAGAGGACAGGCCGCCTCCCCTTGAAAATCGGGGCGCACAAACACAGCAGCCGCTTCTGTGGTCTGCAATAGCGCGGTGTACTTAGGATTGGCCAAAAAGGAAATATCCGTTGCTGTGGCGGTTTCCAAAGGTGCTACCCCCAACACCGGGCGATCGCCCTGCTCTGGGCAATCGAGGGTTGCCCCAAACCGTTCGGCTACATCTGCCAAGCGCATCTTGCCGTCCTCATCATCGAACTTGAGTTTTGCAGCCCTATGGTACAAGAAGGGGACGTGAGTCTTTCCTGTGATAGCTTTCACAGTTTTGAGTATGTTTCATCCCTGTAAAAAGGACTGTAGCTGAGTCTATCAGGTCTGCTTTTTTAAACCCACGAGGAATTTTGTGAAATCGTTCATACCGAACATTTTATCCCTTTCACGGGTGATATTCATTGAGTGGCAGCTTTGTCAATGCGCTTGTTATATTTTTTAACACGTATGCCCTATCACATGGAGTAAGGAGTACCTTCTATGGAGCAACGCTTCCCTGAACTAAATGTTGACCTCAGCTTTGAACAGGAGTTTCAAATGCGGGTGATGGAGGAGCAAGTGAGTGCCATGAGCCTTCAGGAAGCTCGTGAGCTACTGTTGCAAGCCTCTCGCCTCTTGATGATGAAAGACAACGTCATTCGCTCCTTGGTTAAACGCGCCGCCTAGATCACAAATGTGTGGGACAGACCTCTTTCTCCACCTTGCTTCCTCTGTCGAATCAAGTAGGGGATATGGGGCTGCACCACAATTTTCCTGCCCAAGAGTCTTCACACTGCAAAAAGCTTTGTATCGGCGAATCACGCCCATCACTTTTTTGGAGTTTTCTGAGATCTCATTCATCGACAGCGTTTCAGGGTCACATCCATCAAACTTCGCCCAAAGACAGTCTCAAACCGAAAAACTCTCCAATTCCTAAGATAGAGGTAGGGAAGGCTTCCCCTGCGATCGCTCCTAAGCTCCTAAGAGGTATTCAGTATGAGTCATCCACTGCTGATGAGTGTGGTGCTGACGGTAATCTTTCATCCGATACATTTTCGTTAACTTTCGCTAACAAATACATAGGTTAAGATTTTCTCTTAACCAAGGCGTATCAACCAATG
>NZ_JBKBHV010000003.1:0-138376 GCF_046299635.1 Thermosynechococcus sp. | reverse complement strand
GCAACAAGCTGAAATTGAGTAATTCCTCCCGCTGGTCGTCTGCCGCTTCACCAGCACTGCGGCACTTTTCAGGTAGACAAGCCGCCGATCCCAGCCCCAAGGACAACCACCCGTGCCATAACTATATCCTCTGCAAATCTGTTTAATTAACTATATGGTAGTATAAAAATACAATTGGCTATACCCATCTGTGCCACTGAGAGGCCGATTGCCCTTGATTCATCCTGTGGCAGTGTGGCGGCAGCCGTTGGGACTATACTGGAAGCAACGTGAACTGTTGGAAGCCCAGCGGATGAATAGTTGTGTCCTCTTTGCGGAAGTCATTCAAGCCCCAGAGCTGCGCTATACCCAAGACACTCAGATGGCGGTGGCGACGATGGTGGTGCAGTTTGCCAGCCTGCGCAGTGAAGAGCCACCCATGACCCTGCGGACAGTGGCATGGGGCAATTTGGGACAAAAAATGCAGGCAGAATGCAAAGTCGGCGATCGCCTGATCCTAGAAGGTCGGTTAAAAATGGACACCATTGACCGCCCCGAGGGCTTCAAGGAAAAACGCGCCGAGTTGGTGGTGAGCCGCTTCTACACCGTCGAGGGCAATCTTGTAGATCATCCCGCACAGCCTGCCACAACTCCAATGGTTACCCCCACCGTCACAACACCTGTTACACCCAAGGTGGCACCGCCACCGCCCGAACCTGAAGAGATTAATTTGGATGAAGTGCCTTTCTAGGGATACAGCCGAAATGTTTGAATTTGCCAGCGGCTAAGGGTCACTGCGTTTGCACCCCCTGCGGGCGTTTCTAGGAGGGTTTGTGGCGCTTTGATGTGCCACGGGATTAGCGTTGAGTGCAGTTCTAAGGTGCCCCCTTCGCCAACGACTTCAGCCACTCGCAATTGCCACCCCTGCCCGTCCTCTGATTGTTTGAGGGCAAGACAGCGAATGCGGGCATCCGACCAATGGAGAAGCTGAGCCTGGGGCGGCAAGGGGGCAGGGGCAACCGGCCTAGCGCCACGGTGGGCGATCGCCACCCTGAGGGGGTGGTTAAACCGAGCTGCCTGCTGCGAAACAGCGGCTGCTTGCCAGGAACCCCTGTGGGGAAACACGCCATAGCTAAAGCGGTGCTGACCCCGATCGCTTTTGGGATCGGGCCAAGTGGGCGATCGCAACAGTGTCAATCGCAGTTGATGAGGCTGGGCATCCAGGCCGTGCTTACCGTTGCTCAAAAGACTCACCCCATACTCTGGGGTGCTTAAATCCACCCACGTGAGAAACGGCACCTCCCACTTCGCTTGCTCGTGGGGACTCAGGTGGGGATTGGGCAGGGTGGGTCGCACCGTGACGCCGCCGGGGGTTTCACAGGTCATCTGCTCAGCCCGAATTGCCAAGGGAAAAGCTGCCTTGAGGAGAATATGCTCCTCCTGCCAATCAATCGTCGTATCAATGCGCAGCCAAGGGGTTTGGTACTGCAACACATATTCCTGCTGAATCTGGGAAGCCTGAAAGCGCCACTTGACCCGCAGCCGCTGTTCCAGTTGATGCCAGGTGACCCATTCAATGGCCTCTAGGGTTGCCCCCGGCAGGGGGTGCTGGCTGTAGTGAGGGTCAATGTTCCAAGCATCCCAGTATTGCCCCTGATCTTGGAAAAATTGCAGTTGATTGCCGCGATCGCCCAAGCAGGGACGATGATTTAGCTTGTCATACAGATTGGTGATTTCCCCGGTGGTTGGATGAATTTCAACGTGGAGATAGTTATTTTCCAAAACATAGCCTAAAGGGGGGATGGGTAAGGGATCCGGACGCGATTGGGGGCAAAGCCACAGCAGGGTGTAGCCGATCCCCGGCACCTCCGGGGTCCAAAATGTCAAGCAACCTTGGGGAGGATTCAACTGGGCAGGGAGATCGTAGTTGCCCTGGGGACAATACACCCGCCAAGAGGGAATCCCCTGCGGTAGCTGCGCCAAGTCAATGTGGATCACCCCGGCGCGATCGCCCACCTCGCCGTTGAAAATAACCACAGGAATAGCACCTGCCACGGGCGGTTCCCCGTAGTTGATTGAGTCACACAGCGCCGTTTGTGCTGCATCAAGGAAGGCTGCCGTTTTTGTCAAGAGTTCTTGCCATGTCGCATTCACCTCGGCATAGACCTCTGGAATCGAGGAGCCGGGCAAAATATCGTGAAACTGGTTAAAGAGCAGTTGCTGCCAACAGGCTTTGAGTTCTTCTCTGGGGTAGGCAAAAGAAGTCGTGATTGCCGCCAGGGCACACCAGCGTTCCGCCTCTTGCAGTTGCCGTTGGGCGCGATCGTGGGCCGCCTTCTGATCACCGTGAGTGGTGTAGCAACCGCGATGGAATTCCAAGTACAGCTCCCCTTGCCAGCGGTCGGTTGGGGGGGTTTCCTGAGTTAACTGCTCTAGATACTGCCGCACCGTTGTCCACTGCCACTGCGGACCAATACCGCCAAGGCGTTGCCAGCGTCGTACTCGTTCTAGCATGTCTGCGGTTGGTCCACCGCCATGATCCCCGACACCGGGAAGCCACAGACTGCGCCGGGATCCCGTTTCTTGCCACCACTGTTGGGCGTAGGCCGCCATCTTCACCGGATCAATACCCTCACCTATGGGCGCCGACATCAAGGCATGTACCTCAGCCCCTGCCACATCTTGCCAAACAAACCAGCTGTAGGGAAAGCGCGTGGTGTCATTCCAGCGCAATTTTTGGGTAACAAAGTAGCGAATTCCCCCTTGGGCCAAGAAGCTGGGGAGCCGTTCCGGAAAGCCAAAGGTATCAGGCAACCAAGCAATGGGACTAATCTCACCAAAGGCCTGCTGTACATACTGCTGACCATAGAGAATCTGGCGGGCAATGGCCTCGCCGTCAATGAGATTGAGTTCCGCTTCTACCCACAGGCCTGCCGCCACCTCCCACCAACCGGCCGCCACCGCCTCCTGAATCTGGCCAAACAGTGGCGGGACATGGGTTTGCAAATAGGCGTAGAGGGCAGGGGTGGAATGGGTAAAGGTGAGTTCGGGATAGCACTCCTTAAGCTGCAATACAGATCTAAAAGTGAACTGTGCCACTTGCCATGTTTCGGCGATCGGCCACAGCCAAGCCAAGTCTAGATGGGCATGGCCACAGAGGTGCATCGTGAAATCCCCCAAGGGGGTGGCGATCGCCTGCATTTTCTCGTGGATCTCCGCCAGCAACGGATCGAGGATGGAGCGCTGCCCTTGGGTGTCTAGACCTTCTTTGAGGAGGGGTTCAAGGGGTTGGAGGTTAAGCGTTTCGGCAAAGATTTCTAGAATCTCCAGCTCGGTGGCCACAAAGTCGGGATCAATTCCCGTTGGCGATTCAAACCGCAGAGCCGATCTCACCAAAGCACCCTCATCATGGGCAGGACTGATCAGGTGCAATACCACCTCCCAGCTTTGGCCGGGGGTCACCGCCTCCCCTAGGCAGAGACTGACGGAATGATCAAACAAATCCCCCTGATGTACCGCCTGCCCGTTGACATACACCGTGGCGCGATCGGCCCACCACGTGAGGTCAAGGCGGAGGACTAAGCCCGCCACACGGTAGCCTTGAACGGTCTCCGGCACCGCGATCCGCTGTCCCAACCAGAGGGATTGCTGCCCCTTGGGCCAAGCCAGATGACCTTGACTATTCAACCGATGGGGAGCCGTGCCGGCATCTTTCAGCGAGGGTGAGCTGAGGGGAAGCCACTGGTCGTGGATCTCAATGACTGCCAATGAATGCAAATAGTTGCGAGATTTTTTGACTAATTCTGTCAAGAGCATAAAACTTCGTTAATTTTGGCGCGATCGGCCTAGGCCAATTGCTATGCTAGAGGTGTGAGGAGCCGTCATCATTTGTTTAACCAAACTGTCAATAAAACAAGCAAATTTTATTTCAGAGGAGTGACCTCATGGTAACCCGATTTGAGCCGTGGCGGGGCTTTTTGACCTCCTCAGTCTGTGGGATGCTGACCGCCCTCGCAATTGCCCCTATGACCCCAGCTCAAGCTCAGCGATCGCCCACCCCCGATCAACCCGTAGAAACTGTGGTGACGGATCCCCTCCAGAGTCCCTTCCCGCTTCCTTGGAAATGGATTGACGACGGCCATACCGCTGCCCTAAAAGCTAAGAAATCTCTCCGCTTCACTCAACAAACCCCCCAATACGTCTCTCCCGATGGCCGCTATGTGGCACAGGCCACCCTCTACTTTACGGCTCATCCCGAGGCACAGCGGCAACAACTAGTGAGCATTCTTGAAATTCGCGATCGCCAGACCGGCAACCAGCAGCGGATTGAGAGCCTCAAGGAAATGCCCCGTGAATTTTTGGCAGAGGTACCCCAAGGCCAAGGTTTGATTGCCGTACTGGTGCCTGTCGGTTGGTCAGAAACGGGCAATCGTCTCTTGGTGCGCCAGCTTGGCGGCTTGTTTGCCACTGATTTAATTAGTGACAGTGCCTGGATTTGGCAGGCGGGGGTGGGTCATGTGGCTACGGTTTATCCCACGGCGGATGAATATGACTTTGCCACCCTCCTAGGCTGGAGCAGCACGGATCCGCAGCGAGTGCTCTTTCAAACCCAAACCATGGGGAACCCCAAAGCCACGATCTGGGCGGTGGATACTCAAGGCAGCACCCAATTGGCTCAGGGCGATCGCCCCCGTGTCTATGGCACAACCCTACCCGCCACGGCCAATGCCCAGCGTTAAGGCATCGCCTCAAGGGGAGGCCAGCAACTGGCCAAGGTAGCGATCGATCAAGGCGATCATTAAAGCAGGAGACTCCAACTGGGGGGTGAGTCCCACCTCCGGAATCACCTCAAAGGCGCGAATCGCCTCAGGATTTAACCGTGCCAAGCGCTGTCCGACGGCCACAGGGGGGAGCTTTGCCTGTTCTCCCCAAACAATATAGGTCGGCACTGTTAGGTGGGGCAAAAAGCGACTGAGATCGCAGCAGAGATCACCCCGCACAAAGGCCAGTACCGCAAATTCTGCCCCCCCTGACTGCGCCACTTCGGTATAGGTGGCAACCATTTCGGGGCTGATGCGGCTCGGTCGCGCAAATTGTTGATTAGCCATAAAGGACTGCACACTCAGGGAATTGGCCACCCCAAGGCGATAAAAGACTGTATCCACATAGGGCTGGCGGGCAATCTGGGCAAGGGGGGTCTGACGGTAGTCTTGCTCAAAATCACTCAATCCCGTCGGACAAGTGAGAATGAGGCCACGGAAGCGTTGGGGATGGGCGATCGCCCCTTGGATGGCAAAGGCTGCCGTCAGCGAAGAGGTGATCACCACCGCCGGTTCAGTTGTCAACCGGTCAAGGCACTCTAGCAAGTGATCCACATACCCCGCCACCGTATAGGATTGATCGCGATGCTCAGAGGCGCCCCACCCCGGCAAATCCAAAGCAAAAAAGGGATACTCAGCGGCAAAGGCCGGATAAACTGCTGACCACTCATAGTGGCTGGAGCCACCGCCAAAGCCATGCCAAAAAAATAGAGGCGGGCAGTCACGGGCAGCGGTCAACTCATTGGTGACATAGGCCACCTCACCCATGGCGGTCGTGAGGGTGCGCGATCGCAAGCAATCAAACATCGGGATTTCCCAAAGAGAAGAAACCTGCTATGATAATAAATCGCGCTGAATTAAACGGGTAGCAACGGGCTGCCCCCGCCTCAAGGAGTGCCGCCGTGACCAAGAGTACCGAAGGCGAAAAACCCACTAGTGGCTTTAATCCAACCGAGTTTTTCCGCGAAACCAAGGAAGAACTCAGCAAAGTGGTGTGGCCCGATCGCCAGCGTCTGATTGGCGAATCTGCGGCAGTAATTCTCATCGTTTCCCTTTCAGCTGCTGTCATCTACCTAGTGGATGAACTTTTTCGCTGGCTGGCCACACTGATTTTCTAGACAGCCAAAGACTTCTACGAGTACGCGCCTATGGTGAGTGAATTTACTGATCATTCTTATCTAAGCGATCCTCTTGACGACACCGTTGAAGTGGCTGAAGGGGATCAGGCCGGCAAGGTCAAACGGTTTTGGTATGCCGTGCAAGTGGCCTCTGGCTGCGAAAAAAAAGTGAAAAGCACCATCGAGCAGCGGCTCCATACGTTAGATGTGGCCGATCGCATCTTTCGCATTGAAATTCCCCAAACCCCCGTCATCAAAATCAAGAAAGATGGCTCGCGGCAAACCATTGAGGAAAAAGTTTTTCCCGGTTATGTTCTTGTTCAAGTGCGAGCACAGCAGTCGCCCGAAACAGGTGAATGGCAAATTGATGATGAAGCTTGGCAGGTGATTAAAAACACCCCCAATGTGATTAACTTTGTCGGTGCCGAGCAACGCCGCAGTACAGGCCGGGGACGCGGTCACGTTAAGCCCATGCCCCTGAGTCCGGCCGAAGTGGATCGCATCTTCCGCAAAGCCCAAGAACAAGAACCGGTTCACCGCATTGATCTCAACACTGGTGATAAAATCAAAGTTCTCAGTGGTCCTTTTAGGGACTTTGAGGGAGAGGTAATTGAAGTCAGTGCTGAGCGCAGCAAACTGAAAGCATTACTCTCGATTTTTGGCCGCGAAACCCCGGTCGAACTCGAAGTGACTCAAGTGGAAAAAGTAGATTAGGACGCTAACTCACTATGGCGAAAAAGGTCGTCGCAGTTATCAAGCTTGCCATTCAAGCGGGTAAAGCCAACCCTGCCCCCCCCATTGGTCCGGCCCTTGGTCAGCACGGTGTGAACATCATGATGTTCTGCAAAGAGTACAATGCTCGCACCGCCGATCAGGTGGGGATGGTGGTTCCTGTTGAAATCTCGGTCTATGAAGATCGTAGTTTCACCTTTGTTCTGAAAACCCCACCCGCTTCCGTGCTGATTCAAAAAGCTGCCGGCATTGAAAAAGGCTCTGGCGAACCCAACAAGAAAAAAGTGGGCAGCATCACCCGTGCCCAACTGCGGGAAATTGCCGAGAAGAAAATGCCGGATCTCAATGCCAACGACATTGAAGCGGCCATGCGGATTATCGAAGGCACTGCTCGCAATATGGGCGTGACCATTACCGACTAAAGCTTTCTGAGTGTGTTCCTGTTGAATCCCTTGTTGTGTTGGGGGAGAAACTTCGTTTCGTTGGTACCCCGTGGAGGTAAATTCTGATGCGTAAACTCTCGCGACGACTGCGCGAACTCTATGCCAAGGTAGAGGATCGTCCCTACGCTCCCCTAGAGGCCTTGCAACTGCTCAAGGAAACGGCCACGGCCAAGTTTCCCGAATCGGCAGAAGCCCACATCCGCTTGGGCATTGATCCCAAATATACAGATCAGCAGTTGCGGGCCACCGTGGCTCTTCCCAAAGGCACCGGTCAAACCATTCGGGTGGCCGTGATTGCCCGCGGGGAAAAGGTGACGGAAGCCAATGCCGCCGGTGCCGATGTGGTGGGTTCAGAGGAACTCATTGACGAAATTCAAAAGGGGCGGATGGACTTTGATCTGCTCATTGCCACTCCCGATATGATGCCCCAAGTGGCCAAGGTGGGGCGGATTCTTGGTCCGCGGGGGCTAATGCCCTCCCCCAAAGCCGGGACAGTGACCTTTGATCTGTCCCAAGCCATTCAGGAGTTCAAAGCAGGGAAAGTGGAATTCCGCGCCGATCGCAGCGGCATTGTCCATGTGCTCTTTGGCAAAGCCAGCTTCAGCGCCGAAGACCTGCTGGTGAACCTCAAGGCACTGCAAGAGAGCATTGACCGCAACCGCCCGAGTGGTGCCAAGGGTCGCTACTGGCGCAGTGTCTATGTGGCTGCAACGATGGGGCCGAGCATTCAGGTGGACATCAATGCCCTGCAGGAGCTAAAACTGGCCGAAGCCGCCTAAGGAAGACTTGCCTATTGCCCAATACCTGACAACTCAAGACGGAAACCGAAGACCGCAGGGGTCTGGCTTAGACATAATCTTCCTGCCGAGGTTTGCGAAGTCCATCCATTGGGATTGGGCGATCGCCCCGGCACCACTGCTGGGGTTTTTCTTTCACTGACTACAGGAGGTGATGTGCGTGGGACGCACGCTAGCAAACAAAAAAGAAATTGTGGCGGAGCTAAAGGAACGCCTGAGCGAGTCACAAATGGCACTGGTGATTGACTACCAAGGTCTCACCGATGCTGAGATGAAGGATTTGCGACAACGCTTGCGCAAGTGCAATACCAGTTGCAAGGTCACGAAAAATACGCTGATGGAATTGGCGGTCAAAGACAGTGACACTTGGCAACCCATGACCCAATTCCTCAAGGGACCTTCGGCGTTCCTCTTGGTCAAGGATGATATTGGGGGTACAATCAAGGCCTACCAAGAATTCCAAAAGGCCACGAAAAAAACCACCCTCCGCGGTGGGGTCATGGAGGGACGTGCCCTTGACGAAGCGCAAGTAAAGGCCATTGGTGATCTGCCCTCCAAAGAACAACTCATGGCGCAGATTGCCGGTGCCCTCAATGCCGTCACAGCGAAGATTGCCATTGGCATCAAGGAGGTTCCCGCTTCCTTGGCGCGGGCAACACAGGCGATCGCCGACAAAGGCGCGGCTTAGATCGATCCTGCTTTCGGTTTCCTTTGGGAAGCCATCTGTTTTCATTTTGTAACTTTGACGTAATAGGAGTTCACTATGTCTGCTGCAACCGATGAAATTCTCGAGAAGTTGAAATCCTTGACCCTGCTGGAAGCCGCCGAGCTGGTCAAGCAAATTGAAGAGGCCTTTGGCGTCAGTGCCGCTGCGCCTGTTGGCGGAATGGTCGTTGCCGCTCCGGTGGCCGGTGGTGCGGCGGCTGCTCCCGCAGAAGAGGTCGAAGAGAAGACTGCTTTCGATGTGATTCTCGAAGAAGTCCCCGCCGACAAGAAGATTGCCGTGCTGAAAGTAGTGCGTTCCTTGACCGGCTTGGGTCTCAAGGAAGCCAAGGAAGTGGTGGAATCGACACCCAAACCCGTGAAAGAAGGAGTCACCAAAGAAGACGCCGAAGCGGCCAAGAAAGAACTGGAGGAAGCCGGCGCCAAAGTCAGCATCAAGTAGTCTTTGGTATTCATTTGTTTGCAGGGTGGTGTTCTGGCCACCCTTTTTTATTTGCAGCATTTGGAGAGTATCGAGACTCATGACCCACATTCATGCCATCTATACCGATGGTGCCTGCGAAGGCAATCCGGGACCAGGGGGTTGGGGCGTGGTCATTTACTTTGCGGATGGCTCTGTGCAAGAACTAGGGGGACACCACCCCGCCACCACGAATAATCGCATGGAATTGCAGGCGGCCATTGAAGCTCTCAAAGCATGGCGCCAACTGGCACCGGGGAGGGCGATCGCCCTTTACACCGACAGCGAGTATGTCCTCAAAGGCATTACCGAGTGGATCCACCACTGGAAACGGCGGGGCTGGAAAACTGCAGCCAATAAGCCTGTTCTTAACCAAGATCTCTGGCAGGCCTTAGATGCCCTCAACGATTCCTTAGTGCAGTGGCACCACGTGCCTGCCCATTGTGGTGATGTCGGCAATGAACGCTGTGATCTCATTGCCCGCAGTTTCAGTCGCGGTCGGCCAATTGTGCTAAGAACACTGCCACCACCGCTGGGGTAATGTCGCGGGTTTGCGCAAAGACAGCACTGGCTCCTGCTGCGCGCAGGCGATCGCCGTAGCGTTGCCGGTCTTCCAGCTTGACATGGGGAGGAATGACCCCAAGGGCAATCCACGGGGTTAGTGCCTGTTCTTTGCGCGCATTGACCACGGTTTGCATATCCGCCACCGTATCCCCCACATAAAAGGCGGGAATCGTTTCTTGATCCGTAGCCTGACGGTAGGCCATTCGGAGTCCTGTGGGGTCGGGTTTGCCGGGGGCATCTTCCATGGCAATCAACAGGAGGCGGTCTAGACCTAAGCGGCGTTTCAAGACATATTCTGCTGAGTCCCGCGTGGCACCACTAACAAACCCCCAGCGGATCTGGGCCTGATCGAGGGCTTGAAAGTAGGCCATATCCACCAGCAGCGGTTCATCTTGAATATAGCCAGACCAATTTTGGCCGCTATAGCGCTCCTCAAAAAAGATCACCAGACGTTCGTAGTCCAAGGGCACTTGGGCGCGGTCTTTTCCTTGGCGCTCAAAGTAGCGATAAATGAGTTCACGCGACCCTTCCCAGTCATTATTCCAACAGCCTTCTGCCTTGAGGTCGTCAATTTCCTTTTGACTGGGACGATAGGCACCCCCCGTAAAATGCTCAACGGTATCGGCGAGGGCACGGCGATAGGAACGACTGACATCGCGAATCACCCCATCAATATCAAAAAAGACACAGGCACAGGGGGTACTCAACTGTAGCTCTCCAGAAACTTGTATGCCGTTGGCCTGATTGGTTATTATAAAGGATGGACTTTTGTCAAAAACGAGTTTTAGGAGGTTGGAATTGTCCCGCTTTACCCTGAGAGTGCTTTGGTTAGAAAAAGACGTGGCGATCGCTGTCGATCAAATTGTTGGCAAAGGGACAAGCCCCCTCACCTCCTACTTTTTTTGGCCGCGCACCGATGCTTGGGAACTTCTTAAGGCAGAGTTAGAGAAAAAATCTTGGATTACGGAAGCCGAGCGCATTGAACTTCTCAACCGTGCCACCGAAATCATTAACTACTGGCAAGAGGAAGGGAAAAATCTTCCTGTCAGTGAGGCACAAAAACGCTTTAGTGATGTTAGTTTTGTAGGCACGGCCTAGGGTGTTTGTCATCCCAAGGCAAACGACTGCACGTTGAGGAGAAAAACGATGGGACTTGTTTTGTACCTTGCTATTGTGGGGGGCGCGATCGCCTTAGCGGCAATTTTGTTTCACACCCTACGCACGGTGAAGCTAATTTAGCTGCATCATACCCTCCTAGTACCTCTGTCTTGAAGTTCTGCATAGGGAGAGAGCACTCGTGTCTCACGCTGTTACCTTAATTCGCGGTGACGGTATTGGTCCTGAGGTTGCCGCAGCGGCTCGCACTGCCATTGATGCCACGGGCGTCAAAATTGACTGGGTGGTGGTGGATGCCGGCGTGGACATGATGGAACGCTACGGTACCCCCTTGCCCGAACACGTTCTCGATGCCATCAAAAGCACAAAAACGGCCCTCAAAGGACCGATTACCACGCCTGTGGGGACTGGCTTTCGTTCTGTGAATGTCGAGATCCGCAAGCGGCTCAATCTCTATGCGAACCTGCGGCCTGCTAAATCCATTGTGGGGGTGAAAAGCTATTTTCAAAACATTGACCTTGTCATTGTGCGCGAGAATACCGAAGACCTCTACGCGGGGATTGAGTTTGAGTACACCAGTCCTGAAGCAGCTCAAGCCCGCGCTTTTTTGAGCGATCTAGCGGGTAAGCCGATTCCGGAGGATGCGGCCATTGGCGTCAAGCCGATTTCCGTCAGGGGAAGCGATCGCATTGTTGAGTTTGCCTTCAAATATGCTAACGCCAACGATCGCAAGAAAGTGACGGCAGTTCACAAAGCCAATATCATGAAGTTTACCGATGGCCTTTTCCTCGAACGTGCCCGTGAAGTTGCCGGCCGTTACCCTGAGATTGCCTTTGAGGATCGCATCGTGGATAACATGTGCATGCAGTTAATGCAGAAGCCAGAACTCTACGATGTGATGGTGATGCCCAACCTCTACGGCGACATTCTTTCCGACCTGTGTGCCGGCATGATCGGCGGCCTGGGGGTGGCTCCCGGCGCCAACATCGGTGATGAATACGCGGTTTTTGAAGCGATTCACGGTTCCGCCCCTAAATACGCAGGCCAAAACAAAGCCAACCCCACCGCCTTGATTCTTTCGGGGGTGTTGATGCTGCAACACCTAGGCGAAATGGCAGCAGCCCGCCGTCTGCAAGCCGCGGTGGAAAAAGTCATTGCAGAAGGGCGATACGTCACCTACGATTTGGCCGCTCCCGGCCAAGAACCGGTGGGCACTCAAGAGATGGCTGCCGCCATTGCGGAGTATGCAGCCCCCTAACCAACCAAGAGATTTTCCTCTGGGTATTGCACATTGGAAGGCTGGGGATCGCCCACGATAGCGGCCATCAGCAGCAGAATCCCCACACGGCCAATGTACATAGTTACAATCAACACCAGCTTGGAAAAAACCGACAGATTGGCGGTAATGCCGGTTGAAAGACCAACGGTGCCAAAGGCGGAGACGGCCTCAAAGAGAATGTTGATAAAGTTCTGCTGAGGGTCGGCGATCGCAATCAGGGTGGTTGAAACTAGGACGGTAAACATGGAGCCAAAGGCCACCGCCACCGCTTTCATGATCAGGGAGGGAGGCACTTGGCGGCGGTAGAGCAGCACCACCTCTTTGCCTTGGAGGGCCGACTTGGTAATCCCTGCCAGAATCCGCAAGGTGGTTGTTTTAATGCCGCCGGCGGTGCCGCCGGGACTGCCGCCGATAAACATCAGGGCAATCAAAATAAATAGCCCACTATTGCTAAATTCACCGATGTTGACGGTATTAAACCCTGCCGTTCGCGCCGTGACGGACTGAAACCATGCCAAGAGCAGTTTTTGATCAAAGGAAAATTGACCAAATCGCTCTGGCGATCGCATCTCCGTGAATAGGAGCATGACGGTGCCCAAAATCAGCAGGATTGCTGTGGTACTGGTAACAATCTTGAAATTCAAGCTAAAGCTCATTTGACTTGCCCTGCGGATCAAGTAGGCGGGCTTGCCCCAGTGGCGCAAATGCTCCCGCAGCCAAAGGTAAAACTCAAAAATCACCTCATAGCCAATGCCCCCGAAAATGATTAGCAGTGAAATGACCAAATTCAAAGGCACGGAGGTTTGATACTTGACCAAGTTGTCGCTAAAGAGACTAAACCCAGCATTGTTCCACGCACTAACGCTGTGAAAGACCGCCAGCCACAGCGCGTGGCGATCGCGATACTCTTGGCGGAAAATCAACCATAGAAATAAAGCCCCCGTCAGTTCAAAAAGAAAGGTTACCCCCAAGATGGAGCGCACGAGTTGACGTGCCCCTTGTAGTCCCCTTCGATCCAACGCTTGCTGCACCGCAATTTTTTGCCGCAGATTAAACTTTTGTCCTAACAAAATAATCAAGAACGTCGTGGCCGTCATGTAGCCCAAGCCCCCTATCTGAATGAGCAGCAGAATCACACACTGACCAAAGGGGGAAAAATGGGTGGCCGTATCAACAATGATGTGACCCGTTACACAAACTGCCGATGTGGCGGTAAATAAAGCAATGACCAAGGGATTCCACTGGCCATGAGTGGTGGACCAAGGCAAGCATAGGAGCAGTGTTCCCACCGCAATCACTGCCAGAAATCCAAGGCAAATTGTGCGTGGAACCGTTAGCATTAACGAATACGTATCCAAAAGGCCTGAAGCTAATCTAGCGCAGATTGTATGGACAAATCGTTCTAGGCAGCGTAAAGCCCTAACGTGCAGTTCCGAATCGGGATGACAGGATTTGAACCTGCGACCCTCTGCTCCCAAAGCAGATGCGCTACCAAGCTGCGCTACATCCCGGCAGTTGATCTCTATCGTAGCACTGAATTCTCAGCACAATCGGACAGGGAGGCTTAGAATCAAGAAAGGAGTTTTGCATTTTGTTAAGGTTACCCTCGCTGGTATGACCGACGTCCCCGTTTCCCACATTCGCAATTTCTCGATCATTGCCCACATTGATCACGGTAAATCAACTCTTGCCGATCGCCTGCTGCAATTTACGGGCACAGTGGATCCCCGTGAAATGAAAGAACAGTTTCTCGACAATATGGAACTGGAGCGGGAGCGGGGGATTACGATTAAGCTGCAAGCTGCCCGCATGACCTACACCGCTCGCGATGGCGAAACCTACATCTTGAATTTGATTGATACCCCCGGCCACGTGGATTTTTCCTACGAGGTGTCGCGATCGCTGGCGGCCTGTGAAGGGGCACTCCTTGTTGTGGATGCTTCCCAAGGGGTGGAAGCGCAAACCTTGGCCAATGTTTATCTGGCGTTGGAGCACAATTTAGAGATTATTCCCGTTCTCAATAAAATTGATCTGCCGGGGGCTGAACCTGAGCGGGTGAAGGCAGAGATCGAGGAGATTATTGGCCTTGATTGCTCCCAAGCCGTTCTAGCCTCTGCCAAGGAGGGAATTGGCATTGAGGACATTCTAGAATCCATCGTCCATTTGGTGCCGCCCCCCCGCGATACGGTAGATCAACCCCTGCGGGCACTCATTTTCGATAGCTACTACGATGCCTACCGAGGCGTGATCGTCTATTTTCGGGTCATGGATGGGGTGGTGCGCAAGGGCGATCGCATTCGCCTGATGGCCGCTGGCAAAGAGTACGACATTGATGAGCTGGGGGTTCTTGCTCCTCATCAAAAACCCGTGGACAGTCTCCATGCCGGAGAAGTGGGCTACCTTGCCGCCGCCATAAAAGCTGTGGGCGATGCCCGTGTCGGCGATACGATGACATTGGCACACAACCCCGCCGGCGAACCCCTCCCCGGTTACGCTGAAGCCAAACCCATGGTCTTTTGCGGTCTCTTTCCCACCGATGCTGATCAGTTTGAGGATCTGCGGGAAGCCCTTGAAAAATTGAAGCTCAATGATGCTTCGCTGCACTACGAGCCGGAAACCTCCAGTGCCATGGGCCTTGGGTTTCGCTGCGGCTTTTTGGGGCTGCTGCACATGGAAATTATCCAAGAGCGCTTGGAGCGGGAGTATAACCTTGATTTGATTATTACGGCGCCGTCGGTGGTTTACCGCGTCACCACCGTCAAAGGGGAAGTCCTGATGATTGACAACCCCAGCCAGCTGCCGGAACCCCAATACCGCGAAAAAATCGAAGAACCCTACGTGCAACTGGAAATGATTACCCCCGAAACCTACGTGGGCACGCTGATGGAATTGGCGCAGTCGCGGCGGGGCATCTTTAAGGATATGCGCTACCTTACCCAAGGGCGTACCACCTTGGTCTATGAAATCCCCTTGGCGGAGATTGTGACAGACTTTTTTGATGAAATGAAGTCGCGATCGCGGGGCTATGCCAGTATGGAATACCACCTCATTGGCTATCGTCCCAATGATCTGGTGAAACTGGATATTCTCATCAATAATGACCCCGTGGATTCCTTGGCAGCGATTGTCCACCGCGATAAAGCCTACTATGTAGGACGTGCTCTTGTCAGCAAACTCAAGGATTTGATCCCACGCCACCAGTTCAAGATTCCCATTCAAGCCGCCATTGGTTCACGGGTAATTGCCAGTGAAAGCATTCCCGCCTTACGCAAGGATGTCTTGGCCAAGTGCTACGGTGGTGACGTGACGCGCAAACGCAAGCTCCTCGAAAAACAAAAGGCGGGTAAAAAACGGATGAAATCAATTGGGCGGGTGGATGTGCCCCAAGAAGCCTTTATGGCTGTATTGCGACTCAAGAATGAATAGGAGGTTTAGGGTGTCTCAAGGGTCATCGGGCAAATGGGTGGCGATCGTCACCGGTGTGATTTCCCTGCTACTGGGTATCGGTTACTTGGTGTTAGTACAGCTTCTGGATTGGCGTGGCGATTGGCAGCCGGCTCCGCTGGGGTTCCTGCCATTGCTTTTGCCTTAAAGTTCCCCCGCCCTCAAGGCAATACTGCCCTTGCCCTCGTGTATCAAAACGGGGGTCATTTTCGCCGTTCCAGAGCAATATAAAACCCCGTCCCCAGCGCCGGTGCAAAAGGGTAAACGGGGTCGCTGACGTAGTTACAGGGCTAGAGAATGAATCCTGCGTTGCCGATAATCAGACACCGCCGCTTTTGGGGATTTGCCCTCAACCCCTGCGGTGAGTCTGGCGCAGCAAGCCAGTGCCCTACTCAACCCCTTGGGGCAATAGCTCACGCCGAGGTTGAGCTTGGATCTTCACTTGCCCCGCTTCATCCACATCAATGAGAGCAGTATCCCCTTCACGGATGCGGCCGGAGAGAATTTCCTCAGCCAAGGTGTCTTCTAGGAGACGCATAATTGCCCGCCGCAGTGGCCGCGCCCCATAGCTGGGATTATAACCCTCATCAATCAGCCGATCCTTGAAGCGCTCGGTCACCTCCAAGGTAATGCCTTTTTCTGTGAGGCGCGAGAACACTTCCTTAAGGAGAATGTCGGCAATTTGCTTGACCTCATCCTTCGTCAATTGACGGAAGACAATGATCTCATCCAAGCGGTTGAGGAACTCAGGGCGGAAGTACTGCTTTAATTCCTCATTCACCAAGGAGCGAATGCGGTTATATTGCGATTCGGCAGCATCCTCGGTGCCAAACTCAAAGCCAAGGCCACCAGCGCCCTTCTCAATCACCTTCGAGCCAATGTTTGAGGTCATGATCAAAAGGGTATTCTTGAAGTCAACGGTACGCCCTTTAGAGTCGGTGAGACGACCATCCTCAAGGATTTGCAGCAGCAGGTTAAAGACATCGGGGTGGGCTTTCTCAATTTCGTCAAAGAGCACCACCGTGTAGGGACGCCGCCGCACCGCCTCAGTAAGTTGACCGCCCTCGTTGTAGCCCACATAGCCGGGAGGCGAACCAATAAGCTTAGAAACGGTGTGCCGCTCCATGTACTCAGACATATCGAGGCGAATCATTGCCTCTTCAGAGCCGAAGAAGTAGGCGGCCAAGGCTTTTGTCAGCTCCGTTTTACCGACACCGGTCGGCCCAGAGAAGATGAAGCTGGCAATGGGACGGTTGGGGTTTTTCAGACCGACACGAGCACGGCGAATGGCACGGGAGATGGCTTTGACGGCTTCATCTTGGCCAATGACCCGTTGGTGCAGGGTCTCCTCCATGTGCAACAGTTTTTCCGATTCGCTTTCGGTGAGCTTGCTGACGGGTACCCCCGTCCAAGAGGCAACAATGTGGGCAATGTCCTCTTCGGTGACGACGGGGGTTTCCTCCTCACCGTTGGCCATTTCAGCTTTTTTCTGCTGGGCAATGGCACGAATTTGTGCTTTCAATTCCATCTCGCGATCGCGCAATTCACCTGCTTTGTCAAAGTTTTGCGCCCGCACAGCATCGTCTTTTTCTTTGAGCACTTGCCGCAATTCGCGATCTAGCTCCTTGGCCGCAGGGGGGAGTTGCGAGTTAATCAGGCGCACCCGTGAGCCGGCTTCGTCAATCAGGTCAATGGCCTTGTCGGGCAAGTAGCGATCGCTAATGTAGCGATCGGACAGCTTCGCTGCCGCCTCGAGAGCTTCATCGGAAATTTTCAGTTTGTGGTGCTTCTCATAGCGTTCTCGCAGACCGTAGAGAATCTCAATCGTTTCCTCCACAGAGGGTTCACCCACCATCACCGGCTGGAAGCGGCGTTCCAAGGCAGCATCCCGCTCAATGTGTTTGCGGTACTCATCCAAGGTGGTGGCGCCAATGCACTGCAGCTCCCCGCGCGCCAAGGCAGGCTTGAGGATATTGGCCGCATCAATGGCCCCTTCTGCGGCCCCTGCCCCAATCAGGGTATGCACCTCATCAATGACCAAGATCACATTCCCGGCTTGGCGGATCTCGTCCATGATTTTTTTGAGGCGCTCTTCAAACTCACCCCGGTATTTGGTGCCCGCCACCAATAGGCCAATATCGAGGGTGACCACCCGTTTGTCTTCGAGAATATCGGGGACATCTTTATTGGCAATGCGCTGGGCAAGGCCTTCAGCAATGGCAGTTTTACCTACCCCCGGTTCGCCGATCAAGACGGGGTTATTTTTGGTGCGACGACCGAGGATTTGAATCACCCGCTCAATTTCTTTTTGCCGACCCACCACGGGATCTAACTTGCCGTCAATGGCCATTTGGGTGAGGTTGGCACCAAATTCGTCCAGCGTCGGTGTTTTGGTACGTCCTTGGCTGGCACCGGCGGTTACTTCTGCGGTTTCACCCAGCATGCGAATCACTTGGGTGCGCACTTTCGACAAATCAACCCCCAGATTTTCTAGAACCCGTGCCGCCACCCCTTCGCCTTCGCGAATCAAACCTAGCAGCAGGTGCTCGGTGCCGATATAGTTGTGCCCCAGTTGGCGGGCTTCTTCAAGAGAGAGTTCCAACACTCGCTTGGCACGGGGGGTAAAGGGAATCTCCACCGCGACAAAACCAGACCCACGGCCAATAATTTTTTCAACTTCGATGCGGGCATCTTTGAGGTTCACACCCATAGAACGTAGAACCTTAGCAGCCACACCGGTACCTTCACCAATCAATCCGAGGAGAATTTGTTCGGTACCGACAAAGTTGTGGCCGAGGCGGCGAGCCTCTTCCTGTGCCAGCATAATGACTTTAATGGCTTTTTCTGTAAAGCGTTCAAACATGACCCTTCCCCTAATGGCTCCTGCGTGCTGGTAACACTCATCTTAACACGTCCACTTTGGCGTGTTTTTGTCTGGCCAATTACTACTACTGTAGATGTTGACTCATTTTTTTGCAGGTGCGGTTGCCCGTATTTGAGATTTTGTGGTCTAGCCTGCGGCAAAATCCCATTGATTATATCGATTAGCCTCTTTAGTCCCAAGGCAAAAGGCGATAGACTACACTTGCGGATGCCCAAATTTTTCTCCAATGGATAATATTTCCGAGTTTCTTGCTGCTGAACCCTGCGAACGTGCCCTGATTTTCGACATGGACGGCGTAATTTGCCACACCATGCCCTACCACCTTGAAGCTTGGCGCATTTATGTAGAACGTACCCCTGAACTGCGACAGCACATCAACCTCGAACAGCTGCGACAAATGGGGGGCAAACGCAACGCCGAACTCCTGCCGGAACTCCTAGGGCGACCCGTGAGTGAGGCGGAAGTACAACGCTGGGGTGCGGGCAAAGAGGCGGTGTTTCGAGAACTACTGGCACCGAATTTGGAACTGTTGCCGGGGCTATTGCCCTTTCTCAAAAGTGCCAAGGAAAAAGGCTATCGCTTGGGCTTGGGCACCTCTGCCTGCGCTGCCAATGTCGAGTTAGTACTTTCCTGCGAGGGGGTGGGGGATTTTTTCGATACGGTGGTGATGGAGCAGGATGTGCAGCGGGGCAAGCCGGATCCCGAATGCTATCTCCTGGTGGCAGAGCGGTTGCAGGTGTTGCCGCAGCATTGTCTGGTCTTTGAGGATGCGGTGGCAGGGGTGCTGGCGGCGGTGCGGGCAGGGATGCACTGCTGGGGAGTCTTAACCACCCAATCGGAAACGGCACTTCAAGCCGCAGGAGCCGAGGTCTGTATTGAGGACTTTACCGATCCCCGCCTTCAGAGGCTGTTGCCCTAGGGCATTTTCGGCGATCATGGGTACTGGCACGTTAGGAATCCACCACCTTGGGCGTTGATCTGCGCAGTTACGTCTATCTCGACTCGATTCAACCCCAACACGCGGCCTATTTGGGAACCGTGGCGCAGGGGTTTTTGCCCCTGCCGGGGGACTGCTCCCTTTGGGTAGAGATTTCACCGGGGATTGATGTGAATCGCCTCTTGGACATTGCTCTGAAGTCTGCGGTGGTGCGGCCGGGAGTCCTGTTTATCGAGCGACTCTACGGGCTATTGGAGGTGCATTCGGGCAACCAAGGGGAAGTGCGAGCCGCAGGACAAGCCATTTTAGATGCCATCGGTGCTCGGGTACAGGATTGCTTACGGCCACGGGTGATTTCCAGTCAGGTGATTCGCAACATTGATGCCCACCACACCCAACTGATTAATCGCTCGCGGCGGGGCAACATGATTCTGGCGGGGCAAACGCTCTATGTGTTTGAGGTGGAACCCGCCGCCTATGCCGCCCTGGCCGCCAATGAAGCGGAAAAGGCAGCACTCATTAATATCTTGCAGATTTCAGCGGTGGGCAGCTTTGGCCGCCTTTTTTTGGGGGGCGCAGAGCGCGATATTCTAGCAGCGGAACGGGCCGTCTTGGCAGCTATGGAACGTTTGCCGGGGCGCGATAGCCTTAGCGATCGCCGCGAGTAGCTGTGGCATGTTTTTTTAACTTCTGCTCTAGGGCGGGGAGGAAGGGACAAGGGTCACTGTCCTGAAGTTGATAAAACCCTCGCCAATCAAAGCTGTGCCAGTTAAAGGGAGCTTGGTGGGCGGCAGCGAGCCACAGTAAACGCTTGGCACGGGTCATGGCCACGTAGAGCAGGCGATATTCCTCAGCAACTTTGGCTTCCTCGGCTTTTTGATAGGCGGCTTGCCAGTTGGGAAGGGGTTGCTGATGGGCAGAGGCACGCAGTTGCAAATGGCCGTAGGCTCGTAGTTGCGATCGCACCACATCCGTAAAATCCACTTCTGGACTCAGGAACTTGGCATTGGCTGCTACCCAACTCTCGCCGGGGAGGGTTCTTGCCTCTAAGAAGGGGACAAACACAGCATCCCAATCTAGACCTTTGGCGCGATGCATGGTCATGATTGTCACCTGCCCCGATCGCACTAAGCGGCTATGGAGGTCTTCCATCTCAACAGCATCAAAGCGATCTGCTGCCACCAGTTCTTGCCAACGGGGATGGATGCGCTCCCACAGTTGGGTGGGTTCCTGTTGTGCCAAGTGGCAGATCAGGCGATCGGTGGTGGCCAATTCAGCGGCATCATAGCCCAGTTCCTGAGCGCAGTAGGTGATCAAAGGAAATAGCGACAGCTCTAGGCGGGCTTTGAGGAGACGTTGACAGTAGTGCCGTGCCTTCAGCACCGATTCCTCGGCAGGAGGGTCTAAAGGGCCGGGGTAGAGAAACACCTCCGGCTGGGCGGCCAACCGATCTAGATTTTGGACAGAAATACGTTTGCGCTCCTGAAGCACACTCAGGGCTGCCTTGACCGCTTCGGGAGAATAGGGACAGTGGAGAAAGTAAAGAATATCCAGCAACTCTTTGGGCACTTGCGATCGCCGTTCAATGCCCGACACATCGAGAATGGGAATCCCCTGAGCGGAAAGGTCGGTATCAATGCTGAAGCGAGCGGGCGATCGCAATAGATCTGCAATGAATTCCCCTTGGCGGTTGGTGCGCACCAGCACGGCGATTGAGGCGTCAGGATGCTCTGCCAAGACCTGAGAAATGCGAGCTGCTAGCTGCCGCACGGTCTCAAAAACGGTTGCTGTTCGGGCAACTTCTACCCCTTGCCCCCAAGGGTCTGGGTTCGCTTCTGGTTGCAGATCTGTTGGCGGGACGGGCTGAATTGCTTGCTCACGAAAGGGGAGTTCTTGCTTTTGGAGGGCGCAATTAGCCCAGCGCACCAAAAAGTTTGCTGCTCTAATGACCAGTAGGGTCGATCGCCCCGCTTGAGTCATTTCATAGAAAGCTTGCTGCTGGGCACATTCATCACAAAATTCATTAAAAAAGAGGGGATCTGCTGCCGTAAAGGTGGAGTTAATGGCTTGATTGGGATCCCCTACCCGCACAAAGTTCACTTGCCCTGTGGTGCTGTCCTCCGCAAGAAGTCGCAGTAACCGCGATTGCAAGGGGGTTGAGTCTTGAGCCTCATCCTCAAACACGGCATACACTCGCTGTTGCCATTCTTGGCGACACTGCTCATTCCCCTCCAGCAGCTGTACTGCTGCTAAAATCATTTCATCGTAGTCAATTCGTTCCTGTTGCGCCAGATGGTGCTGATACCGTTCCAACAGGTCGGCGCCAATCTCTAGAAAAGGGTAGGGTTCTTCTTCTGAAGGGTTTTGGGCGTGAAGCTGCTGGGACAACTGCCGCAAATCTTGGGGCGTCAACGCCATACTGCGGGCACTGCTAATCACGGTTTGTGCCAACTTCACTAAGATGTCAGTCAACAACGCACTCTTGCGGCCTTCGTGTTCAATGTCGCTCAGGGGACTGGTATCGCAGCCTTGGATGAGTTGCTTGAGGAGTTGGGGGTGCGATCGCGCCCATTCCTTAACACAAGTGACACACAGGCGTCGCTGTTCATGCTCACTCATTAAGTTCTCACCACTCCAGCGCAGCCCCGCCGTGGGATGACTCGTCGCAATTTTCAACGCTAAGCTGTGGAGGGTCTGTACACTAAAGCCATTCCGCGGTAAGCCCATCTGCCGTAGGTACTGGCGAATCCGCACCTTAATATTGGCGACTGCCGAACGACTATAGGTCACCACTACCAATTGCCGCTGTTGATGAAGCTTTTCGCGGGCAATGGCAACTGCTGCTCCGACTGCCATGCCATGGGATTTGCCCGCTCCGGGCACTGCCGACACCGCAAGCATTCCCCCTTGCCATTCGCTAATTTCCCGTTGACCCGGCCGCAGTGTCCTCAGAAGATGAGCGGCCTGGGGAAAAAGAGAAAACATGTCCATAGGAGGGCGGTCGGCCAAGATTTCCCAATGAATATCAAACTCCACCTAAGAGCCTTGCTCTCATTATGCACCTATGGCAGCCTTGAATCCCAAGAGGTACCGCTACTAACGGCAGGGCGTTTTTATTTGTTATTTATCTTTTCTTGGCTAAACGCTGTTGCTTGGGCAAAGGCTGCTGCCGCCCGATCGCGATCGCCCAAGGCTTCATAGGCACGTCCTAGCTGTTCTGCGGCAATCTCCCGCACATAGCCCAAGGGAAAAATCATTTGTTTGCTGTAGCTATCGGTGCGCCCCAGTTCAAGACAGTACTCAAAATAAGCGGTTGCGCCCAAGGGAAATCCTAAGGCCATCAGCCAGCGCCCGGCCAAATCATTGAGGGGAGGATAGGTGGGGAACCACGCCAGACTTTGCTGACACAACAGTTGCAATGTTTCGTGATCCTCGATGGCAAGCAAACGCCGCCCCAGTTGATTGAGAATTTCCGGCAGGGCACCGGGGGCATTCTCAGGGAGTTGGCCGGTGAGAAGGTGGGGAAAGAGCCGCTCAAACAGTTCTTGGTAGCACTCCTCGGCTGCGGTGGGGTTATTCACGGCGTGGTACATATCCGCCAAGGCAAAAAGCAGATGCAAAGGTAGACCTTCACTGGCACGGATGCGTTCCAAAATCGGGATGTTGCGATCGCGCATCTTGGCTTGAATTTGGGCAGGCTGATAACCATAGTGGTCAAGGCGCAGCGTTGCCAGCAAACCCATGGTCAGCGGTTCTGCTGCCGTGGACACCAACTGCTCATGGAAGCGTCCTTGGTAGCGCAGCGTTGGCAGGTTGCGAAAGAGTCGCACAATGGCAAAGTCAGAAAATTGTTGCCCCGTGCCGATTTCCCGCCGTAGGAGTTGATAGGCAGTGAAAGTACTGCCCTCTAGTTGTTGTCCAAGGGGCACAGGCGGCTCCTGCAAGGTCACAAGCACCTCATCGGCATCAATCACCAAGATCCAATCGCCTGTGGCCTGTTCGAGGGCGTAATTGCGGGCGGCGGCAAAATCATCCTGCCAAGGGAAGCTAAAGATGCGCTCTGTAAACCGGCGGGCGATGGCGATCGTCTCATCCGTTGATCCGGTATCAACCACCACGATCTCATCTACCCAGGGTCGAACACTGCCTAGACAGCGCGCCAAATGAGCTGCCTCGTTTTTGACAATCAAACAGGCACAGACCCGCACCATCTACAGCAGCTTTTCCAATTGCTGGCGCAACCGATTCAGTTCACTTTCGGAAAACTCCCCCTCGGCAGCAGGGGGCACGCGATTTTCCCGTTCCCAGTCAGTTTCCTCAACGTTCCGCTCAGGGGGTGCTAGGAAGAGACGCTCAGCATCGTTTGTCGGTACAAATCCTGCGGGAACCAAGTGACAGGTGTAGCCCGAGGATTCGCAGAATTCTTCGATTTCCTTGGCATCAATGGGGACAATGCTGGGGGGATGAAAATCCTGTGCCTCTAGGAGCATGGCATAGCGACTGGCATCGTCTTCGCTTTCAAACATCAGGATAAGGTTGCGATCGCCCAGTTGTAGAGAATGAATGCCCTCATTTTCAGTCCCTGGGTTGTAGAGCAACACGTAAACGCGCATGATGCCTCGCCAATGAAATCTCAACAGCGATTATAACGATTTTGGTTTCCCCTACCCGTAGGATTTTTGAGGTTATCCACTCTGTAAGACTTATACAAACCTATCCAGTCAAGTCAAATAGACTCCATTGTTTAGATTTGATGCTTACTTCCTGCTTCATCGAAGTCTCAAGAGTGACGCTCTCAAGGGGGATTACTTCCCCACAGGCTTCAATTCCCCCAGAGCTTGGGTTATCTACAAATTTTAACAGATGGAGCCTCCCACTGCCGCAGGTTTGGGGTGGACACACCCTTTCATTGCGCCACTTGAGAAATTGATAGTTTGCTGATAGCAACCAAGCGGCAATGATATTGTACCGTGGAGTGAAAAATGTAGTACCCAAGGACACTAGGGAAAACCGCCTGTCAAGTCGAGTTGCCGGGAGTCTATAACCTAGATACAGTGGCGTGGGACAAGAATCCCCCACCGCGAAAGCATCAGCCGTGGGAAGCGGTTGGGAAGGAGGATGTCACGATTTCTTAAAATGGGAACAGTGTTTCTCCTCGTTTTATGGCCACGTTTCGCTCCGTTCTGGGTTACTATCGCGCTTATCGGTGGACAGCGATCGCCAGTATTACCGCAGCCAGTCTCTGTGAACTGGTGGATTTGCTCGTCCCCTATGCCATTGGCCAAGTCCTCAACCTCCTTTCCCAACAACCCCTTGACCCGCCGGTGGTGGCGATCGCCCAAGCGCTCCAAGCATGGACGGGCTGGAGCAATACCTTTGGCGTGAATCTCACAGTTCTGGGCGGTATTGTCTTTTTGGCCACCGTGGTGCGCGCCCCGATTCAACCGTGGCTGGGGGTATGGTTCCACTGGTGGATTGCCCTGGCTGCCCGCCGCGATCACACCCGCAAGGCGGTGGAGAAAATCCTTACCCTGCCCTTGGAATTTTTTGAGGAAAACAATCCGGGACGAATTGCCAACCGCGTCAACAAAGGCATTTCTAACCACACGTGGAGCTACCCGGAAATTGCCGGCCAACTGATTCCTAAAACCGTCCGTGTGCTCGGCATTGGCGTCATTCTGTGGTGGCTGGACTGGCCGATCGCCCTGGGGTTAATCACCTCGTTTACATTGATATTTGTCATGACTTTGCGTACCCTACGGCGTCTCATCCAAAAGGAAGAAATTCTAGACAGCCACATTGAAAGTACCGAAAGCCGCACCTCCGAGATCATTACCAACATCAAAACCGTCAAGGCCTTTGCCACCGAAGCCCGTGAGTTGGCCCGTCAAACCCAGCGCCTTGACCGCGAGTTCAAGATGGTGATTGATCGCATCCATCGCGGCTACATGTATTTGATTACTTGGCAAGCCGGCTGGGTGCAATTCTGTTTGTTCACGTTGTTGGGTTTTTCCTTGGCTGCCACGATTGCCGGACGGGTCTCCATTGGCCACTTTATGACGATTTACACCCTCGCCAGTATGGCCTATGCCGAAATTACGCCCCTCTCCCAGGTGTCCGAGGTGTTTGCGCGGCGCTATGCCTCTATTTTGCGCTTCCATGAATTTATGGAACTGCCGCCGGGGCGGGATGCCATTGACCTAGAGCAAGCGGAGATTCCCCGCCTCAAGTTTTCCGGCAAAGTGGATTTTCAACATGTCTGGTTTAGCTATACGCCGGGGCGTCCCATTCTGCGGGATATTAATTTGCTCATTGAACCCTGCCAAACCGTGGCCTTGGTGGGGCGGTCGGGGTCGGGAAAATCCACGCTAATCAAGCTTCTTTTTCGCTACTTCCAGCCGGATCAGGGGCAGATTCTCATTGACGGCCAAGATATTCAAACCCTTGATGTGCGTGCCTATCGCCGCCGTCTGGCCATTGTCCACCAAGAGGTGGATGTCTTCAATGGCACGCTGTGGGAGAACCTCACCTATGCCAATCCCGAGGTCAGTGCCGACGCCGTCTATGAGGCCTGTGCCATTGCGCGGGTGGATGAATTTGTGCACCAGTTGCCCTTGGGCTATCGCACGATTGTGGGGGAACGGGGCCTGCGGCTTTCTGGGGGTCAGCGACAGCGGCTGGGGATTGCCCGTGCCCTCTTGGCGGATCCCGATGTCCTGATCTTTGATGAGGCCACCTCCAGTTTGGATTATGAATCGGAGCGGGAAATTCAACTTGCCCTGCGCTCGATTACCGGAACGCGCACCATGATTGTGATTGCCCACCGCCTGAGTACCGTTCGCGATGCCCATCAAATTGTGGTGTTGGATCAAGGCACAATCCGTGAGCAGGGAGACCATGAAACCCTTCTTGCCCAAGGGGGGTTGTATGCCCATCTCTATTCCATTCAGCGCGATCGCGCCCCCCATGCCTAGCCGAGATCCACCCCAAGAAAGCGATCCAAGAGCCGATAGCGCCAGAACGTGCGCAGCAAGATGACCCACAGGAACACAATCAGCACAATCAAGGCCCACAACCACCAAGGGAGAGGTTCCAACTCCGCTACAGACCGTAGGGTCGGCGAGACGCTGATCATCAGAAAGGCAGCCAGCAAAGCTAAAACCACTGCAACATAACGCCAGTTACCCACCAACGGCGCACCGCCAACCCATGTCGAATGGGGAGGTTTGAGAAACAGGACTAAACAGAGAGAGGCCAGCATCAGGGTAGTCACCAAGGCCGTACGAGCGATCGCCACACTTTGGCTCAGTTCCGAGAGCACCTCATGGCTCTCCAAGAGTGCTGGATCAAACCGTCCCTGGAGAAATTCGAGCAAGGGGGTGAGTTCGCGAGCCAACACCCCCAAGTACATGAAAATGGCCAACAGCGCTAGACTTAGAGTGGCGGGGATCACAAAGTGCAGCAATGAACGAATCAGCGATCGATGGGGACGTGGTCTCGGCACTGCCCAAAAAGCCACAGCAAGCGTGGGCAAACCAACCCCCCATAGGGTTAACAGGCTATTGTGCTTAATCAGTAGAGGAAAGGCGCGCCCCGCCATGACGGTGACCAGACAGAGCAAACTAAAGCTAAAGACCCGCACCAAAAAGAGCTTGGTGACATCCTGAATGCCGTTGTAGATGCGCTGCCCCTCGCGAAAGGCTGCGGGTAAGGCTGCAAAGGAATCTGCAAGCAGCACAATATCGGCGACATTACGGGTAATGGCACTGCCACTTTCCATCGCAATTCCCACGTTGGCCTGCTTCAGGGAGAGGACATCATTCACACCATCGCCAATCATGGCCACCTGATGCCCGAGGGCACGGAGTCGAGTCACGAGTTTCGCTTTTTGCTCTGGGGTAATGCGACCAAAGACCGTAGCTTTCTCGGCCATCTGATCAAAGCTGGGATCATCCATGGCAGCGAGTTCTGCGCCGGAGATGGCGATCGCCCCTGCATCAAGGCCGACTTGTTTACCGAGGGCAACCACCGTTTCTGCATGGTCACCGGAGATGATTTTGATTTGAATTCCCGCCTGTTGAAAACGCTCCAAAACATCGCGGGATTGGGGTCGCAGGCGATCGCCCACCCAAATCACTGCTAAGGGTTCGAGGTCTGGGGGCAATAGGGGGGTCTCCTGATGCTCATCCCACGTGGGATCACTGCTACTGCGGACAAAGAGGAGCACCCGCAATCCCTGCTGCCGTCCCCGCTGGAGCAACTCAGCCACCTCAGGGGAGAGGTCTTCGGTTTTGAAGAGGACATCCGGTGCGCCTAGGATAAATGTTTCCGAGTCATTCCACGCTGCGGCACTCCACTTGTAGGCGGAGGAAAAGGGAATTTCTAGGCGAAGGGGTTGGGGACTGCTGCCAAACGTCTCTGTGAGGGCAACAATCGTGGGGTTTGGAGCACTAACACTGGCGGTAAACGTAGCTAGGGCAGCTTTTGTCTTTTCTTCTGTATCGGTGAGGGGGTACCAGCTATGGAGTTCAAGGGCATTAACCGTCAGCGTCCCCGTTTTATCAAGGCAGAGAATATCCACACCACTGAGGGACTCAATGGCATTCACCTGCTGCACCAAGACATTGGAGCGAGAGATGCGCAACGCCCCCAAAGCATAGGTGAGTGTAATGGTCAGATACAATCCCACCGGCACTAGACCTGCAACCACTGCTGCTGTTTGCACACTCATTTGTAGGGTGGTCAGCCGCACCAATAGCGATAGCAGCACCAAGAGCCACAGGAAAATGGCAAGGGCGAGAATGACGCGAATAATCAGGTTAATTTCCCGTTGCAGGGGGGTAAGTTTGTGGTGGTGGGTCTTAGCCGCTGCGGTCAGTTGATGGGCGGTACTGTCTTCCCCCACCTGTTCAGCCACATAGGCGGCGGCACCGCGCACACAAAAGCTCCCAGAGTACAGGCGATCGCCCGCTCGCTTGGAAATGAGGTCTGACTCTCCTGTGAGTAACGACTCATCCACTTGAATCTGGCCATCGCCCACCACGGTGCCATCGGCAACGATTTGATCCCCCGGCTCTAAGAGGAGAATATCCCCCTCCACAACCTCTGCGGGATCGATAATCGCTTCTTGGCGATCGCGCAAAACCTTGACACGGGGACGGGTGAGGAGGCTAATTTCATCCAATTGCCGTTTGGCGCGGATTTCCTGAAGGATGCTGATGACAGCATTGAGAAACACGACGACAATAATGGCGGCCACATCCCCCGGCCGCCCTAAAAAGAGCAAAATCACGCTAATAAAGGCAAAAACCCCGTTGATAAACGTCAAGAGGTTTTCCCGCAAAATGTCGCCATAGGTGCGATTGCTTTCACTCGCTTGACGGTTGATGCGACCCTTGGCTTGTCGCTCTGCCACTTCCGCCGCTGTAAGACCCGTCAATGGTGCTGACATAGTTATAGTTTAGGTTTCCGCTGATTTCACCACAAACACCGAGCAGGGAGCATCAGCAACAACGGCGCCACTTACCGAGCCTTGCACAACTCGCTCAACTCCCGTGAGACCGCGACTGCCCAGTACAATTAAATCCGCATTATAGATATTGGCTAGGCGTAAAATTTCATCCACCGGGTCACCGGTGACAATTTCAATTTCCGAGTTGCAGGGAAGCTGGCCTTGGAACTGTTGTAAATGCTGTTCAATACTACGGTACGTGCCCATTTGCGGATGCAAGGAAGGGCGATCGGCACTAACCCCAAACCCCGATTCCACCGGTGAAATCACATGACTGAGAATCACTTGAGCATCTGGCTCAAGATTTAACTGTGCCACTGCTGCCATCACCCGTGCCGATAACTCACTGGTATCAAGGGCCACTAAAATTGTTTTGAACATGCCTGTGACTCTGTACTTGCAATCTCCTAGTCTGCCATAAGAGCGCAAGTAGCGGTCAAACAGCCTTTCTGGCTAGCCATTCACAATGATTATTAACCACACCTATCGGTTTATTTTCTTGAAAACTCGTAAAACTGCTGGCACCAGTATTGAAATTTCCCTATCCCAGTTTTGTGGTAATGAGGATGTCACCTACCCAAGTTAAAAAGGCAATTAATCCCGAAATTTGGAATGACTATTTTAAGTTTTGCTTTGAAGGGGCGTGCGCGAAGGAAATAGCTGCTTTTGGCTACTACTGGGAAACTGGATCAGCGACCCCAAATTAGATATAGCTCCTTTGAGCATACAAAAGAATGACAAGCGGGAATTAAGTAAAAGTACTCAGTGGTAGTGTCAACATTTGTTACAAACGTTGCTGGGGATCATAAGACTTGTGGAGAATCCCTAGGAAACGCTGACATTTCCTCGCATTCCCAAGGAGATCGCAGTAGCGTGAGGATCAGTACAGAACTCGTAAGTGTGGACGTGTTGAGACGGTGTCGGGTGTCAATCACAATGCCCTGATCACCAAGGAATTGTTCTGTCAAGACTGCAAACCCTATCCAAGAGTGCCTATGAAAGTTGGGGTCGTTAAGGAACGCGAAGTGGGTGAACAACGGGTTGCCCTGATTCCGGAAGTTGTGGCCAAGCTGGTGCAGCAGGGGTATCACCTCTGTGTCGAGTCCGGTGCAGGGGATATGGCTCACTTCAGCGATGATGACTACCGTGCCGCAGGTGCGGAAATTAGCTATTCCATTGAAGAGGTCTGGGGGGGTGTGGATGTGCTGCTCAAGGTCGCCCCTTTGCGCGATCGCGAGGTGGAGTGGATTCGCCCCGGCACCACCTTAATAAGTTTTCTCAATCCCTTGGGCAATCCGTGGCAGATGCAACACTTGGCAGAGCGGCAGATTACCGCCTTTGCCCTTGAGTGTCTTCCCCGCACCAGTCGTGCCCAGAGCATGGATGCCCTCTCCTCCCAAGCAGCGGTGGCTGGCTATGCGGCGGTGTTGTTGGCCGCTTCCCATTTGCCGCGCTTTTTCCCGATGTTGACGACGGCGGCGGGTACGATTCCCCCGGCCAAGGTGTTTGTCATTGGGGCAGGGGTGGCCGGCTTGCAGGCGATCGCCACCGCGCGGCGTTTGGGGGCTGTGGTCGAAGCCTTTGATATTCGCCCGGCGGTCAAGGAAGAAGTGCAAAGCCTGGGTGCCAAATTTGTCGAAGTCAACCTTGAGGAGGAGACGGTGGCTGCCGGCGGCTATGCCAAAGAGGTCTCTGAGGCGGCGAAGCACAAAACTCAAGAGGCGATCGCTACCCACGTCCACAGTGCTGATGTGGTCATTACCACTGCCCAAATTCCTGGTAAGCCTGCCCCTCTTTTGGTGACAGAACGCATGGTAGCTAGCATGAAACCGGGTTCAGTCATTGTGGATTTAGCCGCTGAGCAAGGGGGCAACTGTGCCTGCACAGAATCGGGGCGCTCCATTTGTCATCGGCGGGTCACCATTATTGGCCCGATTAATTTGCCCTCGACAATGGCGGTGCATGCCAGTCAAATGTATGCCAAAAACATTTCGGCGCTCCTGAAGTACCTTGCCCCCAAGGGGGAATTGGTGTTGAACTTTGGCGATGACATCATTGATGACGCTTGTATCACCCATGCAGGACAGGTGCGCAATCCACGGGTACTGCAACTGCTGCATCCCGCCCCAACCTTGGCCACAACGGTTTAGAAATTTCCCTAGAGGAGAGGGTTGGTTCTATGACGGATCCCATGCTTGTCAGTCTGATGATTTTTGTGCTGGCCAGTTTCATTGGCTTTGAGGTGATTAATAAAGTCCCACCCACGTTGCATACGCCCCTCATGTCCGGCTCCAATGCGATTTCTGGGATTGCGGTAATTGGTGCACTGCTGATGGCGGGGAGTGGACACCCCCCCTTAACGGTAGTTTTGGGATTCATGGCGACGGTCCTGGCCACGATTAATGTGGTGGGCGGTTTTTTGGTCACGGATCGCATGTTGCAGATGTTTAAGCGGTAGGAACCATGGATGGGCTAACACGCATTGAAGAATTGAGCTATCTGGGCGCGGCGGCGCTCTTTATCCTCGGTTTGAAAAAATTGGGGTCGCCGGCCACGGCACGTCAAGGAAATCGCCTTGCCGCCTTGGGGATGTTGATTGCAATTGGGGTCACGCTCCTTGATCGCCAGATGATTAGCTACACGGGCATCCTAGTGGCCCTTGGCCTCGGCAGTGTCATCGGGGCGATCGCGGCCTACACCGTGGAAATGACGGCCATGCCCCAGATGGTGGGGTTGCTCAACGGCTTAGGGGGGGCGGCCTCGGCCTTGGTGGGCATTGGTGAATTTTGCCGCCTTGTGGCTTTAGGGGAGCCGCCGACCGCCGGTACGCTGATCACGATGATTTTGGGGGTGCTCATTGGCAGTGTTACCCTCAGCGGTAGCCTTGTGGCCTTTGGGAAACTTCAGGGACTGATTCCGGGAACCCCGATCCTTTTCCCACTGCAGCAGGCAATTAACCTCGGCTTGCTGGTGGCTTTCTTGGTTGGCAGTGGGTTGGTGTGGTCAGATCCCAGTCAGTTGCGGCTGTTCTGGGGTTTGGTGGCAATCGCCGGCACGTTGGGGGTGCTCTTTGTCCTGCCCATTGGCGGTGCCGATATGCCCGTAGTTATTTCCCTTTTGAACTCCCTCTCAGGGCTGGCCGCCAGTGCTGCCGGCTTTATTGTGGGCAACAGTATGCTGATTATTGCCGGTGCCTTGGTGGGGGCGTCGGGGTTAATTCTGACCCAAATCATGTGCAAAGCAATGAATCGCTCCTTGGCCGATGTCCTCTTTGGCGGTTTCGGGAGGGCAACCGGCGGCGGTACGGAGGGAACTACCCACGCCACGGCAAAGTCGGTACACACCATTGACCCTGAAGCAGGTGCCATGATGCTCGGCTATGCCAAGTCGGTGGTCATCGTCCCCGGCTATGGGATGGCGGTGGCGCAAGCGCAGCATAGTGTCAAGGAACTGGCGGATCAACTGGAGCGGCTCGGTGTGGAGGTCAAATACGCCATTCACCCTGTTGCCGGTCGCATGCCGGGTCACATGAATGTGCTGCTAGCGGAAGCCAATGTCCCCTACCCCCAACTGAAGGACATGGAGGACATCAATCCGGAGTTTGAGCATGTGGATGTGGCACTGGTGATTGGCGCCAATGATGTGGTCAATCCTGCTGCTCGCACCAACCCCGGTAGCCCCGTCTATGGCATGCCCATTCTCGATGTGGATCGGGCACGGCACACCATTGTGATCAAGCGCAGCCTCAATCCGGGCTTTGCCGGTATTGACAACGAGTTGTTCTACAAAGAGAAAACCTTCATGCTTTTTGGCAACGCCAAGGACGTACTCAACCAGCTCATTGCCGAGGTGAAACAGCTCTAAGGGGTGGCAGTGGCCACCCGACAATCAAATACAGGGGCAATTTCTGCCAGATCAAACTGATCAAGGCGATCCAATGCCCAATGGCAGCGGCGCTGGAGCATGTGGAAGGGATAGGTGTGAGCCACCCCCAAGACTTTGACCCCGGCTTCGCGGGCGGCTTGAATTCCCACCAAGCTGTCTTCGATCGCCAGACAATCGGCGGCGGTGAGATCAGCCCCTAGGGCTTGCAGGGCTTCAACGGCTCGCAGATAGGGGTCAGGGTGGGGTTTGCCCCGCTCCACACTTTCGGCACTGATAATGCAGTCCACGGTGAGGTTGCCCTGTTCAAGGGCCAAGTCCACATCGGATCGCAGGGCACCGGTGACAATGGCAATTTTCAATTGCGCCGCCTGGAGTTTCTCCAGCAGGGCGATCGCCCCGGCAAAGAAGGGAAATGGTTCTATACTGGCCAAGCGTGCGCGGTAGGCGGCGGCTTTTTGCGCCACCAGTTTATCCAAATAGGCCGGGGGGACTGCCCGCCCTCGGCGGCTGAGCAGGTTATCCAAACAGGCGCGATCGCTCCGTCCTAAACAGAAGAGAGCGTATTCTCCCCGCTGCGGGCGCACATTCTCTTGCAGCAGAATCTCGTCAATGAGGGCAGCATGAATTGCCTCATCGTCAACGATCACGCCGTTGAAATCCAACAGGACTGCCTTCAGGGGCATACCTAGCGTGCTAGCTCTGGAAATAATTGGCGAATCCGGGCTTGGAGTTGCTCCGCCTCACTTAAGTGCGCCATCTCCGCCGCGGGGCGCATTAGGGATTCTCCCACTAAAACGGCTTGGGCACCGGCCTGAGCCACCCGTTCGACATCGGCACGCTGATGAATACCGGATTCACTGACCACAAGGATATTGCGATCGCGCAATTGCGCCCCATAGGTCGCCAACAGCGTTTCAGTGGTGGCCAGATCAACACTAAAGTCCGTCAGATTGCGATTGTTAATGCCCACCAGGCGCACCTCCTCAAGGCCTAAAACCCGCTCCATCTCCGCGGCGGTGTGTACTTCCACCAAAGCCGTCAGTCCCAAGCTTTGGGCAATGCGCAGGAAATAGCGCAAATCACGATCCGAGAGAATAGCGGCAATCAGGAGCACGGCATCGGCGCCCCGCAGCCTTGCCAGAAACATCTGGTAGGGGTAGAGGATAAAATCTTTGCACAGCAGGGGCACCTCCACCACCTGGCGAATTTGGGCAAGGGACTCAAAACTGCCTTGGAAAAATTCACTGTCCGTCAGCACAGACAGACAGGTTGCGCCGGCGGCAACATAGGCTTGGGCGATCGCCACCGGATCAAAGTTGGGACGAATGATGCCTTTACTGGGGGAAGCCTTCTTGACCTCAGCAATCAGCGCCGGACGGGTGACGGGGGTTTGCAGCGCCTTTAGAAAGGAACGCACCGGTGGTGCATCGAGCACCTGACGCTGCAACTCAGACAAGGGCAGCACCTCCCGCAGTTGCTCTACCTCCTGTTCCTTGTGCCAAACGATTTTTTCTAGGATATTGCGGGGAGCCTCATCGGCCACCGGTACTTGGTAGTGCAGGTTGCGAACGGTCACAGGAGGATTGGGGGGACGCCGGCGAATATGCATGGGTCAGTTTTATCGAGTTGGAGCCGTTGAACATTAAGATAAACCAGAATGACGGTACGGAACTACCCTTCCCGGTTCTTTTCTAAGCGGAGTCAAGATGGCCATTGGCGTTTGGGTTCTCGGCGATCAACTGTGGCAGGGGCAAGCAGCCCTGCAAAGCTGTCCAACGCCGGTGCCCGTCATCCTCATTGAGTGCCACGGGTGGGCAAAACAGCGCCGCTACCATGCCCAAAAATTGGTGCTGGTCTGGTCGGCCATGCGCCACTTTGCCCAAGAACTGGCAGCGGCCGGTTGGCCGGTGACCTATGCAGTTGCTCCCGACTTTGCCACGCCGCTGCGCCGGTGGATCGAAGCTCACAATATCCACGAACTGCGGATCATGGAACCCGGCGATCGCCCCTTTGGCGATCTGATTGCTGCCCTTGACCTTCCCTGTAGGATCAAATTCTTGCCCAACAATCACTTTCTCTGGTCCAAAGCAGAGTTTCAGCAGTGGGCAAAGGGGCGCAAAAACTTGCTTTTAGAGTACTTCTACCGCGCGGGTCGCCAACGCTTTCAAATTCTCATGGACGGCCCAACCCCTGTGGGGGGCAAGTGGAACTACGATGCCGAAAACCGCCAACCGCCGCCTACCCACCTCAAAGCGCCCCCACCGCTGCACTTTTCTCCGGATTCGATAACCCAAGCAGTTATTGAGACAGTGCGCCAAGGGAATTTTGACACCTACGGCCACATCGAACCCTTTGAGTGGGGAGTGACCCGCGCTCAAGCCCTGCAAGTGCTGGCCAACTTTATCAAATACCGCTTGCCCCAGTTTGGCCCCTACCAAGATGCTATGGTGGCAGGAGAAGAAACCCTCTGGCACAGCTTGCTCTCCCCCTATTTGAACTTAGGCCTACTGCATCCCCAAGAGGTGATCCATGCCGCATTGGCAGCCTACGGTGAATGGCAACTGCCCCTGAATAGCGTTGAGGGGTTTATTCGCCAAATTCTCGGCTGGCGGGAGTATATGTACGGTCTGTATCACTATTTCGGTGCCGAGTACACTCAGCACAACTTCTTTCAGCACACCCAACCTTTGCCCACCTTCTTTTGGCGGAGCGATCGCACCTCGATGAACTGTCTGCGCCACGTTCTGCGGCAAATTGAGCGCACAGGCTATGCCCACCACATTCAACGGCTGATGATCCTCGCCAACTTTGCCCTGATTGCCGGCCTCTCTCCCCAGGCGGTGGAAAACTGGTTCCACAGTGTCTTTATTGATGCCTACGATTGGGTAATGCAAACCAATGTCTTGGGCATGGGATTGTTTGCTGATGGCGGTCTGCTGGCCTCCAAGCCCTATGCAGCCTCTGCCAATTACATTCGGCGCATGAGCAATTACTGCCAAGGATGTGCCTACGATCCGAAGCAACGGGTGGGCGATCGCGCCTGTCCTTTTAACTTTTTCTATTGGCATTTTCTCGCCCGTCACCGTGACGTTCTCAGTCACCAAGGACGCATGAGCGTGATTCTCAAAAATCTTGATAAATTTAGCCCAGCAGAAACAGCAGCAATTCAACAGCAGGTGGCGCAGTGGTATGCCGAAAATTTATAAAATCCCTAGGTCAAGAAAATGAAAACTGTATTCTAGATTACTGTGATTTCTTAACTCTTAGTCAAAGCAGGCGAGTCTGCTGTTTCTGGAAGATTTCAGACCTTTTAGACCCTATCGCTAATAAGGTTTAACCAAAAGATAACCAAAAAATAAATTCCTCCTACTCTCAAGTCGAGATAATTTGATTGAGGTAGAGCAAAAGTACACTTTCCACCCTAAAAAATTCAATACTCATTCCGAGGGATAATCAAAATGAATGAGACAGTCAATAGTCAACTGTCTGCAGCCGCTACGTTGGATGACTTACCCTATTTTTCCTATCAGGTTTCCCCTGAAACCATCTCTGAAGAAGTAGCTGATGAATTCCAACGTCACCCTGAACTACCGGGGGTGTTGGTCGTGGCGGGCGATCGCGTGATCGGCATGATCTCCAAGATCAAGTTTTTTGAGCGCATGAGTAAGCAGTTTGGTCGAGATCTCTACTTACCGCGCCCGATCAAATTGATTCCAGAGATTGCTGCACCCCAAGTGCCTCCCCTTGTCTTGATGGCACGGACTCCCGTTGAGGAAGCCGTGGAACAGGCCTTGAGTCGTCCCCCTGCCTTTGTCTATGAACCTGTGGTTGTGCGTAAGGGCAAGCAACTGGTGTTGGTGGATATGCGGGTGATCCTGATTGCCCAAGCCCAAGTGCTGAGCAAGAAAAATCTCTTCATTCAGCAGCAGCACCTGCACACCCAGCAACTCCTTGAGAAGTTAAAGGTAGAAAAAGAGCGCAACCAAGACTACGCTAAGCGTCTTGAAAGTGAGCTAACCCGCACCCAACAGATGAACGAAGCCCTAGAGCAGCAGGAGCGCTCTGTCCGCGAACAAGCAGAACGCATTGCCCAACTCAACCAGCGGTTCATCTCCATTAGCCAAGTGCTCTCCCAACGGGGACAAAAAGCCTTTCAAGAAACCTTCATCGGCGTCAACCAAATCACGCGGCATACAGCGGAGGTCTATCGCCTCGGCGAGCGCCTGAAGCACGACGTGGAAATCATTGACAAAGCCACCCATCAAATTGCCGAGATTACCCGTCAGGTGAAGCACCTTGCGGTACAAGCAGGCCTAATTGCCAGTCGCAGCGGCCAGCGGATGGCTGGGTTTGATTTTATTACTGAAGCCATTAACAAACTGGCCAACCAAGTGGTTTTTGCCAACCAGCAGGTGGAGGAAATGGCCAATCATTTTCGCCATCACATCGGCGAAGTGGTGCAGTCCACCGCCGCTGGGGAAAAGATCGCGCGATCGCTCCTCAGTCAAGTAGAAGATACCCAGCAAGCCATCCAAGAACTGCAAGCGCTTTTAAATGCTGAGGAAGAAACCCCTGAGTCTGATAAGTCTGACGCCATGCCAGTCGCTGTGGTCGCCTAGGGAGTAGAGATAAACGATTGCCACGGGGTATGGTGGATATTGAACATCGCTCTTTTGCTTACCGAGGATGCCTCAACCCACTGTGATTCTCCATGGCGGTGCCGGCAGTTCGCTCCAAGATAAAGGTGGTCTCATTCCCGTGCGCCAAGCTTTGCACAGCATTGTCACCCAAGTCGCTCAGGCTCTTACAGAAGGTGCAACGGCTCTTGAAGCAGTGGTATTCGGGTGTCGACTCCTAGAGGATGACCCCCGCTTTAATGCAGGAACCGGCTCTGTACTGCAATCCGATGGTCAGATTCGCATGAGTGCCTCGCTCATGGATGGGCAGCGGCAGCGCCTTAGCGGTGTGATTAATGTCTCACGGGTAAAAAATCCCATTGAGCTTGCCCATTGGCTGCAACAGTGTCCCGATCGCCTTCTTTCTGAGGTGGGGGCAGCAGAACTTGCTCGGGAATTGCAGCTTCCTGTCTATCAACCCCTCACCGATCAACGACTCTACGAGTGGCTAGAGGAACGCAAGGGCAATTTCCCAAAAACGATGGCCGCAGTCGTCGCCGAGGAGGCAAGGCGGGGCACGATTGGTGTGGTGGCTTTAGATCGGCAGGGGCACTTGGCTGTGGGCACCTCTACCGGCGGCAAAGGCTTTGAGCGCATTGGCCGCGTGAGTGATTCTGCAACACCGGCGGGCACCTATGCCAATCGCTTCGCAGCGGTCAGTTGTACCGGCATTGGTGAGGATATTCTGGATGAGGCGCTAGCAGCACGGATTGTGGTGCGGGTCACCGATGGCTTGTCCCTAGAGGCGGCTTTTGAAAAATCCTTCCAAGAAGCTGCCAGTCGGCAACGGGATTTTGGCGCCATTGGTCTTGATCATCAGGGGGCGATCGCTTGGGGCAAAACCTGTGATGTCCTCCTTGCCGCCTACTGGCATGGCACCACCATTGGCGATACCTTGGAATTACCACCAGGGCTACAGGTGGGCAGTCAAAAATAATTTATCTTTGGTGTCAAGTTTTTTTATTGCTCGCTGTACCGGATTGGGTGCATCTGTGGGGGCAAACGCCTATAATCTTAAGTGTTTTTACATTCATTTGGCCGATGTCCCTTGAGGGAACCCTATGACCAATACGACCTCGCCTGCCATTCTCAATCCGATTGCTCGTCCTGAAGTTCCCCAAGAACTTGCTGAAAACATCATCCTCACTTCCCTCAACGATGTTTATGACTGGGCACGGCTATCGAGCCTCTGGCCACTCATGTATGGCACTGCCTGTTGCTTCATTGAGTTTGCCGCTATGATTGGCTCGCGCTTCGATTTCGACCGTTTTGGCTTGGTGCCCCGCAATAGCCCCCGTCAGGCAGACTTGATTATCACCTCCGGCACAATCACGATGAAGATGGCACCGGCCTTGGTGCGCCTCTACGAACAAATGCCCAACCCCAAATACGTCATTGCCATGGGGGCTTGCACGATTACAGGGGGGATGTTTAGCTCTGACTCCTATTCTGCCGTACGCGGCGTGGACAAGTTGATCCCCGTGGATGTCTATTTGCCGGGCTGTCCGCCTCGTCCAGAGGCCATCATGGATGCGATCGTCAAGCTGCGCAAGAAAATTGCCAACGAGCATCTGAGTGAGCGCGGCAACCTTGCCCAAACGCACCGCCTCTTTACTACCAAACACAAGATGAAGCCGGTGCCCCCCATTTTGACAGGGCAATATCTCAATGCCCCCAGCCGCCAAGCTCCGCCCCCAGCCCTTGCGCAAGCAATGGGAATGGCAGTGCCTACCCTTGGGGAACCCGTGAGCGAAACGAGCGCCGTTGCAGAGTAGTTTGGTCATCGTTGCTAAGAGGTAGCAATTATGGAAGTTTCAACCGAGCTTTTGGTACTGGCTGTCTATGCAGCCTTGGCGGGTCTATATCTGCTGCTGCTGCCGGCGATCGTCTATGCCTATCTGAATGCTCGCTGGTATGTAGCCAGTTCCTTCGAGCGGGCGTTTATGTACTTTCTTGTTACCTTTTTCTTCCCCGGGTTACTCCTGTTGGCTCCCTTTATTAACTTTCGTCCGCAACCCCGCTCGCTCGATTCCTAGGAACTATGCGCCGCATTGATGTTCTCGGGATTGGTTTGGGTGTGTTTTTTGCAGGCGGCTTGGTGTATCTCCTGTTGCGGATGGCTGGGGTTGAGCCGCTGCAAGCGGGGATTTGGAGTCAAGCGATTTTTATCTTGGGGGTTCTAGGTTGGCTTGCGACGTATCTGCTGCGCGTCTTTACAGGGCGGATGACCTACCACCAACAACTCAAGGACTATGAAGAAGCGATGATTCGCGATCGCCTAGCACGCATGTCGCCAGAGGAACTAGCCGCCCTCGAAGCACAAATTCTAGTGGAATCAAACGAGATTGCCGATCCTCAATTGGGGGATAATTAGCTCAAGTTTCGCCATGGCTTGAGAATGCTCTTTCCCCGCTCCTGTGGTTTACTACTTCATCCCACGTCCCTGCCTGGTGGTCACGGCATTGGTGACTTGGGTGCGGCAGCTCGTGAGTTCCTCGCATTTTTGGTGTCCAGTGATCAGCAGTACTGGCAGGTGTTGCCGCTAGGGCCGACGGGTTTTGGCAATTCCCCTTACATGTGCTACTCCGCCATGGCCGGCAACCCCTTGCTGATTAGTTTGGATGAGTTGGTCAAAAAGGGCTGGTTAACCGACGCCGATTTAGCAGGGGTTACGCTTGAGAATAGCGATCGCGTTGATTTCGAGGCCGTCATTCGCCAAAAACTGCCCCTGCTCCGCCTTGCTGCTCAACGCTTTCAGAGTCAAGCCACCCCAGAAGACTGGCAGGCCTTCCGCAACTTTCAAGCCCTTGCCCACTACTGGCTGCCAACCTATGCCCTCTTTATGGCACTTAAGGATCACCACGAGGGACAGCCGTGGTATGAATGGCCCGCCCCTTTGCGCGATCGCGAGCCGACCGCCCTTGCCGCTATCCAAGCCGTTCTCAAAGAGCGCGTTTTTGAGTACGAGTTTCAGCAGTTTCTCTTCTACCAGCAGTGGCACGCCCTCAAGGAAGCCGCCAACCAACAGGGGATTCAAATTATCGGTGATATTCCCATTTATGTTGCTCACGACAGTGCTGATGTCTGGGCTTTTCCCCACTTCTTTGAACTCAATCCAGAAACAGGGGCGGCTGCCCTCATGGCAGGTGTGCCCCCCGACTACTTTAGTGCCACAGGACAACTGTGGGGCAACCCCATTTACAACTGGAAAGCCCTTGCTGCCGATGGCTACTCTTGGTGGATTGAGCGCTTCCGTGCCCTGCTCTCCTACATGGACATTATCCGTGTGGATCACTTTCGCGGCTTTCAGAGCTACTGGCAAGTGCCCGAAGGAGAAGAAACAGCCGTCAATGGCGAATGGCAACCGGGTCCCGGTGCTGCCTTCTTTGAAGCACTACAAGCTACCTTGGGACGACTGCCCATTCTGGCGGAGGATTTAGGGGATATTACCCCCGATGTCATTGCCCTGCGGGATCAGTTTCAGTTTCCGGGGATGAAAATTCTCCAGTTTGCCTTTGGCGGCGGCTCGGATAATCCCTTTTTGCCCTTTAACCAAGAGCGCAACTGTGTGGTGTACACCGGCACCCACGACAATGATACGACTGTAGGTTGGTACCGAAGCCTGAGTGACTGGGAACGGCAGCGCTTCATTGACTATTTGGGCTATACCCCCGCTGAACCCCACTGGGCATTGATTCGCATGGCCTTAGGCACCGTTGCCAACCAAGCCATTATTCCTGTTCAAGATTTACTCGGCCTTGATAGCCATGCCCGTATGAATTTTCCCGGTACTGGCGAGGGTAATTGGGCGTGGCGACTGACTGCTGGACAACTCACGCCTGAACTCGCGGCTCATTTGAAGCACTTGGTGCACCTCTTTGGCCGCCAGTCCCCACCAAGACCCCAGCCCGTCGAAGCGGAGGCAGAATCCTTGGCAACGGAAGAGTAGCACTAAGCTCGCCGCCGGCCATCGGGCATAATCGTCCCGCGCAGATCCACTTCACTGAGGTTGGCACCGCTCATATCCGCAGCGGTCAGGTTCACCCGCGTCAAATCCGCCCGCGACAGGTTAGAGCCTGAGAGGTTGGCATCCCCTAAGTCTGCCCCACTCAAATTGACACCACTGAGATCCACAGTGCCCACTAAGCTGCGGCTAAACGTTGCCCGGCTCAGGGTGGCTCCACTCAGGGTTGCTCGGCTGAGGTTGGCTTCTGAGAGGGTGGCGCGGCTCAAGTTGGCTCCCACCAAGCGGGCACGGCTGAGATTCGCCTCGACGAGATCAGCACGGCTAAAGTTGGCTTCCGTTAACTCCACCTCACGAAGATTGGCACCGCTGAGATTGGCGCCCCGCAGCTTCACCCCATTAAAGACTAGGCCACTGAGGTTGGCACTACGCAAATCCGTCTGACTTAAATCCGCATTGTCCAGCAATGCCCCCTGCAAGTTTGCCCCTTGGAGATTAGCGCCCCGCAGATTGGTGCCCACCAGTTTGGCATGGCTGAGGTTGGCACCCCGCAAATTGGCACCACTGAGATCCGCACGGCTAAGATTGGTATGACTCAAGTTCGCACCACTAAGATTGGCGCCACTGAGGTTGACATCTGATAGCTCTAGGGAGGACAGTTCCGCCTTTGCCAGTTCGGCACCGACAAGGTTGGCCTTGGCAAGGTTGGCTTCGCTGAGCTTGACTTCTGTGAGATCGACACGGCTAAGATTGGCACCCGTGAGGTTCGCCGCCGTTAAGTTAGCACCACTGAGGTTGGCACCGCTGAGGTTGGCACCGCTGAGATTAGCATTGCTGACATCTGCCTGAATCAAATCCACACGGGTCAGGTTCGCCTGCTTTAGCTCCGTCCCATGCAAATTCGCGCCCTGTAAATTTGCCCCCGAAAGGTTCACACCGTCGAGCGTCAATCCCCGTAAATCCGCATTGGCCAAATCTACACGGGAGAGATTTGCCCCCTGAAGCACAGTTCCCCGCAGTGTGGTTTCACTGAGTTCAGCCCGGCTAAGATTAGCGCGCGTTAAGTTCGCCCAACTCAGATCACTGCGGCTCAGGTTTGCGCCGGCAAGGTTGGCATCCACCAGTTCTGCTTTGATGAGCATGGCATTGACAATTTCGGCGCCACAGAGCGCCGCACCACTGAGGTTGGCACCGCTTAGATTGACCCACTCCATGTCGGCACGGGAGAGAATGATCCCCCGTAGATCGGCGTTGATGAACTCGCCATTGGTTAAACTGGCTCGATTAAAATCCCGTTCACCGCTGGCATAGCGTTTTAACAACTCTTGGGGATTCATCAAAAAAAAAACGGGTCTGGAACCCCGCCCTTGAGAGCGGCTCTACAACTCTAAGCCTAGCTTAATTCGCTAAAACCACACTACGCTCGTGAGAGGATGGTAATAAGGACTTGCGCTCGATGCTCTCATGGACACCATCCCTCTCCTCGATCTCAAAGCCCAATATCAATCCCTGCAAGCAGACATCGATCGCGCAGTTGCCCGTGTATTGGCATCGGGTCAGTTCATTCTAGGACCAGAGGTACAGGCCTTTGAGGAAGAGGTGGCGACCTATTTAGGGGTGCGCCATGCGGTGGCGGTCAACTCAGGCACCGATGCTCTGGTGATTTCCCTGCGCAGCTTGGGGGTGGGTGCAGGAGATGAGGTGATCACCACCCCTTTTTCGTTTTTTGCGACGGCAGAGGCAATTAGTTTGGTGGGGGCCCGCCCCGTGTTTGTGGATGTGGAACTGGACTCTTTTAACCTCGATCCGGCGAAGATTGAGGCAGCGATTACGCCCCGCACCAAGGCAATTTTGCCGGTGCATTTGTTTGGACGGCCTGCGGCAATGGGGGCGATGGTGGAACTGGCCCAAGCCTACGGGTTAGCAATTCTGGAGGATTGTGCTCAATCTTTTGGGGCTCGCTATTGCCCGCCCTGTGAAAATTGTCAATGTACAGCAGCAACCCAAAAGCGCTTCGCCCATCAATTCACGGGGGCGATCGGCCACATGGGTGCTTTTTCCTTCTTTCCGACAAAAAATTTGGGTGCCTATGGTGATGGGGGGTTGATTACCACCAATGATGATGATCTCGCCGAGCGATCGCGCATGCTGCGGGTGCACGGTTCTCGACGGCGCTACCACCACGAAATGATCGGCTACAATTCTCGCCTGGATAGCCTACAGGCAGCGATTCTGCGGGTCAAGCTGCCGCATATTGATCGCTGGAATCAAGAACGACGGCGGGTGGCGCAAACCTATAACCAAGCCTTAGCCGGGCTAGATAGAATAGTCACGCCTGAGATATCGCCGGGGCATGTGTTTCACCAATATACGATTCGGGTGCTTGATGGCCGGCGGGATGCCCTTGCCGCTTACCTGAAGGCAGCCGGTATTAGTTCAATGATTTACTACCCGATTCCCCAAGATCACTGTCCGATGTACAAGGGGCAGTCTCCGCCAAATCCGGTGAGCGATCGCCTTGCCGGCGAGGTGCTCAGCCTACCCATTTGGCCTGAATTGAGCGATGCCACCATTGAGTATATTGCGGTAACCATTCGCCAGTTTTTTCAGAGGCCCTAAGTACCTCTCCCCAGTATTTATCTTGACTTAACAAACCCTTAAAGTCCCACTCGCTAAGCTAGCAACAGACCTTTTCTAAAACCTGTAATGTTGCTAGGGCAGGAGTACGATTTCATGAAGGTTGCTGTTTTCAGTGCTAAATCCTACGATCGCGAGTTCTTGAATGCTGCGAACGCAGCTCAAGGTTACCCCCACTACCTGAACTACTACGACGTGCGCTTGCGCTCTAAAACTGCTTCCCTTGCCAAAGGGCATGATGCCGTCTGTGGCTTTGTCAACGATGATCTGGGGGCAGAGACCCTAACACGGTTGGCAGAGATAGGGGTACGTCTGATTACCTTACGCTGTACAGGCTTTAACAATGTCGATCTGGCTACGGCGGCCAGCTTGGGGATCACAGTGACCCGCGTCAGTGCCTATTCCCCCTATTCGGTGGCGGAGCACACCGTGGGACTGATCCTAATGCTCAACCGCAAACTCCACCGTGCCTACAACCGCGTGCGGGATGACAATTTCTCTCTAGAGGGGTTGATGGGCTTTGACCTGCACGGCTGTACGGTTGGTATTATTGGCACGGGTAAAATTGGCCGTATTGTGGGTCAGATTATGCGGGGTTTTGGCTGCCACCTCTACGGCTATGATCCCTACCCTAGTGAAGCCTTTAGGGAGATTGGTACCTACACAACCCTAGAGACACTGCTGGCGGAATCCGATATTGTCACGCTCCATTGCCCCTTGGTTCCTGAAAATGAACACCTGATTAATGCAACTACCATTGCTCAAATGAAGCGGGGCGTGATGTTGATCAATACCAGTCGCGGTAAACTGGTGGACACCAAAGCCGTGATTGAGGGCATTAAAAGTGGCCAAATTGGGTATCTGGGGATTGATGTCTATGAAGAAGAAGACTCCCTCTTTTTCCAAGACCTCTCCGATACAATCATCCAAGATGACACCTTCCAACTTTTACAATCTTTTCCTAATGTGGTGATTACGGCTCACCAAGCCTTCTTTACCCGCAACGCCCTCAATGACATTGCTCGTACCACGATTGAAAATTTGACCTGTTTTGAACAAGGCCTGCCCCTCGTCAACGAAGTGAAACAGAGCTAAAGGGCGGCAAAACGGCTATCCCCATAACCAGATCCGCTATAGTAGCGATCGCGTTTATTTTTTTAGGAAAGCAGCATGGGGCGTGCAGAAAAAGTCGTTCTGGCCTATTCGGGGGGGGTGGATACCTCCGTGTGTATTCCCTATCTCAAACACGAGTGGGGGGTCAAGGAAGTCATTGCCCTTGCGGCCGATTTAGGACAGGGGGAGGAACTGGAACCGATTCGCCAAAAAGCCCTAGAGGCAGGGGCCAGTGCCTCGTTGGTGGTGGATGCCAAAGCTGAGTTCATCCGTAACTACGCTTTTCCGGCCATTCAGGCCAATGCCCTCTACGAAAATCGCTATCCCCTCTCGACTGCCCTTGCGCGCCCCTTGATTGCCAAGCTCTTAGTGGATGCGGCTGCCGAGTACGGTGCCGACGCCGTTGCCCACGGCTGTACGGGAAAAGGGAATGACCAAGTCCGCTTTGATGTGGCGATCGCGGCTCTGAACCCCAACCTCAAGGTCTTAGCTCCTGCTCGCGAATGGGGCATGAGCCGGGAAGAAACCATTGCCTACGGCGAACGCTTTGGCATTCCCGCCCCCGTGAAAAAATCGTCTCCTTACAGCATTGACCGCAATCTTTTGGGACGCAGTATTGAGGCAGGCTCCCTTGAGGATCCGTGGAGTGAACCTCCCGAGGAAATCTATTCGATGACCCAAGCTATTGAAAATACCCCCAACTCCCCGGAGTATGTGACCATTGGTTTTGAAGCAGGGATTCCCGTCAGCCTTGAGGGTCGCTCCCTTGATCCTGTAACTCTTATCGGTGAACTCAATGAACGGGTGGGTCGCCACGGCGTTGGCCGCATTGACATGATGGAAAATCGCCTAGTCGGTATTAAGTCCCGCGAAATTTACGAAGCCCCTGCCCTCTTGGTGCTCATTGACGCCCACCGCGATCTCGAAAGTTTGACCCTGACTGCCGATGTCACCCAGTACAAGCGAGGCATCGAAGAAACCTACAGCCGCTTGGTCTATAACGGCCTCTGGTACAGTCCCCTGAAAGAGGCTCTGGATGCCTTTATTCAACAGACCCAGCAGCGGGTCACCGGTACCGTGCGCGTCAAGCTCTTTAAGGGAACTGCACGGGTGGTGGGACGGCAATCTCCCTACTCCCTCTATGCGCCCGAGTTGGCCACCTACGGCGCCGAAGATCAATTCGACCACAAGGCCGCCGAGGGGTTTATCTATGTGTGGGGACTACCCACCCGTGTCTGGGCAGAAAAACTGCGCCAAGGCTAATCGGGGGCTTCGACAATACACCACTCATGGAGTTCGTAGTCCACACAGCCGTGTTGGATAAGAGGATCGCGGGCAACGATTTCCTCGGCCGCCTTGCGGGAATCGGCGTGAAACAACAACATGCCACCTCCACGCTCGGCCCAGTATCCCGTGCGGGCCTGATGCCCTGCCTCGATCAGGGAACGCACATAGGCACGGTGGGCAGGAACGTATTGATCAAACGTGGCTTTATCCACAATGCCGCGCTCAATCTTGACAAACCATGGCATCGGTTCTTGGCTCCTGTGGGTTGGCATCAACCCCTAGAATAGCTATATGCAGTGTGCCTAGGCGACGCTGTTGTGCCCCGACTGTGAACCGCTATGAGTAAAACTATTACCCTAGAAACCTTGTTGAGTGAATTTGCCCGTGGAGTACGGAATTTCCGTGGTGTCAATTTGGCGGGCAGTGTGCTTCCTTTAGTCCAACTTAGCCATATTGATCTGGCGGGAGCCAACCTTCAGGGCATCAATTGGAGTGGGGCGGATCTCATCAAAGCGAACCTTGCAAATGCCGATCTGCGGGGCGCTAATCTGATCGGTGCCGATTTGAGCGGTGCCAATCTCACGGATGCCAATTTGCAAGAGGCGCTGCTCAGTGGGGCAATTTTGGTGGGCGCCTATCTCTCGCGGGCCAATTTGCAGCGGGCAGTGCTAAGTGGGGCAATCCTCAAGGGGGCGGTTCTCCACGACAGTAACCTCAAGGACACCAATGTGGTGGGAGCGGATTTATCGGCGGCGGATTTAACCGGGGCGATCGCCCGCCGCCAAGATCTCCAGGAGGCTAACCTTTCAGGAGCCACGCTCCCCAGCGGTGAAATTGTGCTCGAAGAGACGGATCCGGAGGAGGCTCCTGTTTCCTCTCCTGCTGCAAGTAGCACACCAATGGCGATCGCCGGCGAAACAACGGTTTTAGAGTGGACCAATGAGCAGGTGATTGAAAAGCTGATCCTCCAGCAGCATCCTTTACTGCCGTCTTACCAAAGTGCCGACCTGAAGGTAACCGATTTGGGCAATGGCTGCTACCAACTGCGAACGGTCACCGAAATGGTGGTGGCAGTGGTGGAGGGGTCGAGGGTGGCCGATGAAAAAGTAACCCTTTTCGTGGAGGCTCCTTTTGCGGATTTGGTGGCCGGTGTGCTCCAAGCCCATTCCTTTTTGCCCACGCAATTCATAAGTGAGCCTGTGCCCGCATGGCAGTACGAGCAGGTGCCGATTCCTGTGGGAGGCGAAGTTCATCAAGGAACGGCGCGGCAACTTTGGAAAACCTGGTGGCTCCTTTCAAAATCTGCTGCCAGGGGTCAAGAGCCAATCCCCCTCCAACTGTTGGTGGACAAACGTTGGCAACCCATTCGCGATATTGCCTTTTCCCCCTCAGCAGTAGGAGGCATCATTATCAAAACTGCGGCAGGAGATCGCCACTATTCTGCGGATGCTTCGCTCATTTGGCTAGAAAGTGTCCAGTTTGGATCACCGACAACCACTACCCCAGTGCCCACCCCTACAACCTCTCTCCGGAGCGGTCTACTGAAATTTGAAAATAATTGCTTGACGATTCAAACGGCGGCGGGTTCCGTCTGTGTGCGGGGGGAAAATTTGACGGTCACCCTTGATGGTCAGGCGATCGATCTAAACCAGCTCTGATGGTCGTTGTTCAGCCCTTTGATTTTAGTTGCTGGCCGATTGCGGTTAGGGATTTGCCTGCCAATACGTACCTCGTGGGGGGAGCGGTGCGGGATGCCCTCCTAGGGCGGACAACGTTGTACCCCGACTTGGATTTTATTGTGCCGGCGGAGGCCATTGCCCTGTCCAAAAAACTGGCGGACAAGTATCAGGCCGGCTTAGTGGTGTTGGATCGAGAGCGACAGATTGCCCGCCTGGTCTTTGCCAATGCAACGGTGGATATTGCGCAGCGGCATGGAGAAACACTGTTGACGGATTTGAGGGATCGCGATTTTCGCCTCAATGCGATTGCCTACGACATTCACCAGCACCGCCTTGTCGATCCCCTCGGTGGTCTGTTGGACTTGCAGCGCCGCCAAATTCACTATGTGGCGCCCGAAAATTTGGCTGCCGACCCGCTGCGACTCCTGCGCGCTTATCGCCAAGCTGCCCAACTGCAATTTACGATTACGCCCGAAACGCGGCAGGTGATCCAACGCCTTGCTCCCCAGTTGCGGCAGGTGGCCGCCGAACGGGTCCGGATGGAACTGAGTTACCTTCTGAGTGCCGCTGCAGGAGCCGCCCAAGTAACCCTCGCCTTTCGGGATGGGGTATTGCCGGTGTGGCTGCCTTCGGTTACCGAGGAGCGGATTACCCACTACCATGCCCTTGAGTCCACCCTCGCAAATTTCCCCTTCCCTGACCTGTGGCCGGCGCTGACAACATCCATTGCGGCAACCACTGCCCCCGGCGAACCCCAACGGCGAACCCTCGCGGCGTTGGCCAAGCTCACCTGCCTTGTAAATGCCGGCGATCGCCAAGCAGCCGAGGAACTGACCGCCCTCACCTACACCACCGATGAAATTCGCATTGTCCAAGTCCTGTGCCGACTGCTCAGCCACTGGTTAATCCCCCTTGAACAGCCCCTGAACCGCGAGCAAGCCTTCTATCTCTTTCGCACAGCGGGGAGCTATTTTCCGGCCTTTGTGGCCCTTGCCCTCAGCCGTGGCGTACCCAAAGATCATCTGGTGCCCTTGGTCAAAGCGTGGTTAGACCCCGGCGATCCCGTTGCCCATCCCCCCCAATTGCTGCGGGGGGCCGACTTGGTGGAACAGTTTCATCTTGCGCCGGGGCCGCGTATCGGGGAACTGTTGCGCGCCGTGGAAGCCGCCCAAGCCCGCGGAGAAGTTAGCGATCGCCCCCAAGCCCTAACCTATGTGGCCCAAATTCTGAACTGTTCTTAGGAGCCGCTAAGAAAAATCTCTTGCCAAAGGTTGTCATAGCGCTTTTGGCTTGCCCCATCGAGGGGCAGCAGTACCTCACTCCGGGCAAAGGCGCTGGGGGTGGCGAGGGGAATATAGCGGTGAAATAGGGTGGTCGTTAGATCCGCCACCAAGGGGGAAGGTGCATCACTAAACCGACTCAGTTGCTCGGCCACCTCTGGCTGCCACCAGTAGTTCAACCAATTCAAGGCTGCTCGATCCGGTTCCTGGGTACAGACCCATAAATCCGTCCACAGCGCCGTACCACTGCTCGGCAAGACCGCCGCATAGGTCTGGGGATCTTGCTTCAGGAGTGGCAGGACATCCGTTGACCACCCCACGGCCAATTGGGTAGCCCCTAGCATCAGGGGTTGCAGGTAGGCATCGGAGCTAAAGAAACGGCAACCTCGGCGCAGTTGAGACAAGCGCTCCCGTAATTGGGGATGGGTGGGCGGGGCGTTGTAGGACAGTCCCAAGGATTTCAGGGTCAGGCCGATTACCTCACGGGAGCTACTGAGCAGGCTGTAGTGACCCTGCACTGCCGGATGCCAGAGTGCTTCCCAATCTCTGGGTTCCCAGCCCAAGTCGGCAAAGAAATCGCGGCGGTAAACAAGGACGGTAGCTCCCCACCGATAGGGAAGACCCCAGAGGACATCCCCCTTACTTAGGAATTGCAGTAAAGACCGCCAAGGGTCTGCCCCGTCAAGCCGGTTGGGAAGCCATCCTTTGGGAATAGGCGCAATCTGCTGCCGACGAATTGCCTGAGCCAACCACCCATCCCCCAGACTTAGCACCGCCGACCCTAGGTTGCCCGCTGCCAGGAGGTTGGCCAGCGCTTGGGGAGTGTCCTCAAGATGCAGACGCACCGGAATCCGCCACTGTTGCTGAAATCGCTGAATGAGTTGTGGCGGTAAAGATTTGCGCAGCAGATAAACGGTTAGCTCCCCTGCAGTAGCTGCTTGACACCCCCTAAGGGCGATCGCCCCTAGGGCAAATAGCCCCTGACAAAATTGCCGCCGCTGCATTAGCGTTGTCGGCAAAACCGTAACCGAGCGGGCCGAGCCGGATCTCCCAGTTGCTCGATGCCGCGATTGTTGGCCACGAGGTGCCGCAGGATCAGGTAGATGCGTTCCAGTTGATCCGGGGCATTCACCGCGGTGGCGATCGCCCCCAAGTCGAGGGGTTCATCACTTTGTTCCAAGACTTTAACAATCTGCCGTTGCAGTGCCAAATTCGCCGCCGCGGCTTTCTTGCCGGCTTCGACGCCCGGCTGATGGTAGGCATTGATATTCACCAAGAAGCCATACAACCCCACCGCTCGCTCGTAAAGGGCAATCAGGGCGCCCACCGTCTTTGGGGTTACCTCTGGAATCGTGACCGTCAGGGAGGGGCGCTCCTTTTCATAGAGGGCTTGGCGCGTACCGAGGAGCAGGCCACTGAGGTAATCTCCTGAGGTAATGCCCGGTTCCACCTCTAGGCCGGGTTCTTGACCATCCCGCAGCACTTCAATAAACGTGACAAAGAAGTTGGGCAGGCCATCCCGCAACTGCTGCACATAGGCATGCTGATCCGTGGTGCCTTTGTTGCCATAGACCGCAATCCCTTGGTGGACAATGTTGCCGTCGAGGTCCTTTTCTTTGCCGAGGGACTCCATTACCAACTGCTGCAAGTAGCGGCTAAACAGCAACAGGCTATCTTTGTAGGGGAGGACAACCATATCTTTTTCCCCCCGACCCTTGCCTGCATGGTGCCACGCCAAAGCGAGAAGGGCAGCGGGGTTTTGGCGGATCTGCGGCACCCGCGTTGCCTGATCCATTAGCTTGGCACCTTCCAGCAGAGCGTCAATGTCAATCCCCTGAAGAGCCGCAGGCAGCAGACCCACCACAGACAGTTCGGAGGTGCGCCCCCCCACCCAGTCAAACATAGGGAAAAGGGCAAGCCAACCGTTGGACTCCGCCACTTGGGCTAAAGCACTCCCCGGCAGGGTAATGGCCACAGCATGAGCGGCAAAGGCCAGACCGGCCCGTTGAAAGCGAGCTTGGGTCTCCAGCATGCCATTGCGGGTTTCCGGTGTCCCCCCCGATTTGGAAATGACGAGAACCAGCGTTGTCCGCAGGCGATCGCCCAACTCGGCAAAGACCCGCTCAAACCCTGCCGGATCCGTGTTATCGAGAAAATGAATGTTCAGGGGAGGATTGACGGGGGCAAGGGCAGCCGCCACAAACTGCGGACCCAAGGCAGAGCCGCCGATGCCAATGGAGAGAATATCCGTAAAGCGACCCCCTTGGGGTGGAGCAATGGCGCCACTGTGCACCCCTTGGCTAAACCGCTTCACCTGGGCAATGGCCTCGCGAATGTCCGAACGCAATTCCGGGGTGGGAGCCAGCTCCGGATCGCGTAGCCAGTAGTGCCCCACCATGCGCCCTTCATCGGGGTTGGCGATCGCCCCTGCTTCCAGTGCTTTCATTTGCTCAAAGGCGCGCTCAAAGGCCGGCTCTAGGCACTGCACAACCTCTGGGGTCAACCCCATCCGACTGACATCCACATAGAACTCCAATTCAGGGTGGTAGTACAACCAATCTTGGTAATGCTGCCAAAGAGCCAAAGCATCCATAAAAACACTCTCGCGCTACGATCTCAGCCTACCTCAACAACCGTCCCTTGCCGCGAACCTCGGGTTTCCCTTAATAAACTGCGCCTTCACAAAAGCGGCAAATTCTGCTAAAGCGATCCGCAGGCGATCGCCCGCCACCTCAACGAAATCATTGTGATCGGCGCCCTCGACCCACAGGAAAAATTTTGGCTCAGGGGCAATGGCAAACAGATCTTGGCCATGACGAAAGGGTACAACCCTGTCGGCAGTACCGTGGAGAATCAACAGTGGCACCTCCAGGTGCGGCAGCTTATCCCGGTTGATGAATCGGTCAAAGGGAAACAGCGAGAACGGCAGCACCACCCGAAAGATGGAAGTAAAGGTACTTTCTAAGACCAGACCTGCAATCGGAACCCGTGTCGCCAGTTCCGTCGCCACTCCCCCGCCAAGGGAACGACCATAGAGAATCGCCCGTTCTGGAGGCACTTGCAGTTCCTCTGTGGGATAGGTATAGGCGGCTAAGGCATCTGCGTAAGCATGATACTCAGCGGGGCTGCCCGAACTCAAACCATAGCCACGATAGTCGTAGGCAAGAACGGAAAATCCCCACTGCCGCAGTGTCTGGAGAAAGGGTTCTACCATGCCGAGGTCTTCACCGTTACCGTGACTAAAAAGCAGCGTAAAGTGAGCCTCTGGATTAGAGACATACCGCAGCGCCAGGCGATCGCCCCGACCCACCGGAATCAACGTGAGATCCTCAGAAAAGAAATAGGTGGGAGGTGGCGGCTGGAAAATTAGCCGATCGACCCCCCAGTAGAGATAGACGGCAATGCTCAGGTAAATCAGGAGGAGCGATCGCCCCAAACGCAGCCAACTCCACTCCCCCAGTACCCAGTTTGGCAGCCAGCTCATTGAGGGGTAGAATGCAAGCTCGGTGCCAGCAGCGGCAGTGTCCCTAGGGGCTGCTCCACCTGTTGCGCCAGTGGCGGTACCACCTCCCGCACGCGGGCAATCACTTGACCGGTGGTTGCATCATAAATTTGCGTCAATAGCTTGGGATAAAGGCCAATGCCGATAATCGGCACCAGTAGGCAGGCAATGATAAACACTTCGCGGGGTTCGGCATCCACAAGGGCTTCATGCTCAACTAATTCCTTGTTTTCCGGGCCGTAGAAAATTTCCCGCAGCATCGAGAGCAGGTAAATCGGCGTGAGGATCACCCCCACAGCTGCCAAAAAGACCACCATCACGCGAAAGGGCAGAGAATAGGCATCGCTGGTGGCAAAGCCAATAAAGACCATGAGTTCGGCCACAAAGCCACTCATCCCCGGCAAGGCCAAGGAAGCCAGAGAGCAGGCGGTAAACATGGCAAAGATCTTCTTCATTTTCTGGCCGACACCCCCCATTTCCTCAAGGATCAGCGTGTGGGTGCGGTCATAGGTGGCTCCCACCAAGAAGAAGAGGCTGGCTCCGATTAAGCCGTGGGAGACCATTTGCAGGATTGCGCCGCTCATGCCCAAATTGGTAAACGAGGCAATGCCGATCAGCACAAAGCCCATATGGGAAATCGAGGAGTAGGCAATTTTGCGCTTGAGATTGCGCTGGGCATAGGAGGTCAGCGCCGCATAGATGATGTTGACCACCCCCAAAATCACCAGCACCGGCGCAAACTTGGCATGGGCTGCCGGCAGCATATCCACATTCATGCGAATCAGGGCATAGCCCCCCATCTTTAGGAGAATGCCCGCCAGCAGCATGTGCACCGGCGCCGTTGCTTCCCCATGGGCATCGGGTAGCCACGTGTGGAGAGGAACAATCGGCAGCTTGACCCCATAGGCAACCAAAAAGGCCGCATAGAGCAGCACTTGGAAACCGACGGCATAGTCCTTGGCTGCCAACGTCTGCATATCAAAGCTAATCGTGTCGCCATAAAAGGCCATGGCCAAGCCCGCCACCAAGATAAAGAGGGAGCTGCCTGCGGTGTAGAGAATGAACTTGGTGGCGGCGTATTGACGCTTGGGGCCGCCCCAAATTGCCAAAAGCAGGTACACCGGAATGAGTTCCAATTCCCAGGCAAGGAAAAAGACCAGCATATCCTGCACGGCAAAAACCGCAATCTGGCCACCGTACATCGCCAGCATTAAAAAGTAAAAGAGGCGCGGCTTCAGGGTCACCGGCCAAGCGGCCAAAATCGCCAAGGTGGTAATAAAGCCGGTGAGCAAAATCAGCGGCATCGAGAGGCCATCTGCCCCCACCGACCAACGCAGGCCAATTTCGGGAATCCAGTCATAGCTTTCCCACAGTTGCATGCCGGGAGTGTTCAGGTCATAGGACGTGGTGAAGGCATAGACCATCAGCGCAAAGTCCATCAACCCCACCGTCAGGGCATACCAGCGGATGGGGCGTCCTTTGCCGGTGGAATCTGGAATGAAGGGAATTGCCAAGGCAGCCACAATCGGAAACAGGATAATCGTTGTCAGCCAAGGAAACGTACTCATGGCAGTCGTGTTTACTCCTCCAGCAGTTAGGAAAGAACCCTGAGCGGGGTTAGGCTTGCACCGAGAAGATGACAAATCCCAACACCGCCAGCAGCACAATTAGGGCGTAGAATTGGGCACGGCCATTTTGGAAGTATTTCAGACCTTCACCGGTGACCATGGTGACAAAGCCCGTGAGGTTCACTACCCCATCCACCACGTTGTAGTCCACTTCCAAAACCTGACGCGCCAAGCGACGACAGCCTTTGATGAAGACCGCTTCGTAAAGTTCATCGAAGTACCACTTATGCAGCGAGAACCGATACAGGGGTTGAATGGCTTTGGCGATCGCCTGCGGACTGGGTCTGCCTTTGAGATACATCAGCGAAGCCAAGGTAATGCCGACTAGGCCAATACCCACAGAGCTGCTGCCAAGGATAAGGAACTCAGTCAAATCCACTGCGTGCTCCGCCACTATCTCCTCCGCAGGGGCATGGATAAAAGCCTCAAAGAGATTATTGAAGGGGGTACCTACAAAACCAATCAAAGTCGAGGGAATCGCCAGCACCACCAAAGGCAGCGTCATCGTCCAAGGGGATTCATGGGGTTCAGCGGCATGGTGATCAGGGTGCTCCCGGAGCGCGGGGGGCACATTGCGGAACTTACCCTCAAAGGTCATGAAGTAGATGCGGAACATATAAAAGGCCGTCAAACCCGCCGTGAGCCACGTCAGCCCCCACATGGCCGGGTTGGCATGAAAGACCGCCCCCAAAATTTCATCCTTCGACCAAAAGCCGGCAAAGGGAGGCACGCCAGAAATGGCCAAGCACCCCACCAGAAACGTTGCCGCCGTAATGGGCATGTATTTGCGCAGCCCCCCCATGTAGCGCATATCTTGAGCCAAGTCAGGGTTATGGCCAACTACCCCTTCCATGCCATGGATGACTGAACCTGATCCGAGAAAGAGCATGGCTTTGAAGTAGGCATGGGTCATCAGGTGAAAGAGGCCGGCACTATAGGCGCCCACGCCCATCCCCATGACCATGTAGCCCAGTTGGGAAATGGTTGAATAGGCCAAGCTCTTTTTGATGTCGTTTTGGGTGAGGGCAATGGTGGCACCCATAAACGCCGTAAAGGCACCCGTCCAAGCAATGATCGTCATGACTGGGGGCAATTGCTCAAAGACCGGGAACATCCGCGCAATCAGAAACACCCCGGCGGCCACCATGGTTGCGGCGTGAATGAGGGCAGAAATGGGGGTTGGGCCTTCCATTGCATCCGGCAGCCATACGTGCAGCGGAAACTGAGCAGATTTGGCCACAGGACCAAGGAAGACCAAGATGGCCAGAATTGCCGCCAGGCTGGGGGACAGTAGCCCCGTATTCACCAGCTCTGTCAGGCGATCGCCCATCTCTGCGAACTCAAACGTCCCCGTTGCCCAAAACAGACCCACCATGCCCAACAGAAGGCCAAAATCGCCGACGCGGTTGGTGACAAATGCTTTCTGCGCGGCTTCCGCTGCGCTTTTGCGGTCATACCAGAAGCCAATCAGCAGGTAGGAGCACATCCCCACCAGTTCCCAAAAGATATACACCTGCACTAGGTTAGGACTGACGACCAACCCCAGCATGGAAGAGCCAAACAGGCTCAAATAGGCAAAAAAGCGCACATAGCCGGGATCATGGGCCATGTAGCCATCGCTGTAGAGCATGACCAAAAAGGCCACCGTGGTGACAATGACCAGCATCAAGGCGGCTAAGGGGTCAATCACGTATCCCATGGCAATGTGGAGATTCCCCGCCGCTGCCCATTCAATCATTTGGGTATAGGGGGCATGGCCTTGGACTTGGCTCCAAAAGAGGCTCAGCGAATGTCCCATGGCGATCGCCATCAACGCCATGATGAAAATGGCACTGGGTCGCCGCAGTTTTGAGGTGGTCTCTGAGAAAGCAATTAAGCCAAAGCCAACAATTAGCGCTCCCAACAGGGGTAAAACGGGAATCAGCCAAGCGGATTGATACAGGGGTTCCATGTGTGCCACCTAACTTTCCATAAGAGCTGCCTGCCTAGAAAACCCAATAGGTATGAATCACTAGCATAGGCAAAACCCTCTACATTCTGCCACATCCCTTTGAGCAGGAGATAAGGGTCATTCATGACGGAAGATTAAAAAAATGTTTTTTCTTGCCGCCCTCACCCCGTAAGACTGAGGGAGGGAACAAGCCAAGCTGCTTTACCCGTCTAGCTACCCATTGAGCCAGTGAGGAATTGAGGACGCCATGGAACGGCAGGTGATCATCGGACGGATACGCCAGGTAGTGTCTATTGGAGTGGGGGCGATCGCCTTCAGTTTTATTCCCTACCCCAGCTTTAGCCAAGCCGCCCCCGACCCTCGAATGGTGCAGCGGGTGGAAAAAGCCACCTTTGTCCTAGGTGAGTTTACGTTTAGCAACAACAATCGCATTCCTGCGGAGATTGTCCGGCGTGTCCAAGGGATTGCCATTATTCCCAATGTGGTTCAAGCAGGCTTCCTCTTCGGTGGCCGCCGGGGTGCCGGAATTCTCTTAGTGCGCAACGAAAATAACGAATGGAGTAAGCCCGCTTTTATCACCCTAACGGGAGGAAGCTTTGGCCTGCAAATCGGCGCCCAATCTACGGATGTGGTGCTGGCCTTCATGGATAAATCTGTAGTCATGCGCAGCTTGGCGCAGTCGTTTCGCCTAGGGGGCAATGTCTCCGTTGCTGCAGGTCCGGTGGGTGGTGAGATCGTCAGTCCTACAGACCCTAGCCCCCAAGTCTTTTCCTACACGCGTAGTGCCGGACTGTTTGCAGGAGTTGCGCTAGAAGGAGCCAAGATTGCCTTTGACCAACGTGCAAGCGCTCAGTTCTATGGTCGGCGCAGCCTGACTCCCGGCCAAATTTTTGAGAATTCACCCCCCCTGCCTTCACCCCCTGTTCTCAACGGTCTTTACAATGCCCTTGCCCGTGCGGCTCGCTAATTCCCCTGTCACGACAGTGGTAAGATAGCAGTCAATAGTCCGCACTGTATAGAGAGAACACTATGGCACAGGGACAGGGTTTTGGCTTCGGTCTTGGCAAAATGAAGGAGCTGGCCGCAGCCATCCAAAAAGCACAGCAAGTTCAAGAGGGCGCCAAAAAGTTGCAGGAAGACCTTGAGAACATGGATATTGAGGGGCAAGCAGCGGGGGGTGCCGTCAAAGTGATTATGAGTGGTACCCAAGAACCCCGCCGCGTTGAAATCAGCCCAGATCTCCTCAGTGAAGGGGCTGAAGTGCTTTCTGATCTGGTGACCGCTGCCATGCGCGATGCCTACCAAAAATCCACCGCCACCATGCGGGAACGGATGGAAGAGTTAACAGGGGGCTTGAACGTTCCGGGTCTTGGTTAATGCACTTTCCCGCCCACCATGGCACCCAAGCTGCGGCTCCTGATTGTTGAAGACGATCCGATGATGCAACTGGGGCTAGGACAAGCCCTAGGGGAGCAGTTTGCTGTGGTGGGTTATGCCGAGGATGGGTATGGCGCCATTGATTTGACCCGGCAATTGCAGCCTCAAGTGGTAATTATGGACATTGGCCTGCCGAGGCTAGATGGGATTGCAGCAACCCAACGGCTTAAGCGAGAATTTCCCGATATTCATGTGGTGATGCTCACCTCCCACCAATCTGCCCTTGAGGCCGTTGCTGCCCTTTCTAGTGGTGCCGATGCCTACTGTATCAAGGGGGGAAACCGTTGAGCGATTACTGATGGCGATCGCTGCTGCCCAAGAGGGAGCTACCTACCTTGATCCCCAGATTGCCCGCCATGTGATCCAGCACCTGCATCCCCCCCAACCGACAATGGACTATCACCTTTCGCAGCGGGAACTGGATGTCCTCAAGCTCATGGTGGAAGGCTATAGCAACCCTGAAATTGCCGGCAAGCTCTTTTTGAGTCCGAATACGGTCAAGACCCATGTGCGGGGTATTTTGAATAAGTTGGCGGTGGATGACCGTGTACAGGCAGCAGTTGTTGCACTTCGTAACGGTTTAGTCTAGGCCTTCCACGAGATTGAAGTGCACTTGTTATCGTGAAGGGGATCTATCGGTGTGTAGAGCCTGTATCCCATGGCATCCCATAGTAATGAGGCAACGGTTTTAGCCTCGGATCAAGAATCATCCCCCTTTCTGCAAACCCCCTTTCTGCAAATTAGTACGCCCGCTTCTGTGGAGGAGTTTCCGCTCCTGCAACCGATGGTGCGGGTGGGGCGATCGCCTCACAATGAGATTGTGATTTCCTATCCGACCATTTCGCGGCATCACTTTGAAGTTGTTAGGACGGACACCGGCTATCGCATCCGTGACTTGGATAGTAAGCTCGGTCTGGTCTATGGCGATCGCCCCATCAAGGAAAAAGACCTCAAGAACTGGGATACCTTCTACATCGGTGCCAACGTTAAGATCACCTTCCGTGAGGGGCAAGCTCAGTTTCTGCAAAAAGCAATCAGATTTCAGGGCAAGACTGTCCTGGGCATTGGCCGAGGCGATGATAACGACATTCAAATTGATCACCCCCAAGTCTCGCGCCACCATGCCAAAATTGAACGTCAAGGCACCTCTATTGTCATTACAGACCTCAACTCCTCCAATGGTGTCTTTTGCAACGGCAAGCGCCTCACCAAACCCCATGCCCTACGAATTGGTGACAAAATTCGCATCGGCCCCTATCTACTGCAAATCAACGTTGATGAAACAATTACCGTTAACAATGAAACGGGCAGTATCCGCCTTGATGCCTTTGGCTTAGAAAAAGTCGTCCAAGGGAATAAAAAACTGCTCCACGATGTCTCCCTATCCATTTTGCCCCGTGAATTTGTGGTCATTGCCGGCGTCAGTGGGTGTGGCAAATCCACCCTCTTGCGGGCGCTGACAGGATTTAACCCAGCCACCAGTGGTACCGTCTTGGTAAATGGCAACGATCTCTACCATAACTTTGATGCCTACCGCTCTCAGTTTGCCTATGTGCCTCAGGAGGACATTGTCCACAAGGAACTCACCGTTGAGGAAGCCCTCGACTTTGCGGCTCAATTGCGGATGCCCGCCGACATTACACCTGCTGAACGCCACAGCCGCGTTGAAGAGGTAATGCAGATTTTGGGTTTGAGCCAACGGCGGGATGTGCCAATCAAAAACCTCAGCGGTGGCCAACTAAAGCGAGTCTCCATTGGCGTTGAGTTAATTACCAAACCCAGTTTGTTTTTTCTGGATGAGGCCACTTCGGGTCTGGATCCGGGTACTGAGGCAGATGTGATGACGGTGTTGCGGCGCTTGGCCAATGGTGGCTGCACTGTCGTGCTGATTACCCATGTCACGGAAAATATCAAGCTATGTAATTTGGTCTTGTTTCTCGCCGCTGGTGGTCGCATTGCCTATTTTGGCTCTCCCAATGAAGCTCCTGACTACTTTGGGGTCAAGTCCTTTAATGACATTTATCCCTTGGTGGAGCGTGAACGCAGTCCTGAGGAATGGCAGCAATTATATTTGCAGTCAAAGCAGTACAAAGCCTACGTTCTCGATCGCCAGAAGTCGGTGGTTTGTCACTTGGATCACGGACGTTCCCCAGATGTCCAAACTAAACGCGCCAGCAAAGTTCCCCAGTACCATCCCGTCTCAGGGTTACGACAGTACCTGATCCTGCTGCAACGGGAAGCGGCGGTTTTGCTGCGCGATCGCGTCAGCTTAATTTTGAATTTCTCGATTCCTTTCTTTATTGGTTTACTGGACTTAATTGTTTGGGATCGCCACCTCTTTGATATTCGCAGAGGGGATGCTGCCTCAGCCATTACAATGCTCTTTGCCACAGCTTTGGTGGCGGTGATGGTGGGTAGTTTAACTACGATGCGCGAAATCGCCAAGGAGCGAGAGATTTACCGCCGCGAGCATCTCGTAGGGCTGAAAATTGGTGCCTATGCCTTCTCTAAGACAACGGTGGCGTTGCTGTTAGCGCTTTATCAGGCCTCGGCTTTTCTCCTGTTCAAAAACATTGCCATTGATTTTCCCGGCGATAGCCTCACCCAGTTGCAGCTGTGGCTGACGATGTTCTTGGCCTCCTTCAGTGGCATGATGATGGGGCTATTGGTGTCGGCACTGTCACCGAATACGGCGATCGCCCCCCTGCTGCTGATTCTCTTTATCATTCCCCAAGTGACGTTTGGAGGCGGGATTATTGCCCCTTCCCAGATGAATCCCATTGGCCAAGTCATGAACGTCTTTACCCTAACCAAGTGGCCCTTTGAGGCCTTTGTCACGATTACAAAAGTGGGCAGGGATGTGGCTTTGGATCCCTGCTGGACGAAACCCAATGAAACCCATGCCCCCGAAAGCTGTGGTTGCACAGGTGCCCAACTCTTTAAGACCTGCTACTTTCCGGGAGTTCGCGGCTACTACACCCCTGCCCTTGATGAGGCAGAACCGAAAAAGCCCACGGAACCCACAACGCCAACCACCCCAGCGGCCTTTGCCACCTTCCAAGAGGAGATGGCTAACTACAAGGATGATTTGGAGATTTGGCAGAGCTACTATTCTAACTGGATGCTGAAGCGAGAAAAAGCAATTGGCCAAGCGGAAGGCATTATTGATCACCTTTACGGCATTTATGGTGAGATCCTTGACGTGAATGTGCCGGGGCACTGGCTGATCATTAGCTTGTTTATTGTCCTCATGTTTACCACGATTGTCGGCATTCAGATCTACTTCGATACCCTTCACTAAGGGGGTGGCTGGTGAATTCCCTCATCCCGTTAGGACAAACCCAACTCCAAGAGTACGTCACTGCCTTGGCATGGGGCGATCGCCATCTGCTGGCCGCTTCAGCTGCAGGAGAGGTGTATCACATTGACCCAGAGGTGGGTGAGCAGCTCATCACCGTGGCACTGTGCGCGCTCTCTCTATGCATCCCCAAGGTCAAGGATTCGTGTTCAGTGGCGATGAGGGATGGCTCTGTTATTGACAGCAGACCCAGCCGCAGGAGTTACTTCAAGGTGCCCAAGAATACTGCACAACCCTTGCTTGGCACCCCAAGGGAGACTATTTGGCAGCAGGAGGCACCCAAGGAGAACTCTGGGTTTAGCAATCCAGTTAAAGAGTACGTGCATGGTAGGATGTTGCTGCGGGTTTAAGCTAAAGTGCCGATGAAACTTATTGATCGTTATGGCCGCCTTTTTGGCAAGCTGAGTCTTTTAGACCTTGGGGCAGGGATTGTACTCCTGTGTGTCCTAGCGGGGCTATTTCTCCTGCCGGGGCGATCGGGTACCTCCTTAGCCCAGATGACGGCTGCACAACCCATTGAGGTAGATATTTTAGTCCTTGGCCTGAGCACCCCTAGACCTCAAGAGCTAATTCCTAAAGGCAGTACCGCCAACTTTATTATTCGCAACCAGCCCTATGGCCAAATCACTGTGAAAAATGTCCAAGTACTGCCGCGCACGGTTACCGTTTCCCAGCCCGATGGCTCGGTTAAAGCGCTGCCAGATCCCCGCCCAGAGATGGCCTTTAGTAGCAACTTGCTCCTAACCCTCGAAGGCCGAGGTCAAATTACCAAGAATGGTCCTGTCCTAGGAAATACTGGTATCAAAGTAGGGACGCCCGTAGAGCTAGAGGGCAAAGAATATAATTTTCGAGCCTCAGTGATTGCCGTTAGGCCATTGTAGGACAGTAGGCAATGCAGTCAATTTCAACTTTCACACCCTTCGGCAGTCGTGACACCTCCACACAGGCACGGGCAGGCGCTGTTTTAGCATCCATGTACTTAGCATAGATTTCATTCATGGCCGCGAAGTCATTGAGGTCTGCGAGATATACAGTTGTTTTCACCACCTGTGACCAATCAGTGCCGGCGGCCTTGAGGACAGCAGCAAGGTTATCCATCACTTGGCGAGTCTGCTCCTTGACATCTTCCCCACCGACAATTTCCCCCGTTTTGGGATCGAGGGCGATTTGCCCCGCGAGAAAGACCCATTCCCCTTGACGCACGGCTTGGCTGTAGGGACCAACGGGCATAGGTGCATTAGTGGTATAAATAATCACTTTTGTCATAAAACTTAAAACAACTACATCGAGGGCGCGATCGCCCCAAACGCTCATTCTACAGGGGATTGAGCCATATCTACCTGTATTAAATCAATGGATATGATAGTCCATATGTTATGCATTTATACCCCCACAATCATGTCAAGAATTCAAGCATCTTAAATAATGTTAATTATCGGCAAAGTCTGTACTCCCCCTCTATAATGCTGAATTGAGCGTTCGCCTCCCGAACGGGCTTTATCGTTCCATTCTGGGTCTTTAGATTCACGATTCTTCACAATCATTGATCTAAAGATCTTTCTATTTTCCGAGGTGAATGCCCTCGTTCCTTCCTTGCCTAAGAGAGAGGAGAGACTCGATGACCATCAGTCCACCGGAGCGAGAGCCAAAGGTCAGAGTCGTGGTTGACAATGACCCGGTGCCCACATCGTTTGAAAAATGGGCGAAACCCGGGCATTTTGACCGCACTTTGGCCAGAGGACCCCAAACCACCACATGGATTTGGAACCTCCACGCTCTTGCCCACGATTTTGATACACACACGAGCGACCTTGAAGATATTTCCCGCAAAATCTTCAGTGCACACTTCGGCCATCTGGCTGTGGTGTTCATCTGGCTGAGTGGGATGTACTTCCACGGTGCAAAATTCTCAAACTATGAGGCTTGGCTGGCCGATCCCACCGGTATCAAGCCCAGTGCTCAAGTGGTCTGGCCCATTGTGGGTCAAGGCATTCTCAATGGTGATGTCGGCGGTGGCTTCCACGGCATCCAAATCACCTCGGGGCTATTCCAACTGTGGCGTGCCTCTGGGATCACCAATGAGTTCCAGCTTTACTGCACCGCAATCGGTGGCTTGGTCATGGCTGGCTTAATGCTCTTTGCAGGCTGGTTCCACTATCACAAGCGCGCTCCTAAGCTGGAATGGTTCCAAAACGTGGAATCCATGCTCAACCACCACCTTGCCGGTCTACTTGGCTTGGGGTCTTTGGCTTGGGCAGGTCACCAGATCCACGTGTCGCTCCCCATCAACAAACTCTTGGATGCCGGGGTTGCGGTCAAGGACATTCCCTTGCCCCATGAGTTCATCCTCAACCCCAGCTTGATGGCCGAGCTATATCCCAAAGTGGATTGGGGCTTCTTTAGTGGCATCATTCCCTTTTTCACTTTCAATTGGGCTGCCTACTCGGATTTCCTGACCTTTAACGGCGGCTTGAACCCTGTAACCGGTGGCCTGTGGCTGTCGGATACAGCCCACCACCACGTGGCGATCGCCGTCCTCTTTATCATTGCCGGTCACATGTACCGCACCAACTGGGGGATTGGCCACAGCCTTAAAGAGATTCTGGAAGCCCACAAAGGCCCCTTCACCGGTGCCGGCCACAAAGGTCTCTATGAAGTGCTGACCACCTCTTGGCATGCCCAACTGGCCATCAACCTTGCCATGATGGGTTCACTGAGCATCATTGTGGCGCAGCACATGTATGCCATGCCCCCCTATCCTTACTTGGCCACCGACTATCCCACCCAACTCTCGCTGTTTACCCACCACATGTGGATTGGTGGCTTCCTGATTGTGGGTGGTGCGGCTCATGGTGCCATCTTCATGGTGCGTGACTACGATCCGGCAATGAATCAAAACAACGTCCTAGATCGGGTACTGCGCCATCGCGATGCCATCATTTCTCACCTGAACTGGGTGTGCATTTTCTTGGGCTTCCACAGCTTTGGCCTGTACGTCCACAACGACACCATGCGCGCCTTTGGTCGTCCCCAAGATATGTTCTCCGATACGGGGATTCAACTTCAGCCCGTGTTTGCCCAATGGGTACAACACCTGCACACCCTATCCCCCGGTGGCACGGCTCCCAATGCAGCAGCCACGGCAAGTGTCGCCTTTGGTGGTGATGTCGTTGCTGTCGGTGGCAAAGTCGCCATGATGCCCATTGTTCTGGGAACTGCTGACTTCATGGTGCACCATATTCACGCTTTCACGATCCACGTGACGGTGCTGATTCTGCTGAAGGGCGTGCTTTTTGCCCGCAGCTCTCGTCTCATTCCCGATAAAGCCAACTTGGGCTTCCGCTTCCCCTGCGATGGTCCCGGTCGTGGCGGTACCTGCCAAGTCTCCGGTTGGGATCACGTCTTCTTGGGTCTGTTCTGGATGTACAACTGCATCTCCGTGGTGATTTTCCACTTCAGTTGGAAGATGCAGTCGGATGTCTGGGGTACGGTTGCCCCCGATGGCACGGTCTCTCACATTACGGGCGGTAACTTTGCCCAAAGTGCCATCACCATCAATGGCTGGCTACGGGACTTCCTGTGGGCACAAGCTTCGCAGGTGATTGGCTCCTATGGTTCAGCCCTATCCGCCTACGGCTTGTTGTTCTTGGGTGCTCACTTCATTTGGGCCTTCAGCCTCATGTTCCTCTTCAGTGGCCGTGGCTACTGGCAAGAGCTGATTGAGTCCATTGTTTGGGCCCACAACAAGCTGAAAGTTGCACCGGCCATTCAGCCCCGTGCCCTGAGCATTATTCAAGGGCGGGCCGTCGGTGTTGCCCATTACCTCCTAGGGGGGATTGCCACCACTTGGGCATTCTTCCTAGCTCGGATTATTTCTGTAGGATAGGGGCGAGGAGGAGATAACTAACTATGGCAACTAAATTTCCGAAGTTTAGCCAAGACCTCGCACAGGATCCGACCACACGCCGGATTTGGTACGCCATCGCCATGGCTCATGACTTTGAAAGCCACGATGGCATGACCGAGGAAAATCTTTACCAGAAGATTTTTGCCTCCCACTTTGGACATCTGGCCATTATCTTCCTGTGGGTGTCTGGCAGCCTATTTCACGTTGCGTGGCAGGGAAACTTTGAGCAATGGATTCAAGACCCTGTCAACACCCGTCCCATCGCCCATGCGATCTGGGATCCCCAATTTGGCAAAGCCGCAGTGGATGCTTTTACCCAAGCGGGGGCTTCTAACCCTGTGGACATTGCCTACTCCGGTGTCTATCACTGGTGGTACACCATCGGGATGCGCACCAATGGCGACCTGTACCAAGGTGCGATCTTCCTGCTGATTCTGGCATCGCTGGCGCTCTTTGCCGGCTGGCTGCACCTGCAACCCAAATTCCGGCCGAGCCTCTCTTGGTTCAAAAATGCCGAATCGCGGCTGAACCACCACTTGGCGGGTCTGTTTGGAGTTAGCTCCTTGGCTTGGGCAGGTCACCTGATTCACGTGGCCATTCCTGAGTCCCGTGGTCAGCACGTGGGCTGGGATAACTTCCTGAGCACCCTGCCCCACCCCGCTGGCTTGGCACCCTTCTTTACCGGCAACTGGGGTGTCTATGCCCAAAACCCTGATACCGCTAGCCATGTCTTTGGCACGGCAGAGGGGGCTGGAACAGCAATTCTCACCTTCTTGGGTGGGTTCCATCCCCAAACTGAGTCTCTGTGGCTCACGGATATGGCACACCACCACCTGGCGATCGCCGTCCTCTTTATCGTGGCCGGTCACATGTACCGCACCCAGTTTGGGATTGGCCACAGCATCAAAGAGATGATGGATGCCAAGGATTTCTTTGGCACGAAGGTGGAAGGTCCGTTCAATATGCCTCACCAAGGCATTTATGAAACCTACAACAACTCATTGCACTTCCAGTTGGGTTGGCACTTGGCCTGCTTGGGCGTGATCACCTCACTGGTGGCGCAGCACATGTACTCGCTGCCACCCTATGCCTTCATTGCCCAAGACCACACCACGATGGCTGCTCTCTATACCCATCACCAGTACATTGCCGGCTTCTTGATGGTGGGTGCTTTTGCCCATGGCGCCATCTTCTTGGTGCGGGACTATGATCCAGCTCAAAATAAAGGCAACGTGTTGGATCGGGTGCTACAACACAAAGAGGCGATTATTTCCCACCTGAGCTGGGTGTCCCTCTTCTTGGGCTTCCACACGTTGGGTCTCTATGTCCACAACGATGTTGTGGTGGCCTTCGGTACCCCTGAGAAGCAAATTCTGATTGAGCCGGTGTTTGCGCAGTTCATTCAGGCAGCTCATGGCAAACTGCTCTATGGCTTTGATACGCTGCTGTCGAATCCCGATAGCATTGCGAGCACTGCTTGGCCCAACTATGGCAATGTCTGGCTACCCGGCTGGCTCGATGCCATCAACAGTGGCACCAACTCACTGTTCTTGACGATTGGCCCTGGCGACTTCTTGGTGCACCACGCCATTGCCTTGGGGCTGCACACCACCACCTTGATCTTGGTCAAAGGGGCATTGGATGCCCGTGGCTCCAAACTGATGCCGGATAAAAAAGACTTCGGCTATGCTTTCCCCTGCGATGGCCCTGGCCGCGGCGGTACCTGCGATATTTCCGCATGGGATGCCTTCTATCTGGCCATGTTCTGGATGCTGAACACCATCGGCTGGGTGACCTTCTACTGGCACTGGAAACACCTCGGTGTCTGGGAAGGCAATGTGGCTCAGTTCAACGAGAACTCCACCTACCTCATGGGTTGGCTGCGGGATTACCTCTGGTTGAACTCGTCGCAGCTCATCAATGGTTACAATCCCTTTGGCACCAATAACCTGTCGGTCTGGGCATGGATGTTCTTGTTCGGTCACTTGGTGTGGGCGACGGGCTTCATGTTCCTGATTAGCTGGCGCGGTTATTGGCAAGAGTTGATTGAAACCTTGGTTTGGGCGCATGAGCGCACTCCTTTGGCCAACTTGGTGCGTTGGAAAGATAAACCCGTTGCCCTCTCGATTGTGCAAGCTCGGCTCGTCGGTTTGGCTCACTTCAGTGTTGGTTATGTGCTGACCTACGCTGCCTTCCTGATTGCCTCAACGGCAGCCAAATTCGGTTGAGGATAGCGCTCCACTGAGGTTGTTTTTCTTAAGATCCCCTGCCTAGGGCGGGGGATTTTTTTGTTGTGTTAAGAATTTGCAAACTTCCTAGGCGTTTTTTTTCCCTGTTGATAGGATAGGGCTGACCTTTAGTGTCGCGTTGCATTGGTTGTGACTGAGGAAAAACAAATGTTGGCTTGGCTGCTACATCAACCGCAGTGGTTCCTTGCCCAACTCACGCCAGACTCTCTGCCCATGGGTGAGCCAATTCAAGAGGGCATTGGTCTTGACTTGAATAATTTAAAGGGGCTCCTTGTCCAAGTGGTGACTGCGGTGGCGCTGCTGATCTTGGGTTGGATTGTGGCGCTGATTTTGGCAAAGGTCACGCAAACCCTGCTCAAGCGGCTGCAATTTGACGCGCGGTTAGCCCAGTTTTTCGGCAACGACAATGAAGCGGTGCACAGAATTTCGATCACCAGAATCGTCAGCGGTATCGTCTTTTGGGTCATTTTTTTGGTGGCCGTGGTCATGTTTTTAGATGCCCTGCGCTTGACCACAGCCTCTCAACCTTTAAACACATTCCTCAATCAGGTTTTTAGTTTCCTCCCCAAACTGGGAGCAGCAATTATCCTTGGGGCAGTTGCGTGGTTGGTGGCAACCTTTGCCAAGTTGGTGGCCATTCGCTCTGCCCAGACGCTGAATTTGGATCGTCCTTTGCAGCAGTTGGCTGAGGGAGAAGCGGCACCTCCCCCTATTCTCTTTAGCGACATGCTGGGGAACACCCTCTATTGGTTTATCCTCCTGTTTTTCCTGCCCCTAATTTTGGGAGTTCTGGATCTTCAGGGTGCCCTTGAGCCGGTACAAAACCTGCTCAACGATATTTTGGCGGCACTGCCCTTTGTCCTAAAGGCGGTAATTATCGGTCTGGTCGGCTGGCTCATTGCCCAGATTGTACGCAGGCTGGTTGTCAATTTAATGCGGGCTTTTGGGGTGCAGCGATTGGGTCAGCGGCTGGGTTTGGGGCAAGCGAGCCTCGGTGAGTCACTGGCAACAGGGGCAGGGACACTGGTTTATGTGCTTATTCTGATTCCGACGGCGATCGCCGCTCTAGAGGCTCTGCAAATTGCGGCCATTAGTGAGCCGGCAACGGCAATGCTGAACCAGGTTTTGCTGGCTCTGCCGCGAATTTTCACTGCCGGCGTGATTCTCGTGTTGGCCTATGTGATTGGCCGATTTGTGGCTGAGACAGTGACGAGCTTTTTGGGGAGCTTGGGCTTCGACCAAGTATTGGTTTGGCTAGACCTGCCGACCCCTCCTGCTGCCGCAGAGCAGACCACGGAAACCCAGCGCCCGTGGCGTCGGCCTTCGGAAATTGTCGGCATTGTTGTATTCGTTGGCATTGTCTTAGTAGGTGCGATCGCTGCCGTTGAGGTTCTGGAAATTCCGGCGCTGACCGCTTTTGTCACTGCCCTATTGGTCATTCTCGGCCAAGTGCTGGTGGGCATTGTGATCTTTGCGGTGGGTTTGTACTTAGCCAATTGGGCGTTCCGACTTGTGGCCGCTACGGGGGGATCCCAAGCGCGGTTTTTGGCTCAGGCTGCGCGGATGGCCATCCTTGCTTTTGTGGGCGCTATGGCCTTGCAGCAGATGGGCATTGCAGCCAGCATTGTGAACTTAGCTTTTGGTCTGCTCTTTGGTTCGATTGCGGTGGCGATCGCCCTTGCCTTTGGCTTGGGATGTCAAGCGATCGCAGCCGATCAAGTAAAAGAGTGGATTGGCTTGCTCAAAGGCAAAAATACTGATCCGCAGTAAAACAAGAGACCAATAGCCCTTTTCTAAAGTCGTTGAATCATACTCTATCCCCTTGAAAAGGGCTGTCTTTACTCATAGGGGACAAAAACTGCTGAAGATGATTACTCTCCGGCTGGTAGAGGACATAGCTGGCTCTGCCCGGCTCTCGCCCCACGGAACCCACGCCGATCAGTCGCCGCTTTAGCAGGTCAAAGGTTTGTTGCTCCCTACTGTCTAGGGTTTTCACTTCACTGGTTAAGGCTTCTGCACTGATCCAGCAGTCAAACAGTTCTCCAGAGCGTCCACAAAATAGCTGATTGGCATCGGCTCGAATGAGGCGATCACACAGGATCGGCGGAGCGGTATCGGGGGTTAAAACCTCTGAGACACTGACCGGACTGCCATGAACCAACAGACAATCTAGCTCGTGGAAACCAAAGGGGAGCGATCGCAACCACTCCACCGACGAGCGTGAGATGGACTCCCACAGTTGCCCCACGGCTGCTTCCCCGTGCTGGGCAATCAACTCCGGCACTTCGCCCGACAGGCCGACGCCAAATAGATTAAAGCACTGCTCCTCCCACCAGCCGATGCAAATCTGGGGGTCTAAAGGCTCTAGATCGGGTCTCTGCAAGCGCTGCACCACAGCGTCATTTTGCCCCTTGAGACCAATGATGTCTCCCAAGACGTAAAGGGTCGTAACGGGGGGACGTTGCCGCCGTAAATCCCGCAGCACCGCCTCCAGCGCTCTTAAATTCCCTTCGATACCGCTTAGAATAGCCCAAGAGGTGATCATCGCTGACACACATGGTGAGGGTCATCGGCCCGTTCGGCAAACTCCATGCTCCGTGCCAGACGCCAGGCAAAAATCGGCGGCAACCCCTGCTCAAGAATGGCGGCACAGGTTTTCTGGTAATCGTAGGGAACTTCCCGTAGCGTTACTTTTTGGGTATCGGTGTCGTAGATAACATAGGTGGCATTGGGCCGCCCATGCCGCGGTTCACCCACAGACCCGGCGTTGACGATCATCTTGACGCCGGCCTGAAATTCTTGGGGTGTTTCTCCGCTGTGCTGAACGCGAATCCTTCCTTCCCGTAAGTAACGCACATAGGGAATGTGGGTGTGACCGCAGAAGAGCACCTCAGCTTCGGCGGCAAGGACACGCTCAAGGGCCGCAAATCCATGCATGGTGGGCAGGAGATACTCATGTTGGCTGTTGGGGCTGCCGTGGACAAAGCACAGGTTTCCCTGTCGCAGCGTCATCGGTAATTGCGCAAGGTATTCGCGAACCTCAGGGTGCAGCATGCGCTGAGTCCACTCATGGGCCCGTCGCCCCCGCTTTTCCGCCAGTTGGGAAGGATAACTACATTCGCAGGCATTCAAGCCCATGACAATATCCTCGTCCCAGCACCCTTGACAGGTGGGAATGTCCAGAGAGCGAATCATCTCTACGACGGCGTTGGGATAGGGACCATACCCCACCAGGTCACCCAGACAGTAAATTTGATCCACCCGCTGGCGATCGATGTCCAACAGCACAGCGTTGAGCGCTTCGTAATTGCCGTGAATACAAGAAATGACTGCGTACTTCATCGTTCGGCCTCCAGCGGTGTACGGTAGTGAGCTTGGTATTGCGCCAAAACAGGGTCACTGAGGACGGCATCCTCGATGAGTTCGCGGACGGCGGCTTTGTCTAGGTGATGGCCGATCAGTTCTAGGCCGCTCCAGCGCCGAGGCCGCCCTTCAAACCATAGAGGTAGGTTGAGGTTGGTGTACTCGATGTCCTTAAGCCCCAGCGAAAAGTCAACGGCAAAGGCTTGGCCATCCGGCAGTTCAAAAATTCCCTTCAGCCGCTGCACTTGGCCATAGGCGCCCTCTGTCAACTCCAGAAGCACCTCATCCAAACTGGGAGGATCAAAGACTTGGTCGCTGAGTTCTATTTGCCACAGGTCGGGCAACCCAGGGGCGATCGCCGGCAAGGGCACGGCGGGTTCCACCACTTCATCGGCCCAGTGGCAGAATTCTGTCTCCTCTGGGGTGGCGATCGCCACCCGCTTCACCCTAGGAAGGGGAATCTGTAGGCAGTGGATGTCCAGGTGATAGCCCACTTCTAGGAAAAATTGTCCCTGTGGTGGCAGCCTCTCCCAGCACGCTTCCAGACTGGCGGCGGGCAGCACCTGCAATCGCGGATACAGATACCCCATGCGCGCCAGATCTACCCCCATGGATCCGTAGCCGGGACAGGCGTAAAACAAAGGCTGCTGCCAACCTTGGGCTGCCAATTGCTGCCGAATCCAGTGGGTTTTGCCGGCACCGCAGCGCCCGGCAACCACAATCACCTGACAGCTATCCATCGCGTTTCTGAGACTCTCCTCAGTGGAAGGAGGGTTGATGGCGAATTAAGTCTAGGAATTCTTGGCGAGTCCGCGCATCCTCGGCAAAAACCCCCTGCATTGAACTGGTCACCGTCCAGGAGCCCGGCTTTTGCACCCCGCGCATGACTATACACATGTGGGTGGCTTCAATGACCACCGCAACCCCTTGGGGCTGCAGCAGTCCCTGGAGGGCATCGGCAATTTGCTGCGTCAATCGCTCCTGCACTTGGAGGCGCCGCGCATACATCTCACAAATGCGGGCAATTTTCGACAAGCCGATCACCTTGCCGTTGGGAATATAGGCCACATGGGCACGGCCAATAATCGGCAAAATGTGGTGCTCACAGGAACTAAACAGGTCAATATCGCGCACTAACACCATTTCGTTGGTGTCTTCATGGAAGACGGCGCCGTTGAGGAGTTCATCCAAGGATTGGTGATATCCGGAAGTGAGGAATTTTAAGGCCTTGACCACCCGCTTGGGGGTATCCCGCAAGCCTTCGCGATCTGGACTTCGCCTAGACCCCTGAGCAGTACCCGAACGGCCTGCTCCATTTGCGCCTCGGAAACACGCGGCGATAGGGCAGTTGGGAGTGCGGCAATAGTGGCATCTGCGGATTTCCAGTGAGGAAGAGGGAATTGAGTCATTGTTCGAGAATTTAATAACGATTATCATTCTACTTCACGTATATCAAAATGTTAAAAAAAAGGTGCAGGGATCACCCCACACCTTCACCCATGGAATCAATTGAGAAATTGCTATTCAGGTGGCCTCTAAAGTTGAGGCACAAACCGCTCCTTATCGGGAACCACAGTGTACTCGGCAACAATCTGGCGGAACTCTTCGCCATCAATGGTTTCTTTTTCCACCAGTAGATCCACCAAGCGGTCAATGACCACTCGATTTTCGCGGATAATCTTGATGGCCAACTCGTAGCTGTGCTGTACCAATTCCCGCACTTGGGCATCAATGCGCGCAGCAATTTCCTCCGAGTACTCTGTGCGAGACACCAGATCGCGCCCTAGGAACACTTCACCGTTTTGGCTTTCCAAGGAGAGAGGCCCCAGGTCAGACATCCCAAAGCGGGTCACCATTTGCCGAGCCATGGCCGTTACCTGTTGCAGGTCATTCCCTGCGCCGGTGGTAACCTCGGCATCCCCAAAGACGACGTACTCGGCAGCGCGACCCCCCAAGGCACCGGCCATGCGCGCCATCAATTGCGATCGCGAGATGAGACCCGCATCCTCGGAGGGCATAAACCAAGTGAGACCCCGAGCTTGACCACGCGGCACCAAGGTGACCTTTTGCACAGGATCGTGATCCTTGAGCAGGGTGCCAACAATGGCATGACCCACTTCGTGGTAGGCAATCAACCGTTTGCTCTTGCCGTCAATGAGGGGGGTGCCCTCCATACCCGCGACAACCCGATCCACGGCATCGTCAATTTCCAGCATCGTGATCGCGGGCTTGCGGCGACGGGCAGTGAGAATTGCCGCTTCATTCAGCAGGTTGGCCAAATCAGCGCCGGTAAACCCAGGGGTACGGCGGGCAATGGCCTCAAGGGAGACTTCCGGAGCCAGTTTTTTGTTGCGGGCATGCACCTTGAGAATGGCCAAGCGCCCCTTGATGTCGGGGGCATCAACAACCACTTGCCGGTCAAAGCGACCGGGACGCAACAGCGCCGCATCAAGGACATCGGGGCGGTTCGTTGCCGCAATCACAATAATGCCGGTGTTGCCCTCAAAGCCGTCCATTTCCGTGAGGAGTTGGTTGAGGGTTTGCTCGCGCTCGTCATTGCCACCGCCGATGCCGGCGCCGCGTTGGCGACCGACCGCATCAATCTCGTCAATAAAAATCAAACAGGGCGCATTTTCTTTGGCCTTGCGGAAGAGATCCCGCACGCGGGAAGCACCTACGCCGACGAACATCTCGACAAATTCTGACCCCGAAATGGAGAAGAAGGGCACCCCCGCCTCGCCGGCGATCGCCTTGGCCAGCATGGTTTTACCGGTACCAGGGGGGCCTACTAAGAGCACCCCTTTGGGAATACGGGCACCCACCGCCGTAAATTTCTCCGGTTTTTTCAGGAAGGTGACCACCTCCTGCAGTTCTTCCTTGGCTTCATCCACACCGGCCACATCATCAAAGGTGACTCCGGTTTTGGCCTCCATTTGGAAGCGGGCGCGGGATTTCCCAAAGTTCATGGCTTGACCGGGTCCGCCCGGCACGTTGCTGGAACGGCGAAAGAGGAAAAAGAGTCCTCCCAACAGCAAGACGGGAAAGAGCAGGTTCCCCAACAGACCCCACAGGGCACCGTCATTGCGCGCCGGATGCACGTCAATTTCTACATGCTGCTGCCGCAGTTTACTAATAACTTCTGGCGCCATCCCCGGCATCTCCACCCGTACCCGCAGGGGACGACCGTTAATCAATTCCGGATCCGAGACATCCACAATGGCGGTGCGACCGTTGTCAAAAATGTCCACTTTACTAATACGACCCGCCTCCAGATAGTTGAGGAATCGCCCGTAACTCATGCGGGTGCTGGCGGTATTGAGGGGAGGCTGACTTTGATTGAGCATGAAGTTGCTCACCCCCTGCCAGAGGAGAACCCCCATCAGCAGCAGGGGGATAGACCAAAGGAGAACAGTTTTCCAAGAGACTTTCATTGGCGGCGCTTTTTATCAGGTTCTTAACTAAATTTAACATATCCCTGCCAACGGCGGCGCATTAGTTCATCCTGCCCTCTAAAAGGGGAACAGCTCCGCTGCGCCCTAGGCGATCGCGCCGTTGTTGCAGAACCGCTTGCAGCAGAGGATAGCCCCGTAGCTCCGCATCCTGCTCGATCAGTTCAGCGGCTGCCGATCGCGCCGCCTCTAGGCAATCTTGATCCTCCACAAGGCCGGCCAAGGCAAAGTCCGGTAATCCCGATTGCCGCGTCCCCAGCACCTCCCCCGGTCCGCGCAGCCGCAGATCCATCTCGGCAATAAAGAAGCCATCCTGAGACTGCGCCAACACATTCAGCCGTTGCTTGGCAGCATCACTGCGGGAACTATTGAGCAGCAGACAATAGGACTGTTGGGCACCTCGACCCACCCGTCCCCGCAGTTGATGCAATTGCGATAGGCCAAAGCGTTCCGCATGTTCAACGAGCATCACCGTGGCATTGGGGACATCGATTCCCACCTCCACCACCGTTGTAGCCACAAGAATATCCAGTTCCCCCTTGGCAAAGGCTCGAATGGTGCCATCCTTTGCGTTAGCCGGCATGCGACCGTGGAGCAGTCCCACCCGAAAGTTGGGAAAAATCTCCGTTTGCAACCGCTTGTGCTCGGCAATGGCCGATTTGAGATCCAGTTTTTCCGATTCCTCCACCAAGGGCAGGACAATGTAGGCCTGACGCCCCTGCGCCACCTCCCGGCGGATTAACTCGTAGGCATGGGGGCGATCGCCCCGTCCTAAGACCGTTGTTTGAATCGGCTGCCGACCGGGGGGCAGCTCATCAATTTGACTGACATCGAGATCGCCGTGGAGCGTCAACGCCAGGGTACGGGGAATGGGGGTTGCCGTCATGGTCAGCACATGGGGCAGGAGTCCTTTGGCTTGCAGCTTAGCCCGTTGTGCCACCCCAAAGCGGTGCTGCTCATCAATGACCACAAGACCGAGCCGCCGAAACGTCACCCCCTCTTGGATTAGGGCATGGGTACCCACCAGCACGGGCAATTCCCCCGTTACCAACTGATCCAGAATCTGGCGGCGCTTGGCCGTGCGTATGGATCCGGTGAGCAGTTCCACCGGCACATGGAGGGGAGTCAGCCATTCCAACAGCTTGCGATAGTGTTGCTCTGCCAAAACCTCTGTGGGGGCCATAAGCGCCCCCTGATAGCCGGACTGCACTGCCGCCAAGAGGGCAATCACAGCGACAACGGTTTTGCCTGACCCTACATCCCCTTGGAGAAGGCGATTCATGGGAATCGGGCGCTCTAGATCCGCCAAAATTTCCGCCACCACCCGCTGCTGCGCCCCTGTGAGCTGAAACGGCAACCGTTGGTAAAATTGGGCAACTAATTTTCCTTGAGGACGAAGAGGGGCACTGGCCTGCTGTTGCTGCTGGCGGCGTCGTTGCAATAACCCCAGTTGCAGGTAGAAAAATTCATCAAAAATCAACCGCCGCCGCGCCAAACTCAGTTGCCTTTGGTCGGGGGGAAAGTGAATGTAACGCAGCGCCCTCTCTAGGGGAATGAGGTGGTGACGTTGGCGCAGACTCTGTGGTAAAGGATCGGGGTAGCCCTGCATCAAAGGCAGAATGCAATTCACCGCCCGGCGGAGGACATCGGGGGAAACTCCCTCGGTGAGGGGATAGACCGGCACAATGCGGCCAATCGTCAGGGAGTCTATCTCTGCCCCGGCATGATCGAGGACTTCTAACTGCGGATCCTCAAGGGTGAGGCCGTACTTTGTCAGCTTGACAAGGCCGGAGGCGGCCACAATGGTCTGGGGCGCATAGAGGCGTTTTTGCTGCTCTTGCCACCCCCGTTGGGCGTAGCGGGCACCGGCATAAAAGCGGCTGAGCCGAATTTGCCCCGTGGCATCCTGAAGGAGAATTTCCAAGATGGTCAGCTTGGCATTGCGCGGACTGGTAAAACAGTTGCAACGGCGCACTTTACCCACAATGGTGACCGTCTCCCCGGCTTGAAGTTGGCCAATGGGCACTTGGCGGGCATAGTCAATGTGATCGCGGGGAAAGTAATAAATGAGATCTGCAACCGTATGCAGGCCTAGTTTTTCTAGCTTGGTCGCCGTGCGATCGCCAATCCCCTTGACGGTCTTGAGCGCTTGATCGAGGGGACGGCGGCGTGGGGGTGGACTCGTGAGTTGTTTGTGGACATCGTGGAGCAGTTGGCGCGTTTTTACCACGAGGCGTTGTCGTTCGCTGGGGGACAGATCGTTGTAATGAGCATAGGCTGCCGCCGTTTCCTGCCAGCGATCGCGCACCTGAAGGGGTAGTTGTTGTAGGGGGGTCTGCGTTAACGCTTCGTGTAAATACTCATTGAACCGATAGGTATTCCCCTGAAGATTGCAAAAGCCCCGCTCCATTTCGATGGCAAGGGCGCGTTGTAGGCGTGGCCAGTCAAGGGACACCGCAGGCCTCCTTCCCTATTGCTCACCATCTATGACTTCAGAGACAGGCGCTGTCGTATCTGCGGCTTCATTGGCTTTCCATGTTTGCCACCATGCTCGACTGGCCTTGAGAACCAGATATTGTCGCTGTTTCTTATGCAGCTGCTTTTGCAGGGTGGCTAGACGCGCTTCCAGTTGGCGAATTTGACTGCGCTGATTGGCAAGGGGCGGGTGCTGAAACTCCAGTTCTTCAAGTTGCAGGTAAACGGCTGCCATGGGGTGATGGCTGGAGGATTCCCTTGGGGACTCACTCGTGTCTCCCTCGTCTTCGCCCTCCTCTTGCAATTTCTGCTCATCCAGCATGATCGTCAATAAGTGGGGAATTCGCCCCAAGGGACGATTTTCGGCCTTACTAGCAATCTCTAAAATGACCGCGATCGGGGCAGGCGGTAAGATAGCCGCCCGTTGCAGCAGATGGTTAATCTTGAGCGAACTTTGGTAGAGGACTCGGCTCAACTGCTCCGCTAGGGAGGGGGTTTCCTGTTCCTTGGTTGAGTCTTCTTCCCCATTCGTCGCTTCTGACCCTAGCGTCGGCTCTTCTTGGCGACGGGGCTGCAAACCTAAAATAGTGGTTTCCAAAGCTGTGGCTAGTTCGACAATCTGACGCTGGAGTTCCTGTCGCTCTGAATCCTCAAGGGTCAAAAATTGCTCTGGAAAGACTTGGGTACACACCTGATAGCTGACCGTGATCAACTGCTGACGGGCAATGGGGGCGAGCATCTCCAGATAGACATCATAAAGCTGACGCATTTCCGCTAACGCGGCCAATAGCATCCCCTGTAACCCTACAATTTCCCGCTCAACGGCTTCTAAGTTACCCGACATATACGCCTAAACTGGCAAAACAGTGCTACTGCGTTTAGAGGACTGCGCCCTTGTAAGGCGCATGTTTCTACAATCTATTACAAAATCTTGGCGAGGATAGACTGTTCACCGACTCATGGCAAGATGGTGAGGTCGCAAAGGTGAGTCAGAAACGTGGATATTGTTCTTTGGCTACAAGCAGTCATCCTCGGCTTGGTGCAAGGTATTACAGAGTTCCTACCCATTAGCAGCACGGCTCACCTGATTCTCTTTAGTGACCTGTTGGGGTGGAAAAGCGTTTGGCACAAAACTGCTCTAGATGCGATGCAGTTTGGGAGTGTGATTGCCGTTTTTGGCTACTTTTGGCAAGACATTCGCCAAATTCTCCAAGGGGCTACCCAAGCATGGCAAGAGCGAGATTGGCAGCGCGAAGAATGGAAACTGTTGGTTGGTATCACAGTGGGTACGATTCCTGCACTAGTGGCTGGACTGATTCTGAAATTGGCCAAAGTAGAGCTGGATCGCCCTCAGATTATTGCCACGATGGCGATCGCCATGGCAATTCTTTTGGGACTCGCAGAAAAATGGGGTTCCCGTAAGCGCACCTATCAAGACATTGGCATTTTAGATGGCTTTCTCGTCGGTTGTGGCCAGATGATTGCCCTGCTGCCAGGGGCTTCGCGGTCAGGCTCGACACTAACCACGGCTTTATTTTTAGGACTGGAGCGGCAAACAGCGGCGCGCTTTTCTTTTCTGTTGGGCATTCCCACTCTGACGATCGCCACCCTCGTTCAAGCCAAAGATGTCTTTGATGAGGGGACGCTGTTTATTCCCCTTGTGATTGCCACCCTGTCGAGTATGGTGTTTTCCTATCTGGCGATCGCTTGGCTGCTGCACTTCCTGCAACGCCATTCCACTTGGGTCTTTATCTGGTATCGCATTGGCTTGGGAGCCGCTCTGTGGGGCGCGATCGCCCTTGGTAGCCTGCAAACCTAAAGCACAGCATTTAGTAAAATTTAACCTAATCTGTGGTCGAGATCACAGGGAAAGTAACGATGCCTTGCCATACTAAATGTGGAACTGTAAAAATAGTCGACTTCATAGGTGCAGCTTATATTTAGTTCAATTGTCTTCATTGAAGTCGTTCGTTCGGTAAAAAACTATAGTATGTGTTCATTGATGTGCTCATTTTGAAGCCGTGGGGGATTGAAGGTACTGTGTGTTCTATGTTTAGCACGACAGCCAATACTGACCTAAAGTATTCCACCCTCTCGTTGTTGCAGGCATACCAACACAACCCTGCACCAGAATTGCGGAATCGCCTTGTCGAGTTGAACATGGGACTAGTACGCAAGGAAGCCCACCACTGGGCACAGTGCACCCAAGAAAGCTTTGACGACCTTATGCAAGTGGGCACCCTTGGCCTGATTCAGGCAATTGAGCGCTTTGACCCGAGCAAGGGGGTCGCCTTTAGTTCCTTTGCTATTCCCTACATTCGCGGTGAGATTCAACACTACCTGCGGGACAAAAGTCCCCAAATTCGTATACCTCGCCGTTTGCAAACCTTGCAAAGCCAAGGCAAACGGGTCATTCAGGAGCTACGCCAACAACTGCATCGCCCCCCCACCGATAGCGAAATTGCCCAAGCCCTCGATGTCCCCCTTGAAGACTGGCAAGCGGCAAAATTTGCCAGCTACCACACCACCCCTGTCAGTTTAGATGCCCCCACCTTTGAGGGAGAAGAAGACACCGTTTCCCTCGGTGACATCGTGCCCGATCAGCGGTACCAAAGTTTTCAACTGGCTGAAGAGGATCGCATTCGCTTGCAGCAGTGTCTACAAAAACTGGAAGCCCGCACCTGTCAAATTCTGGAATTCGTCTTTTTGCATGATCTCAGTCAAAAAGAAACCGCTGAACTTTTGGGTCTAAGTGCGGTCACGGTCTCTCGACAAATTAAAAAAGGCCTCCAAGCCCTGCAACGGATGATGAGTCACGACGACGGTGAATCCTGACAACGCATAAAATATATCTATGGCTGATTTTGCTGCCCCTCTCGCGGCTTTAGCGGCACATCGTTGGTTCAAACTCATTAACGGTGCCAGTTTCCAAGATGTTGCCCAAATTTATAACTTGACATTGGCCTATGCGTTGGCAGGGGCTGATTGTATTGATGTGGCCGCCGACCCCGCTGTGATTTACGCCGCCAATGATGCTTTGACGGTTGCCGAGAGCCTTGGTGCAACTCGCCCCCTGCTCATGGTGAGCATTAACGATGGGGCGGATCCCCATTTTCGCAAGGCGACGTTTGATCCGAATTGCTGTCCACCAGCGTGCGATCGCCCCTGTGAACGCATTTGCCCTGCGGAGGCGATTCGCTTCGATGAACAGGTGCAGGGGGTGGTGCGCGATCGCTGTTATGGCTGTGGTCGCTGTTTGCCCCTGTGTCCTTGGGGATTGATCACTGCCCAAGAGCAGCCCGCCGTGTTTGAAAACATTACCCCCTTGCTGGCCGAGGGCACCATTCAAGCCCTTGAGATTCATACGCAACCTCAGCGCTACACCCCTTTTGCCGAGCTTTGGCAGCGCGTGCGACCTTGGGTGCGCCATTTACAGGTGCTGGCCATCAGTTGTCCCCCAACCGAGGAGGGAATTAACTACCTGCACTGGATCAATCGGCAGATTCAACCCTTGGAGTGTGCCCTGATTTGGCAGGCCGATGGCCGTCCCATGAGCGGCGATATTGGCGAGGGGGCAACGCGAGCCACAATTCAATGGGGTCAAGCCATTTTGGGGGCAAATTTACCCGGCTTTGTGCAGTTAGCCGGCGGCACAAATGGCCATACGGTTGCTAAACTCAGGGCAATGGGATTGCTAGATCAACAGGGAATCGCTGGTGTTGCCTATGGTAGTTATGCCCGCAAACGCCTTGCCCCTTTCCACGCGATCGCCGACCAACCATGGCAAACTGTTCCTGCCGTCCTTGCAGCGGCTGTTGCTGAAGCAGCGACCCTTGTGTCTCCTTTGAAATCTGTCCCGTCACCCTCTGTACCCTATGGTTGAATTGACTGCTGGACAACGCCAAGTCACTGACGATCTCGATCAACTACTGGCCATCCTACCGCCGCCCCTTGGACAGTCTCTCACCGATCACCCGCAGCGGGAAGAACTCTTAGAAATTGTTCTCGATTTGGGGCGATTGCCAGAAGCGCGGTTTATCCACAGTACCCAATACCTTGCTGAGACTCCCGTCAGCCGTGAGATGTTGCAATATGCCGTGAATCGGGTGGGCGAGTTTAGTGGTGACAATCGCGCCGGCATTGAGCGTACGCTGCACCGGATTAGTGCCCTGCGCAATCGCCAAGGAACGATTATTGGCTTGACCTGCCGGGTGGGGCGAGCCGTCTTTGGCACCATTGGCATGATTCGCGATTTGGTCGAAAGTGGTCAGTCCATTTTGCTTTTGGGGCGTCCGGGGGTGGGGAAAACAACGGCCCTGCGGGAAATTGCCCGTGTTCTTGCCGATGAGCTACACAAGCGGGTGGTGATTATTGACACCTCCAACGAAATTGCCGGTGATGGTGATATTCCCCATCCAGCCATTGGCAAGGCACGACGAATGCAGGTGGCACGCCCAGAACTTCAACATCAGGTGATGATTGAGGCGGTGGAAAACCACATGCCCCAAGTGATTGTCATTGATGAGATTGGCACGGAACTGGAAGCACTAGCGGCGCGCACCATTGCTGAGCGAGGCGTACAACTCATTGGCACTGCCCACGGCAACCAAATTGAGAACCTGATAAAAAACCCGACCCTTGCAGACTTGGTGGGGGGCATTCAATCAGTCACCCTTGGGGATGAAGAGGCGCGGCGGCGGGGCACCCAAAAGAGTGTTCTTGAACGCAAAGCCCCCCCGACCTTTCAGATTGCGGTGGAAATGCTGGAGCGCGATCGCTGGGTTGTACATCTCGATGTCGCTGCCAGTGTAGATCTCCTGCTGCGGGGTCGCCAACCAGCTCCCGAAATTCGTAGTGTTGCTGCCGATGGCTCAGTGGTGATTAGTCGTCCTGAACCTACCCCCCAGCGATCGGAGGTCAGATCTGTGCCGCAGCGTCCCTCCTGGCGCGAGAGCGGCCAGATGCTACCTGTCGTTGATGCTAACAAAGAACCGCTGCGGGCGAATTTTGCCCAACTGCTTGAAGCAACACTGGATGCCCCCACGGTTGGACCCAATGGCGAAGAACTTCCCCTCCATGTTTTTCCCTATGCTGTCAGCCGCCATCACCTAGAGCAAGCGATCCGCACGCTCAACCTACCCATTATTGTCACTAAGGACATTGATCAAGCGGATGTGATTTTGACGCTCCGTTCCCATCTCAAGGGGGAAAGCAAGCTGCGGCACCTTGCCCATATTCACCATCTACCCGTTCATGCCATTAAGACAAATAGTATGGCGCAAATTGTCCGAGGACTACGGCATTTGCTGGGCATGGAAGACCCTAGTCCAGCAGAGTCGGCAGATCTCTCCCTCTTTAGCCCGACGGGGAGCGATGATGAATTGGAAGCCCTTGAAGAAGCGCGCCTAGCGGTTGAGGAAATTGTCATTCCTAAGGGGCAAGCGGTGGAGTTACTCCCGCGATCGGCCAATATTCGGCGGATGCAACACGAGTTGATTGAGCACTACCAGTTGACCTCCTGTAGCTTTGGTGAAGAGCCAAATCGGCGGCTGCGGATTTACCCCAATCTTTCTCGTTGATCGGGTGGGGGAAGTCACTAACTCCTGCAAAAAGATCCCCATGCAGTCAATGGGGAGCACATAGTGCATGACACCAAGGGCGATCGCCTCTTTGGGGATACCAAAAATAACACTGGTGGCTTCCGAAGTGATGTCGATGAACACCTAGAGCAGATTGCCAAATTGCGTCGTTTGGCTCATCAGTATCGGGGCACAAAACTCTTGGGAGCTGTGGCAGAGATAATTGTGCCGTGCATTATTTGGTCAGCGTTTTAGGTATTAGGGACAACCCTCAATCTGCTACATTTGTGGTAACTTGCTCCCGTGGTATCTTCGCATGGTGTGCAGTAGGTTAGTCTATAGGTATCAAGCCTAATTACTTTCTTTATGGATAACCGTGGCAATGGCTTTGGCTGGGGATTTCTGGCAGGTGCCCTCTTTGGCGGCATTGCGGGTTCCCTTGTCACACTCTTAGTCAAGGATAGATTGAGTAAAGCAAGCACGAGTGACTCTGGACGGTTGAGGGGCGATAAAGCTGCTCCCCTCAATGGCAGTGATGACAATTTGATGGAGTCGATGCGGCTAGAGCTAGAGGCAAAAATTGCCCAAATCAATGAAGCAGTAGATGACCTACAAAACCGCCTCAGCAATGAGGATCAGCCTTGATCGGCAGGTGAGTAAAGGTTCGGGTTGGTGCTAGATACAGCAAATAAAAGACTTGAGACGTAGGGATGTTGCCTCAAGCCCAATCAAGAATTTGATGAAAGTTTCACAAAAGGGGGGACTAGTAGGCTAGACCCATGCTGCGGGTGGTTTCTGCACCCAGATAAACACGAATGCTCAAAAAGTCAGTAGGACAGGCCGTTTCGCAGCGTTTGCAGCCAACGCAATCTTCTGTGCGGGGGGAGGAGGCAATTTGGCCAGCTTTGCAACCATCCCAAGGAACCATTTCCAGCACATCGGTGGGGCAGGCCCGCACACACTGGGTGCAGCCAATGCAGGTATCGTAGATTTTGACAGTGTGAGCCATGGAATAACCGCTCCTAAAACGATCAGGATGACAGGTGGATGCCCTGACGCCAACTCAGGAAGCCCCTAAGCTACGACAATAAGGGCAGTCTGGAGATAAATACCGAGATTTAGGATACCGCAGTGGTTGATTGCTGGGCGGGGTGGATGAGCAAACTTCAAAGAATGTAACTTTTTTGTAAAGTCTGGTAAATTTACTTATTGCACCCTCAATCTTGGCCAAAACAGTTTTTAATCCGTGGTGCTTGCCGGCGTTGAGGAACTTGAAGGGGTTCTAGGGATTCCAAGTACAGTGTAGTCGGATGTGTTGTGTTTGGTGGTCAATGTCTTGGAAGTGGTTGCCCCTTGGTGTATGTAGTGCAGGTCTGCTGCTGGCACCTGTGTCTTTACCTCGTTCCTTGGCTCAGGCTGCCCCACGCCCAGAGATGATTGACCCGTGGGAGATCATTAACTATGCCCGCGTGGTTCTCGAAATTGAACCCATCCGCCAAAAATACTATCGTCAAGCCCAAGTAGCTTTCCAAGGTCAAGTGCCTCGGAATTCTTGCTTTGGTATGAATCCCGAAAATATTCCCATTGGCCTAGAAACTATTTGCGCCAACTATATGCGCGAGGCAATACAAGTACTGAAAAGATATAATATGAGCCTAGATCAATTCAATGGGATTACACGGCGAGCGCAGCAAGACAGTGCCCTGAGCCAACGTATCCAAGCAGAGATGTTGCGCTTGCAGCAGCGTCGATAATTAGAGCCACGTTTTTCCTAGCTTTCCAAGCAAGCCATCAACAGTACCTTTAACGCAAGCATAAATCTTTAAAAGCTTTTCAGAGTCCTCGAACAGCAAGATCACAATAATTTTCCTGAAACACTTAAAAAGGCGATAGAAAGTACTAATAAGGAAAAATAAACGATTTTTGGCCAATCTTGTTTCTAGGTAGGTATGGTTTCTGTGAACATAAAAATATCGTAGAGAGGAATACAGGTAGATGATTTTTCTTTTGTCAAAAAATCGAATACGTTTTGAATTGCAAAATCGGTGATTGATTTTTGCATTGTAGATAATAAATATTTTGTATTTCTTCTTTCTTAGTTTCATGCAGTAATCAAAATCAACGGCATCAATAAACAAAGATTCATTTGGCAAACCAACTTCTTTTGCTGCATGGCAGTTAAGTAATGTTCCCGAAGTAATGACAGCATCACATTCATAAATTGGATTTGAAGAATTAATTGTTTGCCGGCAAAAGTGATAATCACCATAAATAAATCCAAAATCAGCTTGGCCTGTTTCTCGGTCTTCTGCTACACAACAAAGAATACCAATCTCAGGCTTATTGGTATAGTTTTCATAGAAACTAATTAGGACTTCCAGAGAATTTTCATGGGCAGTGCTATCTTGATCAAATAGCCAAATGAAATCAAATTTTTTCTGAATTGCGTACTGAATTCCAATTGCTAAGCCACCAGCTACACCAATGTTTTGAGGGTAATGTTGGATTTCTATGAGAACATTTCGTTTGAGTGCCGTAATGGCAATAGGCTCGGGCGAATTATCAATAATAAGCAATTGGTCTATCATATAAGTTTGGTTAAGCAGACTGTCTATACATCTATTGACAGCAAATGAATCATTATACGCAGTAATATAGGCTAGTATTTTATATTTCATTATAACCCATCTAAAGATAACGGTAGTTTTTGATCAATCGATAAATCAGTAGTAGCAGCTGGATAGACTTCGGAAAAAATTGTTTCTGGATAAGAAATAGCTCAAAGAGAATACTTGCTTTATGGCGATGGGATAATCCTTTGGTATTGTATTGACCAGCAATAAATTCAGCAATTGCAATCTTGCCACCGCCCCGTTGAATCTTCAGAATAAACTCTGCATCCGCAGCCGTAGGGTAGTAATGGGAGTAATAGCCATACCGTTCATGTAGATTTCGCTTGATGAGTGTACCGACAGATTGAGCGGTCGTAAATGCTTGTACACCATGATGCCAAATAGCTCCCCCGGTTGGTTTAATCACTTCTTTTTTTTCTGTGTAGATATAGGCCGAAATTATATCTGCTTGAGAACTGGCAGCTGCCTGCTTATAGTTGGCTATTGCTAGGGGGTCAAGGCGATCGTCGGCACCAACGACGAGATAGTAGTCACCTGTTGCTCGTTGAATTCCTTTATTCAAGGCATGGAAAATACCAAAATCTGGTTCACTCACATAGTCGGTAATGACATCTCGCGCAGATTGAATCAATTCAAGCGTGCCATCCTGAGAGGCACCATCTATAACAATCCATTCAAAGTCGCGATCGCTCTGCTGACGAACAGATTCAATTAAGCTTGGCAGGTGATCGGTAGCATTATAGGTGGCTGTGATCAAGGAGATAGATGGAAAATCTGTCATGATTGATCGCAACCAGTGAGAAATGACGAGTATACCCCCCTTCTTTGATTTTAGATTTTATCGAGGAGGGGGGCAATCGCCATCTTCTGTTAAAAATTCTGACTTCTAGGCGCAGGTACAGCCTAGATGGCCACAGCCACCGCTTTGTTTGCAGGTACCGTTGGCACAGGCTTTAGAGCAGTAGGGTTTGCCGTCAACCAAGATCGCATCGCTAAGGGAGACGATGCAGAGGCAGTGGGGGCAGGCACATTTCATTTGCGTAACGGTGGTCATGGCTATTTCTCCAAATTGGGGAGTGAAGGGAGGCGCAGTCGGCCTCTCTTTCAATATATCTGAATAATTGTTCAAGTGTCAAATAGCTAATGGCTGAGGAGCGCCTATGATGGAAGTATGAATCCTAAAACTGTTGCTATCACTCATCCTTCTCATCCCGAAGCGTTGGCAAGGGCAAGCGATCGCTTGCTCTCCACGGAAAAGGCTCAACGAATGGCGCAATTTTTTGGCCTATTAGCTGACGCGAACCGACTGCGGATTGTGGCGTTGCTGGCGCAAGGGGAGTTTTGTGTCGGCGATATTGCTGTGGCTCTAGAAATGAGTGAATCTGCCGTCTCCCACCAATTGCGGATACTCAAAGCGATGCGACTGGTGAGTTTCCGTCGCCAAGGACGACATATCTTTTACCAATTACTTGATCACCACGTACTGGCGCTCTATGAGGCGGTGGCAGAACACCTAGATGAGGAAGACTCAGAAATAGCCTAGGGAGGAGAAGGGCAGCTTGCCGGCGAAGCAATGCTAGAACCCACAGGAGAGGTTTCTAGGATTTGGGTTGTGGTCAATGTGCTGAAGGTGGCGTAGGTGCAACCCGTAAAGGCTTTTAGCTCGGCTCGCTCAGGGGTAGCTTGAAACTCAGCGTAGAGACTATCGGCTTGGGTAATCTCATATCTATAGTCGGGCGTACCACTAAAGCCGATTTGTAGGCTTGCGATATCGGTGGTGAACGTGGGATTGGCTAAGCGGTAGGCCTGCTGGGCACGGTTGACGGCGCCAACATTGGTTTTGGCTTGGGATTCGCGGGCTTTTATGGCCTGATTCAACATGGAGGGGAGGGCGATCGCCGCCAAAACGGCAATAATAGTGACCACGACGAGCAGCTCTATGAGGGTAAAGCCTTTCGAGACGATGAGCGATAGATAGAGCCAAGGCAGATTAGTACGATAGGGAGACATAGGGATACTCCAGTGTTGGACTCGTCTTTACCCTAAAGTGTTCCCACAAATCTCCGTAAAATTACAGAGATCTTCCTTAAAGTCCCAGTAGTTTTTTCTTGGCCGCTTGAAACTCTGCCTCTGAGAGTAACCCCTGCTGGTACATGGCCATAAGTTGTTGCAGTTGCTCTAAGCCAGAGGAACTCGCTGAAGCAGTGGTTTCAGGTGTCGGTTCGGGTTGGGGCGAGGGTGGTTCAGGGGCAGAAGAGACGGGTGATGGGCTAGGAGCTGGTGTTCCTTGAGCCAATTGATAGGTTTGGATCACCTCTTGGAGAATGGCGGCTTCCCGCTTGTATTCAAGGCTATCGCGTCCCCCGGCTTTGTGGAGTTCGGCCTCGCGTCCCTTGAGGTAATTCAGTAAATGCTCGTAGAGGGCTTGCTTTTGTGCCGGGGTTTCCGCTGCGTTGAGGATAACAGTGACTTGCCGCTGAATTTCCTCTAGGTCGGGACGGCAGGCCAAGACCTCTAGAACTTGGGTGACTTCCTCCCAGTTGGCGGCAATGTCCACATCTTCAAGACCAACGGTGGTATGCCGAGTGTAGCGGATGGTAACTTCGCGGGTAGCACGGTTTTCTGCCTGTTTGAGGACATCAAGGGCGCGGGCAATCACCACCAGTTTCAGAATTTGTGGGCTTTCTGGGAAGACATCCCAGAAGGGGGGATCCTTTTGCAGATGGACAGGGATGGGGAGATCGCGGTTTTCGCCCCGCAGGCGGGCACGCTTGGCGGTAATCATTTGGCCTCGCCAATCTTGATAGGACTGGCGCAGTTCGGCCATGCCCTCAATACAGCGCAGGGAAAAGCCGCCCATCTCTTGGACAAAGACAATGCGGTGGCGCTCGCGATCGCCCAAAGGTTTAATGTCATCACTGGTAATACTTTGGCCGTTGGGTTTGACCAGGTTCTTAAGGAGGGGAATCAGTTTTCTGGCCGCCAAATCCGCTGTATTGTCACCGCCGACAATGGCAATGTTGGTATTCACCGAAGGCGTAAAGCCGGCATCACGGCCACTCATGACCGCTTGGGAGAGCAATAACAGCGGCTTGGATTTCTGGTAAGCCATGCGCAGGGCATTGAGAATCTCGGCTTCGTCATTGCGATAAAACTGCCAGAGGCGATCGCAGGCGGTGAGATCCCGCACAAGGCGGCTGTCTTCGGGGGCATTTTGCACCGTGCGCCGTACCGTTTCTTGGATAATCTCCCGCAAGTCACCTTCTTGAACCTCTGTCAATTGCGCCAAATCCAATAGGCGCATCACCTCATTGGCGGCACGGGTTTCCTTCCAGAGGGGGCTGGCTTCCTGCAACACCGTTGTTGCTGTTGTAGCACAGAGTTGATTGAGACCAATCGTGAAGGCGGATTCAGCACCGGTATTCGCCCCTGCATAGCGCTCGATGAGGTCTTGATAGAGGCCGTTGAGTTCTTGGCGATTGTAGAGCTTTACGCCGTTAATACGCAGGGCATCGGCACTGTCGGCTTGGGCGTCGGCCATGGCCTTAAAGCCATCCCGTAAATTGAGCAGCCGCTGGTTGAGCTTGGCCAAACGTGCCTCCATCCCCTGCAGCCATTCCTCGAGTTTGCTCATCACCTCTTTGGCCAGAAAGCGGGCTTTGGCCTGAATGATGGCGTTGAAAGTTCCCTCGATCCCTTCTAGGGCCTGCTGGCAAAATTCCTCCATTTTGGCTTGCTTAGAAATGCCAAAGAGGGTGCTGAAGTGGGTAATGTCTTGCAGGGCATTTTCGTATTGCCGCTGCCGATTGGCGATATTGGGCTGCCAAGTGTGCTGAATTTCGCGGTCATATTTTTCCGCTTGGCTCATGAAAATCTGGCGAATTTGCAGCAAAAAGGCGTGGGCAAACTTTAGGCCCCGATTGCGATCTTCAACAATGCGGTAGAATTCCTCTTCAAGGCTTTGGCGGGCCTGCTGGATAATTTGATTGCGGTTGTCGTACATGCGCTGCAAAAAATCCCCGTGGAGGCGCTCATCGGGGCTAAGTTCGCGCAGGTGGGCAGCTCGGTAATTCTCTACCTGTTCACTGAGCCAAGGCACAAACTGCAAAATTTTCCCCCTTTCGGCACCGAGGATGCCCCCTACCCCTTGTTGGGTACATTCCAAGAGGTTTTCACGGCTGATTTGGTTGCGCAGCTCGTTGACCCAGCGAGAAATTTCCTGCATGTAGGGGCGATCGCCCGCTGCTGCCAAGGCCAGCACCAAATCCATATCCAGCAAGTTCATGGGTTTTAGAAGACTGCGGGTGACCTCCAACAGCTGGGGGGGCAGCTGCACCGACTCGTTGAGCCACCAGCTCATAAAATCTTGGCAGAGGCGATAGGTGAGGGAAGCACGAATTTGGGCAATGGGAATTTCGATGCTGGAGAGGCCAAAGGCCATAAAGCTTTTGGGATAGCCTCGACCCCCTGCATCCTGAGACGCCCAAGCGGCTTTGATATTGTCGCGGATGGAGCGTTTGTGGGGGGCAAAGTCGGAAGTGAGATCCAAAAAGATGTTCTGGGCAATCATTTCGCGGATCTCATCCAGCTTGAACTCGCTCTCGCCATTTTTGGTGCCCACAAGGTACGTAAAGTCAAAAGGGGGGCAGGTGTAGCGCACCTCATCGTTGAGACTACTGCTAAATTGCGCCACGTACTCGGTGCGATAATCGGCAAAGTAACTGAGTTCCATAAGGGCAGCATACCCATTGGCCAAGACGCGATCGCCGACACTAATTGCGGCAAAGGCATCGGGCATGGGGACAATTCCCGTGACCAAAGGGCTAGACTGTCCTTTGAGCCAGTGGCGCACACAATAGCCCAAGTCAATGAGCATGCCGCTACCGGTGCCGCCGGAGAGAGACCCCGTAATAAAGACATTTAAGCTACTGTTGTTGACCTTAAGGCCGTAGCGGCTTTGCATGAAACTTTCATGACCCTTGACGCGATCGCAGGCGGCTTGGAATTTTTGTTGAATGGCATGGTAGTTGCAAAAGAAGGCAAAGCGACCACAGGCACGGATTTGTCCTGCACCGGCCTCTAGGGCAGTAATGTTGCGCTCTAGTTCTCTAGGAAACCAAGAGGCAATCCAAGGGTAGTTGTCGAGGTTTTGAAGGATTTGCTGCACGTTTTTGCCGCTGACACTGGCCCAGTGCTTTTCGTTGTCTTTGAGGGGAGAGCCGGCGGCGAGGGGGTTACTGACTTTGTAGTCGCGATCGGTGTCAATGGCAAGGAAGCTGATCACGGGAAACTGCTTGAGACTGCCGTAGGTTTCCTCCACCAAACGACGTACCCGCGAGAGCACCTCAAGGCCGGTTCCGCCAACGCCAACAACGACCGTCGGTACAATTGACTTTTCTTCCACCGCTGCAGCCATAGTAGCTATCTCCGCCGCAATTATCCCTATCCTAGCAAGGATGGTTTTCAAGTCTGGCGATCGCCCTTCTGCCCCGCCAACAGCTGGATCAAGAGCACATCCCCCTGCGGGAAATGCCCTTGGGGTCATTCCCTTATGGAACCGAATTTAAGATTGCTGTTAGATGCCTACGGTCAAAAACTTGCCCGTTTGTTCCGGTGGCAGCAAGCCGCAGCCGTTTCTAAAATTTGAGGCGCCTTCACGATAGATTGAAAAGTGTCCGCGCCCTGAGTCTGGTCATGACAGCTTCTTCTGCCGTTTCGACAACCCCTAGCCCTTCCCTCATGCCGGTGGCCGTCCCCCGTCGTGATCTGGCCGTTCCTCTCTGGTTGGCGCTGGCGATCGCTGCCGTTGCCACGGTCATCCTGTACATTTTCTTTTTGCCCTTTCAGGGCACCTATATCGGCCAACTGCTCCTCAATCGCGGCTGGACACAACCGGTGGCCATCTTTTTTGCCTGGACGGTGCTGATCTTTACGACGTTGAAGGCGATCGCCCTCTTGCAACAGGCACCCAGTCTGCGGCAAATCTGGATCCCCGCCAACTACCCCTTCACCTCGATGCGGGATATTTTGCAATTACAGCAAACCCTTGCCCAACGGCGGACGCTCCTTCCCAATCGCTGCGCCCGTGTTCTGGCGGCGTTTCTCAGTAGTGGCCAACGAGAGATTGCCGCTGAAGCCGCCGCCGAGGAGAGTGGCAGTGCCGCCGCCACCACCGATGCCTCCTATACGATTCCGCGGGTCTTGGTATGGGCGATTCCCCTCTTGGGCTTTATCGGCACCGTAGTCGGAATTAGTCAAGCGGTCAGTGGCTTTTCCAGCTTTTTGGAGACGGCTCAGGACGTAAACCAGATTAAGGAGGGGATTGGCGGGGTGACAACGGGGCTAGCCGTGGCCTTTGATACCACGCTCGTGGCTTTGGTGCTCAGTGTTCTGGTGATGATCCCGATGGTGATCGTTGAGCGCTGGGAGAATAAACTGCTGCTGCAGATTGACACCTACATTAACGATCAACTGCTGCCGCGGCTGCCCGTCCCCAATACCTACGGCGGGGTGGATCAGGAAACCCTTCAAGAGGTGATTCAGGCAACAATTCGCACAGAGTTGCCCACGGCAGAACGGCTGCAACAACTGTTGGACAACCTCAATCAACTGACCCATGCAGTGGCCAAGGATCGGCAGCAATTTGTGGACACACTGGAGGAGCGCCAGCAACGATCCATTGAGCAGTTCGAGCGCCTTGTGACCCAGATCCAGCAGCGGCAAGGGGAACTGCTGGCGCAGGTCAATCAGGAACAGACTGCCATTGCCCAAGAACTACGGCAACAGAGTCAATACATTGCCCAACTGCTTGCCCAGAGCGATCGCACCCTGCAACAGCGGTTACAACTGTTAGAAACCCTCCACCAAGCCCTGCAAGCCCTTGCCGATACAGGCAATCTGCACCTGCTCCTCAGCAACCTCAACCACACGTTGGGGACTCTGCAGCCGGTGCTGCGGCAACTGGCTCAACCTCGACGGGTCACCCTCGTGGAGCAGCCCGGTGCCGTGGAGGGGGGCGATCGCTTCCCTGAAATCGGTTAAGACGGAGAGCAATAGCCTTCAACCCGGCGGCCACTGCATCGCTCGCCCCCCCAACAGGTGCAGGTGCAGATGATAAACCGTTTGACCACCATCGGGGCCGTTGTTAATCACAATGCGATAGCCGTTGGTTAAGCCTTCTGCCTCGGCAATGCGTTTGGCCGTGAGGAGCAGGTGCCCCAGCACCCCGTGATCCTCCGGTTCTGCCAAGCTAAGTTGGGGAATCGGCTTTTTGGGGATCACCAGAATATGCACCGGCGCTTGGGGATGGATGTCGCGAAAGGCCAGACACAGCTCATCCTCGTGGACAATGTCGGCGGGCACCTCGCGGCGAATAATGCGGCTAAAAATAGTTTCGGTGGTCATTGTCTGAGTCCTCACAACTGCTTAATGGTTTAAGGATCAACCCAGCGGCCGTCGGCCTTGATTAACTCCACAAGGGCAGCTACTCCCTCAGATTCAGGGACTTTCTTGACCTCTTCACGACCGCGATAGAGGGAGATATAGCCGGGTTGTTTGCCCACATAGCCATAGTCGGCGTCGGCCATTTCACCGGGGCCATTGACAATACAGCCCATGACGGCAATGTTCAGACCCGTTAGGTGCTTTGTGGCTTCCCGCACTTTGTGCAGCACTTCCTCAAGGTTAAAGAGTGTCCGCCCACAGGAGGGGCAGGCCACGTATTCCACCATGGTTCGCCGCAGTCCCAAGGCCTGCAAAATGCCGTAGCAGACGGGGATTTCGTTTTCCGGCGGTTCGGTGAGGGAGACGCGAATCGTATCGCCAATGCCCTCCGCAAGAAGGGTGGCAATCCCGGCGGTGGACTTGATGCGGCCGTACTCGCCATCGCCGGCTTCGGTGACCCCGAGGTGCAGAGGGTAGTCCATGCCCAGTTCGTCCATGCGCTTGACCATGAGGCGGTTGGCGGCAATCATCACGGGCACCCGTGAGGCCTTGAGGGAAATTTCTAGGTTGTAGAAGTTCAAAGACTCGCAGATACGGATAAATTCAAGGGCAGATTCCACCATACCTTCGGGGGTATCGCCGTAGGTAAAGAGCATCCGCTCGGAAAGGGAGCCGTGATTGACCCCAATGCGCATGGATTTGCCCTGATCCCGCAGCGAGATGACCAATGGCTCAAGGGTTTCGCGAATTTTGGCTCCGATTTCTTCAAACTCAGCTTGGGTATATTCGGTGCGATCCGGCTTGGGTTTCTCAAAGACGTATAGCCCCGGATTGATGCGCACATTGTCCACATATTTAGCCACTTCGAGGGCAATTTTCATGCCATTGTGGTGCACATCGGCAACAAGGGGCACGGGTTTATAGGTTTTGTAGAGGCGATCGCGAATTGCTTCCATGGCCTTAGCATGGGCAAGACTGGGCACTGTCACTCGCACAATTTCGCAGCCAATTTCATGGAGACGCCGAATCGCGGCCACTGAGCCTTCAATATCCAAGGTGTCTTCATTGATCATCGATTGCACCGCGATGGGATGACCACCTCCAATCGTGACAGAGCCAATGGGCACAGGACGGGTTTTGCGACGGACAATGGCGGTTTCTGTCGGCGTAGCTTGAACAGGACTCGGCAGCGTTTGCATAGGATTTGCGTGGCCAAATTGCGCAACTTCTCCCTTTCAGGATGCCACAGAAGTTGTCTGATGCGGCAGGCGATTCCCCCATTGGCAGCGGTGGTCTGCGAAACCAAGTTCGACCGGCGGGCAGCTTGGCGATCGCCCCCACCTCCGCTACGATCAACATGAATTCCGTTTCCGCCAATGGCTATGAATGCGACACCGAACTACTTTATTGCTAGCCAAATGACCATTGAGCCGCAGATTATTGTGGCCCAAAAGTTCAAAGATACCCTCGGCGAAGACGTGGCCAAAGCGTGGGCCAATTTCGTTGATTCAGGTCAACTGTGGGCGGTGATTATCGGCTTTGCCATCGGTTGGATTTTTGGCAAGCTCCTGAATTTTTAGCCCTGAGAACGACCTGTGAGCGCCCAACCCCAGCCTTGGAGCCAGCGCTTTGAACAAGCCCTCCATCCGGCGATCGCCCGCTTTAACGCCAGTATTGGTTTTGACATTCGCCTCATTGAATATGACCTGAGTGGCTCTCAAGCCCATGCTAAGATGCTGGCTCAAACAGGCATTATTTCCCCCGCCGAAGCAGAAACCCTGATCCAAGGCCTAGAACAAATTCGCCAAGAATACCGAGCCGGCCAATTTACCCCCGGCATTGAGGCGGAGGATGTTCACCTTGCCGTCGAACGCCGCCTTATCGAATTGGTGGGGGAGGTGGGGAAAAAGCTGCACACGGCGCGATCGCGCAACGATCAGGTGGGCACCGACATTCGCCTTTATCTGCGCGCGGAAATTGACGGGATACTTCAGCAGTTGCGGCAGTGGCAGCGCACTCTTTTGGATGTAGCCGAATCCCATGTGGAAACCCTCATCCCCGGCTATACCCACCTGCAACGGGCACAGCCCCTAAGTTTAGCGCACCATCTGCTGGCCTATGTGGAAATGGCCGAGCGGGATATCGAGCGCCTGCGGCAAATTCGTGAGCGGGTGAATGTCTCTCCCTTGGGGGCCGGGGCACTGGCGGGCACCACGTTCCCGATTGATCGCCACTACACCGCCCAGTTGTTGGGCTTTCGTGAACCCTATCGCAATAGCCTCGATGCCGTCAGCGATCGCGATTTTGCCGTTGAATTTCTCTGTGCTGCCAGCCTAATCATGGTGCATCTGTCGCGGCTGTCGGAGGAGATTATTCTTTGGGCTTCTGAGGAGTTTGCCTTTGTCAAGCTCAGCGATAGCTGTGCCACCGGCTCTAGCATCATGCCCCAAAAGAAAAATCCCGATGTGCCGGAGTTGGTGCGGGGAAAAACAGGGCGGGTCTTTGGTCACCTGCAAGCGCTCTTGGTGATCCTGAAGGGGCTACCCTTGGCCTATAACAAGGATCTGCAAGAGGACAAAGAAGCCCTGTTCGATGCCGTGGATACCGTCCGTGCCTGCCTAGAGGCAATGACGATCCTGATGGCGGAGGGGGTGGTATTTCAAACGGAGCGCTTGGCGGCGGCGGTTGCCCAGGATTTTGCCAATGCCACCGATGTGGCCGATTACTTGGCGGCCAAGGGAGTGCCCTTCCGCGAGGCCTACAATCTAGTGGGGCAGGTGGTGAAAACCTGTCTTGCCCAGGGGAAACTCCTCAAGGATCTTACCCTTGAAGAATGGCAAGCCTTGCACCCGGCCTTTGCAGCGGATATTTACGAACGGATTGCACCGCGACAGGTGGTGGCTGCCCGCAATAGCTATGGAGGCACAGGGTTTGATCGGGTGCGCCAAGCCCTTGCGGCGGCTCGCGATCGCCTTAATGATTTTTAATGAAAAATAGTGTCATTTCCCCTTAGCCTGAGAAATAGACTGTACTCACGGTCGCTTTTAGAAACAAAACGTTGCAAATTTTTAAGAAGGATCTCGTGATGACCACGTCTCTAGCGACGAAATTGCGCGAAGGCACCAAAAAAGCTCATACCATGGCCGAAAATGTGGGTTTTGTGCGCTGCTTCCTTAAGGGCACAGTAGAAAAAAGCTCTTACCGCAAGCTCGTTGCCAGCCTTTATCACGTGTACAGTGCCATGGAAGAGGAGATGGAGCGACTCAAAGACCATCCCATTGTGGGCAAAATTTACTTTCCCGAGCTGAACCGCAAAAACAGCCTTGAGCGAGATCTCATCTACTACTTTGGTTCCAACTGGCGAGAAGAAATTACCCCCTCGCCGGCTACCCAAACCTATGTTGCCCGCATTCACGAAGTGGCCAATACTGCCCCAGAACTCTTAGTGGCGCATTCCTATACCCGCTACTTGGGTGATCTTTCTGGCGGTCAAATTCTCAAGGGGATTGCTGAGCGAGCCATGAATCTCCAAGACGGCGAAGGCACGGCATTTTATCGCTTTGAATCCATCAGTGACGAAAAGGCCTTTAAGCAACTCTATCGCCAACGCCTCGATGAACTAGCAGTGGATGAGGCAACGGCCGACCGAATTGTGGAGGAGGCCAATGCGGCCTTTGGCATGAATATGAAAATTTTCCAAGAACTGGAGGGCAACCTGATCAAGGCCATTGGCCAGCTGCTGTTTAATACCCTCACCCGTCGCAAGCAGCGGGGCAGCACCGAATTGGCCACTGCCGAGTAGCCTAGAGGGTAAACTGGAAAGCCTTGACCAGCATCCCCGGTACGGTAATGCCCCCAAGGGAGCGCTGCTCATAGGTGTCCGTATTGGTAATCCAAACCGGCGCATCGGTCAAGGCCTCCAGCTGGCTGCCCCAAAACGCGTAGAGGCTATCATCGAACCGCAAATCGCTAATGGGGGCAACAATTTTCCCCTTCTCGACCCAGAAGCAGGCGTAGCGGGTCATACCGGTGATGCGGCCATGGGGGCGATCGCTCCAGTTGAGGTAGTGCAAATTCCCCACATAGAGGCCTGTATCGAGGGCAGCCAGCACCTCCTGCGCTGGTAGGGTTCCCGGTAAGACAAGGGGCGATCGCAGGGTTTCTTGGCGATTGGCACCGTTGGCCACAAGATTGTATTCCTGAGCGGTGCGCCGACTAATGAGCAGTGTTTGCAATTTGCCGCGATCGATCAAACACAGGCGAGGGGGCGCAATATCGCCATCGGCATTAAAACGGGGGACGGTTCCCGTCGTAAAGTCCTCCTGCAAACTAAAAAGGGGAGAGAGGGTGGCTCCCTCCCGGAGCTTGGCCAGGGCACTGCCGCCTTGGCGATAGGCGGCTTCACTCACGGCTCCCCAAGAGAGCATACCCACCAGCTCGGCCACAGCCGCCGGGGCAAAGTAGGTGCGATAGCGGCCGGGGGCTACCTGACGAGGCGGCTGGCTTAACTGGGCTAACTGCCGGCGATCGCCCTCAATTTGCGCTTGATACGTGGCATTGTCCCAATGGGTACCGGCGTAGCTGTTTTTCACCGCCTTACCCGCCGCCGTAAAGAGGGAGTAGTCCAAGCAAAAGGTTTCCGTGGCAAACCAGTGTTCCTGACCGGCAGAGTTAAAGCTGCCGCGAACGATCGTCCCACCGCTGTAAATGCCGACAAAATCAAGGTCTTGAACGGGCGTCAGAATTGTCTCTACGAGGGCATCAGGGTCGGGTAAGCGGCCAAGGTAGGTGTCCTGAATAGAGCCTGTATCCATTGGCGGCACAAGGTAAGGATCCACAGGCAGTTGCACCGTTTCGGAGCGCAATTGTGCCAAGTGGTCTAGAGCAGCCCCTAGATCCGCCGTCCCTGTGTACGGAAAAGAAGTGCTAGCCGTCCGTTGCTGCGATTGCAGGCGCAGGGTTACCACCGTATCTTCCACCATGCCAATTTGACGAACCCGCGCCTGGTTGAAGCGAATAAACTGGCTGGATTCACTCGCAATCTCAATGAAAAGTGCCTCTGTCGGTTTCAGGACAGCAAATAGCTCATGGCTCAGGTGCTGAGCAGCAGAAAAATCAAGTGTCATGCGGCGCAGAGTTCTTCTGAAGATTCTCAAGGGTATTCCTTAGAGTAACGTATTCTTTCTCTGTCCTCTAATATCGGCTTGCATTGCGGCTCGTGCTAAGGCACGCTGAGACAAGAACCCCTTAATAGTTCCGCTTCATGTACTTGGTCACGGGTGCCACAGGACAATTGGGTTTGCGGGTGGTACGCCGCTGTATCAGGCTGGGGCTACCCGTACGGGCGTTTGTGCGCCTGACGAGCCAATACGATCTCCTCAAGGAATGGGGTGCCGAGATTTTCATTGGCGATCTGCAACAGCCCCGCGATATTCAGGCTGCCATGGGGGGGGTAGAAGCCGTCATTTGCTGCCATGGTAGTCAGTTACTCAGCCGTGCCATTCAGGCCATTGATTACCGTGCCACATTGGACGTGATTCAGGCGGCTCAGGAACGGGGAGTGCGCCATGTCACGCTGATTTCTCCTTTGGCGGTGACAGGCGATCGCCGGCAGTCCCCCTTTCTCAAGGCCAAGTACGAAGTCGAGCAGGTGCTCATTAGCAGTGGCCTGAACTACAGCATTTTCCGCTGTCCCACCCTCATGTCCAGTTTGCTTCCCCTTGCGGAGCGCTTTCAGCAGACGGGGGTTTACATTGTCCTTGGGAATCCGCAGCATCGCTTGCAACTGCTGAGTCCTGAGGATTTAGCCCGTTGTATTCTCATTGCCAGTCAAGTGAGTCAGCCAGCGATTTTTAGCATGGCACATCCAGAGGTCTTGACCCGCCAAGAGATTGCTGATCGCCTCGGCCGTTTTTTCAATAGGCGCCCCTTTGTGATGACGCTGCCCCTGAGTGTGATTGATGGTGCTCGCCAGTTTCTCGGCATCATGAGTCGTGATTTGGAGGCCAGTCTGGGAACGCTACGGACACTGTTGGCCTATGAAAGTCTCTGCCCTACTAGTGAAATTGAACGTGCCCAAGCCTATTTTCAACTCTCCTTTGAATCCCTAGAGACGTTTTTGGGTCGCTACTTTTAGGAGGGGATCTCCCCACAGGGGCGATCGCGATAGAACTGCAAATAGCGATTAAACTTAGCCCACTCAAAGCTGCGCGGATCCCTGCGCTCCCCAGAGCGATCCACCGCCGCATGGGTCGTAATCCGCTCCGGGTCAATGCCTGTTTGTGCTACCAGCCATGCCAAGGCACGGTATTGGGCATCGGTATAGCCTGTGTGTCGCGAACCATTGTGCCAGCCTTGGGGCGGTGTTTCTAGAGAGAAGTGGAGGGCAAAGTTATTCACTGAAGGGGCAAGGCGGGGATTAGTCTGGACAGTTTCATTGCCAAAAACGGAGTTCCCCGCTCCATAGGCACGTTTTGACCAAGGCACTAAGTGCAGCAGCCAACCCCTGAGGGTGATCAATTCATGGTAGCTGGCCTGATCCTCATCCCGCGGATGGGGTGTCCGGAAAAAGTCAAGCGTTGATTGGGCAGAGGCCGCCGTTTCATGGAGAACAATCAGGGGGGCATGCTCCACCACTTGGCCGCGAATATCGGTGCGGTAGCGATCGCCGAAATTGGTGGGATGCGCCGGCACGCTGTACCAAGGGGGAGCTAAGGAACACTGTTGATGAACTTGGCGCACTTGGGCAAAAAGGTTCTCATAGATTGCGCCGTCACTGCGTTGCAGGGGCAACAGGGAAGGGGGCGATGCCTCAGGTGAGGTTGCCGGTGAATCAAATTGGGGATCGTCAATGGACACCGCTTGGCGCAGGTCAAGGGGGCGATCGCCAGCGGGCATCGAACCGATCATCGCACTCCACAGCGAGAGGACAACAACGGTAGCGATCGCTAGGGAAATCAAAAACCGCAGGGCTTGGGGACGACGGCGCATAGGGCCGAACCAATCTGGCACAATACAATCAAACCTTAAGCCGAAATGTTGGGATTAGCAAGCCGATGATCATCGTTCTAAAAAGTGGCACCCCCACTGAAGAGATTGAACGGGTTAGCAGCGAGATGCGCAGTTGGGGACTCACCCCCGAAAAAATCGTGGGCAAGCACAAGGTAGTGATCGGTCTTGTCGGTGAAACAGCAGAACTCGATCCATTGCGAATTCAGGAAATTAGTCCTTGGATTGAGCATGTGCTCCGGGTTGAGCAGCCCTTCAAGCGAGCCAGTCGCGAATATCGCCACGGTGAACCCAGTGAAGTGGTGGTGCCCACCCCCAACGGAGAGGTGATTTTCGGCGAAGGCCATGATGTGGTGGTGGTGGCCGGCCCTTGTTCCGTTGAGAATGAGTCCATGATCATTGAAACGGCAGAGCGGGTGAAAGCGGCAGGCGCCAAATTCCTGCGCGGCGGTGCCTACAAGCCCCGTACCTCCCCCTATGCCTTCCAAGGTCACGGCGAGAGTGCCCTTGATCTGTTGGCGGCAGCCAAGGCAAAAACGGGTTTGGGCATCATTACGGAGGTGATGGATGCAGCGGATCTGGAAAAAATTGCCGAAGTGGCCGATGTGCTGCAAATCGGCGCCCGCAACATGCAAAACTTTTCACTGCTGAAGCGCATCGGTGCCCAACCCAAGCCCGTCCTCCTGAAACGGGGAATGTCCGCCACGATTGAGGAATGGCTGATGGCGGCGGAGTATATTTTGGCGGCAGGAAACCCCAATGTAATTCTCTGTGAACGGGGGATTCGTACCTTTGACCGCGAATATACCCGCAATACACTCGATCTGGCGGCAATCCCGGTGCTGCGCAAGCTCACCCACCTGCCGATTATGATTGACCCCAGCCATGGTACCGGCTGGGCGGAATTTGTTCCTCCCATGGCCAAAGCTGCCGTGGCCGCAGGCGCCGATGCCCTCATGATTGAAGTGCACCCGAACCCGGCAAAAGCCCTCTCCGATGGTGCCCAATCCCTGACGCCGGATCAGTTTGACGAGTTGATGCAGGCGCTGCAACGTCCCCTAGTCAGCCTTAGCCGCTAGGAAAGCACTCTATGACCGATATGCTGGTGAAGCTCTACGATCTCACCGTGGACTGGCCTGCCGTGATGGCGCATCAGCAGCAGGGAATTCACTATCGGCAGCCCTTGGGATCGGAAGTGGAGCATATTGTCCAATGGGTGGGCGATCGCTTTAGTGGGGGTTGGCGCAGTGAAGTAGCCGTTGCCCTGAGCCGGCGGCCGCCCCGAGGACTGATTGCGGTACAGGAGGGAGAATTGCTGGGCTTTGCCTGCTACGATGCCGCCGCCTTGGGACTCTTTGGGCCGATGGCCGTGGCCGAACCCTACCGCGGGCAGGGAATTGGTCGGCTGCTGTTGCAGTTAACGTTAGCGCAAATGCGTGCGGCCGGCTATGCCTATGCTGTCATTGGCTGGGTCTCCGCGGAGGCTTTTTATGCCAAGACCGTTGGCGCCATCCCCATTCCCGATTCTCGCCCCGGACTCTGGGCAACTGCCTTGCAGATTAGCCCATCAGGCTCTTAACCAGCAGGCCAAGGACAAATCCCAAGCCGCCAAAGCGAACCAATTGCCAAAAGTTTTCTTGGGCGAGAATTTCTTGCCAGCATTCCCGTGCCGCCTCCCCCAGATGAAACAGCAGGGTCAGGCCAAACTCCGCCTCCAGTTGCCGCAGCTCCTGTTGCAAGCGATCGCGCTCTTGATCTAAGGCCGCTTGATTACGTGCTTTCAACCGCGCTTGGGTGGCCTTGATCTGCTCATACTCACGATAAAGCTGTGCCATGCGCGCCTGCGTCTCTTCATAGACCTGACGCACCTCATCTTGGGGTTCCACAGTCTAGCCCCCATGACTGCGGGGATCATCACTGCGCCGGCGGGCCAGAGGACTTGGCAGTTGGGACATTTCACCCACCTGTTGACCGTAGGGGAGGGGGAGGTTATTGACGAGGGCTTCCAAGTTTTTGGCCATCACTTCCTTGGGTTGGTGGCCGATCGCCACCGCTTGGGGTTCTAAGTGCCGATTCAAAAAGACAAAGTGGGGAATGCCGTCCACATTAAACCGCTCAATTTCCGGTAGCCATTTGGTGTTGTCCACATTCAGCATGACAAAGTTCAGGCGATCGCGATACTGTGCCTTTAATTCCCCCAAGTCCTTGGCCATAGCGCGGCAGGTGCTACACCAGTTGGCGTAAAACTCTAAGAGCGTGGGCTTGCCATTAACTTGAGCCTCCTCCCAAGGGGTGGCGTGCTGGGCTTGCTCGGCGAGGGTGAGGGGTTGATGGCGACTGCGCAAACCGGCAAATAGGGCAAGACTAATGAGAATGGCCACAACCGCAATCACAAAGTTGCGTAGCCGTTGACCACTGGCTGCCGTTGCTGCTCCCATAGGGTGTTCCTTGCACGTCTCGACACGTTGATCCTAACGGATTTTCTTAGCGCAAGATGACTTTAAGGGTGAAAAGGACTGTTAAAAAGGCTGTACCTTTGCTACAATTTATACTCTGGAGTCTGGGCGGTTAACTCAGTTGGTAGAGTATCTCGTTTACACCGAGGCTGTCGGGGGTTCGAGTCCCTCACCGCCCATCGCAACATCAATGCCTCAAGCGTCTTGACTATCCTTGATCTGGGACTGCCGTTGCTGGTGTAACCATGTGGCTTCGTCCAAACTATCTTTGGCCACAACAATGTACTCATTCTCTTGGCGATCAATAATTAAAATTTCCTGACCATGCTGCGGGGTTACGGTTGCCCAAGAAGGCACTACGGCGGGCAGAATTAAGCGATTGCGATTGGCATCCAAAACACTCACTTGACCAATACCCGTACCACTGCGGGGAATATGGGCAGAACTGACGTGGCCACTACACCCCAGTAGGCGATCGCGACTGGTATCTTCGCTAAACTGCGCAAAAATCTGTCCCAAAGGCCGCGAACACAGGCTCCCAATTGTTAGCGCTAACAGCAGGGCAGCGATCGCAATGACCCCCGACCACACCACCCCCGGCCAACTGCCCCTCAACGTGTAAAAGAGGACATTGAAGAACCAGCCCAACACGCCCAAAAGGCTAAAGTCCAAGGCGAGCAAGAGAATGAGGGGTGCTCTCCCCACCCCCAACCAATGCAAAATCGTCAGAAACGAGATGCCCTCCTCCAGTTCGACCTCCACTTCCAAGGGATCGGCATCTCCCTCTAATTCAACCTCTTCATCGCTCACATCACCAAAGATCACTGTCAAAAAGAGCAAGACCCCCATGCCCAAGACAATCCAGTAGGGAGTGTGAATCAAGTGAAACAGCATTGCCCTAGTACATAAAGGGATTTTCAGGCTCAGGAATCGGCGTTATTCTCTCAGCAACCAGTACCAATTGGCGGCGGTCATTGAGGGTTTCTGTGGTCATCCGACCTTCCACGCGAAACCACTGATCTTGGGGATAGGCTTGGCGCGATCGCCCCAATTTTACCGGCAGTCCGACGGGATAGGCATCCGCTGCACAACAGGTAATGACAAAACGGGTGAGGGTGAGATAGGTCTCCGGCAATTGGGGACTATGGACGGCAAATCCCTCAATGCGAGCAGGCAAGCCCCTATAGGCATCGGGTTCGGGATAGACATCAAGGGTGCGAATCCAGTCAATGAGCGTGCGCTTCTCAGGCCGTTGATTGAGGCGAAAGGCCACCGGACTATTGCGTGTCACCGTCAAGCCATCCTCGAGACCGCGATGAATGGCCGTTGCACTATTGAAAGGACGGGGCGTAATCACCAACCCCACTACTGCCGCAAAAATCAGGACACTGAGCGTCCAACGGGCTGGTAAGAGCGCAACATGCTGCACAGGTGTCAGGCGCCCCCGCCACAACCGCCACCCTTGCCAACCACTCACAACAACTAAAAGAAACCCGGCAGCGATCGCCAGCCCAAAATAGTTAGGGTGAATCAGCAACCCCAGTCGCCCCTGCAACCAATATTGGAGAAACAAGGTTCCCCAGAGGAGGAGTGCCACAACCGTCCACCACTCCTGCTGTAGCCAGCGACGGCGCGTGATCATGCGTTGGACACGCGGAGAGTAGTGATTGGAGGAGCTAGAAAACATGGGGCGGTGGAGAATTCACCATGCCTAAATATTCTAGGGGGAATCCTGCCATTGCGGGCGTAGCTCACGAAAGTTAAACAGGGTGGCCTTGGGATGACATTGAGCACAACCATCGAGGGTGACTGGCTGCGATAGCTCAACACGGGGATGGAGGATGCGAAAGAAGGGCGATCGCCCGACGCGAAAGGGAATTGGGGCATCGTTAGGCAGGGGTCGAGAATAGGTGCGCAAATAGTTCCACAGGGGAACCAACTCGGGGCGGGGAATGGGTTCGAGCGTCGCACCGTAGTGATTGGTATCTTGAATCAGCACCTGCCATGCCTGCGTGGGCAATGTTTCCGGGGGCACTGCCAGATGACAACTGCCACAGCGCCGCAGATAGAGTTGCGCGCCCAACTGGGCATTGAAAGGCAAAACATCAACTGTGCCGCTCAAGTCTGGGGTGGCGATCGCTGCCAAGGCACTCCCCACAAGGGCACAGAGCATTAAAGAAACTGCCCCTACCCCCCAGCGCCAGTGTTGTCTAATCTTGGATATACTCAAGTCCTTCATCCAAACAAAACTGTGCCCGCATCAATTCACGACCGAGATAGGCCGCATGGTCAAACATTGTCACCAGTTGGCGATCCTTTTCAAACAGTTCAATACACAACTCCTTGGCTGTACGACCGCTGAGTACAAGATCGGGTTCCCGCGTTACTTTCCCTCTGGTGGGAATCGGTTCCCCCGTATCGGGATCCACCGCTAAGCCCTTCTCATTAATGTCATTGGGATAGTGTTTCATCCAGATCAACTCTTGCTCAGGGTCAATGTAGATAATGAAATACCCTGCTGGATCAAGATGAATAAATCGCTGCGATAGCTTGTTGTCAAGAGCCGTGCGTTCTGCTTTGCTCAACGCCTATCTTTCCTCTAACAGATCCACTCTTTATTGTACGGTGAACTCGACTTGAATCTGCTGGCCAGAGCCTTGAGTTTTGGGAGATTCGCGTTATAATGAAAATTACGCAAAAATTTCGGCTCAGTAGCTCAGTGGTTAGAGCAGGGGACTCATAAGCCCAAGGTCGCAGGTTCAAATCCCGCCTGAGCCACTCATTTCAGAATTCAAACTATACGGTTGCCGCTTCTAGCTCCACTCCCTCCAGCAAGTCATTCACGGGGAAGCGATCAAGGAGGTAACGTGCCTGCTGAGCACTTTGGCGCAGTTGGGGACTGGTGTGCGGCGCATGGGGAATCTGGGAAAGAAAATCGAGCGTCCGCCGCAGCAATCGCACAATATCGCCGGCATCGAGATTGGTTTCAGCACACAATTCATGCCACGGCGTGCCCAAGGCCCACTGCTCTACTAGGCCAATGAGATCCCATTCGTACCACAGGGGAAAGATAATGCGATAGCGGCGCTGTACCTGAAACAGGCGACGGCGAATCGGACTGAGGGCAGCAAGGCGTTCTTCCACTTCACTGGGAATGGGGTAGTTGCACCAACTGTCGGAACGGGGTGTTTCCGTGACCAGAGCCGCGATCGCCGCCGCCAAGAGATGGGGGGGCAAGTCATCGAGTTCGCCAGAGGCCAAGGCTAAGGCCAACCAGAGTTCGTTTTCGCCACGCAGGGCAGCGGCCATTTCCCCAAGGGGGGTGGGGGTTAGGTCATTAAGGCCGCCAAAGTCTTGTAGGGCAGCAATGAGGGCAAGAAATTGCTCCCAGTGGCGTTGGGACTGTTGATGCAGTTTTTGCTGACGATCGCGCAGTTCCGTTTGCAGCCGTTCTTCGCGACGAACTAAGCGCAGCAGCGCATGGACATTTTGCGGCAGACGCGCTTGCAGTTGGCTGAGTTTGGCTTCAAGGTCAGCAATTTTAGCGGCTTGGGCAGCCACTTCCGGCGCTGGTAAGACCGGTGGCAGATCGGGGAGGGTTCCTAAGTAGTGGCTCGCCTCATTGCAGGGATGACTTTCCCCTAGGCGCAGTTTCATCCCCTCTGGGGGTGGAGGGAGATTATCACAGGGGGGGCGATCGGGATAGACACCCAAAATGTCATCAATGCCAACTACCCGAAAACGACCATCGGCCGCGAGGCACAGCCAGTGGGGCAACTGTCCAGAACCGGCAACAGGTTGACAGAGGGCAGCGGCTAAGGGAGGATGCTCCCGAATCGGGGATTTGATATGCAGCCACGTTCCCGGCAGCACTGCCATCATAAAAGGGAGGAGTTCTTGAGCACGTTCCTGCTCCGCCTGCTGTTCAAGAATTTTCAGAAGCCGTTGATCCTGCCGTAGCCGTTCCCGCAGCTTTTGATACTGCGCCAGTTGCTGCCGATCAATGCCGGTAAGGCGTTGTTGTACGGTTTGCAGCTCTGTTTCTAGTTGGGCGATCGCCTGCCGTTGCGGTGTCAGTTGCAATGTGGCCAAGTACTGGCCAAAACTACGCTCCACCAATTCCCGTGCTTCTTCGAGAGTGTGGCGTTGCAACAGATTCAAGACCATGCCATAGCTGGGGGTAAATTGACTCATCAGGGGATCGGGAGCAGCTGTAGCCAAAAACGCCGCCTCATGGGCACCCTCAAAGGGGGTTTGCAAGGTAACCACATGACCCACAGTATCCATGCCCCGCCGCCCGGCTCGTCCTGCCATTTGCAGAAATTCCGAGGCTGTCAAGAGCCGATGACCGCTGTCGGTGCGCTTCGAGAGCGTAGAAATCACAGTAGTGCGCGCGGGCATATTGATCCCTGCCGCTAGGGTTTCCGTGGCAAAGACAAGTTTGATCAGGCCTTCCTGAAAGAGGGTTTCCACCAGGGTTTTCACCACAGGTAGCACCCCAGCATGGTGAGCGGCAATCCCTTGGTAGAGGGGGGCAATCATTTCCGGGGCGACAATGTCCTGATGCTGGCTTAGAAAAGTTTCAACCCGCTCAGCCAGTGCCTGTTGTTCAGCCTTGGTGAGGAGATTCATGCCCAAGACCTCTTGAACTGCTTGGTCACAACCCCGGCGACTAAAGATAAAGTAAATGGCCGGCAGCATCTCCCGCTGTTGCAGTTGGCTGACCACATAGCGGATGCTCAAAAAGTCTCGCTTGCTGCCGCGTCGCCGCAGTTCCGGCTGGCCGTGGAGTTTGGGGTTGAGGCGTTTGCGTTGGCCATCCAAGAGGGGAAAGAGTCCCTTGCCATTGCAGAAGTAAAAGTGCAGTGGAATTGGTCGCCAGTCGGAGTAGATGAGTTCAGCCTCCCCATGAACGGATTGAATCCAGTCGGTGAGTTGCTCGCCGTTGGCGATCGTGGCAGAGAGAGCCACCAGTTGAATTTCCTTGGGGCAGTAGATGATGGATTCTTCCCAAACGGTGCCCCGTTGGCGATCGTTCATGTAGTGGCATTCATCGAGCACCACCACTTCTACCCCCGCAAGGGAGGTACCCACTTCACCAATGGGGGTGCCGTAGAGCATATTGCGGAAAATTTCCGTTGTCATTACCAGAATCGGGGCATCACGGTTAATCGAGACATCCCCGGTCAAGAGGCCGACCTGCTCCGTACCAAACTGCTGCTGAAAGTCACGCCACTTCTGGTTCGAGAGCGCCTTCAAAGGGGTGGTGTAAAAGACCCGCTGCTGCCGCATCAGGGCACGGTGAATCGCATACTCACCAATGAGGGTTTTCCCTGACCCCGTAGGAGCACAGACCACCACCGAGCGACCCGCCTCAAGGGCAGCGATCGCCGCTTCTTGAAAGGCATCCAGTTGAAAGGGGAGTTGGGCAAGAAAGTCAGCTAGGGCAGGCGATCGCTCACGCATGGGATTCATGGAGTAGGTGTCGGCTCCTGCTGCACAAGGACTTCACCCCTGAGGAGGCGCGCAGCGGCATCCAGTAATTGCTCCTCTAGATAGGGCTTCGTAAAGTAACCCCGTGCCCCTAGTTGGGCAGCCATCTTGCGGTGGCGATCGGCACCCCGTGAGGTCAGCATGGCGATCGGTAAATGGTTGAGTTTGGGATCCTTCTGAATCCGTGAGAGCAACTCCAAGCCATCCATGCGCGGCATCTCAATGTCACAGAAGACCAAGTCACAGGGTAAGCCCGAACGCAGTTTTTCCCACGCATCTTGACCATCCCGTGCCTGCTCAACGCGATAGCCCGCCCGCGTAAACGTCATTGAGAGCAACTCCCGCACCGTAATCGAGTCATCAACGATCAGTACCAAGGGTTCGGAGGCTTCCTCTGGTTCCGCAACATCCACTGTGTAGCCAAATCCACGCCAATCGCGATCCATGCGTCCTAAGGAGAGATCAATAATCTCCAGTACGTCGGCGATCGCCATTGCGCGGCCATCCCCTTGAACGGTTACCCCAGCCACACCCACCGGCTTCGGCACAGGACCCGACAACTGTTTGATCACGATTTCCTGTTCGCCGATGACCTGATCCACCTCCATGGCCACAAGATCATCGCCACTGCGCAGCACGACAATCGAGACCATGCCATCATCTTGGGTACTCCCGCCATAGACATTGCTACGGCTAATGTTGCGGCTGTACTTCAGCAAGTCCCCAAGTTTACGCACCGGCAGCGGGCGATCGTGCCACGAGAGGACACGTTGACCATCTTCTAGGGTTTGGATGCGCTCTTGAGGAATATCCAGCATATCCTCCACGCCGTCAATGGGGAAGGCAATGCGGCAGTGGTTATCAATGCAGCAGAGGGCTTTGGTAATGCTCAGGGTCAGCGGCAAGCGGATGGTAAACGTCGTCCCTTTGCCCACGGTGGAGTCAATGTTAATCGTGCCGCGAATGTCCTCCAGATTTTTGCGCACCACATCCATCCCCACACCGCGACCGGCCAGGGCATCCGCTTGATCTTTGGTGCTAAATCCAGACTGGAAGAGGAAGGCATAGACCTCTTGGCGCGACAGGCTGGGGGCATCCGCCTCCTTCAGGAGACCCTTCTCAATGGCCTTGCGTTTTACTCGTTCGGGGTCAATCCCCGCCCCATCGTCACTGACGGAGATAATCGCTTGACTACCTTGGTAAAAAGCCCGCACGCGAATCAGCCCTTTTTCCGGTTTGCCCAAGCGCCGCCGCTCTTCGGGGGGTTCAATACCGTGATAGACGGCGTTATTGATCAGGTGGGTCATCGGGTCAAAGAGCTTTTCGAGGATGCCCTTGTCAATGAGCGTATCCTCCCCTTCAATCTTTAGTTCCACCTGTTTGTTGATGGTACTAGCCACGCGGCGCACAGCTCCTGGTAAACGGGCAGACATTTCACGGAAGGGCACCATGCGTGAGCGGCTCAAGCCCTCTTGGACTTGAGTGGTGACTTGCCGAAATTGTCGCGCTACCTGCTCTACTTCATCAACGACGTATTCGATGTCATCTGCTGCCTCCCGTATCCGCACAATCCGCTCAATGATTTCTTGGGAGAGGGTGTGGAAGCCGGTAAAGCGATCCATTTCTAGGGCATCAAACTCAACCCCTGTGGCGTGGGTTCCCCGCTCCCCTTGGCCGTTGGCTGCCCGGGCTGTCCTTATCCCCAGCAGTGAACTCTCAAGGAGCGATCGCTCGTAGAGGTCTTGCATCTGTTGGCTGACCTCCCCTAGTTGTTGCACTTGGTAGAGCAAATTATCGAGAAACTGCCGCAGGCGTTCTTGGGTGTCTTCCAGGCTATTGCGGTTGACCACCAACTCCCCAACGAGGTTACTCAGGGTGTCGAGGTGACGTACCGGTACGCGCATGGTTTGTTCTACCAAGGAGCCACCTTTTGCTGCTGCTCCTGTTCGCCGCGGGGTGGCCGCCTTCGCACTACTTCCTGCGGGTTGGGGAATTAATTTCTCTAAATCGGCAAAACTATCCTCAACGGTGGCGGGTGCTGGGGTGGGTGCCGCAGGTGTGGCTTGACCCAAGAGTTGCTCTAGATCCTCAAAGGCTGGCGGAGGTGGCGTCGCCGTCTCTAAAAGCTGATCCAATTCGCTGAACGTGGCAGACTCTGGTGGGGTTGTACTGGTTATACTTTGCTCAATCAACCCCTCCAATTCCTCTAGGACGCTTTCGGGGCTAGCAGGCACAGTGGCATCATTCACCAGTGCTTCCAGTTCTGCCATGCTGGTCGCTTCAGGGGAGAGGATCGATTCCTCTGCCACCACGTCGAGTTCCGGGATGCCGGCAACTTCAGGCGACGGGACAGACTCTTCAAGGAGTGATTCTAGCTCGGCAATGCTGGTAACCTCAGAAGAGGGTACAACCTCCTCTGTTGGTACTTCAGGTTCAGCAGCTGCTGTGAACTCAGGAAGACTCGGCTCAGCGATCGCCGCCGCCTCCGAGGCGGATAGGGTTTCTGCCCAAGGATCATCAGTGCTTGGCGGGGTAACAAATTCTGCGAGGGCTTCTTCCACCGCATTATCCACGACCAAGTTTTCCAGGACATCATTGAGACCCGGCACCTCATCGAGAAACTCTGCCACATCCTCAGTAACATCGCCAAAAGCGGCCACCTCCATCTCCTCTTCTAGGGGAAGCAGATCTGGGGTATCTGTGGCCTCACCCAAGAAGTCTTCTAGGGAAGCAACTGCCTCATCAAGAGCGGCCATCTCTGGGGGGGCTTCCTCAGTGAATTGTTCAAGGAAGGCATCTAGACCAAGTTCGGCTGTTTCTGCAGTTGCACTCTCCTCAGCAGGACTGTCAAGTGTCAAGGGCGCCTCAAGAGCCTCAGCCATGCTTTCGGCGATCGCTGGCGGCGTGAGATCATCGAGGGATACTTCCGCCACCTCCGCAGAAACCACCTCACCAGAGAGTTCTTCAATTTCATCGAGGATGGCATCGAGGCTGGGTTCTGCTTCAGGCAATTCCTCAGCAGCGGTCATGTTCAAAAAGTCGGAAATCTCCTCATCAAAGGCGGCTTCATCCCCCAGCCCTAAACTGGCCAAATCCTCCTCAAGAGTGTCCTCCAACCAGTCTGTCGGCAGTGCCGTTGCATCACTAAAAATGTCACTCAATTCTTGGAAATCAGTCCTGCTCTCTTCACCGAAAACAGTGACACCATTGCCACCGCTGGCTGTTGGCGCCATTGGCTCAGAAATCTCTTCTTCAGGTAGACTGGCCTCCGGCGGCGCTACCGAGGAGGCAACTTCGGGGGGAGCTGGTGGTATTTCAGGGCTCACGGGTGCCACAGCCGCGGCTTCTGGCGCTTCTGGCACAACAGCCGGAGCTTCCTCAACTAAAGGGGGCTGAAGCGCCACTAAACTATCGCTAGGGCGAATAGCACTGCCTTGACCATTCAGCACCAAGTCGCGAGCTGCCATAATCTCTTTGATCACCACCGGTGCCAAAGCCGTGAGGGGCTGAGCAGTGTTACTCACCACCTGTTGGGCGATCGCCAGCAGTTCAACCCATTCAGGCAGCGCAAAGGTTTCCCCCAATTGACCCAGATTAGAACAGGCCTCCGCCAATTCTTGGCGCACTTGGGGTGAATCAGGCTGCTTAAAGAGTTGCAACATTGCCCGCAGGCGATCGGGCACCTCCGTTTGAAAGACTAAGCGATAACTCGAATCGGCAACGGGTTGTACCGGCGGTTTAACGGGTTCTGCCACGGCTGCAGAAGGAGCAACCACAGGAGGCGCCGCCTCTGCTCCTTGGGTCAGGCGGCTTAAGTGGGCTTGCAGTTGATTAAAGACCGGCTCCACCCGATTCAGCGTTGCGGTTGCTGTCTCCTCCGTCAAACCAAAGGGGCCTTGCAATTCATCGAGGAGTTCCCGCAGCGCATCAAAGGCTTGCAAAAACAACTGCTCTAGGGTTTCATCCACCGTTACGGGGTGTTCCCGCAGGATTTTGAAGTAATCCTCCAGCTTGTGGGCCGTGTGTTGAATACTGTGCAGCCCGAGCATTGCCGCCCCCCCTTTGACCGAGTGCGCCGCCCGAAACATTTCACTCATGGCCTCGGGGTCATTGACCACCTGCTGAAGATTCATCAAACTGTCTTCAATGGTGGTCAGGTGTTCCTGCGCCTCCTCAATGAAGTAGCCGAGAATGCGCTTTTGTTGATCGCTTTGCATAGCCCCCTCCCGGATTGCTTAGGCTTGATCTTCAATATTTTCAACGCGGAACCGTTCCACCGATGCCTGCAAGTTGCGTGCCACACTCACTAGACCTTGCAACGAGTCGGACACCCGCTGTGCCTCCTGAGAAGTGGCCTGCGCTGTCAACTCAATGGATTGCATCACCTGAGCCATGGCGCGTGCCGATTCTGTTTGTTCGACCGTAGCGTTGGTAATCGAGCGCACAAGCGTATCAATTTGCGACGACACTTGGATAATGTCCTCGAGAGCATGCTTGGCCTGTTCTGCCCGCTTGGTTCCCTCAATCACCTGTTGGGTGCCCTCTTCCATTGCCGTCATCACGGCACCGGTTTCACTTTGAATTTGCAATACAATTTGTTCAATTTCCTTCGAGGCCTTTGCCGAGCGATCGGCGAGTTGCCGCACCTCATCGGCCACCACCGCAAAACCGCGACCGGCTTCCCCGGCCCGTGCGGCCTCAATACTGGCGTTCAAGGCCAAGAGATTCGTGCGGTTGGCGATTGATGAGATCACACCGACAATCTTGGCAATCTCCTGGGACGATTCCGCGAGGCGTTTCACCTTGCGAGTGGTCTCTGCCACCGTTTCGCGAATCTGTAAAATACCCGCCACCGTGCGTTCCACCGCCTCACCGCCACGGAGGGCTGTTTCTGAGGCATTGCGTGCCACTTCATTGGCTTCTTGGGCACTTTCGGCCACCCGCTGAATAGCATTCGTCATCATCTGCACCGAGTTTAGGGTGACGGCTAGCTCCTCCGCTTGCCGCAGGGCATCTGCTGAAAGGCTACGGGCAAAGGTTTCGTTTTCGGCGGCACCGCGACTCACCTGCTGGGCAGCAATCTTCACCTGTTGCACAATCGTACGCAGGTTGTGAATCGTCAGGTTAAAGGAGTCCGCCACTGCCCCAAGCACATCCGCTGTCACTTCTGCTTGTACGGTCAGGTCACCTCGGGCAGCCCCCTCCACATCATCAAGGAGGCGAATCACTTGACGCTGCAAATCATCCCGCTGCCGTTCGTTTTCCTCTGCTTTTTTCTGGGCATCAGCGGTAATTTGCTGGATGGTATCCGTCATTTGGTTAAAGCTTTGGGCTAAAAGCCCTAGCTCATCGTTAATGGTGACCGGCATCCGCGCCGTCATCTCACCGGCAATCACGGCATTACACTGTGCCTGCAAATCCGTACAAAAACGCTTGATGCGACTGACGCTGCGCTGCCCCATCGCATAGACGGCCACTCCGGCGGTGAGACCAGCAGCAGTACCACTAACCAACGGCGCAGGGCCAGGGGCACTAAAGCCTAAACTGACCGCACCGGCAGCCAAAGCGGAGAGTACGCCGGTGGTTACTGCCGATGTAATATTTTGTTGGCCAAAGGAACTCGTGGCTGTTGTGGCTGCTGGAACGGTTCCAGCCACAGGACTAGGACTACGGGAAGGAGTTGGCGGAGTAGCCACTGGTGCTGCAATGGACACTTTCTCGGTAAAGGCCGAGAGATCCTGACTTTCTGGAGGGACTGTGGCTTCAGCACGGCTGGCGGTGCTTTGGCTCAGGTCGAGGCTAAAATCGGCTAACTCGTCTAGACCTTGCTGGCTGAGATCAAATTCGTCCGGTAAAACCGCAAAGGTCTCTGTACCCGCATCAGTCATGCTGGTTGTTTCCGCACTGCCTGTGCCCATTCCATGCGCTTGGGGATTGGCGATCGTCATTTCATCGTCAAAAGCAGCACCTGAAGTTTCTGCATTACCGAAGGACAAATCGTCTAAGTTAAAATCAGCAATTGATTCACAGGGTTCAGCACCCCCAGGGCTAGCTTCCCCTTCAGCGATCGCTGGTGCCTCTGGCTTCCTCGCGTCTTTGGCAACGGCTTCACGTCCGGGAAACTCAGACATCGCGAGCGTTGGCTCATCCTCAAAGCTGGCGGGGTCAAAGGCCTCAGGAGACAGGGGTTCTGCCACAATATCTGGGGCTTCAAAAGCCTCAAAGGAAGCTGAGAAGCCACCAAAGAGATCGTCTTCCTCCTCGGTAGCATGATAAGAACTCAGTTCGGGCTGCGGCAACAGCTTAATGGCCTCTGCCGTCTCATTGGTTAGCAAATCACTGATACCAGCAGCAGAGGTAGAGACTTCAGGAACGTTGGTCGCAGCAGATTCCGTCAGATTTGGAAAGAGGTTCTCTTCAGAAATGCTTGCTGCTGGGGATTCCTCAATATCACCAAAGAGACTTTCTCCCGAAGTAGTTGCCGCTGGAGATTCCTCCAGCCCCGGAAAAAGACTCTCCTCAGGTGCGGCAGCGGCTAGTGGTGCCATTTCAGCGGCAAAGGGATCATCAAATGTTTCTAGGGAGGGCGGTGTCATTTCTTGAAAAGGTTCTACTGCACTTTCTGGCGCCTCAGCATTAAAAATAGGGCTGGCCGGTTCGGACGGGGTTAAAGGAGAACTTCCCATGAGGAGCGTGACTTCCTCATCCCCAATGGCTTCAGTACCTAGGGGTTGCACCGATTCTCCAATGGGAATTTCTGGAATGTCAGCCACTTCAGATACCGCATCTTCAAAAGCATCAGCAGAAAAGGCAAAGGGGTCTTGGATTGGTGCATCTTCGTCGAAGGGGTTAAAGGTACCCTCTTCTAAACTGACGCCTAGTTCCTCCTCAATGCCTGCAATTTCCGGATCGTCAAAGGGGTTGCTTGTCCCTAAATCGCTGCCAAAGTCATCAAAGTGTTCAAGCCTGAATGTTTCAAGGGGGTTTATAGCTTGGGTCTCCTCAATGGGTGGGGTAGTCTGGAGAAAGGTATTGTCCCCCTGAAGTTGGGTGTGATCTCCTTGCAGGGTGGCGTGGTGTTCTTCGCCCCCATTCTTGGCACGTTCAGCAGCAGGAATCAAATCCTTGATCTTAGCGAGGCTCTCGTTGGCTAGATTGATTAATTCTGGATCAGTTGTGGCATTGAGAACCGCATGGTACTGCTCTTGAGCTTCGCTGTAGCGCTGTTGGCAGCAGTAAATGTGCCCCCGCAGCAGCCGTAGGTTGGGATCGCCCGGTCGGGTGCCCACCAACTGGTCGGTGATTTTAGCCGCTTCTTCATAGTTGCCTTGCACATAAGCGGCGACTGCTTTTTGATATTCTTGGGTGTGTTGGGTGCTGCTGGATGCCATGGGCTTACTCCCATAATGGACAATGACAAGGGGCGGATAATTCTAAGGACTAAATCAAGGAAGCTTTAATTACAAAGTATGCGCCAATTCCTGGGAAAGGTATCACAGGGGTGTTAATTTTCCTAAAGTGACTGGTGTAGATGAGTTCCATTGAGATTCTTGAGATTCTACTTTTTCTAGTTTAGAGTCCCCAGCGAGCACTGCGTAAAATAGCAAGGGGATCTAAGAGCTTAACAATGTCCTGTTGCTCGGCATCAAAAACCCATTCGCCGCGTACAAAGGGAGCCATCTGATCGCTGACATGGGTAGCCGGCTTAATGGTGTCATTGTTGAGCCACTCCATGCCTCGGACCTGATGAACCGCTAGCCCTACCATTAACTCATCATCCTCAATGGCAATAATCGATAGCTCGGAGCGATCGGTATTCAAGGGAGTTTCATCTCCCAGAAATTTACCGGTATCCGCTACCCAAATCACCTGCCCCCGCAAGTTCAAAATCCCCAGTAGCAGATTGGAAGTATTGGGCACTGGGGTAATGCGATCGGGAGTCACAGCCACAACTTCGCGCACCCCAATAGCCGGTAGGGCTAGGGTATCACCGCTAGGGATCGTAAAGAGGATATGCAAATCCCCCTCTGGGGTTCTGAGGTCATCGATATTGCCGCTTTCGAGGGGGGCATTGGTTGCGAGTAGATCCGAGCTACTAAACATCTTTTTTAGCCTCGCAAGAGTTGCTTGATGGTGCCAACGAGTTCTTTGGGGTCAAAGGGCTTCGTAATGTACGCATCAGCCCCCTGTTTCATGCCCCAATAGCGATCAAACTCCTCACCTTTGGAGCTACAGATAACTACGGGAATCGATTGGGTGCGGGGGTCAGACTTAATTTGGCGGCAGACTTCATACCCATTCATACGGGGCATGACAATGTCGAGAACCACCACATCTGGAGTGCTCTGCTGCAATTGCTCCATTGCCTCGACACCATCGGTGGCAACCGTCACTTCAAAGCCTGTTTTCGCTAGCAATTCGCTAATCATTTCCCGCTGGGGTGGACTATCTTCGACAACTAAGACTTTACTCATAGGAGGTTACACGTAGAATTAAGGGGTTGCTTTATATTCTAAAAGCCTAAGAGGATGACAGGTGGATGACAGCCAACCTGCGGAGGTTAACGGGGCGTCTCGAGGCCTGATTTTGGTTCTAGCACGTCGCCAAAGGACTCGTCTGTTAAGGAGGTTACAGGTGGAGCCGCACCAATATAATGATGCGTAATTGTTAACAATTCTTGAGTTGAAAAGGGCTTGCTGAGGTAATCAGTGGCACCGGCTACCTTGGCTCGCAGGCGATCGCTCCAACCGACGAGGCTAGTCAGCATAATAATCGGCGTATAACGGAAGCGAGGCGTGTGTCGTAGCAAAGTGCAAAATTCATAGCCATCCAATTCGGGCATGGCAATATCGAGGAAAATCAGGTCGGGGTTGAGTTGGAAAATGAGACTCAAGGCGGTCAAGGGATGGGCGATCGCCGTGGCTTCATAGCCCGCTGCTTGAAGCGTGGACTCAACGACTTGACGGACAGTGGCGGCATCATCCACACACACGACACGAGGCGATCGCCGCCAAGAGAGGGGTGGAAATGTACGGGTGTGGCCATTGGTTCCCCAAGAACTAACTTGTAGGTACCCTTGATGCAGGTAGGGCAGCAGGAGTTTGCCCACAGTCACCCCATCCCGTCCCAGTTGCCGACTCAGACGGCGCAACGTAATCCGCTCGCGCACGAAGGGTTCGAGTTGGCGAAACCACTGATCCGCTGGATCGTTGCCCGTGGGTTTAATATCCGTCAGCTCGAGGGATTGATCGAGGGAACGCAAATCGGGATGAAGCTTTTTCCATTCCCGCAGATGACTCAGGCTGTCATTGAGCAGCGCTGTCAAGGAGAGATTGTGCCATTGGGGGGTAAGGGGACTCGCACTATAAAATTTGAACCAAGCGCGATTGAGGCTAACAACGTCAAAGAGACTTTCCCGCAGCAGCGCACGCCACACGCTATGGATTTGACTGAGCTTGCAGTGATCGAGGAGCCACCAGAGGCATTCGTATTCCACCCAACTAGCACCGGCTTTGCTTTCGATGAAGCTATCGGGACTCGGCCAAGGAATGCCCTGTCCATAAAGGAGATCCTGCAATCGCTCTAAACTGTGGCTGTGGCGATCGGCAATATAAACCAAATGACCATGATTCAAGAAGAGAAGCCACGTATGACCGGCGTCATCTTCGAGGTACAGTTCCCCCGTGCGCTGGCCAAGGGCAAGGGTTTGGCACAGCGTGTAAATATCCGTATCGTTGAGGCATCCTTCCATGGCGCTATTATAGCGATCGCCAGCGGGCTAACTGCGACACGGGAAATCTGGCCTGAGTTATCGCTGAGTGTAAGTGGAGAGCAATTGCACCAGTTGCTTGACGAGGGCTTCTTGATCGCGATTGATCTGCGGGAAGTTAAAGTCATCGCGAATGTGTACCTCGAACCCCGGCACCACCTCAATGCGCTTCCAAGACTCCGGTTGCGGTGAATGGCTGGCGGGCGGCACCTCACGGCGGCTGACACTGGTACTGACGCGCATGGGCTCCCCATAGCGATGCTCGGAGCGATCCTGCACCTGCTGCAAAAAGGCCAAGGCTGGGTTGATCGGAGGTGGATTCAATTGAAGATGAACCCCCTGCTCAAGGAGTGCCCGCAGTTCTGGGGTGCTCATGCGATACACCAGCTTGTAGATGGCCCCTGCGGTGTAGCCCTCCATCAAGAGCCGCCGCACCACGAGCAATTGCACAAGATGGCGATAGCCGTAGCGCCCTTCACGGCCAATGCGGGTGGGGCGATCAATCAACTTGCAGGAGGTGTAATGGCGCACTAGACGCGGGTTGACCTCTTCCAACACACGGTTTTTGGAGTCCTCCTGGGGGAGGTGCTGGGGCAAGAGTTCGTTGGCGATTTCCACCAACTCATCTAATGACCATTGATCCTGAACGTGGATGAAATCTTGAATTGTTGCCATGATGAACAAACACAGCCTTTTTTGAACGAAAAAACAAAGAAGCCAGTTGGAGAGGGATTGACCTGTCCTAGGTGAAACGCAAGGGCGCTCCTAGAGCAGGCGTGAAACTATATTATCGTATTTTTTTGGTTCTGTATCATTTTGGGTCTCATCTAGTGTTCCAATTGTCAAGGAAGGTAAACACACGAATATTAGAAGACTACGAAGGATTTAACGCAACGCAAAGCTGCATTGTGCCACCAAAACAATTTATTTGATGCTAGCATACAGCGTTTGGTGTTGAGCAAAGTTCTCCCAAAAATTACTGGGATTTTTGTGCTTTCAAGCAATTTGTTGCAGAGTTGTTACAAATTCTGGATAGGAGATGGCTGCTGCACTGGCGTTGTGAATGTGGCTTGTTCCTGTGGCATTGAGGGCAGCGATCGCCAGACTCATGGCCATGCGATGATCACGGTAGGTTTCCACATGGGTACCTTGCAAGGGCACACCCCCCTGAATATCAAGACCATCACTGAGTTCAGTAACCCTAGCCCCCATTTTTTGCAATTCTGTGGCCACCGCTTGGAGGCGATCGCTCTCCTTTACCCGCAGTTCTGCGGCATCGCGAATTTCGGTGACTCCCTCGGCAAAGGCCGCCGCCACGGCCAAAATCGGAATCTCATCAATTAAGCGGGGAATCAATGCACCGCCAATCCGGGTTCCCTTGAGCTTTGCCGATCGCACCCGCAGATCTGCCACCGGTTCGCCGGTGACAAGCCGCCCATTTTCAAGGGTAATCTCGGCTCCCATTGCCCAAAGAACGTCGAGAATGCCCGTGCGGGTGGGGTTGATGCCCACATTGGTCAGCAGCAGTTCTGAACCGGGGAGAATGGACGCTGCCACCAACCAAAAGGCGGCTGAACTAATGTCACCGGGGACAATGACCTTTTGCCCCTTTAGAACCGCCGGCCCTTCCAGCGTCACCGTACAGGTGGCCTCATCCACCGCCACACAGGCCCCGAAAGCCTGAAGCATGCGTTCACTGTGATCCCGTGAGCGGTGGGGTTCGTGAATAATAGTAGTGCCCTCGGTGTGGAGAGCGGCCAGCAAGAGCGCTGATTTCACCTGCGCCGAGGCAATGGGACTGTAGTAGGTAATGGGTTCTAAGGGCTGCCCCAAAACGGCCAAGGGAGCACGGCTGTGGTGTTGACGCCCCCAAATCTGGGCACCCATCTGCAACAGGGGGGTAACGACCCGCGCCATGGGGCGGGATCGCAATGAGGCATCTCCGGTGATTGTAAAAAAGCGACCCGTTTGCGCTGCCAATACTCCCAGCAGTAGTCGCATCGTCGTACCAGAGTTGCCGGCATTCAGCACATCTCCGGGTTCTTGCAGATGGCCAATCCCCAAGCCTTGAACCGTGACCGCTGTGGCATTGAGATGCGAAATCTCAGCACCAAGGGCGCGGAAACAGGCAGCGGTACTACAGGTATCCTCCCCCACGAGCAGACCTTCAATATAGGTAGTGCCCTCTGCCATTGCCCCCAACATCAGGGCACGGTGGGAAATGGATTTATCGCCCGGTACTTGGAGGGTACCCCGCAGGGGATGGCCATCGGCCTGAATCTGCCAAGTGTCGTCGGATGTAATCTGAATAACCGCCATGGAACCTTTGGATAAAACCGCGTTCTCGATTGTCCCACGTCTGTTGCGCTATCGCCCCATCGAGCGTTTCAGTTCCTCAAGGGCAGTTTGCAGTTCCAAGCGGCGAAACTCAGCTTCAATGGGATCATTGAGGTCACTGGTCATGGACGGTGGCGGGGGGGGTGGCGGTGGCGCACTGGCGGTAGGAACGCGGTTCATCACTTCCCGCCGGCGATCGCGAATCTTTTGCAGCAACTGCTGGGTAACAGGAATTTGATTCAGGGCATTGAGGCGCTGCGTCCACCATTGCTCTCCGCGTTGGCGTAATTCAGCCTCCCGTTGCTGTGCCAATTCCGCAAGGTCAGGGCGTTGAGCTGCCATCGCCGTTTGGATGCGATCGCGCCAGCGGCGAATTTCAGAAACAAGGCTGAGAATTTGCTGTTCACAGGTATTGACTTCCTGTTGCAACCGCAGCAGTCGCTCCTGGGTTTCCCGTTCCTGATCCTCCAGCTCCAGCAGCAGCAGATTGAGTTCAAGCTGCGGATTGGCACGGATAAAATCCTCCAGTTTTTGCTCTAGAAATGCATTCAAGTCGCGGAAAAAACTCATGAGTGCCCCTTTTCTAAAAACTTTGGCCAACGGTGAGGGAGCGCACTTCCCCTTGGTGCCGTAGTACAGCTCGCTGATTTTGAATCTGTACCAGTTGCCAGCCGTCGTTGCCAATTGTATCGCCCACACTTAAGCGCAGAGTCTGGCCATTGCTTTGAAAGAGGGCTACCGAGCGATCGCCCATTTCGAGGATGCCAATTAGGGTATGTTGGGGGGGCGTGGGGGTCGGGGGTGGCGGCGCCGGTGTTACTGCCGGAGTAGGGGTTGTCACCGTCGGTAAATTGGGCAGGGGCACCGTTGGGGCTGTGGGGGCTTGATAGACGGGAACGTAAATCCGTTCCACTGGCAGGGGGGAGGGGGAATTGCTGGCGATCGCCGGTGGTGAGGGGGTCGAGGTAGCAGCCTGTTGGCCAAGGAGTTGAAGGGAGTTTTGCAGATACTCAGCAAAGGCAACATCCGCAGGGTTAGGGGTTGTTGCGACCACAGCCTCAGGGGCAACTGCGACCGGCTGGCGATTCAGACTGATCCAGAGGCCAATCCCTAGAACAAAAGAAGCAATGCCGACCCCCATCAAAAAGCGATCGCTCCAAGAAAACTCTTGCTCAGGTTCTGGGCGGTGCAGCCAGCGGGAAGGTTCTTCCGTTGGGGGGGGCGGGGGAGTCGTCGCTTCAAAAGGGACGAGGAGAGAAGGCTCAGGTTCTAAAATCGCTGCTAGGAACTCTGGCTCATTCAGCTCAGCCTCTATTGCAGCAAAAACTTCATCTAGCACGCGATTGGCTTGGGCATCCGTCAGACAGGTTTCCATGGTGTAGGGGTCTGTCTGCTGCGGATCATCGCTCTGTGTCATCGCCAATGCCTCACAATGATCACCAAAAACGCCCAACCTTGACTTGTTTGCTTACGATGGATGACTAAAGTCTATGCAATCCCTATCCTATTGGCCACCCTTGCCGTTGCGCTCCGGCGTGATCCACACGATCTTTACTGCCTATGGCCAACGCTGGGAGTGCCTCTATCCTTGGCGACCGCAAACGAGCCATATTTTCCAGGGGGCGGAGGGGGTACCCCTGTACGGTGAGGGGTATCGGGTTGGGCCGGCGCGCGGAACGGTCATTGCCACCTATGGGATTACGGGAGATCTACAGAATCAATGGTACCTGCATACCCTTGCCCATTGGGCGATCGCCCGCCGCTTTGAGGTGGTGCTTTTTGATTGGCGTGCCCATGGCCGCAGCGCCGCACTGTCGCCGGTGTTAACCAGTGATGGCCTCTACGAGGGGCAGGACTTTGTGGCGATCGCCCGCCAGTGTCAAGCCCTTGGCTATACGCCTCCCTATTGGTTGGTGGGCTATTCCTTGGGGGGTCAGTTGGCGCTGTGGGGAACATGGTATGCCCAACAGCAAGGCGCCACAGACATCGGGGGGGCAGCGGTCATTTGCCCTAATCTTGATTCCAACCGTTCCCTTGCCCATCTCGGCACCACCTTTTGGGGACGCCAGTTTGAACGTGCCATTAGCCGTCAACTCCAACGCTGGGCCTACCGCCTCCATCGCCTTCACCCCGACCTCTTTGACCTCAAAACCATTGCCCAGATTGACACCATTGCAGGTTTTGATGCCGCCCTTGTTATTGACCGCCTTGGCTTTGCCAGTGTGGCCGACTACTATGCTGCCAGTAGTCCTTTGCCGCTGCTGCTGCAACTGCGCTTGCCCACTTGGATCCTCTATGCCGCCGACGATCCCCTCTATGCTCCGGCTTTGGTGCCCGAACTCTTGGCCATTGCCCAAAACAATCCTGCCCTCACCCTGCTGATGACCGAACAGGGCGGTCACGTCGGCTTTACCAGCGATCGCCAGTGCCAACGCCTCTGGGGTGATCCGGATTACTGCTGGGGGATTCATCGGCTCTTGGACTGGCTAGAGGAGCAGACTGAAACCACAGGCCGAATCAACGAAGGCGGCACCCGGATTCGAACCGGGGAATAAAGGTTTTGCAGACCTCTGCCTTACCACTTGGCTATGCCGCCCCATTTAGCGCTTTCTCATTATACTCGATAGCGCCGACAGACATCCGACCTTGGTGGGGTCAACCGGATTGCTCAAGGTAACGCTGAATGGCTTCACGGGTCACCGCTGCCAGCGACATGCCCTTCGCTGCTGCCAATTCCTTGAGCTGCTGGTATTGATCAGCCCGCACATCCACGCGGTAGCGCTTTGTTGCAGCAGCAGGCACATAGGTGGCAGCAAACTCCCGCACTGCCGCCAGGCCAACCCGATGGCAAAAATCCCCAAAGGACTCTCCCTGCTGGCGGCGATCGCGATAAAAGACCAAGACCGGTTCTAACGCTTGCTCTAGGTCGGCAAGGGGCAACCGCTCCATATAGACCTCTGCCAAGCGGGTCTGATCGGGACTGCCACCTAACCACACTTGATAGGTATTGGGAACAATGCCGACAAAGCCCAGCTCTGCCAAGTAGGGACGAGCACAGCCGTTGGGGCATCCCGTCATCCGAATCACAAAATGCTCCTGCTGTAGTCCCAGCCGATCCATCAGGCGACGGAGCCGCTCCAAGACCCCCGGAATCGCCCGCTCCGACTCAGTAATGGCCAAGCCACACGTCGGCAATGCCGGGCAGGCCATGCTATAGCGTTCGAGGGGATCAATGGCATTGACATCACGAACCCCGTGCTGTTCAAGGATGTGCTGAATTACTTCCTGTTGATCGGGAGAGACATCGCACAGGAGCAGATTTTGGTGGGGGGTAACCCGCAGGGGAAGGTTAAACTCCTCCACGATTTTCCTGAGGGCAGACTTGAGTTTGAAATGTCCCTTGTCGAGGATGCGGCCATTGGCAATGGCAAGGCCGTAAAAGAATTTGCCATCCCCTTGGGGATGCCAGCCCAAAAAGTCCTGGTAGCGCCACGGCGGCAGCGGGCGAAAGGGTTCAAGGGGCTTGCCAAAGTATTCTTCGACCTTGGCTTTGAACTTTTCAACTCCCCAGTCGTGGATCAGGTATTTCAAACGGGCATGGCGCCGATTGTAGCGATCGCCATAATCCCGCTGGGTCGCCACAATTGCCTTGACCACCTCATAGACATCTGCCGCTTGCACAAAGCCGATTTCATCGGCCAGTCGGGCAAAGGTTTCTTCCTTATTGTGGGTGCGCCCCAAGCCACCGCCGGCATAGATATTAAAGCCCTCCAGATTCCCTTGCCCATCGGTGATCACCACCAGGGTTAAATCTTGGGAGAACAAATCCACGGAGTTATCCCCCGGCACCGTGACGCAGCACTTAAATTTGCGGGGCATGTAGTGATCGCCGTAGATCGGCTCTTCGTTGTTGGGAAAGAGGGTGCCGTTGTGATTGCGCTGCCGTGCCGCCTTGACCTCCGGGTGTTCCTCTGCGGAAATGACCTTTTCCCCATCCAGCCAAATCTCGTAGTAAGCACCCGTTTGCGGGGTCAATAGATCAGCAATGCGATGGGCATACTCATAGGCAAGGGTATATTCGGGGCGATCGCGAAAGGGGGCAGGAGGCGCCATGACATTGCGGTTCAAATCACCACAGGCACCCAACGTGGATCCCATGCTGCGGACAATGGCAGCAATGGCAGCCTTCAGATTCTTTTTGAGAATGCCATGCAACTGAAATCCCTGCCGTGTAGTCGCCCGCAGCGTGTGGTTGCCGTACTCATCCGCCAGGCGATCTAGGGTCAAATAGAGCTGCGGCGGAATATACCCCGCCGGACTGCGGGTGCGCAGCATGAACTGGTAATCTTTTTCCTGCCCTTTGACGCGGTTATCGCGATTGTCCTGCTGATAGGAGCCGTGGAACTTGAGGATCTGCACCCCTTCTTCGCTAAAATGGCTCGTTGGTTCCAGTAATTCTGTAGCAACGGGTTCTCGCAGGTGTTGGCTCCGTTCTTTAAGAGCCTCGATTTTTGAGCGTTTCAGTGCAGCATCGGCAGAGGGGGGCGAAGCAACCATAGCGTTTTGTCTTCCCACAGGCGAGAGTAACTAAAATGATGACAGTCAAAAGTCCCTAATCTTGATCGGGAAAGTGAACTATCTCATTTTAGCGAACCTGTGGAACGATTAACAGGAGGGTTCTTCCTTGGAGGCACAGTCCTTTTGCCAGCAGCGTTCGAGGTAAGCATCGTAATACTGCCGCCAGAAGCGTTTGGGATTGAGGGTAAAGTCTGGACTAAATAGCCGTTGGTTCAAATACTGCCAAAGCGGAAAGGCAAAGACACGACGCATAGCCATAAGCACACCGTGAGCGTGAGCGATTCAGCAACTTGAACTTACCTTGATCATAGACGAGGGGTCTGGGGGGCAAGGCTCTCTGCCAAGTTTCTTAACGCGAGGGAAACTGTCCGAGGGGCGAAAAATGTTAAAATCTGTAAAGTTTTCTGGGATCACCGATGCGGGTTGTCATTGTGGGTGCAGGATTAGCCGGCTTAGCCGCCGCCGTGGAGTTGGTGGAGGCCGGTCACAGTGTCGAAATCTATGAATCCCGTCCCTTTGTGGGGGGCAAAGTCAGCAGTTGGCAGGATGCCGACGGCAACCACATTGAGATGGGGCTGCATGTTTTCTTTTACAACTACGCCAATCTCTTTGAACTAATGACGAAGGTGGGGGCGATCGCCCACCTCCTGCCTAAGGAACATACCCACACATTCATCAATCGCGGTGGCCAGGTGGGGCAATTGGACTTCCGCTTTCCCTTGGGTGCCCCCTTCAACGGTCTTAAGGCCTTCTTCACCACCAATCAGCTTTCCGCTGCCGATAAATTCTTCAACGCCATTGCCCTTGGCACCAGTCCCATTGTGCGCGGTCTGGTGGACTATGAAGGGGCGATGCGCCAAATTCGCGCTTTGGATCGGCTCAGCTTTGCCGAGTGGTTTCGCCGCCATGGCGGGTCAGAAAATAGCCTCAAACGCCTCTGGAATCCCATTGCCTACGCCTTGGGCTTCATTGATACGGAGCAGATCTCCGCTCGCTGCATGTTGACGATATTTATGATGTTTGCCGCCAAAACCACTGCCTCCCGCCTGAATATGCTCAAGGGATCGCCGGCGGAATATCTGCTCAAGCCCTTGGTGAACTACATTGAAGCGCGGGGGGGAAAGATTCATCTGCGGCGCCGGGCAAAAGAAATTCTCTTTCGCGGCGAAGATCCTAGCACTTGGCAGGTGGAAGGGTTAGTGATTCTGCGGGGCGAAGAGCGAGAAACGGTTACCGCAGATGCCTATCTGTGTGCCTGTGATGTGCCGGGGATTCAACGGCTGATTCCGGAGGCATGGCGATCGCACCCCACCTTCGACAACATTTTTAAGCTGGAGGCGGTGCCGGTGGCGACGGTACAACTGCGGTTTGATGGCTGGGTCACAGAACTGCAAGACCCCGCTAAACAAAAACAAGTGGCAGCAACGGGCATTGATAACCTGCTCTACACTGCCGATGCCGATTTTTCCTGCTTTGCCGATTTGGCGCTCACCAGCCCGGCGGACTACTATCGGGAAGGGCAAGGCTCCCTTCTGCAAGTGGTGCTCACCCCCGGCGATCCCTTTATCAAAGCGAGCAATGAGGAGATTGCCCACCACGTACTGCGCCAAGTCCACGATCTTTTTCCCTCCTCACGCCATCTGAACATGACTTGGTACAGTGTTGTCAAATTGGCGCAGTCCCTCTACCGCGAAGCCCCCGGCATGGATCCCTATCGTCCGCCCCAAAAAACCCCTGTTCCTAACTTTTACTTGGCGGGCAGCTATACGCAGCAGGACTACATTGACAGCATGGAGGGGGCCACGATATCGGGACGACGGGCCGCCCAAGCGATTTTGGCAGGAGGTCATGGATGAGTTGGTTAGAGCATACGGTTCAGATTGAGGTGGCCGCCGGTGTCGATCGCGTCTGGGCCCTGTGGTCGGATCTGGAGAAAATGCCCCTGTGGATGAAGTGGATTGAATCGGTGGTCGTCACCGCGGAAGACCCCACCCTATCCCGCTGGACATTGGCCACAGGAAACTGGCACTTTAGCTGGCGATCGCGCATTTGCCGCCAAGTCAAGCACCAGCTCATTCAGTGGGAGTCGGTGGATGGCCTGCCGAATCGGGGCGCCATTCGCTTTTACGATCGCCAGGGCAGCACCATTGTCAAGCTCTCGGTTGCCTATGCCATTCCGGGAGTGTTGGGACAAATCATGGATCGTCTTTTCTTGGGGCGTGTGGTGGAAAGTACCTTGCAGGCGGATCTCGAACGCTTCCGCGAGTATGCCCAAAAGATGCAGCCCACACAGGTTTCCTAGGGGCAACTCAAAGTTGGGATAGGCCAAAGGAGAGGGCGATCGCCAGCAGGGCGGCACCGGGAAACGTGAATATCCACGCTAGGAAAATTTGCCCCCACACCTGCCAGTTCACTTTTCCTTGATGGCGATAGCCGACCCCCGTAATCGCCCCCACCATCACTTGCGTGGTACTGACGGGGAAGCCCACAAGACTGGCAACGCCTACTGTGAAGGCGGCACTGAGGTTGGCCAAGCAACCACTCACAGGGTCAAGGGGTGTAATTTTCTCCCCCGTGGTGCGGATAATGCGTTCGCCGCCGCCGTAGGTACCAATGGCGATCGCCAAGGCACAGGCCCCCATTACCCAAAGGGGCACCCCGGCCGCCGGCGACAGTTGCCCCCAACTCACCAGTGCCAGGGTAATCACTCCCATGGTTTTCTGGGCATCATTGGCACCGTGGGCAACGGCCATCAACGTGCCCGAGAGAATCTGCAAGCGTTGCCAGCGTTCCGCCGGAATCTCTCCCTGCCATTGCAGCCATTTCTCCACCAGGGTCATGAAACCCAAGCCAAGGGCGATCGCCACCAAGGGGGATACCACCATGGGAATGACCACGGCCTCAACAATCCCCTGCCAATAGATGATTTGCGGTGACACTTGAAAGAGGGCAGCCCCTACTAAGCCACCGATCAAGGCATGGGAAGAACTACTGGGCAGCCCCCAATACCAGGTGAGCGCATTCCAGCCCATCGCCCCTAGGAGGGCAGCGGCCATCACGCCAAACCAATGACCCCCCAAGGCATCGCTGTGGAGAATCCCCGACTCAATGGTGAGCGCCACCCGCGTACTTAAGAAGGCACCGCCAAAATTGGCCACCGCCGCAAGGATAAGCGCCCCCCGCAGGGAAAGGGCACGGGTCGCCACCACCGTAGCAATGGCATTGGCGGCATCATGAAAGCCATTGGTGACATCAAAAAGGAGGGCGATCGCAATCAGCCCCCCCTTGAGATCAAGGGCCATGCCCTAGACCGAGGCACTCACTTGCTCTTTGTCCTTGGCAAGAAATTTCTCCAGCTCTGCCAGGGCATCGGCATCCACTTTGGTCTGCATGGGACAGAACTTCGGCCCGCACATGGAGCAAAACTCGGCGGTTTTATAAATGTCGGCCGGTAGGGTTTCGTCGTGGTATTCCCGTGCCCGCTCCGGATCAAGGGCCAGTTCAAACTGGCGATTCCAGTCAAAGTTGTACCGTGCCCGCGACAGTTCATCATCGCGATCGCGCGCCCCCGGACGGTGACGGGCAATATCTGCTGCATGAGCAGCAATTTTGTAGGCAATCAAGCCATTGCGCACATCCTCGGCATTGGGCAGGCCAAGGTGTTCTTTGGGGGTAACATAACAGAGCATAGCGGCGCCGTACCAACCCGCCATTGCTGCGCCAATGGCACTGGTAATGTGGTCATAGCCGGGCGCAATATCCGTCACCAACGGCCCTAGGACATAGAAGGGGGCTTCGCAGCATTCCTCCATCTGCTTGCGCACATTAAATTCAATTTGATCCATCGGCACATGACCCGGCCCTTCCACCATGACTTGTACATCGTGCTCCCAAGCCTGGCGCGTCAGTTGACCAAGGGTTTTCAATTCCGCCAGTTGAGCCTCGTCGGAGGCATCGTGGAGACACCCCGGCCGCAGCGAGTCCCCCAAGGAGAAAGAGACATCATATTTTTTGAAGATCTCGATAATGTCACGGAAGTGGGTGTAAAGGGGATTTTGCTTGTGGTGATAGAGCATCCACTTGGCAAGAATGCCGCCGCCGCGCGACACAATCCCTGTGATGCGGTTTTTCACCAAGGGCAGGTATTCAATGAGAATCCCCGCATGGATTGTCATGTAGTCTACCCCCTGCTGGGCATGCTTTTCAATGACGTGGAGAAAATCATCAGGGGTGAGCTGCTCAACATTGCCGTGGACACTTTCAAAGGCTTGATAAACAGGCACCGTACCGATGGGCACGGGTGAGGCATTGATAATGGCAGTGCGAATGGCATCGAGGTCACCGCCCCCGGTGGAGAGATCCATCACCGTATCGGCACCGTACTTCACTGCTAGACGCAGTTTGGCCAATTCTTCCTCAAGGCTTGAGGAGTTGGGAGAAGCCCCAATGTTGGCATTGACTTTGCACTTGGCGGCAATCCCGATCGCCATCGGTTCGAGATTGGGGTGATTGATATTGGCAGGAATAATCATCCGCCCACGGGCGACCTCATCACGAATCAATTCCGGAGGCAAGTTTTCCCGCCGCGCCACGTAGTGCATTTCTTCGGTGATGATCCCTTGGCGGGCATAATGCATTTGGGTAACATTGTCGTGCCCCTTGCGGGCAGCAATCCATTCGCTACGCACCATTGATAGAATCCTCTCTAGACAGCTTCCCTGCGCCAGCATGACCTGGTTCAGGTTCTAAGGGTTTACTCTCAGCCTGCTCTGACCGCAGACACCCCTAGCATGTCGTTCATTCTATCACTTTGCCCTTGGGGGGTGGGGATCAATCCAAAACGTCAATGCGCACAGGCCCCACACCCACACCAATGAGACCAATCGCAGCCGCAGCGCCCCGTGAGAGGTCAATTTCCCGTCCCCCTGTAAAAGGCCCGCGATCGTTAATGCGCACCACCACCGAGCGCCCATTTTGCAGATTGGTCACCCGTACTCGTGTGCCAAAGGGCAGCGTGCGGTGAGCCGCCGTCAGGGCATTTTGATCAAATCGCTCGCCATTAGCCGTGCGGGCACCATGGAAGCCAAAACCATACCACGAGGCAAGACCTGTCAACTGCATCCGAATCGGCCCCATGGCCACAATGGTATTTCGGCTGCCCTCGACGTTGGTGAGAGCCGGGGCATTACCCAGTTGGCGACGAATGAGGTTGGCAATTCGCAGGGCGTTTTCATCGTTGCGTTGTGAGCCATTGGGAAGCATTACCTGATTGTTGAGGGTCAGCAGCAGTTCTTGGTCGGCATAGATGCGATAGTGCTGCTGTTGGGCATCCCAACGAACACGCACAAGGTTAGCGTCAAAGCCCTGTTCGTGAAGCTGATTGAGGCGAGCGGTGAGAATGGTTGCCTGTTGTGCCGCTTCTGAGAGGGTGGTTTGCTCTGGCATCTCGGCAACGTTAACAGCAGCTACTTTGACGCCCTCTGTGGCTGCGACCCGTTGACCCAAGAAAGTGAGCACGGGAATCCCGCGCAAATAGACGGTTACGGCTTCACGTCCCTGTTGCTGGTGACGATGGAGACTGGCGATCGCCCGTGTTGTCGTCGGCGCCGTGGATTGGCGTTCCCCAACTTTGGTAGCAACGACCGGCGAGGCAGGGGCTGAAACGGATTCTTTAGCTGCTGTGGTTGTGGTTGCACGGCTACTGGAAAGCATTCCCAACACAGCTAAGGTGGTTGTTGTCAGACCCACATAAAGCGTTTTTTTCATAGGCGTCCGTTAAAAAGGGCATCCATACGGCTGAACAGTAGGGCACCAACATCACACAGGGAAAACCCCTACTGGTGCCGTGTTCGCTCTCATTGCGGAACTGTCTCAACTTACCATGAAGGCCTAGAATCAAGCATCAGGGGCATTTTGTTCTTGGCAAACATTTTGAAAAAGAATAAAAAAACAATGAGGGCGGTGAAACCTACGCAGACTGGCATATTGACGGAATTTACGGTTGACGAAAGAAAATAAGAAAATTTTATAAAGTTTTAACAAACTGTTTTTAATTTCTGAATATTTTTGTGACTCAGATCACCGAAAATAAAAATTCCTCTAAAAGACAAAATTTGCTTTTTGTAACCTTTTTTGGGTGCCATAGGACGATTTCTGACCCAATTTTGTTTCCCGTTGTACCCCCCTTGGAATGCTCCTCTAGCCACTTCATAAAGTGCATTGGCCAAGAAACTGCTCTCCCTGTTAGGGCATAAAACGGGGATATAACCCGTAGGGGGGCGAACCATGGAAGACAGGGATGACTTGCGGCGTCGTCTTGAAAACTTAGAAGCCACTGTGGCTGCCCTCCAGCGATCGCTCGAGAGTCTGCAAACCGCCATTCTCCGTGAAGACCTCTCCTCCTCTGGCCCCCCAGAACCTTCAACTGAAGCAACTCCACCCGAGGAAGCGGCGGCTCCCGCCCCTGTTGAACTGCAACCCCCAGCCCCTGAATCACCGTTACGCCCCGTGACGCCTTCCCAAGCGGACTGGCTGCAAAATTGGGAACTGTGGCTCAACCGTCTCGGCATTGGCCTGCTGCTGTTGGGGATTGGCTTTCTCTTTCGGTACGCGGTTGAGTTGGGCTGGATTACCGATGCAGTTCTTGTGGCCATGGGCTTTCTCATCGGCACGGTGTTGATGGGGTTGGGGTGGCGATTGCAGCGGCGAGTCATTTTTAGCCAGTTTTTGCAGGGGGGTGGTCTTGCGACGAATTACCTTACCATCTTTGCCGCCTATCAGTTTTTGACCGTGATGCCTTGGGGTGTGGCGTTCTCGTTGATGGTGGCAGTGACCCTAGGGGCATTTTTTATATCGTTGCGCCAAAATCGAGCCATTTTTGCAGTGATTGGTGTGGTTGGCGGCTTGGCGACCCCTTTGCTGCTCTACAGCACAGAGATGAGTCGTCCTTTGGCATTGGCCAGTTACACCTTTTTAATTCTCTTGGGCAGTTGGGCGATTTATGGGGTGAAGGGCTGGCGATCGCTCCTGCTGTCAGCCTTTTGGCTAGGATGGCTGATGTTAATGGTGTCTATGACCGTTCACCAGCCGGATCGAGCTGGGGTGTTACAAGCGATTCTGGCGTTGACTTGGCTGGGCTTTACGGTATTGCCTCCTTGGTACCAGTGGCGCGATCGCGACAGCGCAGCGGAGCTGTATCGCTCCCAGCAGACTTCCCCAGTTCCCATTGGTTATGGTCAAACAATTGCTCTCTTTAATCCACTGATTGCCCTTGGCTTAAGTGCTTTCCTCTGGAAATGGTCCGCAACGGTAACGGCTCGTGTGTTTATCCTCTTTGGCGGCCTTTATCTTGGAACGAGTCTGCTCTGGCGACGGCTGCCGCAACCTTGGCGCTGGGTCTATAGCTTGACGGGACTTGTGCTGGTTGCCTTCGGCATTGTTGTTCGCTATTACAGTAATCGCTTTATCCTCGCACCGCTGGCGATCGAGGGGCTGATTTTGCACTACCTCAGCCAACACTATGGCGCGCGAACCCTAGGGGTGATTGCCCATCTTTGGTGGGGACTGCTCAGCCTTGGTCTTATTGGTCAACTGCTGTTTACCGCCGCCGATCGCCCCCCGCTGTTGAACCTTGCTTTTTTCACGCATTTGGTGGTGCTTGGTGCGGCAGCGGCCAGTATTCGCTTTTTGCCCCCACCCAGCCGCCCGCTGTACTGGATCTTGGGCTATGGCGTGACAATGATTGGGATTCAGCACGAACTAGCATCTTTTGGCACTGGGGCAGCGACCCTTGTTTGGGGACTCTTTGGCGGGGGGCTACTGATCTATGGGTTGCGACGGGACACCTCAGCCGTGCGCACTATGGCTCTGATCACACTCATCATTACTTTGGTCAGGCTTTTCTTTGTCGATCTCATCAATCTTGCGCCGGTGTGGCGAGTGCTCCTATTTATAGGGTTTGGTTTGATGTTTTTGCTACTGAGCTATTTTTTCCGCGCTCTCTGGGGGCGATCGCCCGTGGCATCCTCTAGGATCAGTGAAGAAACTCCAACAAACGAGTCCGAAGAAAACCCATGAGCCGCATTGCTGATCTGCGCCGTGATTACCGTCGTCAGCGTCTGCTTGAAAGTGAGGCTGCCCAGGATCCAATCCAACAGTTTCGGATTTGGTTTACCGAGGCCGTCAATGCCGAACTGCCGGAACCCAATGCCATGACCTTGGCCACCCTTGGTCTAGATGGCATGCCCGCTGCCCGACTGGTGTTGCTCAAAGAGGTGGACGATCGCGGCTTTGTCTTCTTTACCAACTATCGCAGCCGCAAAGGTCTGGAATTAGCCGCCCATCCCAAGGCTGCCCTTGTGTTTTGGTGGGCAGAGCTAGAGCGGCAGGTGCGCATTGAGGGCACGGTCGAACAAATCAGCGCAGCGGAGTCTGATGCCTATTTCCAAAGTCGTCCCCTCGGCAGCCGTTGGGGGGCATGGGCTTCCCAGCAGAGTGAGATTTTAGAGTCCTACGCCGATCTGGAAGCCCGCTTGGCGGAAGTGGAAGCCCGCTACGGCGAAAACGTGCCCCGACCAGAGCATTGGGGGGGCTATCGCGTTTTGCCGACTCTGATTGAATTTTGGCAAGGGCGACCCAATCGCCTCCACGATCGCCTATGCTATCGGCGCCAAGGAGACCACTGGCAGCGGGTGCGCCTCTACCCTTAAGGATACTTTAGAGATTGGCTGAGACGCCCATGATTGCCGGTGAACTGATCCCCACAGAGGGAACCATTGAACTCAATGCTGGCCGGCCAACGGCGACTTTCACGGTGACCCATACGGGCGATCGCCCCCTTCAAGGGGGATCTCACTACCACTTTTACGAAGTGAATCCTGCCCTCCAGTGCGATCGCCACTAGGCACGAGGAATGCGCTTAGATAGTCCCGCCGGCACAGCCATTCCCTTTGAGCCGAGGGATGAGCGGGGGAATCTATGGCTTTCGCGGTGAAGTCAACGGTGCGCTCTAGTCGATATTCCAAGCATCCTGTAGATTAAACAGTATGGATGACAATGATTTCCCCCTTCTGGACACCTCAGAGGATGCACTAGCGGCACTACCGAGTGAGGAGAGCGATCGCCCCGATCCGGAAGCCATGTTGCCTTTGCTGACCTCCGCTAATGTGACGGAGCGGATGTTGGCAGCTCGCGCCTTTTGTGAATTGCAGGATGAACGCGCCACACCCTACCTGATTCATCTGTTGCAAGAACCCTGTCCCCTTGTCCGTGTCAGTGCTGCCTATGCCCTTGGCCGCAACCCCAGTTTGGCGGCAGTGGATGCCCTCATTCAGCAATTGGAGCGGGACTGGAATGGCTATGTCCGCAAAGGTATTGTTTGGGCGCTGGGCAATTGTGGCGTGCGCTTTCCCTTGCCAGAAATTTATCGTCGCACCCTTGACCCCTTGATTCGTGCTCTGCAAACCGATATTTCTGCCGTGCGCCTGTGGGCCGCTAGTTCCTTGGGTCAGGTGGCAGAAGCCAGTGAAGAAGCCGCTACGGTTGCCATTCCTGCCCTTGCCCTTGCCTTGGCTCAGGATGCGATCGCCGCTGTGCGCAGTAACTGTGCTTGGGCCTTAGGTCATGCTTGTCGCAAAATTCCCCTTGGGTCTCTCTACACGCAAGCCATTGATCAACTGATTGCTGCGCTGCGAGACAGTGATATGGGTGTCCAAGAAGATGCCAAAGCAGCCCTCTTTAAGCTGGGGGATGCACGGGGACTGCAAGCGATCGAAGATCTGCAACTAGAAGCCTTTGGCTAAGGGATGCGTCAGATGACCAAACCACTGGTAGAGCTGCGCGGTGTCTGCAAAGCCTTTGGCAATAAGCATGTCCTCAATGATGTAGATTTGGTCATTTATCCCCAAGATGCCCTTGTGATTCTGGGACCTTCTGGTACCGGGAAGTCAACCATGCTGCGGATTATTGCTGGGTTACTTGCTCCCGATAAGGGCGAAGTCTATGTGGCCGGTCAACGTCGTCAGGGGTTGCGCCAAGATGGTCTGTGTCGGTTGCGCATGAGCATGGTCTTTCAGCAATCTGCCCTCTTTGACTCTCTCACGGTTGCTGAGAATGTCGGCTTTTATTTATACCAGCACACCCGTTTGCCCGAAGCCCGCATTCGCGAAATTGTCAGTGAAAAACTGGCGATGGTCGGCCTCTCTGGCATGGAAGATCTCTACCCAGCGCAGTTGTCTGGGGGGATGCGCAAGCGAGTTAGCTTTGCCCGCGCCATTGTCGATAATCCGGAAGACCCGGATGATGATCCCTATCTCCTGCTTTACGATGAGCCAACGGCAGGGCTAGACCCCATTGCCTCGACAGTGATTGAGGATCTGATTCGCGAATTACGGGAGAAGACGGGTCATGCCTACGTTGTCGTTACCCACCAAAATAGTACGATTGAACGCACGGGCGATCGCCTGATTCTCCTCTACCAAGGTCGCGTTTGTTGGCAGGGCACCCATGCCGAAGCTCGCACGACCGATAATCCCTACTTGCGGCAGTTTCTTAGCGGTGATGTCAACGGTCCCATTCGCATCATTGATCAAGTGGGTACCGCTGCTCTGTAAATTTAACGTATAAGTAACAATAAAAAGGAATTAATAATCGTGGCTCTACATATCGCGTGGCTTGGCAAAAAATCTCCCCCCTGCGGCAATGTCACCTATAGTCGTGAGATTACGAATGGACTATTGGATCGCGGTTATCAGGTGAGCTTTCTGCATTTTGCCCAAGAGGATGAACAGGAAGCCGACAGCGAAAGTGAGATGCCAGATGTCACGCTCCCTTGCCTCTATAAATCGCAAGTTTATACCCTACCTTCCCTGCGAGCCAACAAAGTTCTGGTTGAATCCCTCAAGAAACTTAAACCCGACATTGTCCATGCCTCATTGACCCTTTCCCCCCTAGATTTCTTTCTTCCAGATATTTGCGAAGAGTTAAGCATTCCCCTAGTTGCCACGTTTCATCCGGCCTACAGCGAAAAGTATCGCACCCTCACGGCGAGCACGGCCTTGATGACCTATCAGCTCTATGCTCCCTTTTTGGCTCGCTATGACCGAGTTATTATTTTTTCTCAGTCGCAAAAAGAACTTTTGATGCGTCTTGGGGTCAGTGCCGAGACCCTGCGGGTGATTCCCAATGGAGTAGATACGCGCAAATATGCCCCAGGCCCCTCTGCGGCCAAAGAGGAGTTTAAGGCACGCTACCTCTATGTCTATCAAGGACGGATGGCGATCGAAAAAAATGTCGAGGCGCTCCTGCGCTCGTGGTGTGCAGCAGAAATGCCCGCTGATTGTAAGCTGCTAATGGTAGGTGGCGGTGCGCTGATGCCCTCGCTGATGGCGAACTATGGCCCTGATCAAAATATTCTTTGGCTTGGCTCGATCGTCAATGATCAAGAGCGGTTGCACATTTTACGCGGTTGCGATGTCTTCATCCTGCCCTCACAAATTGAAGGACTGTCCCTTTCTCTTCTGGAGGCAATGGCCTGTGGTTTGGCCTGCTTGGCCACGGATGTAGGTGCCGATGGTGAAGTCCTCACAGGAGCAGGCATTGTCTTGAATCCTCAGTATGTGAAAACCCAGTTACAAACGCTGCTGCCCATTTTTTATCAGCATCCGGAAATGATTCGCCTACTGGGGGACAAAGCCCGCAAACGAGTGCTCGAGCACTATAGCCTCAGTCATAACTTGGATCGCCTAGAGGCCTGTTATCAGGAACTGATGGCTTCCTATTCTTTGGCACGACCTGCGGCCAAGGTAAAAAGCTAGCTCCCTCTAGTCTGGCAAGCGCTCAAAGCGAGCATTGAGACAACACCATTCGTGTCGCCGCCAGACACTACCCAAGCTCCAGCCCTGTTGTTCCAGTTGTTCTGCCACTCGATCCGCCTGATCTAAAAGAATCCCACTAAAGATTCCCCAGCCCTTGGGCTTTACAATTGCTGGCAAGTGGGGCAGAATCTCGATAATCACGGGTGCCAGAATGTTGCAGACAACCCCATCGACGAGTTCGAGGACTTGCTCCCAACTTCCTTGGTGGACGATCAACTGGTCGGCTTTAATGCCATTAAGTTCTGCATTGCGTTGGGTGGCGGTAACCGCAAGATCCGAGGTATCCACACCATAGGCTTTTTGTGCCCCTAATAGTAGGCTGGCGATCGCCAGAATGCCACTGCCACAGCCAATATCGGCAATCACCGTAGGGGGCAGCGGCTCAAAGGTTTGATCCAATTGCATTTCTAGGGCTTCAAGACAAAGCTGGGTGGTTTCATGGGTGCCCGTGCCAAAGGCCATGCCGGGATCGAGCTTGATCACCAAGCGGGTGTTATCCGCAGGCGGCGTTTCCCACGCAGGACAAATCAGCAGGCGATCGCCCACCGATATCGGGTGCCAGTAGGCTTGCCAACTATGAGCCCAATCCTGTTCATTCACCAACTGCCAGTGGAGTTTTGGTGAGAGATAGCCCTGCGCCACCACATCCTGCTCAATCCAAACCCCTAGAGCCGCAATGTCCAGTAATGTCACTTGCTGCTGCGGCACATACCCCTGAATCAACACCCGCCCCTGCTGTTGCTGGGTTGCCGTTCCTTGACAGCCAAAAGATTGAAGTCGCCAATAGACTAGCTCTTCCGCCTCAGCTTGACAAGTGACGGTAATTTCCCACCAACGCTGTACCACAATCAAGCCTACAGATTGACAATATAGGCATCACGAATGCCGGGCACTTTGAGGATTTCCTCCAAAAGGCCTTCGGGAAGTGGATCATCGAGGCTAATCACCATCACCGCATTACCGCGTACCATTTTGCGACCCACCTGCATACTGGCAATGTTGACATTAAAGCTCCCCAACTGGGTGCCAATTTTACCAATGATGCCGGGCATGTCGCGGTGCAGCGTCAGCAGCATATAACGGGTTGGCGCCACACTAATGGGAAAGTCATCAATACTGGTGATGCGCAACTCACTGTGAGCCAGCAACGCACCAGATACCGAGCGAGTTTCCGATGGACTTTTAGCAATTAGCGTCAAGGAGCCAGCATAGTCCCGTTGTGATTCATCTCGGGTTTCGACAACGCGAATGCCCCGTTCCTTAGCCTCTAGGCCAGCATTTACGTAGTTCACTCGCTCCCGCAACGCTGGCGAGAGCAACCCTTTCAAAGCTGCAATCACAATGGGTTGACTGTCATTGGTGGCCAGTTCCCCTTGCAAACGGACTTCCAGAGACTCAACGCGACCACCAGCTAATTGCCCCACAAGGTTACCGAGGGTTTCTGCCAACTGCATATAGGGAGCGAGTTTCTCAAGGACTTCGGGACGCAGACCCGGAATATTCACCGCCGATCGCGCCGGCAATCCTAGGAGCACATCGCGAATTTGTTCAGCAACATCAATGGCCACATTTACCTGTGCTTCTTCGGTGGACGCCCCCAAGTGGGGAGTCAAAATTGCTTCCATCCCCAAGGCACGCAGCGGAGACTCCGCCTCAAGGGGTTCATTTTCAAAGACATCGAGAGCAGCCCCCGCCAGTTTACCCGTCTTGAGCGCCTCCACCAGTGCTGCTTCATCAATAATGCCGCCCCGCGCACAGTTAATAATGCGGGCTGTGGGCTTCATCTTGGCAATGGTTTTGGCGTTAATCAGATGCTGCGTTTCTGGGGTCTTCGGCAGGTGCAGCGTGATAAAGTCCGACTCTGCAAAAAGCACATCTAGATCCACAAGGCGGCAGCCCAGTTGTTCGGCTCGTTCTGTCGATAGATAGGGGTCATAGGCCAGGAGTTTCATACCCATGGCACGAGCAACCGTGGCCACATGGGAGCCAATTTTTCCCAAGCCAATAATGCCAAGGGTTTTCTTGTAAATTTCTACTCCCGTAAAGCGTTTGCGATCCCATTGACCTGCTTTAACCGCAGCATTCGCATCGGGAATATGCCGAGCAAGGGAGAGCATCATTGCCAAGGTGTGTTCCGCCGCAGCAATCGTGTTGCCCTCCGGAGAGTTGACCACCATAATGCCTTTGCGGGTGGCAGCAGGCACATCAACATTATCTACGCCAACCCCAGCACGACCAATAATTTTCAGTTGATTGGCCGCTTCGATGACTGCCTTGGTCACCTTGGTTCCCGATCGAATCATTAGGGCATCGTATTCGGGAATGATTTTGATCAGTTCTTCCTCTGAGAGGCCAACTTTGACATCCACTTGGGCCACTTGGGCAAGCAAATCAAGCCCCACCTGTTCAATGGGATCGGAAACCAGAACTTTGGGCATAGGTAAACAGCTAGGTATAATGCCAGAGTTGCTATAGTATCACATTCTACCTGAAAAGTGCCGCAGTGCTGGTGAAGCGGCAGACGACCAGCGGGAGGAATTACTCAATTTCAGCTTGTTGC
>NZ_JBKBHV010000002.1:0-139877 GCF_046299635.1 Thermosynechococcus sp. | reverse complement strand
CGTAAGGCGTTGAGCACGTGGCTTTCAAAGGCACCGCCAGTAGTTTTCTACCTCTGATGCTGTGAGCTAGCCTAACGGTTGGTTAAGTTTCTTGAATAAAAATAAATATTCCTACCCAAAAAGTTTCTTGCTTCTTGCAATTATCTACAATAGAAGTTAGGATGTTCTTAAATTTACAACTATAAGCTATCGGTTAGCATAATTCTTGCAACTAAAAGCTGGATACCTTTAGCAATGCCTGAGAGTCACATATACGGCAACACTAGGCCGAGATCATAGGTGTTATGAGTGACCAAAATCGCTTTCTGGAGATCCATTACAGCTTACGTGGAAAAACGCTGCCAGCAGATCATGGCTACGCATTATACTCTGCCATCAAGCAACAGCTACAAAAATTGGGATACGAAAACCTGCCCAGTGATCTTCGCCTAAGCACTATTCCCGGAGTGCCAAATCATGAAGGGGTTGTTTACTTGAATCAAGCTTCACGCTTCCGCATCCGATGTCTTTCAGATCAAGTGCAAACGTGGTATCGCTTCTTTCAAAACCAAGTACTCGACATCCAAGGGCACTTGATCCGCCTTGTACAGCCTCGCATTACATTGCCAAAGCCTTCAAGAACTCTCGCAGCTCGCCTAGTCACCTTCAAATTAGAAGCAATTGATCACCTAGAAATGCCTCACTATTTTTTGGAGTCCTGTCAGAAAAGACTAAATCATTTAGGCATTCAAGGAAGGCCATTTATTCCCTCTGATCCTAATGGTGACTTAGCACGGCGCACGATTCAAGTGAAAGGAAAGAAAGTAGTGGGCTACCGCGTGATTGTCGAAGATTTAACTCCTGAAGACTCCCTAAAGTTGCAATGGCATGGATTAGGGGGACGACAACATTTTGGCTGTGGCTGGTTCTACCCTCATAAGGAGGATATTGATGCCGCCTAGTGTTGAACCACCAAAGTTGTGTCCCAATCTTCTTCTTGCTAAATCCTCACTGCCCCGTACTCCCGATTGGCAAGGTGCCCATCACTTGGCGGGTCACACAGCTACAGTGGTTGCTTCCATCACCACCCTTGTGGAAACACTCGGTCAGCACCTGCTAGAACAGTTTGGGTTGACTAAGGTGACTAATATCAACAAAATAAAAGCCACAGCAAGGTTGGCTGCTTACTTACACGACTGGGGGAAGGTCAATCATCAGTTTCAACTTGTTGTCAGAAACAAAAAGAAACATCCACAACTGATCCGTCATGAAGTAGCTTCTGTACTCCTCGCTTGGGAATTTCGAGAATGGTTGGAGCAGTGTCCAAATGCAGATTTCATGGTAGCACTGACTGCTGCAGGAGGGCATCATCTGAAACTGGGTGGCAAACAGGGTCGGCAGACGAGTGATCTAGGGGAAATACGGGAGGGAAGCGGTGATACTTGTCTTTACTGGTATGTGAAACATCCTGATTTCAGGAGGCTACTTCGTTTTGGCACGCGAGCGTTAAAACTCCCTCCCAAAATTCGCATTAGTTTCTCACAGAAATGGAACATCGAAACGATCAAAGCCAAGCGTCAGGAAGTCTTGAATGCTCTCATTGAATGGCAACCAAATCCAGTGTTTCTTGCCGTTGTTAAAGCACTACTCATTGCAGCGGATGCCATTGGTTCTGCGTCGGCGCAGGTTTCAGTTTCAATTCAGAAGTGGATTCAATCAGAACTAAAGAATACCCTCACCGAAGCCGATTTACAAAAGGTGATTAATGCGCGTTGCGGGGAATATCGTCAACTGCGCAAATTTCAAGTTGATCTTAAGCAGAACTCTAAACGGGTAACATTGGCACAGGCAGGTTGCGGTACCGGCAAAACCCTAGGAGCCTATAATTGGGCAATGCGTCATGCCATTGGACGCAAGCTGTTCTTCTGCTACCCAACCACCGGCACAAGTACAGAGGGCTTTCTCGACTATGTGCACAACCAAGTGGAATCCGAACTCTTGCATTCTCGTTCACAGGTCGACTTGGAGTTAGCTTGCACCGGCGAGGAAGAAGAGAATAACGAGGGGGGAGTCAACGAAGCCGCTCAGAAATTGGAGGCCTTTAAGGCATGGGGCGCCAAAGTGACAGTCTGCACGGTAGATACCGTTCTAGGATTACTGCAATGTCACCGCCGCCCTCTCTATTGTTTCCCAGCCCTTGCCAATGCCGCCTTTGTCTTCGATGAGGTTCACTGCTATGACAATGCTTTATTTGGCGCCCTTCTGCGATTCTTGGAAGTTGTCAAGGCTCCCATTTTGTTGATGTCTGCTTCCTTTCTACCATCTCAGGAGAACGACATCCGCAAGGCAGCAGGGGAGGAGGTTGCAATTATTCAAGGTCCCCAAGAGCTAGAAGAGCTACTCCGCTATTCCTTCCATGAGCTAGATCAGCCAGACTGGGAGCGCGTCAAACAAGAACTGAACAACCGCGGTAAGGTTCTCTGGGTCTGTAATCAGGTGAATACAGCGATCGCCCTTTACAAAGAGGCAGCAAAGAAAGGCTTTCATCCTCTCCTCTATCACAGCCGCTTTCGCTACGAGGATCGCGTGAAGCACCATCGTGCGGTTGTGGAGGCCTTCAAGCAAGATCAACCTATTCTAGCAATCACGACCCAAGTGGCAGAAATTTCATTAGATCTCTCCGCTACCCTTCTCGTGACTCAAGTAGCCGATCCCGCAGGGCTAATCCAACGCTTGGGGCGACTGAACCGCCAATACTGTGGTCATCCCTGTGATGCTCTTTTTTATCCTGATAAAAACGTTTGTTTTCCTTACAAGCAAGAAGAGTTAGCCGCAGGCTGGGAATTGATACGTCACTTCAAAGGTAAAGAGGTAAATCAAAGACAACTAGCAGACTGGCTGAAGCAATTGAATATTACCAGCAACCCAAAGGAGCACTGCGTGTGGCTAGACGGTGGCTGGAAAACCTACGCTGCCCCCTTGCGTGAAGCAGGCTATACCGTCACTGCACTCCTTGAACAGGATCTAGAAAAAATCAGCTCACTCAAGGCCAGTGAATTGCCCCGTTATACCATTCCCTTACCTGCCAACAACATCAAGGGTTGGCCACGCCATAAGAGTGGCTATCTCATTGCTCCTAGCAATCAATGGAGTTATTGTCCGAACTTAGGTGCTTTTGAGTGCAAAGGAGGTAGCGAGCTTTGAGTCAATTTACACTGTCCCTTTGTGATCCCAATTTTCTCCTTCCCCATCGCGCAGGAGTTGCAGGATTAGCCTTGGCTTTAGCGGAACTGGAGAGGAAACGCAGCAATGCCCCACTGGAGTGGAAGGGGAAGATCACTGAAGTCGAGTTGGAGTGGAAGATTACTAATGAAGAAGTCAAGTTGGAATGGGAAGGTAGTGACCAAAAGGCTGTGACATGGCTTTTAGGGCAGACCTATCAGATTAGTACTCAAGGTTACCTAGATGTCCCTGCTTTGAAACTAGATGAACAAGGCAAGTACATCTTTACCCAGGGCGTGCTAACAACATTCCTACAGCACAACAAACAGCGCAATCTAAAAAGTAATTCTCTTACCCTGACGTTCTCAATTGAGCCAGAGCAGCCAGAAATTCAACTTAAATTTAAGCCCTTGTCGGGCTGTTACTACACCAAGAAGGAGCTTAAGGATGCCTTTGGTAAGAAGGGTAAGAAGGAGGCTTTCGAAGAGCATATCCCATTGAAGGGACACCATCTCCCTGGATTAGTGGAGTGCTTTGTTAATGGTCCTTATCAAGAGAGACCCCAAGGCTTTCTAGCACTGCTCTTTTTACCCCTTGCCTGTGGCTACTACCAACTCCCCGAGCGCTCGGCACTAGTGATTCCAGAAGTGCAAGATTTGAAGCAGTGGGTCACGCGCCATCGCCAGATGTCCGGATACTGCTATCGGGACTTTTGCAGCAGTAGTGCTGGAGAATCTGCTTTGCATTTTCTGCTCAGGGAAAGAGTTCAGGAAGAGAGTCAACGGTTTAGTGTGCCCTACTGTGAGGTTTACCAGTTGGGGAAGCAAATTTGGAATGCGAAGCAGGCTTATCTAAAACAGGCAGTGTATCGCGTGCAGGCCACAGATGCAGTCCTAAACTTGTATGAAATGGCACGCCAAGTTTTTCCTGCGCAGGTGCGACAGGAGAATGGCGAAACTTGGTTAGCGCTTTCTAAAGTCCTGCCTTGGATTTGTGATAATTTGATTGAAGGTAAGCCTTGGTATGCGGGTTTCTTTGAGTTTTACAAACGTAACAAGCTCTATGAACGTGAAGGGCTGGTAAAGATGGCGGCAAACTTGAATTCTGATGAGCAGGTGTTATTTGACGTGGTTCAGGGCGCTTTTAGAACATACCTACATGGGCAGATTCAGCAAGCTAATAAACAAGGTCGCAACTTAGACTATAAGCAAGTGACCGATAAGGTCATCTATCGGTTTCAGCGTCCTAGTACGCAGCAGGCATTTGCCACTGCACTGGTGTATTTCCTGAGCCAGTTTCGTAGCAAAGCCGCTTTCAATAAGGGGTCAGAAATTATTCAGTGGATCCATCGAGAGCAAAACTGGCGACGGGCAAGGGATTTGGTCTTGCTGGCGATCGCCACCTACTGCGGAAAGGAAAAAGACTCGTTGAATGGTACTGATCCCCTAACGGATGACGAGAGTACAGACGCGGCGGATGAAATGTTTGTCTTCACCGATGAAACTGATCAATAGTTTTCTTCCTTAGTTTCAGGAGCAATGAAATGACAACGCATCTTTTTGCAACGATTGTGACTGCCACTCTTATCGCAGCAAATAACCGGGGAGAAGGAGATGGTAGTACCCTCTCAACTTTGCAAAAGATAACCCGTGGCAACGATCAATACACCACTGTGAGTGCAGAAGCGATCCGTTGGGCATTGCGGGAGTATTTTCAAAACCATTATGAACAACAAACTAACCGTACATTCAATCCCGAAACAGACAAATATAGCTTCAAAAAAGAAAATTTCAATGCCGAGGAATATATTGATGATGATTTGTTTGGCTATATGGACGCCAAAAAGGGTAAGGATAATGAAAATGCTACGACCAAACGACGCGGAGCTTTAGAAGTTAGTCGCGCCATAAGTCTAGATCCCTATTGGGGAGATATTGCCTTTGGCTCTAAAGGGGGCGAAAAGGGGAAAACTTCGATTCACATGACTGAAATGCACTACACTGCCTATCAGTACACGATCGCCCTCACACCAAACAGTTTGAAGCAACCAGCTCGTGCTCTTCTTGCCCTCGATGCCATTGCCGCGGTGCAGCATGTGGGTGGCAACCATGCCCGCTTTTTATACGATTTTAGTCCAGAGTCCATTGTGATTCGGATGACCGATGATCCCAGTCCTTGGATTATGGATGTTTTTGAGCGTGTTGGTGAATCGGTGGGGTGTCCTCGGCTGGTGCGACTGGTGCAAGTAGGTGATGTGAAAGCAGACGAGTTAATAGTTGGTGGTGAAATTGCCGATACATCCTACGGTGGGCAGTTAGAGGATTTAAAGGTTCAAGTTTACCGAGGAGTGAAGGAGACAATCAACGAAGCCAAAAAACGGCTAAAAGAAAAGCTTGGTATCAAGGTGGCTGCTTGATGCAACTTTACATCCATTGCCCTTGCACGAGTTTTCCCCGCAGCTTTGCCCGAGACTATAAGGAAACGTATTGCTATCCACCCCCCTCGACTGTTTATGGCATGCTACTTTCCCTTGTCGGCGAAGAGAACATGGAGCGACATCGGGGCGTCAAACTTGCCATTGGCATCATTGGTGACGATCCACCCATTTCACGGATTCTGCGTAAACAGCGGCATCACAAGTTCAGTACGAAGCACTTAGGCACATATCCCACGAGTCAGTTTTCAAAGCCAAATTACTATGAATTGCTCACTGACCTGAAACTGGCGGTTAAAGTTGATTCGAGTGAAGAAGCGGAAACGCAAAATCTGGCTCAGCGGCTGAACATCGCCCTCTCCACACCAAGTGAAATTAACCGCTTTGGCGGACTCAGCCTAGGAGAGTCGTGGGCATTGGTCAATGGGGTACGCTGCTATCGCGAGTGTGATGGCTCTATTCGTTGGCTTGTTAAGGATAATCGTGGTTCGATTAGCCTGCCGATTTGGATTGATCGCTGCACAAACCAAGGAACGTTCCAACGCTTTAAGCTCGATTCAAATTTTGGGGAAAATTGCTGGGTCACTATTCCCAAGACTATGGACTAGACTTTTACGGGCTTGGAGGGACTCGAACCCCCGACCTGCTGATCCGTAGTCAGCCGCTCTAATCCACTAAGCTACAAGCCCAAGTCAGGAACACTATACTAGCATGAATTCCCAGAGATCTCAAAGAGGGAACAGAAAGTTTGCGCCTTGGTATGCCATCGTTAGGAGCGAAGGCCATTGACCCAAACGGATAGATGCTGAAGAAATTCCACTGCTGGTTCTTGACCGCTCCCCATCCCCCGCGATCGCTGGTGGCTTTTGGCCTGAGTCTGGCTGCCCTGGCTCTCTTGGATAGCAGTGCTAACCTTGTCCTCACTCACCTGAAAGCGACCGCGCCTAGGCTCTATACGGCGTTGGTTGGCGGCACCTTTGACACCGGCTTTGCCCCAGAGGTGTGGCTCTCGGTGATTGGCCTCACCCTCGGCACGTTAATTATTGTGATTTCCATTGCCGCCCAAAATATTCCCAAGATTACCGAACTGTACATGCAGGACTGGACGAGCCTGATCTATGTCTGGTGTCTGGTGTTGGGGGGTGCCCATATCTTCTACATCAAGAGTTTGCAGGACTTAGGGAAGCACCCCGTTGGCAGTCTCCTGTTGAATTTGTACGGCTTGTTACCCTTGGCGATTTTGACGGCACTGCCCTACATCTTCTACATCCTCAAGTCCATCCAGCCGGAAAGTGTCGCCCAGCAAATTTACCGTCGCCAGTATCATTACATGACTCAACTTGGGGTTCTTCTCAAGGATGGGCCGCCCTATCAACCGCAGTTCTTGCGCCGTAGTCAGGCTCACCTGATTGCCGGACTGAACCAATTGGATGATTTGCTGGCCTATGTGGCGTTTCGCGGGGCGCAGGCTGAAATTATTGGCACAGTCAGTGAGCTGCTTCAACACTACATCAGTTGCAAGCCCAACTATCCAGCCTATTTCTTTCGCCTCAGCAGTGCGGTGATGGGAGATATTGCCTTCAAGACGATGTTTGATCAATTCAGCCAGATTGAGGAGAACCGTACCTTCTACGAGCAGAAGTGTTTTCGCCTCCTAGGGAATGCCTATGTGCGCTTTTTGGAGGAGGAGCAGTTTCCTCTGGCGTCCCTCTGTGGCTCTGAGATGTGCGCGATCGCCCACCGCATTTTAAGTAGGGGGGATGACGTTTTGCTGGAGCTAATCATTATTCGCTTCAATACAATGATGCGCTTTGCCATTAAGCACGGCAGCCGTCACAATGAGGCTCGCAATCTCTATAACTTGGCCTTTCACTATCGGCGGTTTATCGAGAGTCTGGTGCATTACCGGCGCCCCCACCTCACCCAAAAGTGCGTGAACTATCTGCGTGCCTATGGCAATGAGGTGTATGAGTTGGCGCAGAGCAGTCCTGCCCTTTACTTTATTGTTGATGTGTTTGCCGCGGAGCTAAAGAAGATTCTAATCTTGGTGAACAAGCAGCAGTGGGACGAGCAACTCCAACTGGAACTCCTAGAGGAAATGCTGCGCCTAGATAACCCGCCAGAGTTGCGCCAACCCCAAAATGGCGATCGCCCCTGCAAAAGTACTGGCGTGCGCCTACTGCAAATGGGACTGGCTCTCTTTTACCTAGCACGGCAGCAACCCCAGTTTGCGCGGCGGATTGTTGAGGACATAGTAGAGGATGCAGCGGTTCTGGGTTTGGCGGGATTTCAGCGCCTCTTTCAGCAAAATTGCGATCGCCTCCGCCATGCCCAGCCCAAGTTTTGGGAAGACACCGATCGCGGCAATGCCAATTTGTACTACTCAGAGCACACCGATCAACTGCCTGCCCTCCAAGCCCTTGTGGAACGTGCCTGTCACGCTCTGCAGGTGGCTCAGTCATCTTAAAGCATGGTATAGTAATAGATCCGAGGGCGAGTGGCGAAATGGTAGACGCACTACACTCAAAATGTAGCGGGGTTTCCCCATGTCAGTTCGAGTCTGACCTCGCCCATTCGTTCAACCCCCACCAAACACTTGAACATTGGCAAAGGTACAGACCGGCGAGCCATGACCGACCCGAATGGCTTGATTAGGTTCTCCCTTGCCGCAAAACGGCGTCCCAAAAATATCAAAGGTGGATGCATCTCCTACGGCAATTAAACTCTGCCAGAATTCCGGGGTTGTGCCGCGGTAGTTGGGATTGCGTAGGGTGCGGGTGAGGCGGCCGTTTTCAATGAGCTTGGCATATTCGCAGCCAAACTGAAATTTGAGGCGACGGTCGTCAATAGACCAAGAGCGATTGGACTCCATATACACCCCTGACTCAATGGTGCCGATGATCTCGGCAAAGGACTGCGTCCCCGGCTCGATATTCAGATTCGCCATCCGGTCAATGGGGGGACGATTCCAAGAACAGGCGCGGGCATTGGCTACGCCCGGAACCCCGGCTCGCTGCTGACTTTCAAGGCTACCGAGGCCCCGCAGGAGGCGCCCTTCCTTGATGAGATAGAGGCGTTCAGCCGGCACCCCCAAGTCATCAAAGGCGTAGCTGGCCAGTTCACCGGCCACTGTCGGATCAAAGGTGACGTTCAAGAGGGGAGAACCATACTGCCGTTGCCCAAAGTCCTCAAGGTGAATAAAACTGCCGCCGGCGTAGTTGCGCTCATCTCCCAAAATGCGGTCTAGTTCCAGAGGGTGGCCGATGCTCTCGTGGATTTGCAGCATCATCTGATCCGGGGCAAGCACCAGTGTTGTGGTTGTTTCTGGACACTCTTGGGCACTGAGGAGTTCAACGGCCTGTTCTCCGATTTGGTGGGCGCGATCCCTCAATTCATCCACCCTTAGCCACTCCAGCCCCCCTTGATAACAGCGGGCAAGCCCACCGTGATCGGTACGCTGCTGAACCACCCCTGCCCCCTGAGCCGTGGCACTCATATCGGTAAGCACCTGATAAAACTGCTGTTCAATTTGACTGCCATCACTGCTGAACCACTGACTGGTGGTCTCCACGGTTTGCACAAAGGCACGGGTTTGCACAATGGCGTCACTCACCCTAAGGCTATGGCAAATGTCCCTGAGGAGGTAATTTACTTCGGCCGGTGAGAGCTGATCAAAGGGTTGTTGTTGGGGCGATCGGTAGTGCCCCTTGCCCTTCCCCCGGGCCGCTGCCGTAAAGTTAAAGATTCGCCAAGGGGCGGCGGTTTTCGCCTGTTGATAGGCGTGCTGAATTGCCTGATGGATGGCCTTGGAGTGCACCTCTGGGATTGCGGCATAGGCAAATTGACCGTTGACGAGCACCTCGACCATGACACCCCGCTGGCGCGATCGCCGGTTCATTTCAGGATGTCCATCCCGGGCACTGCGAGTCGTGACAATCTCCTCAACGTAACGCAGCCCTAGCCAATCGAGGGGTAAATCAATCTGATTCAAAATGGCAGTAAAGTTCGGTGCAGTCATGGCAGCGTGCTACCTTAAGGAATGGTAAAGTTTGAATCCTTCCCCATGCTAACAGCTTTTACTGCGGCGCTGACCCTCATCACGATTTCTGAGCTGGGAGACAAGACCTTTTTTATTGCCATGATTCTGGCAACTCGTCATTGCAAGCAGTGGGTTTTCTTCGGGGCATGGGCAGCTCTCATGGTGATGACCCTGCTTTCGGTGGCGGTGGGCAAGGTCTTTCAGCTTTTACCGCGAGAATTCACGTTCTATGGGGCGATTCTGCTCTTCACCATTTTTGGTCTCAAGATGCTGATTCAAGGGTGGCGGATGGGGGATAGCCCCTGTGAAGAGGAGTACGAAGCAGCAGCGGAAACGGTGGCAAAAGCGGAAGCCAATCTCGCCCGTTGGGGGAGTAACCTTGGTTGGGCGACGTTTGGGGAGGCCTTTAGTCTCACCTTCCTTGCTGAATGGGGCGATCGCACCCAAATGGCAACGATTACCCTTGCTGCCGCCAGCCATACTTTGGGCGTTGCCCTCAGTGCCATTGTTGGTCACGGGATTTGTGTGGCGATCGCTGCCCTAGGCGGCAGCCTCATGGCTGGACGCATCTCTGAACAGACACTGACTTTGGGCGGTGGTGCCCTATTTTTAATCTTCGCGATTGTCACCGCTTTGCAGGGGATGTCTAAGCTTTCTTAAAATTCAGCAATCCCGACGGTATAAGCGCATATATTTGAGGATAATCTCCCGTGCCTTGGGGCGAAGATCTCGCTTCAGTTGCGGGTTTTCATCCACGCGATTCACTGCTTGCCAGACTTGACACCAACTAACCTCAAAGAGGGTTTGTGCTTCCACAAGGCCGCGTACCATAGCGATCGCATAGCTCTGGGAGTTACGTTCCTGTGCTGCATTCAGGAAAGGCATACCCCGCTGCGGTTGAAAGTAGTTATCCATTGCCGTTAGATACCCTAGAGCCATTAACTCATCAGTCGTGAGACTTTCCAGCGGGATTTTTTCAGGGGTGGTGCCGTACCGCAGGGCAAGGTATGTGCGGTAGGCTTGACCATTGGTTTTGCCGTTGAAATCCCAGCCGAGGGCATTGATCAGGGCAGCTTTGTAATCTGTGGGGACTTGCGGCGAAGAGAGCCATTCCGACATTTTCAGATCAAGGCGGCCACTGCGCTTAGCCCGCATCACTATTGGCACATCGGTATAGGCTTCGTAGAAGGGAGTGGAGGTAAGGGGCGAATCTGCTCGCGCACTTTGCTGGAAGCAGACCACTGTTGTCAGAGCAAGGGCAGTCCCCAGTAGAAGAGATTTCATAGACGTGGCCTCTAAATCGTTATTGGAGTTGCAGTTGCGACAGACCCGCCCCTGGATAGTAGGTGCCTAAAATTTGCAGGTGGTTGTAGCCACGCTTGCCCAGTTCATAGGCGCCGGTCTGGCTCATCCCCCGCCCGCCAAACACATCCCGCACAATGTCATCGGTTGCGGCATACATCGAAACCACGACCCGTCCACTTTTGGTGAGGACAATGCCCCGTGTGGCTTGGACTGCCGCTTGCGTGGTATTCCACTCCGTTTCAATTCCACGATACACCTGCCAACGCTCATCGTTGCCCAGATCAAAAAAGGGGCTAGCGGGTTGAAACATTTGGGCGAGGGCATAGGAACGGGCAGCGATCGCCTGAGCTTTGAGGGTTTCCATCGGCCAGTCGGGATAGACCTCTGAACCCACAACACTGACAAGGTATTGTTCCAAGTCCACCTGATTGACGGCTGTCACGCTATTTCCTTGGGCAATAAGGCGCACCACACCGCGATACCATTTGCCGCCCACAAACGTGAGTTGATTGCTGGGGCGAATCCAGAGGGAGGGGGCAAGGGGTTGACCATTCCAGAGCAAAAAGCCATCCCGAGCTGCGACCACAACCCCTTGGGAAGGGGCAAGCTGGGTTCTCACTTGCTGCTGATCATCGGTGACGGCGGTGGCTACGGCGGTACCAACAACCAGTTGACTTTGATCGCGGGCGATCGCCACCCGCACTTGAGGGGCAGGGCCTTGGCTGGGAGGCACGGGGTTGAGCGCAGGCGGAGGTGCGATTGTCTTGGTAGAGCCGGAGGCCGGCGGTGGCGATGGGGGAGTTTTAGTGGGGAGGGTGACCAGCAAGGGATCGCGGCCATCTAAAATTGGCCGGGGTAGGGGTCGTTCGAGTTGAACGGCCTCCGGCAAAGGAATGGGTTCTGACAGCGCAATGGGCGTCGGCAAGAAGCTGCGCAAAAACCAACCCCCCAAACCGGCACTGGCGATCGCGGCCATCGCAAAGGAAACCAAGAAGGGTGAGTATCCTCGCTTTGTCCCTTGAAACAGAACCCAGCCCATTGGGTTGCCTCTCCACTAGCCCCTTGCCCATTGTATAGGGGAGGAGGGAATTTGCCATGCACATTTGCTGGTTTAGGGCAGAGAAGACGCTGCCACCTGCTGGAGCCACTGCTCCACCCTCTTGCCATAAACACTTAGGCTATACTCCTGTTCTGCCTGCTGCCGACAGGCTGCCCGATCAAGTTGATCAATTTTGCCAATGGCGGCAATTAAGGCCTCCACAGAATCGGGGGCAACGAGGAACCCTGTCTGACCCTCCCGGATAATTTCCCTTGGCCCACCGCGATCGTAGGCAATGACGGGAACCCCACAGGCAAGGCTCTCGATCACCACATTGCCAAAGGCTTCTACCCAGCGGGAGGTGAGCAATAGGGCGCGACATCGCCGCAAACGTGCCTGCATTTCCCGGGTGGGGAAAAACCCCAGATATTCAATGGGGGCAGCGGGGTACTCGGCTTGAATGCGCCGCCAGTAGTCCAAATCCTGCAGTTGACCCATGATTTGCAAAGGGGTACGGGTGACGTTGACAGCGGCAACAGCGTCCTCTAGTCCCTTTTCAGGGGCAATGCGCCCTAACCAGCACAGGGCATCCTCTGGTTCGGCACAGAAGTCGTAGAGGGAAAGATCAAGACCACTGCCTAGACAGACACAGCGATCGCCAAAAGGGAAGGTGGCCGCCTGGGTGCGGGTATAGACAGCAATGGTGCCCGGATACTGTTCGATCACGCTGGCGATCGCTTGATCCATGACATCAGAAACCGAGGCCATGCTCACCAGATGCCCCACAGGACGACTGAGAAAAGGGGTGAGGTAAAAAGGCAGCCAGTCGTAGGCAAAGTTGACAACGACATCAAATTGGTCTTGCAGTTGCCGTACCCGTGCCCACATATTGACCAACACACTATTGGGCGGCAGTGTAATCGGTTGGTCATGGGGTTGATGCTGCGCCGGCATTTGCAGGGCACCCGGAACTTGCTCAATCGTGGCCGCCACCGGCAACTGAGAACCTTCGGGGGCAAGGATGTGAATGGTGTGCCGGCGATCGCCCAAGGCCTGAGCCATATTGAGGATCGTTAGTTCCACACCGCCCCCTTTGCCGGTGCCGAGGGGCCCCACCGAGGTGGAAACAAAAAGGAGCTTCAGAGGGCCACTCCTCCCCTAACGTAGAGCCTCAGCCCCTGCCACCACCTCCAGAATTTCTTGGGTAATGGCAGCTTGACGCGCCTTGTTGTAGGAGAGGGTGAGGGTGCTAATCAGAGCTTGGGCGTTATCACTGGCGTTGTTCATGGCCGTCATCCGCGCTGCCAATTCCGAGGCGGCGGCCTCTTGCAGTGCCCGTAGCAACTGGTTATTCAGGTACAGGGGCAGCAGGGCATCGAGAATTTGCACCGGATCCTGCTCAAAAATCATGTCAGAGGGTAGAGCGGGCAGCGTCGAGGTCACTTTCTCGCGGTTGACCTCCAAATGGGAGCCACGGGTTGTCAGGCGGAAAATTTCATCGTCGGCGGCCTCTAGCCCTTGGGGATCGAGGGGAAGCAGGGTTTGGACAACGGGCTTTGAACTAATGAGGGAGACAAACTTGGTGTAGATCAGCTCCACCCGATCCACCGTTTCCGAAAGAAAAAGGGAAAGCAATTCACTGGCAATTTGACCCGCTTCACTGGCAGAGGGAATCTGCTCTAAGCCAGAATAGACTGCATCAATGGGATAGTCACGGCGCTGGAAGTATTGGGCTGCTTTGCGACCAACAATGACCAGAATATACTTGACGCCCTCAGCTTCCAGTTCTTGAGTGCGTTCCTTGGCACGGCGAATGACATTGGCATTGTAACCGCCGCACAGCCCGCGATCGCCGGTCACCACCAGCAGTGCCACCGTCCTCACAGGACGCTTTGCCAACAGGGGTAAATCCACATCCTGAAAGCGCAGCCGAGTTTGCAGGCTGTACAGAACCTGCGCCAAGCGATCGGCAAAGGGACGGCTCGCCATTACTTGCTCTTGGGCACGGCGAACTTTTGCTGCCGCCACAAGGCGCATCGCTTCAGTGATCTTGCGGGTATCTTTAATCGTTTTAATGCGATCGCGAATAGCTTTGAGATTGGGCACGGTAATCTAAACTCCTAAGCAAAGCGTCCCTGCCCTAAGATTTTATCCCAGAGCGGGATCGCCTAAGCAGTCTTTTCACTAGAGGTTGACCCACCCTTGCCCACAAGCGTCGTGATCACCGGAACCGCTAAGGCAGCGACAGGGGGAATGATGCGGCCAATGGGCTGAGGGAGAGTTAAGCTGACGCTCAAGGCAGAAACCACGGTTGCCGCAATGCCGCTGATCCACAGCACTGTGTCGTGCCGCCGTTGTTGTCGTTTCAGGCGGTGATTTTCTTGGGCAGCAAGGGTGAGTTCGGTGGGCACCACAGTCGAGGATTGATTGCGCAGTGCTTCTAAATCCTGTTGAAGACCGTGCAGTTCATTTTGTGCTTGGGCAAGTTCCGCTTGCAGGCGATCGCGCTCCCTTTCTACTTGGGTGAGTTGCCGCGTTACCTCCGCCAGTTGTTGGGCGAGGCCGGCGTCTGGAGGATGACCGAGAAAGGCGGTATCTTCTAAAGGAGCGGGTGGTGAAGCAGCTAACACCGTCTGAAGTTGTTGTTCGAGGGCTGTCTTTTCTGTTTGTAGCGCCGCAACCTGATTTTGAAGTTCTTGAATCTGGGAGGCTTGATGCTGCAATGGAGCGAGTTGCTGCTGAAGTTCCTCTTGCTGAATGAGAGCCTGTGCCAGTTCCTGTTCCAGATTTTGCCGCAGGCCGCTCAAGGTAGCATTTTCTTCACGCAGGCGGGCAAGCTCTTGGTACAGTTGATCTCGCTGCTGTTGAGCATTGCCGAGTTGGGCGGTGAGGTCGCGGATTTGCTCCTGTAGGGCTTGGTTTTGGGCGATCGCCCGCTGTTGTGCAGTACTGGTGAGCGACTCCAATTCAGCGGTCAGGGAATCCAGATCAATCTGCTGTGCGGGAGCTTCGTCCAACTCACCCAAATCACTGATGATGTTTTCTAGGAGGTCATCGGGTTGGTTGCTAGGGGATTCTGGACTGGCCATGCTCCTGATACCTGCGCAAGTGCTAAGCGTTGCTCCAATTATAGCGATGCTCCCCCTCTCCTCTAGGCAAGAAGGGCTTTGTTGTAGCTAGCCAAATTATCTTATCAGTGAAGACTGCTAGGGGTGGCTCTCTTGGGCAGGCAGGGCAAAGGCAGCTTGAAAGTCTCGACGGGTCATCGGTTGTGTCACCTCTAGCCCCTCACCCCCCAAGACGCGCAGAGGCTCACCGCCAATGGAAATCCAAACTGGTGCGCTGGGATCACTTGCCGTTGCGGTGTACAATACCTGACCTAAGCGTGCTTGCATCGAAGCACTTCCCCCACCCTTTGTGAACTCTGGGGAGAGATCCACATGGATGCCATCGGCTTTGACTTCTACACGATTGACACGGGTATTTTGCGGAATGCTGGTGGTGACATCTTGATTGGCAGGCCCAGCCAAAAGCCGCTCCAAGCGGGACTGAATAAAGAGTTCCGGTCGCGTTGCCGGAGGATTGATTCGTACCGTTGAAGGCACTAAAACGAGGGTATTCCCTTCATTTTTAACCCAAAAGATTTGAGTTTCCTGCTGTTGGGCAACCTCCGCCGGATTAGGAACTGGATCTCCTTGGCGGGGGGGATTCAAGGTGAGCCATGCCGCTGTACCAGCCGAAGCAACGCCAATCACAGCCAGCACAATTAAGGCGGGGCGGGAGCGGGTGACTTTTGCGACCATCACGATACTCTCCTTGGCAGGATGCACCTGCCTTATACTCTAGACGCCATCATGCAAGGGTAAGGTTCCAGTTCCTGTGGCGTTAGGGGCACCTAAACTAGAGGATAGTTCTCCCTTTGGATACAGTTTAAGTCATGGTGCAAACAACCCCTCGTGCTGAAAAACTGGCCACTGCCCTCCTTGATGCAGTTAGGATTGCCCCTCAAGATTGGCATCGCCTCAAGGGAAATCGCCGTGCTCGCGCCCTCGAACAGGCGGCTGCCGCCCTTGTCTATCTCCTGAAGGAAAATGATGCTGAGGCACTGGCGCATCTGCAACAGGCGGTGGGTTGGCTCGATCGCTCCATTAGTGCCCCTCCTTGCCCTACACACCACCATTAGCGGTGCCGGCGTCGCCACCGAGAAACCACCAGATCGCTGGTGACATGAAGCAGTGCCGATAGCTCTAAGCCAAGGGCGATCGCGACTCCCCAACGCCAGTTGATTCCCTGCCAGCGATGTAGCCATTCCTGCACAAGGGGAAGGTGTCCTGTGAATGCGGCGACTCCGGACACAAGACCCAGTCCTAACCCCAACCAAAGGCTTAGATAGAGCAACCGAATCACTGTGCCGACCACTGGGCCATGGGTCCAAAACGAGCGGTGATGAAAGGCTTTTTGGTAGGGTAGCCAGATTCCCCGCAGCCAACCCCAACGGTAGTAGGGCAATGAAGGCGTATCGAGGTCTGGACTGAGGAGAAAGCCGCCCATACCAAAACTACTGCTGACAATCACGCCCCATATCCAATCACGGGTGAGGGCACTGGCTGTGAAGCCTACAAAGGGCATGCCGATCCAAGTCAGGCGATCGTGGGTACGGCCACTGGGCATTGACGATTCCGCAGACATTTCCTAAAGTGACCATACGGAAAACCGTTCTGGATCATGCAATAGGAGAACCCATTGACTTTAGTGTGCGTCTAAGTGGACTTGAACCAAGCTGAAATTTGAATCTGATCAAGGGCGATCGCGCAAAACTAAATCGCAGGGTGTGCCAGTTCACAGACCTGTCTGCGATCAAGTATGTTGAGTACGTTTAAGCAAGCGGCTTGGCTAGCCAACTGAATGATGTGGTGTGCATCGCTGGTGGAGGAAGCGTGAATGGATCAACCGTGGCGTTCTTGGCAATCTCGAGCTGTGGTGAGTTTCCTATGGGCACCCGCCGCTGCATTGGTCATGGCTCAGCCCGCTTTAGCTAGCCGCCTGCAATTGTGGCGACTCAACCCCGCCACCAATCAACTGGAAATTCGCACCGAACGCGGGGTTCAACCCCGTGCCGAGCTGGTTTATAACCCCACCCGCCTTGTGATTGACTTGCCCGGTGTGGTTCTCGGTAGTCCCCCGATCACTCAAAACTACAGTGGTGCCATTCGCCAAGTGCGAGTTGCCCAGTTTGACCCCCAAACCACGCGGATTGTGGTGGAATATGCAGCTGGTTTTACCATTGACCCGCAGCAGGTGCGCTTTCGGGGGGTAACCGCCAATAACTGGTTGGTGCAACTGCCCCCACCCCAGCAGCAAACAGTTTCGCTACCGACTCCGCCACCGCCTTCTCCTCCTAACCCTCCTCCAGTCACACCTACAGAGCCACTGCAAATGCGAAGTTGGCGAGCCGATGCCACGGGTTTTCTAGTTCTCGCCGATCGCCCCCTGCCTGCAGGAAGTTACACCCTTCGCCGCCTGCGGCCCGATCGCCTTGAAATTCTCCTCAGCAATAGTGAACTCATTCGCAATTTTGGCCCTCGGCGTCTGGAGTTGCGCCGCTTTGGTCGGGATCGCGTTCGAGCTGAGGTGCGTAGCCAAAGCAATCGCCAAGTGCAAATTATTCTTGACATTGACCCCCAAGAGGCCGATTGGCAAATCACGCCCCGCAATGACGGCTTTGTGATTGTGCCCTCAACCACGGCAATTACACCGCCACCTCCCCAACGCCCCGGTGTCATTCCTCCCGCCAGTGCTCAAACCCCCGTCACAACGATTCAGCGGGTTGATCTAGGGGGGCGGGAATTGCTGATTCAGGGCGATCGCACCGTCTTCTATAACGTGGGTTGGGAGGGCAATCGCTATCGCATTCGCCTACGGCAAGCCCAGTTGGACAGCCAAGTCCGAGAACCCTATCTTGCTACCGGCAGCCCCCTGAGCCGCATTGAATTTCGTCAAGAGGACAATCAAACCGTCTCTATTCTCCTGACGCCGGCGCCCAATTTTCGCATCCTTGGGCCGCGCCCCCTCTCAGCAGAATCCTTTGTGGTGCAAATCCAAGGGGTGAATGATTCAGCGGCGAGTGCCCCGACCCCTATTGAGATTCCGCCTACAGCCACAACCCAGCCGGTACCCCGTGGCCGTTTTGTGGTGGTCATTGATCCGGGGCATGGAGGCAATGATCCGGGCGCAGTCGGCATTGGCGGCATTCGTGAAAAAGACATTGTTTTGGATGTGGGTCTGCAAGTTGCCCAATTCCTGCAGCAGCAAGGGATACAGGTGATCATGACCCGCACGGCCGATATTGAGTTAGATTTAGCACCACGGGTGGCTATTGCCGAACGGGCACGGGCCAATGCCTTTGTGAGTATTCACGCCAATGCCATTAGTCTGGCTCGCCCCGATGTCAATGGCCTAGAAACCTACTTTGCACCTGGACGTTCAAGTCGCCTGGCCTCTGCCATTCACAATAGTATCCTCAATTCCCTAAACATTCGCGATCGCGGGGTAAGGTCAGCCCGCTTCTACGTGATTCGCAATACGTCAATGGATTCTACGCTTGTGGAGATCGGGTTTGTGACAGGCGCCGAGGATGCCGCTAATTTTCAAAATCCTGCTTGGCGAACCCAAATGGCGCGGGCGATCGCCCAAGGCATTCTCAACTTTTTGAATGGGAGATAATGGAGCTGACGGGAGTCGAACCCGTGTCCGCCCTAGCTATTCGCCGACTGCTCATTCACAGGCTTAGCCTTTCTGACCCTCAGGCGGGAACTGTTCCTTGTCCCGAACAGTAGGATGCTCTGGTCAAGTCTTTGCTAAACAGCCCACCAGAGAGAACTGCCTAGCGCATCCGTTGGGGTTAACCCGCTGCCCTTAACGGAGTCGGACAACGAGTGCTCGAACCTGTTTAGAGGTCTTAGGCTACCGCAGCAGCTTTACGAGCGAAAGGAACGATGTTGTTCGCAGTTACTTTTGGTTTGGACTCTGGATTTACGAGAGATAGCCCACTCTCGACCTGTCTCACAGCCCAACTTTCACTAGGACGTCGAAGCCGTTTCAGCCCCATGCATAGAGCTACTTCTAAACTAGCGTATTTTTTTGGAGTTGACAACGGCTCATTATTCTGATTATTCCAGCGATCGCCGGCCGATGGTGCGCGGTTGAGGACGGGGGGCAGGACCTGCCATTGCCACCATGCGATCCAACTGTTTGTGCTCAGCAAAATACGCTTGCCACAGGGCAGGGGCATCCAGTGTGTCACCCCCATGGGTAGTTAAGCGCTGCCGCACTCGACAGAGCACAGGGGTATTCACACAGGCGCCGGCAATAATCACTTGACCCTTACTCAGGGCAGGCAGTTCTTTGAGCAAATCTCGACCGGCCGCTTCTACCCCATGTTTGAGGCTCTCTTGATCCACGGGATTGACAATCCGCAGGATAAACTGGCTCATACACTGGGAGAGCACATCGCTATCCAGTTTGCCGGGGCGCTGGGTAATCAGTCCCACCCCTAGGCCAAATTTACGGCCCTCGCTGAGGATTGTGCGCAGCACCTGCTTACACTGGGAGGGTTCATGGGCAGGAGCAAAGCGATGCGCCTCCTCGATCAAGATAAAGACCGGGTAGGGTAGGTACTGCTCATCCCCCTCGGAGACGCGCCCTTTTTGGGTATTGATGCGCGCATGGTTGGTTTGGCGCAAAATGGCCGTGGCAATCACCTGCTGCTCCTCTAGGGGAATCTCATTCATTTGCAGGATGGTTACTTGGCCGGGGGTAAATAACTCCCGCGGCGGCAGGTGTTCACAGGCGTGGAAATAGTCGGAACGTTGCATTTTTTCCAGCTTCCAAGCCAAAGCATCGGCAGAAGACCCCTGCTTGACATTGCCCTCTTCATCTTCAACGCGATCGACAGTATAGACCGCTGTAATCAAGTCCTGCGTGGTCCAGTGGCCATTGGGATAGAGGCGGCGTACTTCATCATGGGCTTTTTTGAGAATGGCCTGCTGGCGATCGCTCATCGGAGGAAGCAGCGTCAGAATATCGTAAAACTCGAGGGAAGAAACACGAATTTTCAGCTCCTCAGGCGTAATAATTTTCACCTTAGGTTGATAGCCATCCTCCCCTTGAAAGGCTGGGTGTCCCCTCAGTTGCGCCAGCGTGTGGTATTCACCGTGGGGGTCGAGGATCAGCACGGCGGCTCGGTTTTTCGGCAGCAGTAACTCCTCCACCAAAACCCCCGCTGTGTAGGATTTTCCTGACCCCGTTCCGGCTAGGATAGCCAGATGGGTACTCACCAGTTCCTTGACATCGAGGGCAATGGGAACCGCCTCCCGCAGCAACAGCGAGCCGATATGGGCAGCCCCCGACGCTGCCGGATCTTTTTTATTGAGGACGCGCCGCAGCAGTTCATCTTCCGCCAGATAGACCTTGGCACCGGGCAGGGGGAGCCGCCGCAAATTATTAAAGCCAAAGACCTCATGGAATTCTCCCATCACCTCGACGGTCATCTCGTAGAGTTCCGCCGGTTCACAGGTAAAACCAATCAGAGCCGCCACCGCACCGGGATTCAGTTCGTGATCGGCGAACATCCGATCGGGCAGATGCTCAATGAGACGGCAGCCGGTAATCTTACCTAGGACTTGGTGAACAGTGGCTCCGTGAGAATTCGAGGTTCCACTGGGGGAATGGCTCAACTCGTAATAGACAAATTCACCGATGCGCACCGGCTGAGCATCGGCGGTAATAAAGACATACTCACTGGCGCTCTCGCCCGGCCCTTTGACAATGCCGACAATGTGGTGCGAAAAAGGAAGACTATTCATTGCCCAAAAGGGGGTTGCCGACAAGGGAGATAAGCTTACCCTCGATCCTAAGCGATTTTGCCATCAAGGGGTTTCTATTCCTCCAGCACCGGCGACGGCCCACCAGGGGCAGGAATCAAAAAGGCAACAATGGCGCCTAAGGCAAAACCCGCCACATTGCGCAGCACGGGTAGCCATTCTTGGGTGCGCACCAGCACAGGGCCAAGGCCAAAGGCAAAGAAGAGCATCCCCCACAACGGCGAAAAGAGGAGAATCCACTTCCAAGCTACTTTTTGAGCAGCACGACGGGGACGAGCGACAAAGCCTAGAATGATACCGCCAAAGATGGAGGTAGCAAGGGTGAGAATCCATTGCTCTTGAGGCAGTCCCGGCACGGCGCGGCATCCCCCTTGGGCAAGACAGGTTTCAATGGCATGAAGCGATTGCAGGATGGCCTGATCCTCACCGTTGTCCCGAACAAAGTATTGGTTGCCAAAACGGGTTTGCAATTCAACCCAAAAGGTGCGCTGGAGAACTCGGTAGGCGGTGTCACCGACATTAAAGTTCAAAAGATTGCCGCCCCGCGTATCGGCCACCAGCAGAATACTGCGATCATCTAGATCCCAGAAATCCCGTACCGCTAGGCCGGGGGTGCGATCGTACTGGGTGAGGACGCGCAGCTTCCAGCCTGTCTGTGCTTCAAACTCCGCCAGTTCGCTGTCAAGGCGCTCTTTTTGAACCGGTGTGAGAATTTGTGCGAGGTCAACGACATTGGTTGGCTCCGTGGGCAGCAATTCCGGATTGTTGAAGCTGTGAGCGGGGGCGATCGCTCCCCACCAGCAGAAGCTCACAAGCACCATCACTAAACCAATTTGGCGAAACCAGCGCTGCACGTGTTGAAGCATCGTAATAAAAATTTACAAATAGGGCATCTTTTTTAATTATCTTAAGGGGATGCTGCGAAACATTGCAATCAGCCCCAACGTTTTCTCAGATAATATGCAGCTTTTGTTAAACTCACCCTATCCTGAGAATCCCATTGCTATACTGCAAGTCTAAGCATTTTGTTGTCCCTGTCTCATTAATCACTCCTCACCTGCAATGCCTTACTCTCCTCAACTACTGCAATACCTAGAACAGGAACTGGCACTGCCGCCAGAGAGTATTGCTATGGCTTTGCGTCGGTGGCAACAGCAGCGGGGATCATTGCCCATTATTCTTTGGCAGTATGGCCTGATTACCCTTGAGCAGTTGGATCGGATTTTTGAGTGGCTCGATCAAAGGCGGGGCGATCGTCTTCCTAAATCTTTGTAAGCCGTAGGAACACTTTACCTAAGCAAGTCTCTGTCAATGACCGCACCCACAAGGGGATGGGGTTTTCTCAGCAATCTTTATAAACGGTACTCGAATCGCTTGCCAAGTCGGATCATCATTATTAATTGACTGACAATAAGCCTCGGTGACGGAGCAGCGGTTCAGTAATCGGTTCACGGCCTCGGAAGGCTTTGAAAATTTGCATGGGGGGTTGGCTGCCACCAAGGGCAAGGATGGTGTCGCGATAGCGTCGCCCCATTTCGGCAACAGCTTGTTCATTCTCTAGACCGACTTCCTCAAAGGCAGCAAAGGCATCGGCACTCAGGACTTCTGCCCAAAGATAGCTGTAGTAACCCGCTGCATACCCCCCGGCAAAAATGTGGCTAAAGCTACAGAGAAAAGCATCTTCCGCCAGAGGAGGCAGAATCATCGTGGTCTGGGCTAGGCGATCGCGCACCTGTTGGGGTGTTTCCCCCTGACCGGGGCGATAGCGATGGTGCAGTTCTAAGTCCAACAGACTAAAGTGCAACTGCCGCAATAGGGCACTCCCCGCGCGATAGGTACGGGCAGCAACCAGTTTTTCATAGTAGTGCTCTGGCAGCGGTTCCCCCGTTTCGTAGTGCCGTGCCATGCCCAAAAGGGTGGGGCGATGGTAGCACCAATTTTCCATAAACTGGCTGGGGAGTTCTACAGCATCCCACTCCACGTTGTTAATCCCTGCCGCTCCCGCTTCATCCACCCGCGTCAACATGTGGTGCAAACCATGCCCAAACTCATGGAAAAGGGTTTCCACTTCGCTAAAGGTCATGAGGCTGGGCTTGCCATCCAGCGGTGGGGTTTGATTGCAGACCAAGTAGGCCACCGGTAACCGGGTGCGCCATTCCCCTTGGATACGATATTTGGCACGGCCAAGGCACTCATCCATCCAAGCTCCGCCCCGTTTTTCGGCAGGGCGGCTATAGGGGTCAAGGTAAAAGTGGGCGATCGTTTGGTTGTTTTCATCGAGGATGGCAAAAAAACGCACATCGGGATGCCAAACCGGCACCTGTCCGTCTGCCGGCACCACCGTCACCCCAAAGAGTTTCTTGACCAGTCCAAAGAGACCCTCCAGCACTTGGGGGAAAGGAAAGTAGGGGCGCAGTTCCTCATCGTTGAAGTCAAAGAGGGCTTCCCGCTGCCGTTCTGCCCAATAGGCAATATCCCAGTGCTGCAGATTGTTGGCTTCGGGGGCTCCTTGGGCAGCGGCAAAGGCTTTCAGTTCTTCCAGTTCCCGCACCGCTGCTGCATAGCTAACTTGACGCAGTTCCTCAAGGAGCTTTTCCACAGCGGCAACACTATCGGCCATTTTGCCGGCAAGGCTGAGTTCAGCATAGCTGTTGAATCCCAAAAGCTGAGCCTCTTCGAGCCGCAGGGCAAGGATGCGCTCAAGAATGGGGCGATTATCCCAGTCCCCCCTGCCGGCACGGGAAATGTAGGCGCGATAGAGTTGCTCTCGCAAATCCCGCCGTTGGCTGTGCTGCATGAAAGGGCCAAAGCTGGGGAAGTCAAGGGTAATGTGCCATGGCCCTGTTTCGGGGGTAGCGCCCTCAATGCCATCTTGGCGAGCGGTTTGGGCAGCCAGCGCCAGTAGGCTAGGGGGGAGGCCGGCCACTTCCTCGGGGCGGGTCAGCTTGAGGCGAAAGGCCTTGGTGGCATCCAAAAGGTTGTTGGAAAAACGGGTAGATAGCTCCGCCAATTCCAACTGAATGGCATTGAAGCGTTCCTTGGCGGCTCCCGTTAAACCCACACCACTGTGTTCGGCATTGCGAATGGCAGCTTCCACAATGCGTTTGCGGGCAGAGGGATACCTCTGAAATTCGGGACTGGCGGCCAAGGTCTTCAACCCCTCATAGAGGGGGCGAGATTGCCCCAAACGGGTATCAAACTCCACCACTTCAGGTTGGACGGCTTCGTAGGCTTGGCGCAGTTCGGGGCTGTTTTTTACCCCTGTTAGATGGTTCACAATGCCCCAAGTCCAATTGAGGCGATCGCTCAAACGTTCAAGGGGTTCCACCAGCCCTTCCCAAGTGGGGGTGAAAGATTGCTCAAGGGCTTCTAATTCTTGGGTGAGTTCCTGCAACAGTTGGCGGACTGCCGGTTCAACGTGGCTCACCTGAATCCGATCAAAGGGGGGAAACCCATCGCCCCGCAAGAGGGGATTCTCAATGTGAGGGGAAGTGGCAACAACCATCCGTATCCTACGAACTGCGATTCGACTGCCGATGCGCTTGGGCGATCGCCCGCTTTAACTGGGCTAATGCCAATTCTAACCGCACTTCGGGAGCCACGGGAATCAACCCTTGCGCCGTCATCTCGTGAATCTCAAAATGCAGGTGCGGCCCGGTGGAGTTGCCGGTGCTGCCGACAAGGCCGATGACTTCCCCCTGCTTTACCCATTGACCGACATTGACAAAACGCTGGGAGAGGTGGGCATAGAGGGTTTGGTGCTGTTCTGGGGGGTGTTGCAAAATCACGGTGAGGCCATAGCCCCCCAGCCAGTTGGACTCCACCACCCGGCCATCAAACACCGCCAGCACTGCCATTCCTTCAGGAGCGCCCAAATCTGTTCCCGAGTGGAAGCGGCGATCGCCGAAAATGGGATGGAGGCGCCAGCCAAAGGTGGAGGTAATGGGCACCGGAAACGGCAAGGGAAAGAGCATTTGGCCATTGTTAACCTTTAGCCAACGCAGCGGATTCGGCCCCGGAAAGGGCTGGCGCACATAGGCCGGTGCAGCCGTTTGGGCAGAGGATCCAAAATTTCTTGGGTTTGCAGCCACCACAGGGCGAGGGGAGGCTGGGACAGACGGTTGGCGGGCAGCGGTGGTGACGGGGGGTTTTTGAGCAGCTTGGGCTTGGCAAATGCGGTTGGGAATGCCCTCAGTAATGATCGCTTGACAGCCCGTGGAGCGCTCTTGGATCACCACAGGAATTGATCGAGCAGGCTGGAGGTTTTCCAGCGGTTCACTTCCCGCCGGCGGATCCACCGGTTCTGGGGAGAAAACCAGAGGCTCACTCTCGACCGGTTGAACAGGATTGACAGGGATCGGCGCCGCCGCTTCCGGTTCGGCAGGAAGAGTCTCGGCAACACTTTGGCGAGTGCCCAAGGTTGTTGTCAATAGACCCATAGTCAGGCCAAGGGCAATGACGCGCTGCTCAATCATGATTCACCCCGTTCCACGCATTCTCTCAAATTCTAGGCGCAACCCTAGGGAATGACAATCTTTAGCGATCGCGAATTTTCATATAGGTCTGAATTACCTTGAGCACCATCGGGCCACATACGGAGGCACCACCCCCACCGGAGTTTTCGGCAAAGGCTACAACCACAATTTCAGGCTTGTCTGCCGGCGCGTAGCCACCAAACCAAGTGTGGTGAGGACGGGGGGGGTCTTCACCGGTGCCACTTTTGCCGGCGATCGCCACCTCGGGAACGTTTAATGCAGCCCCTGTACCACTGGTCACCACCTGCCGTAGGCCTTGGCGGAGCACCTGCACGGTAGAGGGCTTCAAATTCAATGACTGTCGCCAGCGATCGGGATTTTCCGAAGCAATCAGGTGCGGACGCACTTTGTAGCCGCCATTGGCCGGCACCGCAAACATCACCGCCGCTTGAACGGGACTGACCTGCAAGGCCCCTTGACCGATGGCCGTGATCAATGAATCCCCGTCGTACCAGCCCTCACCAAAGGTTTCCTGTTTCCAATTGGGGTCGGGGACAAAGCCGGCCGCTTCCCCCGGCAGATCAATCCCCGTTTTCGATCCCATGCCAAAGCGCCGTGCCCACTCAATGAGGGTTTCAGGGCCAATGCGGCGCGCCACTTGACCAAAAAAGGTGTTGCTACTCCAAGCTAGGGCACCGGCAAACCCCAGAGCCCCAAAGCCAGCCCGGTTCCAATCGTGGAAGGCAAAGCCCCCCGTGTAGAGAGCCGGATAGGTCATCAGAACCGTATCAGGGCTGAACTTCCCCGACTCTAGGCCTGCCACCGTTGTTACGATTTTGAAGGTACTGGCGGGGGGGAATCCTTGGAGGGCACGGTTGACAAAGGGAAATTGCCGCCGTTGGAGTTCTTCCCATTGAGCTTGGGTCATGCGGCGGGCAAACCAGTTGGGGTCAAAAGCAGGGTAACTGGCCAAGGCAAGTATCGAGCCATTGCGGGGATCCATGGCCACGATCGCCCCCGGCCGATTTCCTAGGGCTGCTTCCGCCGCTTTTTGCAAGTCTAAATCCACCGTAAGTGTGATGTCATTCCCCGGTCGCGCCACCTTTTGGCCGAGAATGCGGATGACTTTGCCCTGACCATCCACCTCCACCTGCTGACCGCCCCAAGTACCCCGCAGCACCTTTTCATAGGTTGCCTCAACGCCCATTTTGCCCATGACATCGCCAAGGCGGTAGCCCTGATCCCGACGCGCCGCCAGTTCTTCCTCATTCAGTTCGCCGATGTAGCCAATGATGTGGGCTGCCGTTTCACCGTGGGGATAAAAGCGCATGGCTTCACGGTCAATTTCAACCCCCGGCAGAAAGTTGCGGTGTTCTTCAAGGGCGACAATTTGGGCTTGAGTGATTCCTTGGGCAATGCGAATCAAAGAGGGGGAATTCACCCCTGCTTGTTTGACCCGCGCTTCGATCTCACTGCTAGGGATATTGAGCACCCGCGAGAGAATTCTCACCGTCTGCGGCCATTCGGGCTTTTTAGCCGCAAGGGGCCAGAGGAACACCGAGTAGGAAAATTTATTCCCCGCCAAGATGCGCCCTTTGCGATCCAAAATCTTCCCCCGCTCCGGCGGTTTGGGAATCAGGCGAATGCGGTTTTCATCGGCCATTTGGCGGTTGCGATCGCCCTCGACAAGTTGCAGGTAGGCCAAGCGGCTACCAATGCCCCCCAGCAAAAAGAATGTCATCAGGGAGAGCAACACCAAGACCCGACCCTGTTTACCCACTACGCGATCGCAGGCTTGGTAGGTAAGGGGACGAGGAGGGCGTGTTTTCAGCATGGCCATAGGCGCAAGGAGCTGATCATCGAGTCTATTCAATTGCCACTCTATCAAATCCGCTGAAGCCGGCGCTGGAGAATTCCGATAATCTAGAAAAGGTCTCCCTCTTGCGGTGTATAGCGGCTCCATGAAGCGATCCCGCCCCCGCCCTCAAGTCCGCCCCCCCGGCCAAAATCTCGACTCGTTCCTCGATGTCCTCACCAATACCGTGGGGGTAATGATTTTTGTCTGCCTTTTTGCCAGCTTGACGGCGGCGGTGTCTCCTGCCCTCGTGCGTACCCCCATTGCCCGTGAAACCCGCAAGCAGGTATATTTCTTCGAGTGCCGTGAAAATCGCGCCATACCCCTTGAGGAGGATCAGGCCGGTGAGGCCATCGATCGCCATCTGCGGCGCATTACGGAAAATCCCTTTGCCGATGCGCGTCAAATTCAGCAGCAACTGGAGTCCTTTCGCCACAGTACTCGCTACTACAACGTGCGTCTAAACCTTGTGCACAGTCAGGGGCAACCGATTCTGCAAACCCTCTTTGAACCCCGCGATCGCACCGCCGGTGAATTTTTTAGCACCCTAGAAAAACCCACGTCGAACTTTCGCCGTACGCTTGATCGCCTCTCCCCCAGCCAACATTCCCTTGTTTTTTTCGTGCGTCCCGACAGCTTCGATTGTTTTCGGGCTGCCCGTGCCATTGCCTGGCGCAGTGGCTTTGATGTCGGTTGGGAACCGATGGCGGAGGGTCGAGCCATTATCTTTGTCAGTGGCGGTGGTCGCCGTGTCACCGTGCAGTAGTGCCAAGGAGGTCAAATGCTTGCCAAACGAATTTTGCCCTGTCTGGATGTGCAGGCGGGTCGCGTTGTCAAGGGTGTGAACTTTGTCAACCTGCGGGATGCCGGCGATCCTGTTGAACTCGCCCAAGCCTACAATGCCGCCGGTGCTGATGAACTGGTGTTTCTCGATATTATGGCCACCCATGAAGAGCGCAACATCCTCATTGATGTTGTCTATCGCACCGCCGATCAGGTGTTTATTCCCCTGACGGTGGGGGGCGGGATTCAGTCCCTCACGATGATCAAGGATTTGTTGCGGGCCGGCGCAGATAAGGTCAGTCTTAACTCGGCGGCGGTGCGGCAGCCGGATTTGGTGAATCAGGCCAGCGATCGCTTTGGTGCCCAGTGTATTGTTGTTGCCATTGATGCGCGACGCGAACCCCATTGGGATCCAGACCATCCCCGTTGGCAAGTCTATGTGCGCGGTGGACGCGAAGCCACGGGACTAGACGCCGTTGAATGGGCAGTGGAAGTGGCCAAACGGGGGGCGGGGGAGTTGCTGGTGACTAGTATGGATGCCGATGGAACCCAAGCGGGCTACGACCTCGAACTGACGCGGGCGATCGCCGAGCGGGTGGAGATTCCTGTGATTGCCTCCGGAGGCGCGGGCACCTGTGAGCACATTCGCGCTGCCCTTGTGGAAGGAAAAGCGGCGGGAGCACTCCTAGCTTCCCTCCTCCACTACGGCCAACTGACCATCGCCCAGATCAAGGACTATCTGCAGCGGCACCACGTGCCCGTGCGCCAGTATCCTAAAACGGCCACGTCCAGTGGCTAAACTCCGGCTTGTCCACCCCGTACTCGTAGGCGTAGTTACGGGCTTCAATTTGCATGTTGCGGAATTTCTCCTTGGCATGGGCACCCGCCACTTGAAGTTGAGGCAGGCGATCAATGGCATCAATGGCCAGACTAAAGCGATCAATCTCATTATTGATGGCCAACTCTAGGGGGGTGTTGATGTTGCCCTTTTCCTTGTAGCCGCGCACGTGGAGATTGCGGTGATTGTGGCGGCGGTACGCCAGCCGGTGGATCAGCCACGGATAGCCATGGAAGTTAAAAATAATCGGGCGATCGAGGGTAAAGAGACTATCAAAGTCGCGATCGCTAAGGCCGTGGGGGTGTTCGGTTTCGGGTTGCAGCTTAAAGAGATCCACCACATTGATATAGCGAATCTTCAGCTCTGGAAACTCCTGCCGCAACAGGGCGATGGCGGCCAACGCCTCTTGGGTGGGAATATCTCCCGCACTGGCCATCACCAGATCGGGTTCATGGCCTTGATCGTTACTGGCCCAGTCCCAAATCCCTAAGCCCTTTGTGCAGTGGATAATCGCCTGATCCATTGTCATGTACTGCAAGTGCAACTGCTTGTCGCAAACAATCACATTCACATAGTTTTTGCTGCGCAGGCAGTGATCCGCCACCGAAAGAAGAGAATTCACATCGGGGGGCAGGTAAATCCGCGTCACCTTCGCACTCTTGTTGCAGACAATATCCAAAAATCCCGGATCTTGATGGGTAAAGCCATTGTGATCCTGCCGCCACACCGTTGAGGTAATCAGCAGGTTCAAGGAGGCCACATCGGCCCGCCACGAAAGTTCATTGCAGATGCTCAACCACTTGGCGTGTTGGTTAAACATCGAGCCAATCACATGGACAAAGGACTCATAGGTGGAGAAAAAGCCATGCCGCCCCGTGAGCAGGTAGCCCTCCAGCATTCCCTCCATCGTGTGCTCACTGAGCATTTCAATGACGCGACCCTGGGGGGACAATTCACCGCCATCGGCATCCTCCTCAAAGTATTCTGCAATCCAGAATTTCTTGCTGACCTCGTAGATGGCATTGAGTTTGTTCGAGGTTGTTTCATCGGGACCAAAGACGCGGAAATTGGTGGGGTTATTGCGCAGCACATCCCGCAGGAAGACCCCCAGGGGACGGGTATTTTCCACCTCAATTTGGGCGGGCTTCTCAACCGTAATGCCGTACTGCCGAAAGTCGGGCATTTTCAAATCCTTGCGCAATAGCCCCCCATTGGCGTGGGGATTCATGCCCATGCGGTAGTTCCCCGTTGGCGTCAAGGCCTTGAGTTCAGGACGCAATGTGCCGTTCTCATCAAAGAGTTCTTCAGGACGGTAGCTGCGCAGCCAGTTTTCCAAAAGCTTGAGGTTTTCAGGATGGGTGTGGACATCAGCCATGGGCACTTGGTGCGATCGCCAGAAGCCTTCCACTTTGTGGCCATTCACTTCCGCAGGGCCTGTCCAACCTTTGGGGGTGCGCAGCACAATCATCGGCCAACGGGGCAAGGTGGTGACCCCCTCTTCGCGGGCTGCCCGTTGAATCTCCTTAATTCTGGTGACGCAGTAGTCGAGGGTAGCCGCCATGGCTTGGTGCATTGAGGGGCGATCGCTCCCCTCCACAAAGCAGGGTTCATAGCCCAACCCCCGGAAGTAATTCTCTAAATCCTGATGGGGAATCCGCGCCAGAATGGTCGGGTTATTAATCTTGTAGCCGTTCAGGTTCAGAATCGGCAAAACCGCCCCATCGCGCGCCGGGTTCAGGAACTTATTGATGTGCCATGAGGTGGCCAAAGGCCCCGTTTCTGCTTCGCCGTCACCAACCACCGCCGCTACAATTAACTCCGGGTTATCAAAGGCCGCCCCGCAGGCATGGGAGAGAACATAGCCCAGCTCTCCCCCTTCGTGAATCGAGCCGGGAGTTTCGGGGGTGCAGTGACTGCCAATGCCACCGGGGAAGGAGAACTGCTTAAAAAACTTTTTGAGGCCGTGGATGTCCTCGCTAATGTCGTGGTAAATCTCGGTGTAACTGCCCTCAAGGTAAACCGGTGCCAAGACCCCCGGTGCCCCATGGCCGGGGCCGGCAAGAAAAATCACCTCCTGTTGGTACTTGTTAATAATGCGATTGAGGTGCAGATAGCAAAAGGCCAGCCCCGGACTCGATCCCCAGTGACCGAGGAGGCGTTTTTTGATGTGTTCAGGCTTGAGGGGTTCTTTCAGTAAGGGGTTATCGAGTAAATAGATCATGCCCACGGCCAGATAGTTACAGGCGCGGAAGAAGGCATCCATGGCCTCAACTTCACTCTCGCTCAAGGGTTGTCCTGGAATTGTGGCGCGGGCAGGACCAAAAGCATGAATCTCATCGGTGAGTTCGGTGGGGCGGGGAGGAGAGCTAACCATACAGTATCCTCGGCAAGTCAAAATGAGTCTCAAGACCATCACCTTTGATCAATGGATCAAAGAGCCAACAGCGTTCAAAGGAGTCTGCGAATTTTCAAAAAATTTGTGAATAAGAACACATTCTAAATTTCGTGCCTTGAGCCTACAGCCCCATCCTAGGATGCTCAAAGCGATAGACCGGCAAATACGCTAGATTTTTTAAGGTTGATTAGATTCGGCCAATGTTATGGGGTCAGTTCGGCAGGCAGGGGCAAGCGAAAGAGCCGACAGGCGTTCAGGGTTGTCTGCCGTTCTAATTCTAGGAGGTCACACCGGCGCAGGCGGGCGACGGCTTCGGCCACAAAGCGCACATAGCTGGGTTCGTTGCGTTTTTCGCCCCGTTTGGGCACAGGGGCAAGGAAGGGGCAATCCGTTTCCAACAGCAGGCGATCGCCGGGCACCAGTTGTGCCGAGGCGTGGATTTGTTTGGCGTTCTTGAACGTGACGGTGCCGCTAAAACTAATAAAAAGGCCAAGGTCGAGGAACCACTCGGTTTCGGCGGGGGTACCGCCCCAGCAGTGCATCACCCCTTGAATGCGCCCGCGATCGCGCACAAACTGCTGAACCAAATCCCGTGCCGCTGCTGCTGCCTCCCGACAGTGGATAATCACCGGCAGATTCAAGCTGTGGGCGACCTCCAACTGGGCCCAAAAGGCGGCTTCCTGGTCTTCGCGGTTGGTGGCTTTGTAAAAATCTAAACCTGTTTCACCAATGGCAACCACCTTGGGATCAGCGGCGGCTAGGGTGGCAATTTTCTCTTTGAGATCGGGCTGCCACTGGGCCGTATCTAGGGGATGGAGACCCACGGCCATAAAGAGTTCGGGAAACTGCGCTGCAAGGCGTTGGATGGTGGGAAACTCATTGGGTTCGACGCAGGAATGAACCAGCCGCACCACTCCCGCCGCTCGCCAGCGATCGGCTACCGCCTCCAGATCGGGCACATACTCTGGAAAGTTCAGATGGACGTGGGTATCCACCAACATGGGGATTAGACAGCGGGTTGCAGTGTTTTGTTGAGGATACGGGTCAGCCGCGCTTTACGACGGGCACCGGTGTTGCGATGAAGCACCCCGCGCTTTACGGCTTTGTCAATTTTGCTGTAGGCCAAGCTCATTCGGCGGTGCACTTCGGCAAGCTTTTCTGGCGTTGGCTCGGCGCTGTACTCACTGACAGCATTGAGGAAGTTTTTAATCAGCGTTCGCACTGCTGAGCGATAGGCTTTGTTGCGCAGGCGGTTGCGCTCAGCAATTTGGGCACGTTTAGCGGCAGATTTGATGTTAGCCACAGGTCACCTGATAATCTATCACACGTTAAGAACAAATAACCATTATAACCGCTGGCTGAGCGATCGCAACATCTTGGCTGCCAGCATGGCAGCACCAAAGCCATTGTCAATATTGACGACGCCAATGCCGGGAGCACAGGAGTTGAGCATTGTCAGCAGCGCTGCTAAGCCGCCAAAGTTTGCGCCATAGCCAATACTCGTGGGCACTGCAATCACGGGCACCGAGACCAGTCCTGCCACTACGCTGGGAAGTGCCCCCTCCATACCCGCAACCACAATGAGCACCGCCATCTCCTCTAGGCGATCGCGCACACTCAGCAGCCGATGAATCCCGGCCACGCCCACATCCCAAAACCGTTCAACGCCAAATCCTGAAAGCTGCAACGTCACTGCTGCCTCCTCGGCCACGGGCAGATCCGCCGTCCCTGCACAGACAATACCAACCCGGGCAGAAAAGCGGGGGGGCAAAATTGGAGCGGTACTGCAAATGCGGGCTTTCTCAAAATAGTGCAGCCCCCCAAGGCGCGATCGCACCGCTTCAAAGACCTCTGGGGCAATGCGCGTGGCCATCACACAGGGATAGTGGAGACGCATCCGCTCTAGAATCTCGGCAATCTGATCGGCTGTCTTACCGGGTCCCCAAATCACTTCTGGAAAGCCGGTGCGCTGCTGCCGCTGGTGGTCAATCCGGGCAAAGTCGCCAATGGGTTCGTAGCAAAGGTGTTGCAGTTGGCGATAGGCGGTCTCGACACTCAGTTGCCCTTGGGCGATCGCCGTCAAAATTTGCCGCAGGGAATCGGCCATTTAGCCTCCAATGCCTAACCGACCGGCCAGCCCCGGCGCCATGGGGATTAAGGTAGCTGCCATCAGGAACAAAAGCAGCAATCCCAAACCGGCACGGGTATCATCGGGTTCTGTAATCTCATCGAGACTGGGCTGATCCACATCCCGCTGCAACAGCAGAATCACCAATGCCCAATACAGAGCCAAGGGATTGACGATCGCCACCAAGCCCAAGACCACAAGGGTAATAACCGTGAGGCGTTTGGCGGTTTTGGTGCCGTAAATCCCCTGAATAATCCGCCCCCCATCCAGTTGCCCCGCCGGCATCAGGTTCAAGGCGGTCATGATCAAGCCTAGCCAGCCCAGAATGACAAAGGGATGCACCATTACCACTTCACTGTGCAACTGCGCACCCAAAAAGAGCTTGGCGATCGTCCCCACCAAAATCGAGCCTTGGAAAAAGATGGTCGGCACCTCCCAGCCCTGCGTTGTCGGCGAGAGGATCAGGCCAATGCCCAACAACAGGAGGGAAACACTCCCGCCGGCGATCGCCCCTGCGGCTCCAATGTCAAAGAGTTGACTGCGATTGGCAAGGAAGGATTCAATGCGGGTCATGGCACCAAAAGTCCCCAACTGCCAGGCCGGCAAAAAGAGGGGTGGTCCCAAGCGGGCTTGATAGCGCTTGGCCATTAGGCGGTGCCCCCCTTCCCGGATAGCGGCAATGCCGAACAGACCCAAGGCAAAGGGGAGCGATCGCTGGAAAAGGCCGGTGCTGGGATTCCCCAGGAGGCTAAATCCCTGCAAGATGGCACTGGTCTCGAGACAGGTTCCAAGGGTGGCCACCGCCAAGAAAACCGCCGCCAGCTTCTGAAGGGTGCCTGAGCGAATCGGCTCGGCCGTTATCGGCAGGATCACAACCATCGGCTTGCCCTCACTATTGGCCACCATAAAGAGGCGATAGCGATCGGGCAAGGCGGCCTGGAGCCGTTCGGTAAGTTGCTGGTGCACCGCTTTGGCCTCCCCCCGCAGATTCCCCGGGCAGATGACCCCCCCCTTGTAGGGAAGGTAGTCGGTGGCAAAATAGGTGTCCACACTGAAGATGCTTTGAATAGCTTGCAGGTCTTCAGCGGGAAGGGTTGGCTTTTCGGTAGGCGGGGCTGGGGTGGTCTGCTCCAGTTCAGAACGGCCGGAGGGGGCAGAGGGTAGGGGCAGTTCTGCGGTGGCCGCCAGCGATCGCAACCAACGGCCAAGGGCCACATAGGCCACAATGGAGACCACCAGCCCAAAGAGCACGGCAGCAAAGTTAATCCCAATCCCAAAGCTGAGGCTGCCAAAAACCACCAGCCACGGGAGCATCAGGACAAGGGTTTGCAGCCAAGCCACAATCCCCAGCTTGCCGTAGGGCAGGTTGCGGTACAGTCCCCACGCCAGTAGGGCGATCGCGCCCGCCAATAGAGCCACCGTAATAACCATGCGTTACCTCCCACCTCTGCAAACGTTAGCGCGTGGCCATACTTGTCAGTTGGGTTAGGATTTGACCGGCCCGCTCCGTAAATTGCTGCATGCCGTCGGCATCAAAGCCCCGCTGCGACATTAAGGCCAAATCATAGATATGCTGACACAGCTTTTCCACCAATGCACCGGTTTCTGAGGTGCCACCGGTTTGAATAATCGTGCCTTGGTTGAGCTTGAGCAGATTCTCCACCAAGGGATGAGCCGTATTCACCACCAAGGTATGTTCCTCCGGCAACTGCACCGTGGGTTGCTGCTGCATCATGGCCATCATTTCCCGCATCCGCCGACTGGTTTCCGGCAATAGGATCATTGCCGGCGGCGCATCGGCCTTGAGGGCTTCGGTGCGAATGGTCATTTTTGGCTTTTTCAGCACCGATTCGAAGAGCGCCTTGATCTGCTCGCTGCGGGTCTTCTTCGTGGTGGGATCCACCAGTTCGCTCCCCTTGCTTTTGTCAATGAGGGTTTCATCCAGTTCGGCATCCACCCGCAGAAACTTGACATCGCTGTAGTTCTGCTCCAGCCACGGCACAAAGTGGGTATCAATAAAGCTGTCCATAAACAGGACTTCAATCCCTTGGCTCTTGAGCAGTTGCACGTAGGTGGCTTGACCCACCTCATCGGTGCAGTAATAGACGCGATTGCCCTGGCGGGCTTTGTTGCGCTCGAGGTACTCCTTGAGGGTGGTGTAGGTTTGGCCATCCACACAAATGCCGCCCTCACTGACCCAAGGGTCATCTTTCTCTTTGGGGGTTAACTCGGCGGTCGTGCGGTAGATGAGAATGTCCTCCACCTGTTTTTTGAACTTCTCATCGTTGATCGAGCCGAATTTGACGAAGGTGCCCAAATCTTGCCAAGAGCGCACGTAGGCTGTCGGGTCTTCATGGTAGAGTTCTTTGAGGCGATCGCCCACTTTTTTGGCAATGTAGTCGGCAATTTTGCGCACGGTGCGATCGTTTTGCAGGAAACTGCGGGACACATTCAAGGGAATGTCGCTACTGTCAATCACCCCCCGCAGGGGCAGCAGAAAGCGGGGAATAATCTCTTCGCAGTTATCGCTGACAAAAACTTGGTTGCAGTAGAGCTTAATTTGCCCCTTGGTGACATCAATATCCGGGCGGAGTTTGGGAAAATAAAGAATCCCATTCACCACAAAGGGGTAGTCGGTATTGAGGTGCACCCACAGCAGTGGGTCTTCTTGGAAGGGATAGAGATAGCGATAAAACTCTAAATAGTCCTCTTTGCTGAGACTGTTGGGGGCACTCTTCCAAGGGGCAAATTGCCTGTTGATTTGCTCACCTTCGAGCTTAATGGGCACGGGCAGGAAGTCACAGTACTTGCGGATGAGTTCACGGATGCGCCCCGGCTCTAGATACTCCAATTCACCGTCTTGCAGGGTCAGGGTGACGGTTGTGCCCACACTGGTGCGCTGGCCATCGGAGAGGGTAAATTCGATAGAGCCATCACAGGTCCAGTGCACGGGAACGGCACCTTCGCGGTAGGAGAGGGTATCAATTTCCACGCGATCGGCCACCATAAAGGCGGAGTAAAACCCCAAACCAAAGTGGCCAATAATGGCATTTTCCCCTTCCCCTTTGTATTTCTGAACAAATTCCTCGGCACTGGAGAAGGCCACTTGGGTGATGTATTTTTTGACTTCCTCGGCGGTCATGCCAATGCCGTTGTCAGCGATCGCCAGCGTTTTGTTTTCTTTGTCAATTGTGATTGTTACTTCAGGGTGATCCACATCGCCGCTATATTCCCCAGAGCGTGCCACCATGCGTAGTTTTTGAATGGCATCCACGGCGTTGGAGACCAGTTCCCGCAGGAAAATCTCATGGTCGGAGTAGAGCCACTTTTTAATGATTGGAAAAATGTTCTCAGTGTGAATTGAGATGGTTCCCTGTTCCAACATGATGTTTTCCGTGAGTGTGTGCTTGGTCAGACAACCTCTAGTGTATCGGTACGCCCTGCCCTTCCTGTTGGCGGAAAACCGATCCCTCCAGTGCTTCCCAGAGGGCGACAATCACATGATTGGCCAGGAGGAATCCTTCCGGCTGCCTTAGGTAGAGGCGATCGCCCGTCATACCAAGCATCTTGGGAGACACTTTTGCGGCGGCTGCCTGTAATGCTTCAACCCACGACGGAGGAAATTCAGCCGCCAAAGCAGTTAAACAGAGGCCGTCTTTGAGGCGCAAGCCCAGCATCAGGGTTTCCAACCAGCGATCCCACAGGGAATCGGCACTCACTTGGTTCAGACCTGCGGGTAACGTTTGCAGCCATTGATAGTATTCACGGCGGGTACGCGGACGGCTGAGACGGCGATGCCCCAGATAACTGGTGGCTCCCATGCCAAAGCCATAGTAGGGTTGATTGCGCCAATAGACTTGATTGTGACGACAGGCAAACCCCGCTCGGGCATAGTTAGAAATTTCGTAGTGATCGTAGCCCGCAGCGGTCAACATTTTGTGGCCAAGGCGATAGGCGGCGGCGGCCTGCGCTTGGGTGGGGAGGGGGGCAGCTTCCGGTTGGTAGCGTTTGCTAAAGACGGTCTTTGGCTCGATGATCAGGTCATAGATCGAGAGATGGGGGGGGTTGAGGGCGATCGCCCGTTCTAGGGAGACTTGCCAATGCGCCAAGGATTGGTGCGGCAGGCCTGAAATTAGATCCATGCTCCAGTTTGCAACTCCTGCCTGTCGGATCATCTCAACGGCGCGTTCAACCTCGGCAACGGTGTGACTCCGGCCACAGAGCTGCAATAGCGCATCGTCAAAGGCCTGTACGCCCAAACTAATGCGATTCACGCCCAGCCCGAGATAGCCCTGCAATTGTTCTAAGTCAAACGTCCCTGGATCCATTTCCATGGAAATTTCTGCCCCTAGGGCAATCCCAATCCGGCGATCGAGGGCTTCCAGCAGTTGGCCAATGAATTGGGGCGGGACTAGGGAAGGTGTGCCCCCACCCAAAAAGATGGTTTCGAGGGGTAGCGGGTCAGCAGGAGTTTGGGCAATTTCTTGACACAGCGCAGCCACATACTCTTGAATCAACGATTCTGCCAACGTCGGGGAATCCCCCACCACCGTAATCGGAAAGTCACAGTAGAAGCAGCGGCGCCGACAGAAGGGCAGATGGATGTAGGCAGATGTAGTCATTCTTAACTGCTTTGTATCGTTTAGTTTTGGAGCTATGAAGGTTGACTAACAGATTTAAGGACTTTGGCACTATTGGGAAAAGAGCTGTTCGAGAGCCTCTTCGAGGGTAGGAGCCATCACAATCCGTTGATTATCCATGACGATGACCCGTGCCAAGGTGGGCAGTCGATTTTGATCAGCTTCCAAGTAAATGGGTTCGACATAGAGGAGCGATCGCTCGATGGGGATAATCAGGAGATTGCCCTGCACCGATCTTGACCCTTGGCGATTCCAGAGGGAAATTTGCTGGGAAATAACTGGATCTTGATTAATCCGCGCCTCCATTTGCTCAGGCCCAAAGACCAGTTCTTGCTTGGGAAAAACGTACAGCAGGAGCTTGCCATAGTGTTGGCCATCGGAGCGGGCTGCCAGCCAACCAATCAGGTTGGGGCGATTCACGGGCGTAAAAGGCACAAGAAGAATAAACTCCTCCGTCGCGCCGATGGGCAGCTTGGTAATCAAATAGTAGGGGGCCACGGCTTGGGGTTTTTCGCGGTAGATCTCCTTGGGAATTTGCCAGAGATCTTCGCGGTTATAAAAGACCACAGGATCGGTCATGTGGTATTTCAGGAGTTGCTCCGACTGCACCTGTAGCAGATCGACGGGATAGCGAATGTGGCGATAAAGGCGAGGGGGCATGGCACTGAGGGGCCGAAAAAGGGTGGGAAAAATCCGCTGCCACGTGCGGATCATGACATCCTCGGGTTCGACTACGTAGAAGGTGACATCGCCGTTGTAGGCGTCCACCACCACTTTGACGGAGTTGCGAATGTAGTTAAACGGGTGCGCCCCCGGATCGCTGTAGGGGTAGTAGCGACTAACGGTGTAGGCATCAATGATCCAGTAGAGGTAGCTGACCCCCGCCGTGCTCGGGCTAGTGGCTATGTCTTGTTCAGAGCGGGGATCGGCCACCACCAGATAGGGTTCACTGTCCAAGCGCAGGAAGGGGGCGATCGCCCGCACCCGATCCTGAATCAATCGCCGAAAAAGCACCCGTGAGTCGGGGCGCAAATTGGGGGTTAGCAGCAATTGCCAATCCCGAAAATAGACGCTATAAACTAGGCGGCGCCACCAGCCGGTAATGGGCACGCCCCCGCTACCGTCGTAGTGGTTATAGACATTTTCAGCCCCCCGCGGAAAATCGAGTTCGGGAACCTTGGAAGGGGCAAAAATGTAGGTGTTGGTGAGTTCACCGTAATAGATGCGGGGATAGAAAAAGGGAATACTCTCGCGAATCTGCGGCGGATTGACCAGTAGCTCGCCCGTATCGCCAATATCCCGCACAAAGTACTTGGGCAAACCGTTGGCTTCGGCGGTATTCACAGGACTCATGGTGAAGCCGTAGCCGTGGGTAAACACAAGGTGCTCGTTAATCCACGTGCGGGCAAACTGCTGCACTGCCCCGTAGTCCACTTCGCGGGCGGCAATCAGGACTTGGCGAATTTCGGATCGGTCTTGCTGCGGCGATAGCTTCAGAGAGTAGCGATCCAAGAAGGCAGCGGGAAACCGATAGTAGGAGCGCAGTTGTTGCAGTTGCCGGTTGGTTTCAAGAAGGGGGCGAGTATCCCAAAGGCGAATGTTGCGGGTGGTGGCCGCATTGGCAGCAATGATCTCGGCGTTGAGATTATTTTCCGGCTGGAAGGGTTCCACCCGCATTTTTTCGAGGTTAAAGCCTTCGCGGGTGTGGGTAATGGTGCGCTGAATGTAGGGCAGTTCCCGTTGCAGTTGGTTGGGTTGAACAATCACTGCTTCCATAGCGGTCGGCAGCAGCCAATCTGCAATCAGGATGACCATCAGATAGCCCAATGTAAAGCCGAAAAGGCCGGGGGCAATTGGCCCCAACCGCCGCTGCCCTTCGCCGCCCTGTCGAATTGCCGAGCCAGCCAGTAAGCAGGCAACAGCAAGGGCCGAGGCCGAGAGCCAACCGTAGAGGGGTAAGCGCACGGTGACATCGGTATAGCCTGCACCAAACGCCACTCCCTGGGTGGAATAAAGCAGCTTGTAGCGCTCCAGCCAGAAGCTAAAGGCCACCGTCGCAAAGACAAAGGCACTCAAGCCCTGTAAATGCCGCCGTTGCGATCGCCCGAAGCCGAGGAATTTGCCATGACTGAGACTGTCATTGGCAAGGAGATAGCCCAAGGCCGTTCCCGCTAGGCCAACAATACTGAGGTTGACCCACCATAGCCGCAACAATTCCCACAGCGGCAGGTGAAAGAGGTAAAAGCTAATGGAATGGTGAAAGAGCGGTTCTGTGTGGGGGTCGCTGACCGCAAAGCCTCCCTTGAGAACGACCGGCCAACTTAGGCTGGCGATCGCCCCCATGGCGAGGCTCAAGAGAATGCCTATCCCCTGAAAGAGGCGCACGGGCAACCACAACCCCAGTACCAACGCCCCCAGACTGGGCAGCAATAACCAAGGATTCTGCACGATTTGCAGCGAGAGTTCCGCCACTCGCCAAACACTCAATTGCGGCAACAGAGGGCTGTTAAAGGTAATTTCTGAGCGCTGCTGCCAGAGTTGTAGGGCGATCGCCCCAATGTGATACGTGGCAACAATCAGCAGCCAAGTTAAACCGCCGGCACACCCCAACAGCCGCCATAGCCCCAGCCCCCGATAGGTACTCTGTGCCCTCAGGCTTGGATCGAGGGTTAGCGTGCGCTGCCGCAGGAGCCAGTGTTGCTGCCGGCCATAGAAGAGTGCCGATACCCCCGCAACCGTGAGAAATAGCAAAGCTTGGATACTCCAGCGCCGCCAGGCCACCTCCAAATAGCCCAGTTGATGAAACCAGAGGCTTTCGGCAATCCAGTGGCACAACCCCACCCCCAAGGCGATCGCCAGCCCCAGCCAGCACAGCCGGCGCAACCAACGGGGCATGACTTGTCCAAAAGGCAGCGACGGCATCAACCTCGCAAAATCGTGAAAACTGCGGTACAGTGCAGCTAGATGCTTTCCTAAGGCCAGTGTAGCGATTTAACCATGTTCTTGCGCTCACTACTTGTTGCCCTTTTGAGTTTGATTCTGTTCCTCAGCCCATCAGCTTCTAGTTTGGCTCTGGGAGGTGAACTGCCGCCCCTCAATGCCCCGGCACCGGACTTTTCCCTTCCCAGCAGTGTGGATGGTCAGCCCATCTCCCTCAAGGATTATCGCGGCAAGTGGGTGGTGTTGTACTTTTACCCCAAGGACTTTACCTCTGGCTGCACCCTCGAAGCCCGGCGCTTCCAACGGGACATCGAGCAATTCCATGCCCACAATGCTGAAGTCATCGGCGTCAGTGCCGACTCGGTGGACTCCCACGCCGATTTCTGTGACAGTGAAGGGCTGACTTTTCCCCTCCTCTCTGACCCCGATGGCCAAGTCAGCAAGGCCTATGGCTCTTGGCTAGGCTTTGTCTCGCTGCGCCACACCTTCCTCATTGATCCTGAAGGCATCCTACGGGAGCGCTATCTGAAAGTGAACCCGGCCACCCACAGCCAAGAGGTATTGACCCGCCTCCAGGAACTGCAACAGCAAGTTTAGGCCTCTATTGCTGCGGTGAGGGAGCAGAAGTCGCCGGCGATTCATTTTGTACCTGCTGAGCCGCTTGCTGGATGGCATCTTTATACTTAGCAGGGGCAAGTTCCACGGCTTTGGCATAGAGGGGGGCTGCTTCAGTCTTTTTGCCCTGTTCCGTGAGTGCCATTGCTTGGGCAAGAACGGGACGAAAATCATTGGGGTTCTCTTTGCCGAGGTTTTGGAAGAGAGCCAGCGCCTCATCGTAGCGTTTTTGAGCCACATAGACATCGCCAAGGAGGAGTTGCACAGCCGTGACATCCACGCTCCCCGGTTGCACTTTGTTGGCCTGCTCTGCCCCTTTGAGGGTCTCTTCAATCAGACCAATAGCGGCTTGGGGACGATTTTCCTTGAGGTAGAGATCCACCAAGGCCCGCAGGGCATTGAGGTTCCCCGGCGATTTGGCAAGAACCCCCTGAAAGGTTTGGGCAGCCCCCTCGCGATCGCCCGTTTGTTGTTGCGCTTGCCCTAGGAGAATCGCATAGTCTGTTTGTTCAGGGCGCTGCGCCGCCAACCGCCGCAGGGGGTCAATGACACTGGTCATTTCTGCTTTGCCCAGTTGAATTAGTTGCAGCCGCGTCAGGACTAGGCCCTCCAGTGCCGTGGCATTGTTGGGTTCGCGCTCCAATACCAGTTGATAGCCCTTTTCTTGGGCTTGCAGTTCGGCAATTTTATCCCCGGCGGCGGGAGCGGCCACAGGTCTAGGGGTGGCTTGGGGGGCTGTAAAGGCACTGGTGAGCAGGGGCATCACAGAGAGGGCAATAAAGGGAATCATCCCCAACACCAGCACTAAAAGGGTGATCCATTTCTTGCGCATTCTGCCTCCTACCCAATACTTCCATGGCCAGTACGATTCTAGCCTAGGGGGTAGGGCAATCATTGGCAATTCCGCCGTGGCCTGCCCTTGCTAAAATTTGAAGGATTCCTCGGAGAGCTGCCATGAGTGAACTAACGCCAGAAACCATCAACTGTGCCGAGGCCTGTGTCAATGGCTGTGTCCTTGGCGATCGCTGTCCTAACCGCGAGTACATTGCTGCCGCCACCAAGTTTATGAATGATACGCCCCTCGATCAAATCCTGCAAATTGCCGCCGATAGTTATCCCAAACGGCTTTTAGCTTCGATTGAGCGCGATCGCCGGCGGGCAGCACATCCCCCTCAAGAATAACCAGGCAACTAAATGTCTCGCCTGCGGGCATTGCAGGGATACCTGCTCCTGCGGCTTTTACTGGCGCCGCTGATGCTGTGGACAATTGTCACCGTTGTCTTTTTGCTGCTGCGAGCCACGCCGGGAGATCCCGTGGATGCGATTTTAGGCCCCCGTGCGCCGGCAGCGGTTAAAGAGGCCTTACGAGAACAATTGGGCTTGGCGCAACCCCTGTGGCAGCAGTACTTGAACTACTTAGAGCAACTCCTGCGATTTGATCTGGGAACCTCCCTCACCAGTCAAGGGGAAGCCGTCACGAAGATCATTGCTAAGCATTTTCCTGCAACGGCAGAATTAAGCCTCGCCGCTCTGGCGATCGCCTTTGGCTTGGGTGTGCTCATTGGCAGTTGGGCTGCGGTCAAGTCTGGAACCGCTTGGGATATTGGGGGGCGTCTCTTTGGCATCATTACCTATGCCTTGCCCCTCTTTTGGTTGGGCATGCTGCTGCAACTGCTCTTTGCCGTGAACTTGCGTTGGCTTCCCTTGGGCACCCGCTACCCCATCACCGAAACACCCCCCCAAGGCCCCACAGGGCTGTATGTGCTGGATGCGCTCCTCAACGGCAATCTCCACCAACTCACCACTGCCTTTACCCATTTGCTGCTGCCGGCTTGTACGCTGGCGATCGTCCTCAGCGGTATCTTTGAGCGCATTGTGCGGGTAAATCTCAAGCAAACCCTCGTGGCAGAGTATGTGGTAGCGGCTCGTGCCCGTGGCATTCCTGAGCATCGGATTCTGATTCACTATGCCCTCAAGAACGCCTTAATTCCGGTGATCACAGTTCTGGGTCTGACCCTTGCCAGCCTCTTGGGAGGAGCGGTCTTGACGGAAGTGACCTTCTCTTGGCCGGGACTCGGACAGCGACTCTACGAAGCCATTGCCCTGCGGGACTATCCCACCGTCCAAGGGATTGTGGTTTTCTTTGCCGTGATTGTAGTGGCCGCCAGTATTCTCATTGATGTGCTCAATGCCTGGATTGACCCTCGTATCCACTACTAACTTTTTGGCACCTACCGATAGAATAAAGAAGACGTAACAAATCTTAACGTTAGGAGGTTATCCGTCATGGCTCTAGCCGTTGGTACACCCGCCCCGCCCTTTACCGCCAAGGACACCCATGGCAATACCGTTTCCCTGAGTGACTTCAAAGGCAAAACGGTAGTGCTCTATTTCTATCCCAAGGATGACACCCCTGGCTGCACCAAGGAGGCCTGTAGCTTTCGCGACAACTATGCCGCCTATCAGGAGAAGGCTATTGTGGTTCTGGGGGTAAGCGCCGATGATGAAACCTCACACCAAAAATTCACCGAAAAATTTAACCTTCCTTTCCCCTTGCTGGCGGATGTGGATCGGTCCATTATCAAAGCCTACGACGTAGATGGCGGTGGCTACGCCAAGCGCGTCACCTATGTAATTGACGGCAACGGTATCATTTCCCATGTCTATACCAACGTGAAAACCGATACCCATGCCACTGACATTTTGGCGGATCTCGGCTTATAGGTCACGCTAAAAAGTCATAATTTGGGTTAGGCGGCTGGAGACGTTCTGGCTGCCTTTTTCTTGATTCAACGGAGAGAGAGGGATTCGAACCCTCGGTGGCATCACTGCCACACTCGATTTCAAGTCGAGCGCATTCGACCACTCTGCCATCTCTCCTAGCATCCTATATTGTAACCTCAGCTAGGATAAGGTAAAACCAAGCCCCAAAGAGTTGCTGCCGGAAATACGCTTATGAGTTTTAGTCCAGAGTACCTAATGACAACAGAAGCTTTACCCCATAACCAGAAAAGGATGGACGGCTATTTTGGCGATTTTTTTGGCCTGATGCGGAAAGCACTTGTTGCTGGAGGCTCAGAGCTAGGGTTGGGGATGACGCTTTTTTTCCCTAGCAGCCAGTATTCGTGCTACTCGCATCATTGAAATTGGCCGTTTTAAGGGTTTTTCAACAGAAATTTCCATAGATTCTCAATCGCCCACCGCTGCCGATACAGTTCAGCCACTTCTTCAATATATTGGCATCAAGCCATATTAGGACGGGATTATTCGTTTATCGTAGCAAGTCTTGCTTGGCATTAGGGAGAATCAGCCGAGATACAATCGTCGTGGGTATTCAGGGGTGTGGAGTTCTTGTATGCTGCGGCTACCAATTCAACCCATTTGGCAAAGGGTTTCCCAGTGGCCAGTGTGGGAGCCAACACGACTAGCGATCGCCAGCTCAATTCTTCTGCACGCCGTTATCCTTGCTTTTGGGCGGGTTCCGGAACCGACGCCGCCAGAGTTAGCCGATGATCAACTGGTGCCCCTGGTCAACCTTTCGCCGGCACTCGAAGCAGAGTTACCGTCTATCGAACCGCTGTTGCCCACGGAATTGCCGCCCCTTGCCACGACTACGCCACCGCCTCTGCCGTTTGCGGGCATTGAGCCACCCCCTGTTTCCTTTGCCCCCTTGGCACCACTGCCCCCCTTGCCGCCGCTGACGGAACTGCCACCACTCCCGAATCCAATTCCCCTTCAGCCGTTGCCCTCCCCATGGCAATTGCCCCCGCCCGCCCGCCCCTTACCCGTGATCCCGACAACTCCGAATGAAGATGTTGCTGTTGCCCCGGAACTGGCCTCACCGACGCCTACACCTGAATCCACTCCTGAAGAACCCGCAGCAACCACAGAGGGTGAAGCCGCCGCAGCGTTATCCCGTTGGTTTAATCAAACGCGATTGACCCTCAACACCGGCAATTTGCAAGTAAATTTGGCGCAGCGGATTACCGACTTTTATCCCCAAGAGGCCTGTGGCGATCGCCTGCAAGGGGAAACAACAGTTGCGCTAGTGGTCACACCCCAAGGGCAATTGCTTGCGGTCAATGCCGCTCCCGAAACCGGCCTGCTCAGCCGCAATCCCCAGATTATTCGCAGCAGTGGCTCTGCGCTTCTCGATCAAGCGGCGCTAGAACGGGTACGTCAGCAGTCCTTTGAGGCCACAGGGCAGTATCAAGCCTTAGCGATCACCTTTGCCTTTGAGTATCGTCCAGAGGTATGCCGTGCTCAGCCACCTGCAAACACGCCCCCCGAACGGCCGAGTACACCGTCTCCCGTTGTCCCACCAAAGCCAAAACCGCAGGCCAGCCCCACCCCTGCCACCCAACCTGCCCCCGCCCAAACACCTTCCCCCGCCGAAGCGACGCCACTGCTGCCGTCCCCAGAGCCTAGCGGGACAAACTCGTCGTCTGAAGAGGCGGCGGAGAATCCGCCAGCAACATCTCCCGAATAAAGCGGGCGATCGCCCGTTGCAGCAGTCCGCTGACAATGCGCTGACCCATCTGCTGTAGCTCCGGGCGCACGATAATTTTCAAAATTGCCGGGATGACCTTGCCCCAGTCAAAGCCGGGGGTATCTTGCAAGATACTGAAGATGCGGCGCAAATGCTCTAGGGCATTGGGTTCACTGATGATATTGGAACTCGCCGTTGTCGGTACTGGACGGGTTACTAGGGGTAACAGTTGTACCAAGTTCCATTGCCCCATCGTTGTCCGTGCCCAACTATCGAGGCTCTTGACAATTTCATCCGCTAGGCGATCGCGATACTCGGCGCCCCGCTCCGAAAAGAGAAAATCCAAAGCCTGCTCCAGCACCACATTAAAGTCATAGTCACGGCTCTCCCGGGCATTGCGCAGCAGATTTTCTAAGCGCGTCCAGCGAAATTGGCCGTCCTTCAGAAGCAGGTTTGTGAGACTCCTGCGCAGCTCCGGAGCCGGGTCGGTCAGCAGGCGCTTGGCAATGTAGGGATAGGCAGCACTGAGAACCTTAAAGTTGGGGTCAACGCCCATGGCAATCCCCTCCATGGTCAAAAGCGATCGCACGATCAGGGCATAGTAGGCGGGCACCTGAAAAGGATACTCATACATCACCTCTGACAGGCGATCGAAAATGCGCTGGATATTCAGTTCCGAGACACTCGCCCCCAAGGCATCCTCAAAGACCAAGGCCAACGCCGGAATAATGGGTTCCAGATCTGTATCTGGCGTCAGGAAGCCCAAACGAACATAATCGTAAGCAAGGCTTTCATACTCCCGATTCACAATGTGGACAATGGCATTCAGCAAGCCATAGCGCTGCTCTGGGGCAATCTCACTCATCATACCAAAGTCGAGATAGGCCAATTTGCCGCTGGGCATGGCCAACAGATTCCCCGGATGCGGATCTGCATGGAAAAACCCATGTTCGAGCAACTGCCTTAGGGAGCACTGCACCCCCACATAGACCATGTAGCGCGGATCAATGCCCAAGGCCTGAATTTGCTGCGGTTGGTTGAGTTTGACCCCCGTCACCCACTCCATGGTCAGTACCCGCCGCCGGGTATATTTCCAGTAGATTTTGGGAATATAGACATCGGTGAGGTGGCCATAGAGGCGGGCAAAGCGTTCGGCATTCCGTGCCTCTTGGGTATAGTCCATTTCCTCAAAGAGGCGAGCGGCAAATTCATCGAGAATGGCCACTAAGTCACTGCGAATCTCCTTGATCAGGCGTTTTGCCCAATAGGCCACCCCGCGCAAAATGTAAATGTCTAAGGTAATACTTTCTGCCAAGCCGGGGCGCTGTACTTTAACGGCCACCTCTTCGCCGCTGTGGAGTTTGCCGCGATACACCTGTCCTAAGGAAGCAGCGGCAATGGGATGATCACTCAATTCGGCAAAGAGTTCCGCCGGCGGTGCTCCTAATTCCTCCTCGATAAACTGAAAGGCCACTTCGTTGGGAAAGGGGGGCAACTGATCCTGGAGTTTTGTCAATTCCTCCAAATATACCGCCGGCAACAAATCCGGCCGGGTGGAGAGGGCTTGTCCCACTTTGATATAGGCAGGACCAAGGCGGGTTAGGGTTTCCCGCAGGGCGATCGCCCGCCGAAGCTGATTTTGTTTACTTTGGCCGGTGATCCTGTCCCACCAGCGGTTAAAAAGGAGCCAAAACACCGGCCAGAGAATCCGCAACCAGCGACTTAAGACCAGCAAAGGCCGCCGCCGATAATAGGCCTCAATGGCAATGGGGTCATAGGGTTGAAAAGTATCGGCTTCCTCGGAAACGGTTTCAGCAGTAATTGCAATCTCGTGGGGCGCAGCATCGCTGGGGACAATTGCCGTATTCATGGGCAGTCGCGCAAACTCTTAAAGTATTTTAACAATCAGTTCATCATCAAGGAGGGCGGAAAATGCGGCTACTCATTTTGGGGGCAACAGGGCAGGTGGGCTGGCAATTGGTGCAGCAAGCCCCCCCCGGCGTTGAAGTGATTCCCGTGGCGCGCCAGGGCACGGCCGTAACGCTGGACTTGGCAGATTTAGAGGCCATTCCCCGTTTGCTGGAAACCCTTCGCCCCGATGTGGTGATCAATGCAGCGGCCTATACGGCGGTGGATCAGGCAGAGCAGGAACCGGAACAGGCGCAGCGGATCAACGGCACGGCTGTGGGTCGTTTGGCGGCCACGATGGCGGCGTTGGGGGGGCTGTTGATTCACTACTCCACCGATTATGTATTTGACGGTCAGCAATCCCTGCCCTACCGCGAAACCGATGCCCCTGCCCCCCTTAATGCCTATGGCTACAGCAAGTGGCTGGGAGAGCAGGCGATCGCCCGCCATCACCCCGCCCACCTGATCTTGCGCACCAGTTGGGTCTATGACCTGCGGGGCAAGAACTTTCTGCGCACCATGGTTCGCCTTGCCCAAACCCGTCCTGTGGTGCGGGTGGTTGCCGATCAAATCGGTACGCCCACGGCGGCGCCCTTCCTGGCCCAAGTCACCTACCAATTGCTTGAACGCTGGCAGGCAGATCCCTCCCTCGGCGGCCTCTATCACCTGACACCGCGCGGCAGCACCAGTTGGTATGGCTTTGCCGCCAAAATTTTTGAACACCTGCGGGCTAAAGGCTATGAGACGGCTCCCTTGGAGGCGATTCCCAGCAGCGAGTATCCCACCCCGGCCAAGCGCCCTGCCTTCTCTGTGCTCAATTGTGAGAAGTTAGAGGCAGTGTTGGGTACCCCCCTCCCCCCTTGGGAAGCCGTCCTTGAACCTCTTTTAGACCAATTGGATCCCCAATCTGTTCTTTAGGGGGCAGCCGCAACCGTTGTTTTCATTTGGCCGAACCACTCAATGAGCTGCTCCAGTTGCTTTTCCACTGGCTGTAGCCCCAACCCCCGCACGGTGATCTTGCCCTGATGATAGACAAACCGACTGTGGAGATGGGAGGGCAGTTGCTCTAGGAGCCGTTTCCAAGCCGGTTCGGCCATGGGGGTTTCCAGGATCACGTGCTGCTTGCCTTCGGGGCGAATGCGGCTAATGCCACACCGGCGTGCCAGTTGCTTGAGTTCGACCACCCGCAGCAGCTGCTGAACCGATTTCGGCAATGCCCCATAGCGATCGCTCCACTCTGCTGCCAATTGCATCAGGTCTTCCTTGGTGGTGGCAGCGGACACGGCACGGTAGGCGGCCATCTTTTGCGCCAGATCGGGCATATAGTCGGCGGGAATAAAGGCGGTGACATTGAGATCCACCTGGGTATCGTCCACGGCGGGAATCTCTTGGCCGCGGATCTCGGCGATCGCCTCCTCTAGCAGTTCCACATAGAGATCAAAGCCGACACTGTCCAGTTGACCGTGCTGCTCTGCGCCTAGAAGATTGCCCACACCGCGGATCTCCATATCGCGCAGAGCCAGTTGATAGCCCGATCCCAGTTGGGTAAACTCCTGAATTGCCCGCAGCCGTTGACGGGCGGCATCGCTGAGCACCTCTTGCCGCGGGTAAAATAACCACGCATGGGCTTGAACGCCGGCGCGGCCTACCCGTCCCCGCAGTTGATAAAGCTGTGCCAAGCCAAACCGCTGCGCATCCTCCACCAAAATCGTGTTGACCCGCGGAATATCCAAGCCGGACTCAATGATGGTCGTACACACAAGAATATCCGCCTCGCCGTTGCTAAAGCCCAGCATCGTGGCTTCCAGTTCCCCTTCCGCCATCTGGCCGTGGGCGATGAGAAGACGGGCACTAGGCACCATCTCTTGCAGCTTTGCTGCCACCTCCTCAATGCCCTCGACGCGGGGAACAACATAGAAGACTTGACCCCCCCGATCCAATTCTTGACGAATCGCACTGCGCACCGTTTCTGGGTCATAGGGCGCAAGGTGGGTTTGAATCGGGCGCCGCGAGGGGGGCGGGGTCGTAATGAGACTCATTTCCCGAATGCCGGACAAAGCCATATAAAGGGTGCGCGGAATGGGGGTCGCACTCAGGGTCAAAACATCTACTTGGGTTTTCAGGGCTTTGATTTTCTCCTTTTGGTTGACCCCAAAGCGTTGCTCCTCATCCACCACCAGTAGCCCGAGATCCCGAAATTGAATGGCCTTGCTCAGAAGTTGATGCGTCCCCACCACCACATCAATTTCGCCAGTTTTGAGTTTTTGCAGGAGATTCTGGCGCTCCCGCTCACTGCGAAAGCGATTGAGGAGACCCACTTGAATCGGATAGGGGGCAAAGCGCTCCTTGAGGGTGTGGTAATGCTGCTGGGTTAGAATCGTGGTGGGGGCGAGAACTGCCACCTGTTTCCCCGCCATCACGGCCTTGAAAATGGCGCGAATGGCCACTTCGGTTTTACCAAAGCCCACATCACCGCAGACCAGCCGATCCATGGGGCGATCGCTCTCCATATCGGCCTTGACCTCTTGGATGGCCTTGAGTTGATCCGGGGTTGGTTGATAGGGAAACGAGTCCTCCATCTCCTGCTGCCACGGTGTATCCGGGGGGAAGGCAAAACCCTGTTGTTGGGCGCGTTGGGCATAGAGGTGCAGCAGATCCACCGCCACTTTCTTAATGGCTTTGCGCACCCGTGCTTTGGTGCGTTCCCAAATATTGCCCGTTAACTTATTGAGTTGGGGGACGCCATCGCTTTGTTTGCGGTAGCGGGAGAGACTATTCAGTTGATCGGCGGCAACGCGGAGAATACCATCAGCATACTGAAGGGCGAGATACTCACGGGTTTCATTGTTAATTGTCAGCGTTTCAAGGCGCAGGAACTGGCCAATCCCGTGTTGGCGATGGACGACGTAGTCCCCCGGCTGGAGCTTATTGAGATCCACCTGTTTGGCGGCAGCACGGCGGCGTTTGCGCACATAGCCAAGGTTGACCAGGTTGTGCTGGCCAAAGAACTCGCGATCGCTCACCAAGACCGTGCGGAACGTGGGCAAAATAAAGCCACTGATTTCCGCTAAACCACCGGCCTTGAGGGCAATGGGAACTCGCTGCTGTTGCAGCTTATCAATGGTCGGAAAGTCCTTGGGATTGGGGACAAACTGGGCGGGGCAATCGTGCTCCTGCAACAGCGCCACAGAGCGACTCGGCTGCGCCGAGACCAACCACACCGTGTAGCCCTTGTCCTGTTCCTCCCGTAGCGTTGCCGCCAAGCGACCAAATTGGTGGGGAATGGCCGGAACCGGCCGGGCTGACAAATTGAGACCTAGCCCCTCACTGGCCAGTTCATAGAGGTGGAGGCGTTGGAACCGCTCGAGGGCTTGGACACTGGCCGACCAGGGACGATGGATAGGGGGCGGTGGGGGGTCTAACGTTTGCCAGTAGGCGTGGCTGTGTTCATACCAGCGATCGCCATGGGCAGCACAGAGGGGCGGCTCATCCACCGCAATTAGGGTTTGGGGAGACAAATAGTCCAACAGCGAAGCCGGCTGCGGAAAAGCGACCCCAAGATAGCGCCGCAGTCCCTCCTGATCTTCCGGAATGAGATGGGCGTGATCCGCTGCCTTCAGCCCTTGGGCAATCAGGGGAGTAAAACTAATGGGCGTGAGGGTCACCTGCTCTAAGGCATCAAGGCGATCGCCCTCGGCGTGGAGGGAGCGTTGACTGGCCGGATCAAACTCGCGAATGGACTCAATTTCATCGCCAAACCACTGCAAGCGCACCGGTAGCTCCGCCGCGACGGGGAAAATATCCACAATGTCGCCGCGCCGACTCCACTGACCCTCCGTTTCCACCAAGGAAACCCGCTCATAGCCCAGAGCGGCCAAGGCGGTGGCCACCTCCTCTAGGGAGTGCTCTTGACCCACCTGTAACGTCAGGCAGGCGGCATAGAACTGTTGGGGTGGCGGCAAATGGGGTTGCAGCGCCCGCTCTGTGGTGACAACGGCAATCTTGGAACGATGGGCACACTCCACCAACACTTGCAGTTGACCCCAGACCATCTCCGCTTCCAAGTCAAAGGGGTCATAGGGCGAGGCCTCGGAGGTCGGGTAAAAAAGAACGGTATCCCAGCCCATGAGTTCCAATTGAGCCGCCCAGCGTCCCCCCTCCTCAAGGGTAGAGGCAATCACACACAGCGATTGCTGACTCTGCTGCGCCAACGTGGTGGCCACCAAGCCCTTGACGAGACGGGGCATGCCTGTGAGAACCAGTTCCCGTTGCTGTTGTAATTTGCTGAGCAGTTCCGCCGTCAGCGGCAGCTTACCCCAACTGCGGGGAATTGCCATTAAGGACATAGACAGTGTCGGCGCAGGTTACCAAGATTTAGGAATTGAATCACCACCCCTTGCGGCAGCGCTAAGGCATGACCATTCTTGCGCTCCAGCCCTTCTCTAAAATAGGCGATTCCCCAAAGGGATGCAATCTGGGGACTTTGGTCATAATAGTCATAATAGTTGAAGATTTAAAATTGCCGACATTGAATGACGCGATCGCCCGATATTGATAGTCCCCCTCCAGAATCCTCAGCTATCGTTGACACTCCCTTTGAGGCCAGTGACCCGATTGACCCTGAGGATGAACTGCCCAATGAAGTGGAAATGTCCCTCTGGGATCACCTTGAGGAGTTACGGCAGCGGCTCTTTGTTATCCTCGGCACTACTGCTGTCACCATTGTTCTCTGCTTTAGCCAAGTCCGCTGGATTATTCAATTCCTTGAAAAACCCGCTCAAGGAGCCAAGTTTCTGCAACTGAGTCCAGGCGAGTACTTTTTTGTCTCCTGTAAGGCAGCAGCCTACAGTGGCATCCTCCTAGCGACGCCGATGATTCTTTACCAAGCCATCCGTTTTATCCTGCCCGGCTTGACACGGCGTGAGCAACGGTTATTAGCACCGGTTGTTTTTGGCTCGTCAGTTCTCTTTATTGCGGGGTTGGCCTTTGCCTATACCCTCTTGGCTCCCGCAGCCCTTGGCTTTTTCATTAACTATGGGGCAGATGTGGTTGAGCAATTATGGTCGATCGATCGCTATGTGGACTTTATTTTGCTGTTGCTCCTCGCTACTGGCCTTGCCTTTCAGGTCCCCATTCTCCAGTTGGTGCTCATTGCTCTAGGGATTGTCTCCATTCCACAAATGCTCAGCCAATGGCGCTACGTGGTGATTATTGCCGTGGCCGTGGCAGCTGTCTTGACCCCCTCCATTGATCCAATTACGCAGGGACTATTAGCGGGTGCTCTGCTTGCCCTGTATTTTACGGGGATTGGCTTAGCAAAACTGATGGGGGTGGGGCGTTCTTAAAATACCCTCAAAAAAGACTCAATCAGAAAAGATGATTTTGGCGATAAAAATCAATTATAGCGATCGCCCTTTGAACTTATCAAGGCTATCAATAGAAGTGATATGCTAATGTTGCCAAATCGGTGCGTCCTCTAGCGATCGCAAAGATAGTATTATTTTAACAATTTTTTGTGTTTAGGAGCGGTCTTCATGCCCATTGCCCTTGGGATGGTAGAAGTACTGGGTCATCCCCCTGCCTTAGCGGTTGCCGATGTGATGGTGAAAGCAGCGCGTGTTACCCTTGTGGGCTATGAAGTGGTCAGTGGTGCTCGCCTGACAATTATTGTCCGCGGCGACGTTTCTGAAGTGCAAATTGCGGTTGCAGCTGGTGTTGAAGCCGCCAAGAAAATCCCGGCTCAGAGTCCCAAAGAAAAAACGCTCTATCTGTCGTCAACGGTGATCCCGCGCCCCCACGAGAATCTAGAGGCCATTTTCCCCAAAATGCGGTTCCAATATGGCGATGGCTGGGAGCGTTTTCTGGTTTAGGCGCCTTTTTGAAAAATGTCTTCCTAAGAAGCAAAGCTCCACCGCTCAGATAATTGTCTCAGAAGGAAGGAACCTGCCAAGTCAACTATCTCAACAGTGAAGCCTCAAAATCGCTAGGAAACAGTTTTAGAGAGGCACCTAGGCTAGACCGGTATTGATTCCCGGTTTACCTGTAAAGAGTTCCACTTTGACAATCTTGCCACCCATTTTTTGGATGCGTTGTTGCTCGCGGAACCAGTTTTCGTAGGGCACTAGTTTTGTGAAATAGGTGTTTTGCAGTTCGCGCTGAGTGCGAATACGGGTTTGACTCGGCACACAGGCGGTAATTTTGAACATGCGCATGGGATGGGACTCCAAATCTGTGTGGGGTGATTGCACGTCTGGGAGCTAAAGGCCAGACTCAGACTGTTTAAGCACGATTGCCATGACAGGCTGACACTCTAACCCCTAACTCCCAGACAGATGGGCGAATGGAGAGCTGTACTTAGCTTAAGCCAGAGCAGATGTAGTCAAAGTAGATGCCCATTTCTTTGCCGGCATCGGCACCCACCAAGCTAGCAGTGACTTCTTTCATCGCTTGGATCGCTTGCACAGTAGCGGCGATGGGCACACCCAAGGAGTTGTAGGTTTCTTTCAACCCATTGAGCACCCGCTCATCAAGGATGGAAGGATCTCCGGCCAACATCGCATAGGTGGCATAGCGCAGGTAGTAGTCGAGGTCGCGGATACAGGCCGCATAGCGACGGGTGGTGTACATGTTGCCACCGGGACGGGTGATGTCAGAGTACAGCAGAGACTTGGCCACTGCTTCTTTGACGATATTGGCGGCATTGGCGCTGATCACGGTCGCAGCACGCACCCGCAGTTCGCCAGTTGCGAAGTAAGCTTTCAGCTTCTCCATGGCGGCGGTATCGAGGTATTTGCCTTGCACGTCAGAGGCATTGATGACAGCGGTAATCGCGTCTTGCATAGTTCTTTTTCCTCAAAAACTGATTTGGATGATGAATCAATGAAGGATACTGAGGCGACCTACTGCATGGCGCCAATTACGAAATCAAAGTAAGAACCAGCTTCAGCGGCATCTTCAGCAGACAGCAGCGAGGAAGCAACGTTCTTCATAGCGCGGATCCCTTCGGCCACGGCAGGAATGGGGGTACCGAGGGAGTTGTACATTTCCCGCACACCCACCAAGCCGATTTCTTCGATGGGGGTGACATCACCTGCAACAATACCGTAGGTCACAAGCCGCAGGTAGTAGTCGAGGTCGCGCAGGCAGGTAGCGGTCATTTCTTCACCGTAGGCATTGCCACCGGGGGAGACCACATCAGGCCGTTTTTGGAAGAGTTGATCGCCCGCTTGCTTGACAATCCGCTCGCGGTTTTCAGTCAGGGTTTGGGCAATGCGCAGACGGCGTTCACCGGTGCTGACAAAGCTTTTAATGCGATCCAGTTCACCGGGGCTGAGGTAACGGGCCTCGGCATCTGCATTCACGATCGATTTCGTGACGACGCTCATTGAGTTCCTCCAAAGTGGGAATTATAAAACAAGGGTCTTGATAATGTGGCATCTGCCATTAGAATGTTACGACTCACCGACCTTCTGAAGGGGAGATAGGTACGGCGATCGCCCCACGGGGCTGACGTAACCTTCCGCAAACATTCTCAGGCATCGGGGGGACATCTCCCACATCATCGCAATCCTTTTTAACATTCTTAACATTTTTTCAGAAATCTGCTAAGGCGCTATTCGAGCCATTCGATAATGCGCGTCCCCAGATCAAGGGGGATATTCACGGCCTTGCCAAGGCGGGGTTTCTCACGGGTGGTCTCAATAAAGGCGCAGACTTGCCGAGCACAGCCCCAGTCGTTCAGATGTTGGGCGATCGCCCTTAGGTGGGCGGCATAGTCTTCGGGCGTATCAGGATAGGAGGCCTGCTCGAGGTAGCGCCACATCACCTGCAAAAAGAGGCGATCGCCCACGCGGCGAAACTGAAGGTCAAAGGAGCGCCCCCACTTGCGCAGGAGCAAGGCATGGAGTTCATCACCGGTGAGGGGCGTCAGCATTGGCAAGAATTTCAGCCCGTGCGGTCGGGACGGCTCGGACAGTGTGATAATAGTTAACAAACGTAATTATTTTACGGCTGTTCGTTTCGATTCCTTCGTAAATAAGCGTAAACCATGGCTCAAGTTTCTGGAATGTCTGATGTGCCCGATATGGGGCGGCGACAGTTTATGAATCTGCTGACGTTTGGTACCATCACGGGTACAGCGTTGGGCGCTCTTTACCCTGTCGTCAAGTATTTCATTCCGCCCTCCAGTGGCGGTACAGGTGGTGGCGTGGTTGCCAAGGATGCGTTGGGCAACGATATTAAAGTTTCTGAGTACCTGACGAAGCACCTGCCGGGCGATCGCTCCCTTGCCCAAGGGATTAAAGGGGATCCCACCTACGTGATTGTTACTGAGGATCACCAAATTGCCAACTACGGCTTGAATGCTGTCTGCACTCACCTTGGCTGCGTAGTGCCTTGGAATGTTAGTGAAAACAAGTTCATTTGCCCCTGCCACGGCTCTCAATACGACAGCACGGGTAAAGTGGTACGTGGCCCTGCTCCCCTCTCCTTGGCACTGGTGAATGCCACGGTTACCGAAGATGACAAACTGGTGTTTACCCCTTGGACGGAAACTGATTTCCGCACAGGCAAAGAACCTTGGTGGACGTAAAAAATTTAGGGAGTGGTATGAAACGCTTTTTCAAATCTTTAACGCTGGCGATCGCCCTCGCCGCCAGTGTATTGTTATGGGCACCGCAGGCACAGGCCTACCCCTTCTATGCCCAGCAGGGCTATGACAGCCCCCGTGAGGCGACAGGGCGAATTGTGTGTGCCAACTGTCACCTTGCCGCCAAACCCATCCAAGTGGAGGTGCCCCAAGCGGTAACCCCCGATTCGGTCTTTGAAGCGGTGGTGAAAATTCCCTACGACACCAGTGTGCAACAGGTGCTGGGGGATGGCTCCAAAGGCGGCCTGAATGTGGGAGCGGTTCTCATGCTGCCCGAGGGCTTCAAAATTGCCCCTCCCGATCGCATTCCTGAGGAATTGCAAACCAAAACCAGCGGTATTTACTACCAACCCTACAGTGAGGACAAGCAAAACATCATTCTGGTGGGTCCCCTACCGGGTGAGCAATATCAGGAAATTGTTTTCCCTGTCCTCGCACCGAATCCGGCTACAGATAAATCCATCCACTTCGGTAAGTATTCCGTCCATGCCGGAGGCAACCGGGGGCGCGGCCAAGTTTATCCCAACGGTGAAAAGAGTAACAACAACGTCTTTACCGCACCCATTGCGGGCACAATTACCAATATTACCACCAACCCCGATGGCAGTACGGCGGTGGTGATCACCCCTGAAAGCGGCGAAGCCGTCACAGAAACCATTCCTGCCGGTCCTGACCTCATTGTCAAGGAAGGTCAAACGGTTGCTGCGGGCGAAGCCCTCACCAACAATCCCAATGTGGGCGGTTTTGGGCAAAAGGATACAGAAATTGTCCTTCAAGATCCCAACCGCATTAAGTGGCTGTTGGTGTTCTTTGCTGCCATTACTCTCTCGCAGATTTTGCTTGTGCTGAAGAAGAAACAAGTGGAGAAAGTGCAAGCCGCTGAGATGAGTCTCTAAAGGAGCTGTATCAACTAGGGTAGTGCAATACCTCCATGACACGATTGCGGCGATCGCCACGGCTATTGTGCCCCAACAGGGGAGTATCGGCATTGTCCGCCTCTCCGGAGCCAAGGCTCTCGCGATCGCCCGCTCTTTGTTTGAAGCTCCTGGCAAGCAGCCTTGGGAGTCCCATCGCATTCTCTACGGCTACGTGCGCGACCCCCAGACTGACGAGCGGGTAGATGAAGCCCTTTTGCTCTTGATGCTGGCTCCCCGCTCCTATACCCGCGAAGATGTGGTGGAGTTCCATTGCCATGGTGGTCTAATACCCGTCCAGCGGGTGCTACAACTTTGTGTTGCCGCCGGGGCACGTTTAGCAGAGCCGGGGGAGTTTACCCTGCGCGCCTTTCTCAACGGTCGGCTTGATCTTACCCAAGCTGAGAGTGTGGCTGAGTTGGTGGCTGCCCAATCCACAACGGCGGCTCAAGTCGCCTTGGCCGGTCTGACGGGCAAACTAAGCCGACCCCTCAGGCAAATTCGGCAAACCTGTTTATCCCTTTTGGCGGAAATCGAAGCGCGGCTTGATTTTACCGACGAGCTGCCCCCTTTGGATCCCGCCGCCATAGCAGCCCAAATTCGTCAGCTGCAAGATCAAGTAGAAGATTTTTTGGCAACGGCAGAACGGGGAGCGCTAATCCGCACCGGCCTAAAAGTGGCAATCGTGGGTCGCCCCAATGTCGGCAAGTCGAGTTTGCTCAATGCCTGGAGCCGGAGCGATCGCGCCATTGTCACGGATTTACCCGGCACCACCCGCGATATTGTGGAATCCCAACTAGTCGTCGGGGGCATTCCGATCCAAGTCCTCGATACCGCCGGCATTCGTGAAACTGATGATCTGGTGGAACGCATGGGAGTGGAGCGATCGCGCCAAGCCGCAGCCGAGGCGGATCTCATTCTTTTCGTTCTCGATGCCAGCCAAGGGTGGACCGCCGCCGACCAAGAAATTTACGACCAACTGGCTTTGCCCCAGCGGCGGCAACAGGCACCTCAGTCCGTCCTTGTCGTCTTGAATAAAGCCGATCTTCTCAGCGAAACCGTAGATGTCCGAGATATTTTATTGCCCATTGCCCCCATTCCTACGGTGCTGCTCTCTGCCCTCAGCCAAAGGGGAATTGAGCATCTGGAGGAGGCCATTCTCGACCTTGTTCAAGACCAAGGGGTTAGTGCCGCTAACCGAGACTTTGCCATCAACCAACGCCAAGCAGCACTCTTGGAGCAGGTTCACCAATCTCTGAATCATGTGCTGGCGGCCATTGATGCCCAACTGCCCCTTGATTTTTGGACGATCGATCTTCATGCCGCTGCCCGTGCTCTTGGTACCCTAACCGGCGAAGAGGTCACTGAATCCGTACTAGAACAAATCTTTAGCCGTTTTTGCATTGGAAAATAGCCCATGCTTTGGAATACCAGCTACCGGCCGTTATTTGCTTATATCCTTCCCTATCGGCGACGGTTACTGGTTGCTTTTTTGTGTACCCTCGGCTACGTCTCGACCATGCCGGCGATCGCCTACCTAATTGGCCAAGCGGCAAAACTCATTGGGGCAGGGGATTTGATAGGTCTAATTCAATGGTGTGCAGCGTCCTCGCTGCTGTTTGTCGGTCGCAGTTTTTGCCAGTTTGGCCAAGATGTCCTGATGTCGGATATTTCCCTACGGATTGTCTATGACATTCGAGTGCGGCTTTACCGTCATCTGCATCGTTTGGGGGTGGACTATTTTGAAAAAGCAGCGACGGGCGATCTCACCTACCGCCTCACCGAGGATGTAGATCGCATTGGTGTCATGGTCAACAATAGTTTTCATCGCCTAATCCCCTCAACTTTAACAACAGTTGCTGTCATTGGTTATATGTTCTACCTCAACTGGCAACTGACATTGGGGACGATGATCATTGCGCCGCTGATGACGTTTCTCATCGCTTGGTTTGGCAATCGTTTGTTGCGACAGTCGCGGCTGAGTCAAGCTCGCATTGCCGATTTGGCCTCCCACCTCACGGAAATTTTTTCGGGGATTCGCCTGATTAAGGCGTTTGCGGCTGAGGACTATGCCGTAGCGCAGTTTGAACAGCAGGCCGATGTTAACCGCCGTGCTCGCTACCGTGCAGAGCGTATTAAGTCAATGCAATACCCTGTGGTGGGGTTTCTTGAAGCCCTCAGCATTATGCTGCTGTTTATCTTGGGGGCGTGGCAAATCAATGCCGGTCATCTCACGGGATCGCAGTTCCTCAGCTTTGTTGCGGCAGTGGCGCTACTAATGGAACCCATTAATATGATTTCCGCTGATTACAACGAACTCAAAATGGCACAGGCCTCGGTGGAGCGTAGCTTTGGCCTGTTGGCGCTTGAACCCACAATCAAGGAAATCAGCCATGCGCAGCCCTTACCCCCCATTTCTGGGAAAGTGCAATACCTAGATGTGTGCTTTGGCTACGATCCAGAGCGTCCGGTGCTCAATGACTTTAATCTCTTGGCGGAGCCGGGGGAAGTCATTGCCCTTGTGGGTCATTCAGGGGCGGGTAAATCAACCATTGTTAACCTGTTGCCCCGTTTTTATGATCCCCAAGCGGGGAAAGTCTTGATTGATGGCATTGATATTAAAACCGTCACCCTTAAAAGCCTGCGGCGGCAAATTGGCATTGTTCCTCAGGAAACCATTCTCTTTTCGGGCACCATTGCCCAAAATATTGCTTTTGGTTACTCTGAACCCGATTGGGAGCGCCTGATTGAGGCAGCCAAAATTGCCAATGCCCATGATTTTATTACTCAATTTCCCGAGGGCTATCAGACATGGGTGGGGGAAAGGGGAATCAATCTTTCCGGAGGGCAACGGCAACGGCTGGCAATCGCCCGCGCAGTTTATGCCGATCCGCGTATTTTAATTTTGGATGAAGCCACCTCCGCTTTGGACTCGGAATCGGAAGCCTTAGTGCAAAGTGCTCTGGAGAAGGCAATGAAAGGGCGCACGGTCTTTATCATTGCCCACCGTTTGGCCACCGTTCGTCGCGCCGATCGCATTCTTGTCGTAGAGCAGGGGCAGGTCATTGAAAGTGGCACCCATGAAGAACTCCTTGCCCACTCTGCCCGCTATGCCCAGTTCTACACCCAACAGTATTTCCAAAATCCAACCTGAGTCCTCACCTCCCAACTCGCCCTCCTCGGAACCGTCGCGGAAGGGGTTGAGCTTTGGCCATCCTTTTCAATGAGAGGGGCAGCCCGTATGGTAGGCTTAATTAGGCTAAGTTTCGCAGAGGAAAGTCAGGACGAGTGCGCCCAAAAGTTCTTGCTGGCAACTGGAAAATGCACAAAACCCAACAGGAGGCGGTGGCCTTCCTCCAAGAGTTCTTAGGGAAGTTGGTGGACACCCCCGGCGATCGCGAGGTGGTGCTCTGCGTTCCCTACACCTGTTTAAGTGTATTGTCCAAGAGTCTGCACGGAACGCGGGTGAAACTGGGTGCCCAAAATGTCCATTGGGCAGATCAAGGGGCGTTTACGGGAGAGATTTCGCCACCGATGCTCGTGGAGTTGGGCGTGCGCTATGTGATTATCGGCCACAGTGAGCGGCGGCAGTATTTTGGGGAAACCGATGCCACGGTTAACCAACGGCTCAAAGCTGCCCAAAGCCACGGCCTGACACCGATTCTCTGTGTGGGTGAAACCAAAGCCCAACGGGATGCTGGCGAAACAGAAAACCACATCTTTCAGCAGTTGGCACTGGACTTGGTGGAGGTGGATCAGGGCAATTTGGTGATTGCCTACGAACCCATTTGGGCGATCGGCACTGGCGATACCTGTGAAGAAACGGAAGCCAACCGTGTCATCGGTCTGATTCGCAGTAAGTTGCAAAATCCCGATGTCCCGATTCAGTACGGTGGCTCGGTCAATGCCACCAACATTGATGCGATCATGGCACAGCCGGAAATTGATGGGGTGCTGGTGGGTGGCGCTAGTTTGCAGCCGGAAAGTTTCGGTCGGATTGTCAATTACAAGCGCCTTTGAATATCACACCCAGTTTCGGTCAGTGCCCTAGATCACACCTGATCCAAGAGATAGCGCACTGCCCTCTCCGCAGAAAAACCTAAAGATATCAATATACAGCCCTTTTCCCAAGGATAGAGTGCGCTTAAAACGCTTAAAACCACTACAGAGCGGAATGCTGTGTGGGCACCTAAGAAAAGGGTCTTGTCCGGCGATTTATTACAAGTGTTATCGTTTGCTGTGTGATTTCTTCATTTTCTTTTAGGATCGAAGTAAGGCTAAGTGATGCCGCAAGGAGGCCGACGATGCGCCAACAACTCTTCAGTGCTTTGACAGTTTTAGCTGCTTTTGTTGGTCTCGGCAGTGCTGCTGTGGCACAGCCCATGGCGATCGCCACCCTAACACCCCCTGAACTTCAGGAACTGCAACGCCTTGTGCCCCGCAGTGCCGAGGACTATTACAACCTAGGGTTAATGCACCAAGGTAATGGTGATCTAGCTGCCGCCATTGAGGCCTTTGGCCAAGCGATCAGACTTAACCCCAGTGCTGACTACTACTTTGCTCGCGGCCTAGCCTACTATGACCAAGGGGATCTACAGCGGGCGATCGCGGACTTTACCACTGCCCTCAGCGAAGATCCACAGTTTATTGCGGCCTACTACAACCGAGGAATGGCCTATCTTGCCCTCCGAAACTACCCGGCGGCAATTGCCGACTTTGATGCTGCCCTAGCGCGGGATCCCCAATTTGTTGCTGCCTACTACAGTCGGGGCATGGCCTACTTTGATAGTGGCAATGTGGAATTGGCGCAAGAGGACTACGCGCGTGCCCGTGCTCTCAACCCAACGATGACAGCTCAGTACTACGATCGCGCTCCCCGTCCTTTGACAGGCGGTCCCTAGTGCCTGAAGCCACCGATTACGGCGATAATAGGGGGATAATGTGCATGATAAGGATGAGCGATCGCGCCTATGCCGAGAACCCCTTCTGAATTTGCGGTTCATTTATTTCTGGATGGCGGTCACCGTGAGGAGGTGCGCTTCCCCACCATTCAAGACTTCCAGAAGTGGTACAGCAACGAGTTAGCGGCCAAAGCAGATTCTAACGACTTTATTTCCGTTCCCATTAAAAATATTCAAGGGGAATACATGGTGGTGCGTCCCTCGAAGGTGTTTGCCATTCGGGTGGAACCCGTGTTTGCCTCCAGTGTGGATCGGTTTGCCTAACGTCTATGGCTATGGCGGGTTTATTCGCAGGAGGGATTCAGGGGGTCGTGATCCTCGCAACGAGCGCGATCGCCACAGCACCAACGGTTGCTCCCCTCATCCGCCCTAGCCAACTCCCGCCCACAGTTGCCCTAGATACGGTGCTCTGGCAGTCCTCCCAAGAGCGAGCACGACTGCTGCAAGCGATTGACCACAGTTTGCGCTACCTGCGCAGTGATAAAGCACGCCGGGACTATGCCGCCTATACGGCTCCCGGTCAACCGGGTACCGCCCTTGGGTCGAATCTCCATCAGCGGGTGATCCGTTCCCTTGAGCGCTTTCGCCACCTCGTCCAAACCCATCGCTCCGCCACAGCCCTCCAAGCAGCCGTCAAACGGGAATTTGTGTTTTACCAGTCCATCGGGGCGGATGGTCAAGGGCAAGTAGTTTTTACGGGTTATTATGCCCCCACCTACCGCGCCAGCTTAGTGCCCACCCCAGAATACCGCTATCCTCTCTTTCGGCGTCCCCCCGATTTTGAGCAGTGGCCGCAGCCCCATCCCACCCGTTTGGAACTGGAGGGAGCCGATGGGCAGCAGTGGCGTAATGGCCCTTTGCGGGGTCTGGAACTGGTCTATTTGCGCGATCGCCTAGAGGCCTTTCTCGTTCATGTCCAAGGCTCGGCGGAGCTGCAATTGCCCGACGGTCGCCGCTTTACCGTGGGCTATGCCGGCAAAACCCATCACCCCTACACCAGTATCGGCCAAGAACTGATTCGCGAGGGCAAAATTGCCCGCGAGGAACTGACCTTGCCGCGTCTGATTGCCTACTTTAGGGCCAATCCTGGGGAGCTGGATCGCTATTTGCCTCGCAATGCCAGCTTTGTCTTTTTTGAACCCACCCAAGGGCGCCCTCCCCTGGGGAGCCTCTCTACGCCGGTCACCCCAGAGCGATCGATCGCCACCGATAGATCCCTGATGCCACCGGGGGCGTTGGCGGTCATCCACACTCAACTTCCCTTTCACATCCGAGGACAATGGCGGTCAATCCCCGTCAGCCGTTTTGTTTTAGATCAGGATACCGGCAGTGCCATTCGCGGACCGGGGCGTGTGGATATTTTCATGGGCACGGGAGATGGAGCCAAGGGGCGGGCGGGTCTCATCAATACGCCGGGGCAATTGTACTACTTACTGCTGCGGGAATGACTCCCTAGGGCTGCAGCGCTACTTTAATCACTTGGCGTGCCTTCATGGCTTGGAGGACGTTTTCAATCTCCCCTAGGGGGGCTTGGCCACTGATGAGCTGCTCAAGGGGGAGGGTGCCACGGGCAATCAACTGTAGGGCTTGCCGGACAAATGCCGGCGTGTTGTGAAATACCCCCTTGAGGGTGAGTTCTTCGTAGTGCAGGCGCTCGGTATCCACGCGGATCGAGGTGTCGCGGGGGCAGCCGCCAAAAAGGTTAATCGTGGCACCGGGGCGACCACAGGCAATGGCGGTTTCCCAGACTGCAGGAAGCCCCGTGGCTTCAATGACAATATCGGCGCCCCGTCCTTCCGTCCAGTCCTTGACGACGGCGGGAATATCGCTGCAGCCGTGATGATTAACGGTTTGCTCGGCCCCAAAGGTGCGGGCGATCGCCAACCGCCGCTCGGATCCGCCGAAGGCGAAAACCCGTGCCCCCTGTTGAGCCAAAACCCCAACAAACATCAGGCCAATGGCACCATCCCCCAGCACCACAATTTGCGGTGGACTCGGCCACGTCTCAACCATGGCGGGGTCAAAGCCGCAGCGGGCCACCCCGTGGAGGACACAGGCAAGGGGTTCGGTAAGCGCCGCCAAGGCAAAGGAGACAGACTCTGGAATGGGCAGCAAATTCTGGCGGACAATACTGGCGGGAATTTTGAGGTACTCGGCAAACGCGCCGTTGTTGAACTCTAGATGAGGACAGAGGGAAAAGGCCTGCCGCTGACAGTAAAAACACCGACCACAGGGGGCAGAATTATTGGCCACCACGCGATCGCCCACCCGCCAGCCTGTCACCCCTGCTCCTAGAGCGACAATTTCCCCCGCTGCTTCATGGCCAAAGAGAATGGGTGGCGTGAGCATCCGCGCATGCCCACCGCGCCGCCATACCTTCAGATCGGTGCCACAGGTGGTGGCCGCCTGCACGCGAATCACCACTTCCCCCGGTTCCGGTGTGGGATCGGCAACGGTTTCGATGCGCACGTCTTCTTTGCCGTAGAGTACTGCTGCTTTCATTGCCCTTCCCCCTATCGGCTTAGGCCAGCCATTTCAGGAGGCCACAGAGCAGTCCTAAGAGGGCAGCTATGCCATAGAACGTACCGACCACCTGCAGTTCTGACCAGCCCCCCAATTCAAAGTGATGGTGCAAAGGCGCCATGCGCAGCAGCCGTTTGCCCACCCCGTCGGGGCCTTTGGTGGCCTTGTAGTAGAGCACTTGAGCAATCACCGACAGGGATTCCACAAAAAAAAGACCGCTGACAATAAACAGTTCCCAGAGCTGGTGACCGGCCAAGCCAATGCCGGCAAGGAGGGCGCCAAGAGCCAAGGAACCCGTATCCCCCATGAACACCCGCGCCGGATGGTGATTGTGCCAAAGGAAGCCTCCACAAGCACCACTCATGGCCGCTGCCAAAATTTGCAAATCGGGATGGGGAGTCAACACCATTCCTAAAGCCAACAGGGCGATCGCCGCCGTGCCGGCCGCCAGCCCATCGAGACCATCGGTGAGATTCAAGGCATTCCCTTCCGCCATGGGCACAAAAATGGCCAGGGGGATAAATGCCAGGCCAAGGGGCCAAACCCACCCCCAAGGAGCAGTCACTACCGTTGCCGTGGGATCACTGACCACCAGCCAAGCACAAAAAAGAGCCGCCCCCATGCCCTCAAGAACGAGCCGCAGCCGCGCCGATAATCCTTTGTTGGATTGGCGCCGCAGAACTTGCCAGTCGTCCCACCAACCGATGGCGGCGTACCACAGAACAAGGAGGGCGATCGCCCCCACCGTTGCCGATAGATGCCCTTGGGCAACCGCCGTCCACAGGAGCGACAGACCTAACCCCGTGGGCACAAAAAAGATGCCCCCCATCGTCGGTGTACCCGACTTTTTCAGGTGAGATTGCGGGCCCTCTTCGCGAATGATTTGCCCGGTTTTCAGCCGCTGCAGCATGGGTACCATGGCCATCCCTAAAATGGCAACGACAGCAAAACTCACCAACCAAGGCACCGTTAAGGTTTGCAACGGCTGCTGCCAATGATCTTTTAGGGTATCGTAGGCACCAGCGCTAGCCAGTAAACCAACACTGAGAAGCCAAAAGAGTCGCTGCCCTGTTAGCCAAGTGGGCTTGGCCGGCGCAGTAGTGTTAGGGTAGGGCATGGGAATATCCAGCACGTCACTCCGATAATAGGGGCATCCGTGCGCTACTCCTCAAGCCCTAAATCATCTTCTTCGTCGTAATCGCCCAAGGAGTCACCCACAAATTCCTCAATTTCACCCATATCATCTAGGGCGCTATCTAGAAGGGGGTCTGCCTCATTGCCATCGCGGGCAATCAACCGGCCCGTTTGCTGTAACCATTCCAAAATGGAGCAATCCGAACGCCCCGCAGCGGTTAAGTTCTTTTGGGAAATGGGTTCTTCGTACAAAGAGGGGTTGTATAGGGTCATAGGGCTAGGGTGAACAGTGTTGTTATAGTCCAATCTTTTTAGTGTAACGTTTGCCTCTAGGAATGTAAATCTTCATCCTGGGGCGATCGCTTAAAGTGGCACATTGTTTGGAACCTGCTTAGACTAGAGGAGTCACTAAAAAGTGGGCATTGGAAGTTTTTCCTACACGAGGGATAAAAAGTATGTCTTTACTACAAAAATCCTCCATAACCTGCGCTGTTTTGAGTGTTGTCTCCCTCGACGGGGGGGCGATCGCTGCTCCCTATCCTCCAGAAGTGGTTTCCCGATTTACCAGTGAATGTACGACTGCCCTGCAAGAGCAGGTGCCACAAATGGCGCAATACGGTAATGCTTACTGTACCTGTGTAATCAATGAACTGCAATCCTCACTGACCTTGGCAGAATTTCAGGCGATCGGTGAAAATGTACAGACCAACGTGACCCCAGAAGTGCGCCAGATGCTCACGAACACGGCACAAACCTGCCTGCAACGAGTCATCCAATAAGTGAAGGGGGGAGCAATCCCCCCCAATATTTTCTTAGACTGCGCTTAGAAACTGAGCGGCAGCCGCTTGCAGATCAGGAACCTTATCGAGTTTTTCCCAGGGTAGGTCGAGATCATTGCGGCCAAAATGGCCATAGGCAGCCACCTCTTGGTAAAAGCGACCACCACGATCTTGGGGCAAGTGACGCAGACCAAAGGTTTGGATAATGGCAGCAGGGCGCAGATCAAAGTGGGTTTTAATCAACGCCAGTAATTGCTCCGGAGCCAGTTTACCTGTGCCAAAGGTGTCCACAAAGAGGCTCACGGGGCGAGCAACGCCAATGGCATAGCTAATCTGTAGCTCGCATTTGTCGGCTAGGCCTGCGGCAACGATGTTTTTGGTGATGTAACGCGCCATGTAGGCGGCACTGCGATCCACCTTGGTGGGATCTTTCCCAGAAAAGGCACCGCCGCCGTGGCGAGCATAGCCCCCGTAGGTATCCACAACGAGTTTACGTCCCGTGAGTCCCGAATCCCCTTGGGGGCCACCAATCACAAATTTGCCCGTGGGATTGACGAGAAAACGAGTCTTGTCATCGGGTTTGATCGCCAGATCTGCAAAAACAGGGTTGACGACTGCTTCCCATAGATCGGCTTTGATCTTTTCTTGAACAGCAGCTTCGTCGCTAATGTCACCAATGGTGGCCGTATGTTGGGTGGAAATCAGAATCGTATCAATGCCCACGGGTTTACCATCTTCGTAGATGACGGTGACTTGGGTCTTGCCATCAGGACGCAAGTAAGGGAGTTGACCGGTTTTGCGCACAGCCGCCAACCGTCGTGCCATACGGTGAGCCAAGCTGATCGGCAGGGGCATATACTCAGGGGTTTCATTGCAGGCATAGCCAAACATAATGCCCTGATCGCCCGCACCAACGCGATCCAATTCGGCATCACTCAGGTGTTCGCGTGCTTCTTGGGCGGTGTCCACCCCTCGGGCAATATCGGGGGATTGCTCATCTAGGGCAACGATGACGGCACAGCTATTGGCGGCAAAGCCATTTTCAGCGTCGGTGTAGCCAATTTCACGGATTTTCTGCCGTGCTAGGTTGACGTAGTTAACCTGTGCTTTGGTGGTAATTTCCCCAGTAATCAGCACAAGACCCGTATTCACCACGACCTCAGCGGCAACGCGACTCTGGGGGTCTTGGCTGAGCAGAGCATCCAGAATGGCATCGGCAATTTGGTCGCAAATCTTATCGGGGTGACCTTCGGTGACAGACTCCGAACTAAATAAGTAACGCAAGATAGCACTCCTATAGCATGGGTTGTTGAAAGAACTGCAAGAAATTGGCTTGTGGTAACACAGAGCTTTTGACTAAAAGACAAGGACTGGTTTCTAAATCCTAGGATTATACCTGAGCAGCGGGACACACGAGTAAACCTGAGGATTGGCTAGACTAAGGGCAGATTCTAGGCTTTTCAAGGTGCATGTCTGCTTTACGCTATGCCTATTATCCCGGTTGTGTGGCTCAGGGCGCCTGTCGGGAACTAGACCTCTCAACGCGGGCGATCGCCCCCCTGTTGAATATAGAGCTTGTGGAACTGAAGAAGGCCAGTTGTTGTGGCTCAGGCACATTTAAGGAAAATTCTTGGCTACTGGAAGATACCGCAGCCGGTGTTAGCAAAACTAGGGCTTTAGTATCAAGATTCCGACTTCAGTGCAGATAGCTTGCAGGGGCTGATCCCACGGATCACGGGGCAGTTCTTCTACAACTGCTACTTCAAAGACAATTCCCCAGCGACATACGTGCTGCCAGTCGGGGTGGGCAAAGAGGCGATCGAAAAAACCGGCTCCATAGCCGAGACGATACCCTTGGCGATCGCAGGCGACGGCAGGCACCAAGCACAGATCAACACGCGACGGTTCAATCAGGGGTGCCTCAGAAGGAGGTTGCCAAATGCCATAGCGACCTTGCTGGAGGGCATCTGCGTTGCCGTCAAAACAATGCCACTGCAACTCTTGACCCACGACACGGGGCAACCCCCACTGTTTTGGCAGTGACCAGAGCGAGCGCAAATCCGGTTCCCGCCGATGGGGGACGTAGGTCAACACCGTAGTTGCCTGTTGAAACTGGGGATGATTGAGCACGTGCCGACAAATGCGCCGACTGCGGTCTTGCCACTCGCGATCGCTCAAGTGCTGCCGCCATTCAATATAGTGTTGTCGCAGTCTGACTTTATCCATCATTGATTTTCTGGGCACCAAAGCCAGAAGTTAAGATAGAGGCCAAAGCAAGTGTTTAGCCCTAGGAACAACGCAACTGTCTCCTCAAGAAAAAGACAAGCTCCTGATTTTTACCGCCGCTCTTGGGGCCGAACGTCGTAAAGAACGGGGTCTCAAGCTCAATTATCCCGAAGCGGTGGCCTGTATTTCTGCTGCCATTTTGGAAGGGGCGCGAGAGGGGCGCACGGTTGCTGATTTGATGCACAATGGCACAACGCTGCTCAGCCGTGACGATGTCATGGAGGGGGTGCCGGAAATGCTCACAGAAGTAGAAGTCGAGGCAACATTTCCCGATGGCACCAAGCTGGTGACGGTGCATATGCCTATTCGCTGAAGTCTGAAAAAGCCACAGGATAGCGCCAACCGATGACTAGCACCACATCCCCAACGGGAAGAATTTTTGGGGTCATTCAAATCCCGATAAAAATAGTCGGATATATTTGACAGGGCGATCGCCCCCTGCTAGGATGGTCAACAACTTGTCTGAGGCAGGCTTAAGACCCATGACCGCAACGTTGACCTCTACCACCGAAACCGCCTATTTTACCCACCTCAAGTGCAAAGAGTGTGGTGCCGAGTACGAACCCCAAGCGATTCACGTCTGCGAATACTGTTTTGGTCCGCTTGAGGTGAAATACGATCTCAACCGATTGGCGGCAGCCGTAACGCGCAGCACCATTGAGGCGGGACCGAAGTCCATTTGGCGCTACCGTCCCTTTTTGCCCGTGACCTCGGTCAACCCTATTGATGTGGGCACAGGGATGACTCCTCTGGTCAAAGCCCAGCGGCTGGCGCGGCGCCTTGGACTCAAGCAGCTGTACATCAAAAACGATGCGGTGAATATGCCCACCCTTAGCTTTAAGGATCGGGTGGTGTCGGTGGCGTTGACGCGGGCGCGGGAATTGGGTTTTACAACGGTCTCCTGTGCCAGTACTGGCAATTTGGCGAATTCAACGGCGGCGATCGCAGCCCACGCCGGCTTAGATTGCTGCGTTTTTATTCCGGCGGATCTGGAAGCGGGCAAGGTCTTGGGCACGCTCATCTATGGACCAACGGTGATGGCCGTGGAGGGCAACTACGACCAAGTCAATCGCCTGTGCTCAGAAGTGGCGAATACCCACGGCTGGGGATTTGTCAATATCAATTTGCGCCCCTACTACTCGGAAGGGTCAAAGACGCTTGGTTATGAGGTGATTGAACAGTTGGGCTGGCAGCTTCCCGACCACATTGTGGCTCCCTTGGCCTCCGGCTCTTTGTTCACGAAAATCTACAAAGGCTTCCGCGAATTTGTGGAAGTGGGTCTGGTGGCCGACAAACCCGTGCGCTGTAGTGGTGCCCAAGCAGCGGGCTGCTCTCCCATTGCCCAAGCCTATGCCGAAGGGCGGGACTTTGTGGCACCGGTGAAGCCCAGCACCATTGCCAAATCCATTGCCATTGGTAACCCTGCTGATGGCGTTTATGCCTTGGATATTGCCCGCAAAACCAATGGGGCGATCGCGGCAGCCACCGATGAAGAAATTGTGGCGGGGATCAAGCTGCTGGCAGAAACAGAGGGAATTTTCACCGAAACCGCTGGCGGCACGACGATTGCCGTTCTCAAAAAGCTGGTGGAGGCAGGCACAATTGACCCGGAAGAGGTGACGGTTGTCTATATCACGGGCAATGGTCTAAAAACTCAAGAGGCAGTGCAAAATGACATTGGCCAACCCCTGACAATTGAACCCAAGTTGGCCAGCTTCGAGCGCGCCTTGGAGCGATCGCGCACCCTTGAACGGTTGGATTGGCAACCGGTATTGGTTTAGGTTTTTCTTGCTCTTGTGTGAAATTGATGGATGGTTGGTGAAGGTCTATGGCTGTTACCGTATTGATTCCGACTCCCTTGCAAAAACTCACCCGCGATCAAGCGACGGTGGAGTGTCAAGCCCAATCGATTGCTGAGCTTCTGGAAAAGCTAGAGCAGGACTGCCCCGGCATCAAAGGGCGGCTCTGTGATGAAAATGGCCAACTGCGGCGATTTGTGAATTTCTACGTCAACAATGAGGACATTCGTTTCCTCAACGGCCTGGAAACCCCCCTCAAAGATGGGGATGAGGTGAGCATCATTCCGGCGATCGCGGGCGGCTGAGGTTCAGAGCACTGTTTGCCGCTACCGTCCGATGGTTCCCTCTTGGTTGCAACCCCTTGCCAATTCACCGATGCTGGCTCCCGCCAAAGAGGTGGAGGATTCCCTGCTGCTGCGTCTTGGCGTTTTGGGCATGGTGATTGTCGGCCTGGTGGCAACGGACGTGGCGGCAGAGACTGCCAATAGTCTTTGGGCAGTTCCCCTCTCCATTGCGGGCTTTGGTTGGAGTTGGTGGGCCCGGCGGCAGAGAAATGTTGTGGCGAAGCTGGCGATCGCCGTTGGAATGTTGACGGCATTGGCTTTCTTTTTGGGGCGGTTGGCGACCTTCAGCCAAGATTCACGGATCCTGTTGACCGAACTCTTGATTCAACTGCAGGTGCTCCACAGTTTTGACCTGCCCCGCCGTAAGGATTTGGGCTACTCGATGGTGATTGCCCTGATTTTAATCAGTGTCGCCGCCACCCTTAGCCAAACCATGGCCTTTGGCGTGTTTCTTTTGATCTTTTTGGCGATCGCCCTCCCGGTACTTGTTCTCGACTACCGCTCACGCCTTGGCTTGCTCTCCACCACACTGACATCCCTGCGCTTTCCCTGGCGGCAATGGGTGGGACTGTTTGCCCTGATTCTCGGCTTGGGGATGGTGGTCTTTGTACTGCTGCCGCGTTTCCCCGGCTATCAGATTCGCACCTTGCCGGTCAGTGCGGATATTCAGGTGGAGGGCACCTTTGATCAGGCGCGGGTAATTAACCGGGGCTTTATTCGCGGGCAGGGGCAGTCTAGGGTTGGTGACGCGCTGGCCAATCAAACCTTTGGAGAGAACGTTAGCGATCGCCCCGCTGAGACCTTTGACAGCAATTTTTACTACGGGTTTAACAGTGAAATTGATCAGACCTTTGGCCTGCCCATGATGCCACGGGAACTGATGCGGGTGCGATCGCAAGCTCCCGGTTTTTGGCGGGTTCTTGCCTTTGACAAATATACAGGGCGCGGTTGGCGCATTAGTCGCAATGAGGAGGCAGAGATCCTGCAGCGCTCTTCTTGGAGTTTTCGCTATCTACTGCCGCAACAACTCTCCCAAATGCCGACGCGGGAAGTGATTCAGACCTACACCATTGTTTCTGAGTTCAGTAACCTGATTCCCCACCTCTACGACCCCCGCGAACTCTATTTCCCAACCCGTGAAATTGCCCGCGATCCTGATGGGGGTCTGCGGGCGCCGGTGCCTTTGCCGCAGGGGTTAACCTATTCAGTGATTTCCCAAGTGCCCGTGCGCGATCGCTCTTTGTTGCGCAAAGCACCCAAAATTAATTATTCCCTCGGCTATCAGCAGTACCTAGAGGTGCCTAGCAATCTGAAACCGCAACTGCAAGCGCTGGCTAAAGACCTCCTTGCCAAAGCCGATCGCCCGATTCCTGAACCCTACGAGCAGGCTCTCTACCTCACCCAAGCTCTCAAGCAATCCTATGCCCTGAAAACCGATATTCCTGAACTGGGCAAAGATCAAGATTTGGTCGCAGCCTTTCTCTTTGAGTGGCGGGGGGGCTATCCCGATCACTTTTCCAGTGCCCTGACGCTGCTGTTGCGCAGTATCGGCATTCCCACCCGCTTGGTCACCGGTTTGGGCACAGGGGAATTTAACCCCTTTACGGGCTTATACGTGGTTCGCAACACCGATGCCTATGCTTTAGCAGAAGCCTACTTCCCCAACCTGGGCTGGTTTCTCTTCGACCCAATTCCCGGCCATGATCTCTATCCTCAAACCCTAGAGGTGGATCAGACCTTTAGCGTCCTACAGCAGTTTTGGCAGTGGGTCACCGGCTGGTTGCCCACCCCAGTTACGGGATTCTTGGGTACCCTCTTTGCCACCCTCGAAACCGCTTTGCAAAAATTCGTTGATCTGTTTAGTCAGGGGCTAGGGGGCATTGTCCAAGGGATTCTCATCCTCTTTGGTGGCGTCATCCTTGTCTGGGGACTGTGGCATGCCCTCCATACATGGCGATACCGGCAACGCCTGCAAAAACTACCGCCGATCCCCCGCCTTTATGTGCAAATGCTCGATAGTCTGGCACAGCAGGGATTGCCCAAGCGACCCAATCAAACCCCTTGGGAATACGCGCGATCGCTGCAAACCTGTGGCCGTCTGGATACCATCAGCCAACGTGCCATGGAAACCTTGACACAAGGCTATGTCGCTTGGCGCTATGGCGGTGAGCACCCCCCCTTGACCCCCTTGAAGCGCGCCTTGAATCAACTGCGACAACAGCGCTGGCGATCGCTGCAACGCACGCTAGCAGATCTGCGCCGTCGCTAATCTTTTTCCTTGGTGTGGGTCTCATCGGCAAGGGCATCATCACTCACCAGTTCGGTCACCAGCACCTTATCCACACGGTTGCCATCCATATCCACCACTTCAAAGCGTAGGCCATCGGTTTCAATGTAGTCTCCCGACTGGGGAATGCGACCAAAAAGGGTAATGATTAGCCCGCCGAGAGTGTGGTAGTTAGCAGTGTCTTCCTCAGGTAAACTTTCTCGCCGCAGCAATTCCTTGAGTTCATAGGTGGAAAGCAGACCATCCAACAGCCAAGAGCCATCCTCCCGCTGAATAATTTCTGGTTCTTCGCCTTCCTTATGGCGCAGCGTGCCAATAATCGCCTCTGTGAGATCGTTGAGGGTTACCAGCCCTTCAATCCCCCCATACTCATCGGTAATCAGAGCCATGTGCTGACTCGACTGGCGAAAGAGTTCAAGGACATCGAGTGCCGGTAGACCTTCAGGGACAAACAGCGCTGGTTGCAAAAGCTGGCGGAGATCAATGGGTTGCTGCGTTAAGCGGGCAGCTAAAAAGTCCTTGGCAGAAATAATCCCCAAGCAGTGATCAATGGTTTCTTCGGCAACAGGAAACCGCGAATGGGAGCTGGCCAGAATCTCGGCTTCAATTTCTTCAAGGGGGGATTCAATGTCCAGCCAGACAATATCGGTGCGGGGGGTCATGATGGACTGAATCGGGCGATCGCCGAGGTTGAAAATTCGCGCCACCATGTCCTGCTCGGCCACTTCAAAGAGACCCGCCTGTGCCCCTTGTTCAATCAGAACTTTGATTTCATCCTCCGTCACCGTTTGCTCGGCGGTGGTGGCAATGCCCAATACTTGCAGGATGGTATCTGTGGAAACGCTTAATAAATGCACAACCGGCGCTGCTAATTTTGTCAGCCATGTCATGGGTTTGGCAATGTTGCAGGCAATCGCCTCCGGGTACGTCATGGCAATCCGCTTGGGCACCAGTTCGCCAATCACAAGGGAAAGATACGTAATCCCCGTAACCACAATGGCGATACTCAGGGGCTGGCTGTATTGACCCAACCAAGGTAGGGAGCTGAGGGCAACCTGTAACCGCTGAGCAAGGGTGGCACCCCCCACAGCACCACTGAGAATGCCAATCAGGGTAATGCCAATTTGTACAGCCGAAAGAAAATTATTGGGGGAGTTGGCGAGTTTCAGTGCTGCCTTCGCTTTGCGTTTACCCCGTTTTGCCAGTTGCTCGAGACGGACTTTGCGGGCGGAGACCACTGCGATTTCAGCACCGGCAAAAATGCCATTGGCGATGATCAACAGGAGAATCAGTAAAATTTCTGAGGCAGCAGCAGACATTGCGGCGATTCTTCTAGGGAGCACCCCAGAGGTACGGTTGTATTCGGCGGCGTGGGTCGTCAGGCTTATTCAAGAGACTGCTCCTTTACTGCCGAGGTTGTTTCCATGATGCTGAATAAATTTTTCCTCTGCCAGTGGGATTGACCTGTTGGGGGGATGTGATTCCGTCATTAAGCAGTTGTGGCTGTTTTGAAGGGGTTTATCCTTAGGGAAAAGGGCTGTATAGCAGTCAGGATACTGGAATCTGAGAGACTCTACAAGGGGGAGAGGGGCACCCAGGGAATCCTAGAATAGACGTGATGTTTCCCTAGCCAGCCAATGCACGAGCGGCTTCAACGCTTCTTTACCCTAGGGGCGATCGCCAGCGTCACCTCAAAGAAGCCGGCGTAGATGAAGTCATTTCCAGTCAGGACTATAGTTCCGGCATTCTTGCTCAAAGTGCTCTCTTTCGCCAAATGTCCGAGGTCTATCGCCAAGTCCTGACCTACTCTGACCACACCAATGAGTTTTACTTTATTGAATTGAGCCGGGGCACTATCCCACCACCCTCTATGGCCCTCGTCCCACGGACTTTCAGGCACTTGACTCCAGTGACACGCTGATTGTCATGGCCTATCGCCCGATCTATGACTTGCGCGGATAAATCCGTCCTTTCCAGGCACCCCCCCGACCTTGCCAGTGGCGACGGGCAGAATCCAAGGTCATCAGGGTATAGAGGAAGGCAATGACAGGCAGGGTCAGCGCCCAAGCACCGTTGAGGCCATAGAAACGAACCGTTGGCGCGTAGGCGATCGCCATCAAGCCCCACACCAGTCCTGCCAGTGCCGCCAGCGGTAACAATCCCCCGCTCAGCCCGACAGCGAGGGCAAGGGGAGGCCACAAATACACCAGTGTCATGCCAATCACGGTTCCCACGAGCAGGAGGGGTGAATAGGACAACTGCGTATAGGCGGTGCGAGCCACCATCTGCCAAATACTGTTGAGACTGTTGTAGGCGCGTAAACTCACCGTTGTGGGGGTTAGCCCCAACCAGAGGCGGTAGCCGGCTCGCTTCACAGCAGCAGCCAAGGAACAATCATCAATCAGGGCATCGCGAATACAGGCAATGCCGCCGATCTTGGCCAGCGCCCCAGGATCAATCAAAATACAACCGCCGGCGGCGGCTGCCGTTGACCGCTTGGGATCGTTGACCCAGCGGAAGGGATAGAGCTTGGCAAAGAAAAAGACAAAGGCGGGAATGAGTAATTTTTCCCAGACACTTTGGCAGCGCAGTTTCACCATTAGGGAGACAAGGGCGCACTGTTGCTGACGGGCATGGGCGACCAATTGCCGTAAATTTTGTGGATCGTGGGCAATATCGGCATCCGTAAGCAGCAGGTAGTCGGGATGAAATGCACAGGCAGCGGCAATGCCTTGGGACAGCGCCCAGAGTTTCCCGGACCAGCCGCGGGGGAGGGGTGTGCCCTCGATAACCGTCAGGCGATCGCCCTTGCCCAATTCAAGGGCCGTTTGGCGCGCAATCTCCCCTGTACCATCCTCACTTTGATCGTCCACGACGATTAGGTGCAGGGTTCCAGGATAGTCCTGTTCTAGGAGCGATCGCACACTGGCACCAATCACCGCCGCCTCATTGCGGGCCGGAACCACGGCAACAACCCTTGGCCAAGTCCTGAGGTCTCCGCCTTGGAGTCGTTGATCCATGCGCCAAAACTGTCCCCAAAAGAGCAGGAGTACCAGCCAGATGAGGAGGGAAAGAGCGGTTACACCCCACAGGAGGAGGGTCAATACGGGGGGCATCGTCATCACAATTCACTATCGAGAACTTCTTCGGCCATAGGATTGAGATGTTGGTGCTGCTGCCGTCGCGATCGGCGGCGATATTTTTTCGGATCCAAGAGGGGTTCAAGGCGCGGCTGACCTTGGCTGTCACTCTTGACCTTCACGCGGGGCAGATTTCCCAAGAATGGCTCTGGACTAGTCAAGGCTTCAAGCTCATGTAAATACTCAAGGTAGAGAGGGTAGCGCTCCCAATCACCGCGTACACAGCAGCCCGGCTCCTGGTCGTGGCAACAGTTATCAAAAAGGCACCGATCCTTGCTCAGCCGTTGGCGAATCTCCGGAAACGCCGCCGCCAGTTGCTGGGGGTCGGGGGGCAGTTCGGGCTGGTTAAAGCCCGGTGTATCGGCAATCCAGCCCCCCTGCAGTAGGGGAAACAGTTCCACATGGCGAGTGGTGTGCCGCCCGCGGTGCCAATGATCGGAGACCGCACCGATGCGAATCTCCTCGCGGGGTGTAAGATGGCGAATTAAGCTACTTTTGCCCACGCCCGACGGGCCACAGACAACGGTGATTTTGTGGGCTAACCGCGGTTGCAGACATTGCCAGTCATTCCCTACCGTGAGGCTAATAACATCACAGGCGTAGCCCCATTGATGCAGGCGATCGCGCCACTGTTGTTGCACTGGGAGCAACACTAAATCCGCTTTGGTGAAAACCACGTGAATCTGGACATTCAACCCCTCGGCAGTCAAGAGAAAGCGGCTGATTTGATGCACCTCGGCAGGGGGGTCGGCTAAAGCAAAGAGGAGGAAGATTTGATCCACATTGGCGATCGCCGGGCGTGGCAATTGATTGCGGCGGGGCAAAATCTCGGCGATCGCTCCCCGCTGTCCTGGCCAGTCGGGATGGGTCACCACGACCCAATCCCCCACACACACCTGCTGCCCCATCTTCTTGAGGCGGGCGCGGCGCACACAGAGTAACTCCTCAATGCCGTTGACGGCTTCCCGCAGGCGGACGCGGTAGTAATTGGCCTGGACGGCCCGCACCAAGCCCACCAGATCACTCATGCGGGACGCTGCACCTGAAGGGCAAAATAGTCCTGCCGTGGCTCAATCCCGAGAACATCATAGCCCGCCATCCGCAAACTATCGGGCACCTGCTCAATAGGTTCCCCCGCATCTAACCACACCTCAAGGGGCTGCCGGGGGGGCAACTGTTGCAGGCGCAGCTTGGTGCGCACAAAGTTCAAAGGACAGGGCGTTCCCCGTAGATCCAAGGTTTCCATGGCAAGGCGAGTAACCCACTGCAACTATCTTCCCAAAAAGGCGACCACCTTGGCGAATACCTGCGCTCGCTCCACATCAAGGGGCAGCAAGTGATCCGAATTCTCTAGCCGGTGCAATTCCTTGTGGGGGCTGCCCAGTTGTTCATAGATAATCTCGGCTCCTTGGGGATCTACAACGGTGTCACCACGGCTTTGGAGAATGAGTGTTGGCGTAGTAATTTGAGGCAATTCCTGCTCCACTTGGGCAATGAGGTCGAGGGCACTGCGTACGGCTTGGAGGTTAAAACTTTTGAAATAGCAGGCGGCTTCCGCTGCTTGGCGCAGGGCGCGATCGCGAATCGGCAAGTGCCGCCGCGGTAACCAGGGAATCCACGACCCAAGAGACTGCACAAGCTTCTCCGGAGCCACAGGGAAAAACCACGGCCGATAAATCCGCAAAAAGGGAGCAAGAAGCACCAAAGCCTCTACAGGATGGTGATGGGCAAGATGGAGGGCTAACGTTCCCCCTGTAGAAAAGCCGATCACCGCAACCCTTGGGTAGGTGTCTTGCATGGTCTGAAAAGTTGTGACAACGGCCTCATACCACTGCGGCCAGGTCGAGGCAGGCATGTAGGCACTGGGGCGATCGTGCCCCGGATAGAGGATGCCCTGAACCGTCCAACCTACCTCGTAGAGCACCTCTGCCAAAGGTTGCAGCTCATAGACCCCACCGCCCAAACCATGGAGCAGCAAACAGGCGCGATCGCCCTCGGCGTGGCCGTAGAAAAAGGGAAGATTAACAAGATTCACCAATGGACTAGCAAGCCATACGTTACTACCCTAAAAAATCTACCCCGATCGCCAGTGCAACCGAGGTAGAGGACGCGACGTTCACCTAGGCAGCAGTCCGCCTAGAGAGCCTAAAAGCGTTCATGGAACGTGCGGTTAATCACATCCAACTGTTGTTCACGGGTGAGTTTGACAAAGTTCACCGCATACCCAGATACCCGGATTGTGAGCTGCGGGTACAGCTCCGGATGATCCATGGCATCCAACAAGGTTTCACGGTTAAGCACGTTGACATTGAGGTGGAAGCCCTGATCGTGGATGTAGCCATCGAGGAGATTCACGAGGTTGCGGATTTGATCTTCCCGGGTCTTGCCAAGGGCAGCGGGGACGATGGAGAACGTGTTGGAGATGCCGTCTTGGGCATGGACGTAGGGCAACTTGGCCACGGACGCCAGTGAGGCGATCGCCCCTTTGGTATCGCGACCGTGCATGGGGTTGGCCCCCGGCGCAAAAGGTTCACCGGCTTTGCGGCCATCGGGAGTATTGCCCGTTTTCTTGCCGTAGACGACATTGGAGGTAATCGTCAGAATTGACTGCGTGGGCACCGCATTGCGGTAGGTTTTGTGTTTGCGGATTTCATTCATGAAGGTTTCCACCAGCCACACTGCAAGGCTATCCACGCGATCGTCGTTGTTGCCGTACTTCGGAAAGTCTCCCTTGATCTCGTAGTCCACCGCCAACCCATCGGCATTGCGGATCACTTTCACCTCGGCGTACTTAATGGCCGAGAGGGCATCTGCCACCACCGAGAGACCCGCCACCCCACAGGCCATCGTGCGGAAGACATCGCGATCGTGGAGGGCCATCTCCAGCCGCTCGTAGCAGTACTTATCGTGCATGTAGTGGATGATGTTGAGGGTATTTACATACACCTTCGCCAACCATGCCATCACCTGCTGAAAGCGTGGCAGCACCTCTTCCCACTTCAGCGTGTCACCCGTAATTGGCGCAAACATGGGTGCCACCTGCTCTCCGGAGACCTCATCCCGCCCGCCGTTAATCGCGTAGAGGAGGGCTTTGGCGAGGTTCACCCGTGCCCCAAAGAACTGCATTTGTTTCCCGACCCGCATGGCGGAGACGCAGCAGGCAATGGCATAGTCATCGCCCCAGTAGGGACGCATGAGGTCATCGTTTTCGTATTGGATGGAGCTGGTGTCAATGGAAACTTGGGCGCAGAAGCGTTTGAAGGCCTCGGGCAAGTTTTCCGACCACAGCACCGTTAGGTTCGGTTCTGGTGCAGGACCAAGGGTGTAGAGTGTATTCAGGATGCGGAAACTGGTTTTCGTCACCAAAGGCCGACCATCCAGACCCATGCCGGCAATAGATTCCGTCACCCACGTGGGATCGCCTGAGAAGAGTTCATTGTACTCCGGCGTCCGCAGAAAGCGCACTATCCGCAGTTTCATTACAAAGTGGTCAATCCACTCTTGGATGTCGGCCTCTGTGGCGGTGCCACGCTGCAAATCCCGTTCAAAGTAAATGTCGAGGAACGTGGAGACCCGCCCTAGGGACATGGCGGCGCCGTTTTGTTCTTTAACCGCCGCAAGATAGCCAAAATAGAGCCACTGCACCGCCTCTTGACCGTTGGCCGCCGGCCGCGAAATATCAAAGCCATAGCTAGCAGCCATTTCTTTGAGTTCATTAAGGGCTTTGATTTGCTCAGCAAGTTCTTCCCGCAGGCGGATGGTTTCTTCGTCCATGACATCCACTTCTAGGGAAGCCTGCTGTGCCTGTTTGTCGGCAATCAAGCGATCTACCCCATAGAGGGCGACGCGGCGATAGTCACCGATAATCCGACCCCGACCGTAGGCATCCGGCAGGCCGGTAATGATCCCGGATTTTCGGCAGCGGCGCATTTCAGGCGTATAGGCATCAAAGACGCCATCGTTGTGGGTTTTGCGATATTTCGTGAAGATTTCCTTCGTGCGCGGATCCAACTCATAGCCGTAGGCCTTGAGGGAGGTTTCCACCACGCGAATGCCGCCAAAGGGCATGATGGCTCGTTTCAGGGGCTTATCGGTTTGCAAACCCACGATTTGCTCCAAGTCCCGGTCAATGTAGCCCGGTGCGTGGGCGGTAATCGAAGAGGGGACACGGGTATCGGCATCAAGGACACCTTTTTGACGCTCTAGAGCCATCAGGTCGCGCACTTTTGCCCACAGTTGTTGGGTGCGATCGCTGGCCCCCACGAGGAAAGAACCATCGCCGGTGTAGGGCGTGTAGTTGCGCTGAATAAAGTCGCGCACATCAATGCGATCAACCCAATCACCACCCGTAAATCCTTCCCATGCCACTTCGGGCAATTCTGTTGTGTAGCGTGTGCAGTTCATAACAGGATTCCTCATTGAACGTGCAGCAATCCTTCGCGATCGCCCTTCACTGATTGCGATCGCGCTCTTTTACCCGCAAGAACCTACTAACTGCGATGTCGAAAACGGATGAAAAACTCTAAAACTGAAAAGCTTGGATCACTTGCAACCGTCAGATAACTCTCTTGTAGGTTAAGCCCCCTGTTTTTTGGTGCTTGCCCCTACACCCTCATTATACCTTGGGAATTCTAGGGGCAGATTTTGAGGAAGTTTTTATGAAATCTTTACAAAAATCAAGTTTTTTCTTATTTCTTAATTAGTTTAGGCGGCGATCGCCTCTCTTTCTGGGGTACTCTGCAAACGCTCAATTGCTGCATCGAGCAAGGCCAAGCCCGCCTCTAGGGTTTCAATCCGACAGAGTTCACTGCGCAGTTCTGCAGCATCGGCAAAGCCCTTGGCATACCAAGTCAAGTGTTTACGCGCTTGGCGGATTCCCCGCTCCCCCTTGTATTCCCAGAGGCCAATCAGGTGATCTCGAGCACATTGCAGACGCTCAACTACCGTTGGGGCAGGCCGCAGTTCGCCAGTTTTCAAAAAGTGATCAATTTCCCCCACCAAGAAGGGATAGCCCATCGTCCCCCGCGAGCACATCACCCCATCTGCCCCGGTCTGCTCTAGGCAGCGCACTGCCGCTTCCACCGAGAAAATATCGCCATTGGCAATGACGGGAATATTGACACGCTGCTTCACCCGCGCAATCCACTCCCAGCGCGCAGGGCCGTTAAAGCCTTGGGCACGAGTCCGCCCATGAACCGTAATCATTGCGGCGCCGGCATCTTCCATTGCTTTGGCAAAGTCAAGGATATTGATCTCCTGATCACTCCAGCCAATGCGGGTTTTGACCGTGACCGGCACAGGCACAGCTTCTGAGACGGTGCGCACAATTTTGGCTGCCAACTGCACATCCCGCAACAGTGAAGAACCACCCCCGTTCTTCGTGATTTTATTTACCGGACAGCCCATGTTGATGTCCACGGTGTCGGCACCCTCGGCCACCGCCTTTATGGCTGCTTCCGCTAGAAAATCAGGGCGGCAGTCAAAGAGCTGAATACTAATGGGGTGCTCATTGGCATCCACTTCCATAATGCGGGGTAGCGTTTTGAGGTAGTGCAACCCCGACGCACTCACCATCTCGGTGTACATCATGGAATCGGGTGCATAGCGGCGCACCAATCGCCGAAACACCAAGTCAGTCACCCCAGCCAACGGAGACTGCAACACCCGACTATTGACCGTTACCGAACCGATTCGCAGCGGCGTGGCTAAACGGGCTTTTAGCGCTGGAGACAGGGTTAACATACTCGCACCAAAGCGGAAGGCTATTCCTGAGATGCTTGCTCTCTATAGGCTGAATAGACCGCCCGCACATTGTACCAGTTTAAAAAGATGCGAGCGACTTCTAAGGCATCTTGGGGACGACCGATATTAATGAGCCATTTTAACAGGGGTGCTAGGGTTTTTTCATTGAGAATGCCGCCGAGGGAGAGGAGGGCCCACAGGAAATAGTGAAAGGGGGTCATTTGAATCATGAGCCTCACCTGCCAAGTCGGATGCTTTTTATAGAACAAGACCCCCATTTTCCCCCTTTCGATTTCTTTTTGGATCAGGGCAGGCACTTGACTGAGGGAAAAAGGAGGATGCCAGTGATAGCCCACAGCTTCAGGGCACTTCAGCAATCGTAAACCCAATTTCTTGAGGCGCACCCCGAGTTCTAAATCTTCCCAGCCGTAAAGCTGGAAGCGGGTATCGAATAGGCCTGCTTTTTCCAGCCAATGGCGGGCGATCGCCACATTCCCCGTGGCAAAATAAGCCGCCGAAAAATCGGTGACCTTATACGGCTCTGAGGTTGGTGCTTCAAAATTACAAGTATTAATCACACGACCATAGGAAAAAGCCGGAACTTGGGTAATATCCTCAATGCCAAGACGTTTTTTCTCTTTAGTTAAGCGCTTCACATGGGCCTCTAGGAAAGTTTCAGTCACCACTAAGTCACTATCAATAAAAACAATCCAGTCTCCCTTAGCTACTTGAAGCCCTAAGTTACGGGCAGCTGCAGGGCCAAGATGCGCCTGTTGCAACCACCGCACACAGGGAAATTCATCACGATGTACCTCAAGCCACTCGAGAGTGCTATCCGTGGAACCATCATCAACAATAATGACTTCATAGCCCTTGATGCCCAGCTCTGGATTCCACGTTTGACGGGCGATCGCTCGCACACACTTTTTGAGAATAGGCAAGCGATTATAGGTAGGAATCACAACACTAAAAAACATGGTCACTCCTAAAATGTAGCCTTGAGCAACTGCACTAGCTTGTTCTATCTAAAATCCAGCTCTGGAGACGATGGGAAAAAAGACGTAGGAGTGCATGGTGAAGAATTTTTTCTGCTTCTGTTCCTTTATAACACTGCTTTAACTCCCGCAGGAGTTGGAACGTTTTCCAAGGGTCTTTCTCCGCTTCTCGAGCCTCAGTTGATCCAAGGCCTAGCCTTGAACTCAGTAGTTGCTGCCAGTGGCGCGATCGAATCCGCTGACTATTTTGAGCTTGCTCCCGACGGTAAAATCTTGAGGTTTGTCTCCGGTGTACTCGATATTGAAGAAGCACCTCTGGGACATTCCCCATCTTAAACCCTGCTGCCCACCCTCGCTGCCACAGATCATAATCTTCCACCAATGGCCAATCAAAAGAGTACCTAAGCTCTTTAAATACTTTAGAGCGCCCCATCACAGATGGATGAGCAAAAGGAACACCAAATAATAATTCAACTTCACAACCTTTATGGGAAACGGGATACTTCCAGTTTCCTGTTGCTGCTCCAATTAACCGAACAAATGTTCCGCAGATATCCAACTGATGGTCTTGCAGAAAATTAAGCTGCTTTTCTAGTCTATTGCAGATAGATATATCATCTGAGTCCATTCTGGCAATGTATTCACCGCGTGCAGCTTGAATTGCTTCATTCAGAGTGTAAATCAGTCCTCGATTATCTCGGCTAATTAAATGAATACGAGAATCATTTTTTGCATATGCCGATAAAATCTCAAATGAATGATCTGAAGAACCATCATCAATGATAATAATTTCTAGCCGATTAAAGCTTTGATTAATTATAGATTGTACCGAAGCAGAAATATATTGAGCAGAATTAAAAACCGGTAAAATAACTGAAATAAGTGGATTTTGGCTCAGGTACATACAGAGAGAACATATAAGCTATGGGTTATATCCTAATCCAACTTTTTGGAATTAAGTCAGAATCATCTTTCTGAGATGAGGCAAACCACTTTTTAGGTGCAACTACAAGCTTATCACTACTGTTGTTCAACCAAGCCGCCCACCAGCTAAAGGTACTATTTGCAATAATGTGGTGACGACATAGGCTCATCAGTCGCATATCATTATAACTTTCTTGACCAGTGTTGCTTTCTACGTAATAAACAGGATAAGAAATTTTCAAGTTTGACTTTGCCCACTCGATTTCATCTGAAAAAACAAAGAATACAGGATCGCGCACAAATGCAGTGATATATTTAATGGCTCGATAATAATAGCCAAAGTCACAAACGCCATGAACCCTATGTGTCCTAGGATTTGAAACGTAGTCTCCACGGCGAATATGAAGACTAATTGAATGACACTGAGTAATCTTATCTGCCCATTGAGCATTTATTGCAGACATGGGTTGGCAAAACTTAAAATCTTCTCGTAAAACATCGGCACTTTCACTGAAGTATTTTTCTGACTGCCAGTAGCCTTGCAGGTAAGCTGTGCTAGGGATAGAGTGAATTTTCTCCCAATAGTGATAGTGAGGTTCAAGAATCAGTCGCCCTTTGCAGAGTACTGACAATTTAAGGTTGGCGATCGCTCTTCTAATTGGCGGCACTCCCCACCACCCTAAAACAGACTTCAAATCCTCAAGCGAGGCAACTGGAGCCTTGCAGCGGAACACGCGATGTAGCTCAAATCCTTGGTGAAGCTGATAGTTTTCAAAATCGGAAATATCTAGACGCAAAGGTACCTCTTTAGCAATGGATAAGGCTCTGCCCAAAGCATACTGAAACATCTGGTTTCCAAGGCCGCCGATAAGATTGATGATAATCATTATTCCGACTGCGACTATTGATGAATAGCGTTGATTTGAGCCAAAACGCTGCGAACAATGGTCTCCACAAAGCAAGCAATAGAAAATCGCTCTGCTTGAGGAGAGTGCAAAAAATCCCAAATCGCCTGCTGGTAGCCTCTGTAGGTTTCTTCTGTCATCATCCTGAGAAAGTCATACAAGGCTTCGTAAGAAGAAAAGTCTCTGCGGTCAATAAAACAGGCCTTAGGAATGTACTTAGTAATGTCTGGTGCCCCCCAATAGATCGGCACGTTTCCCGCGCAAAAGGCATCAAAAATTTTCTCTGTGATGTAGCCGCGAAAAATGGCGTTTTCATAGACGATCGAGAAGCGGGACTGCCTTAACACTTCGGCCTTTGTAGGTGCAATGCCCCGCCAAGACGGGAACGGCGAAAATGCTCTGCGAACCCAGCGTTTTTCTAGGGCGTGAATGATGCCCCCTACCACCGGCTGTCGGGCAGATTGATCCCAACCATAACCATACAAGGCAAAGTCTTGGGGTGCATAGCGCTCAAACCAGCGAATGGCTCTGACCCGCTCGTGGTAGAGATCTCGATGGGGTGCCCACCGAACCAGAGCTTTATTACTGTTAATTAAAACCACTAGCTGAGTACGCTGCCCATAGCCATCTACACCACCTGTGGCCTTCAACGGGTGAGGCAATTGAATTCGCTGAGCTTGTTTGATGGTTAGATCAGGATTCCAAGTAAACACACTTTGGTAGCGACGCAATAAGAACCGCTGTCCATTGGCTGGATAGATCAACGGATGTTCAGCGAGAATGACAAATTTTGGAGACTTGGAGCGCGCAGCTTGAACATTGAGATGGAGTTCAAAATCTGGATTGTCAGACCATTCATCGAGACCGACAAGTTCAACGCCTTGAGCACGAAACCCCTCCCGCAGGGCAACCCAAGGCTGTGTCAATCCATCTGGAGACCCATTAGGATCAAAAAATGCAACTGTGGGAATATCAGGATAGACAAAAAGACCAGTTAATCCTTGCTTCACCATTGAACGATTTTCTAGGTTGAAACTCAAATGCTCTTTAAGCGCCAGCTTTCCCAAACAAATTCATAATTCCACATTTCGATATGAGTTCTTGTTAACTGAGAGCGTAAGTCTTGACGCTTTTGCTCTGAATTTTCAACAAAATTATGAAACTGAATCTGAAGGTATCTTATGTTTTCTACTAAAGCAGAATCAATAAGCTTTTGTAATAGATCATACTCTCCTCCTTCAATGTTAATTTTCATCAAATCTACTTTTTCAATAGCAAGCTCCTTAAAAACAACAGCACAGTCCCGTAGTTCAGCTACTGCCTTTGATGCCTTTGAAGTTCTTTCATAAAAACTTGATGCATCCTCAGCAATGTAAATTTGAGAAACTTTGCTAGTGTCAGATAGTCCATAATTCAAGTTAGTAATCTTTTGATTACCAGCAAACCGTTCCTGACAAATATGATAGAAGGTCGAAACCGGTTCAAAAATGAAGACTCGGCAATTGAATTTTTCATGAATGAGAGCAGCAAAGTCTCCCTTGTATCCCCCCACATCTAGGACAATACTGTCTGGATCAAGTGGATAGTCAAGTCGCAGAGTGCTATCGCCTTTATCTCGAAACCAGCGACGAACCTCTCGCTGAAATGAGTTATGAATCAGCAATGAGTCAAGCCAATCTAAAATTTTTCTCATATTTGACAAAGTTTAATGATTGTTAATGGACAGGTTAAATCATAAAAACGAAAGTTAAACTCCTAGGTATCAATAGTCTGCTCACAAACCCACAAGAACAACTGCCATCGCTACTAATGCCCCCACAGTTGTATTAATCCCGTTAACAATTTCATTACTCAGCCAAGTGTAGCGTTCCTGAAGGGTAGCTCCCACAAGACTCTCGACAAGATTGGCCAGAAAAGCAGCAAGGATGCAACTGGGAAGGGCGATCGCCCCCATTAGACCCACACTCCAGCCTAGCACGGCAATCACAGTTGCTCCCCCAATCCCCGCCAAGGTTCCCTCAAGACTCACGGCGCCCTCTGTCCCTCGCGGCACCGGTTGCAGGGTGGTAATCAGAAAGGTGCGCCGGCCATAGGCTTTACCCACTTCGCTGGCACAGGTGTCTGAGAGCTTGGTGCTAAAACTGGCCACAAACCCCACTAAAAATAACTCCCGCCACTGGGGAAACAAAAGGGCAAGGAGGGCACAGACGGTTCCTGTAAAAGCAGAACCCCAGACGTTTTCCGGCCCGCGGGCGCCGCTGCGTCTTTCTGCAATGCCTGCGGCCTCTTTTTCCGCCATACCGATGCGGGTCACGGCTGAACCCACAAGGAAATAGACCATGACAATCAGATACCCCTGCCAGCCGAGGGTACCCCAAATCAGCACCCCTAAAAGCCATGCATGGAAGAGGCCTGCCGGAGTGAGTAAGTTTTGCCGCATCAGGAGGGCGATCGCCCCAAGGAAGGTGTTCAGCAAAACACCCATCCACCAAGGGTTCAGCAACAGGATGCCGTCCACGAGAACTACACTCCGAGAGTACTGGCAGTACTTTATCATAACTTTTGAGGCCTAGAGGACAACGGATGATCACTTGGCTACCGGAGCCGCTGCAACACGCTTTTATGGTCAAGGCGCTGGGGGTCAGTACCCTCGTAGGCTGTGTATGTGCGCTATTGTCGTGTTTTTTAACCCTGAAGGGCTGGGCTTTGATGGGGGATGCGGTGTCCCATGCGGTCTTACCCGGTGTGGTCTTGGCGTATTGGCTGGGGCTGCCTTTGGCCTTGGGAGCCTTTGCTTTTGGGCTGATAGCCGTGACTCTGATTGGGTTTATTCAGCAGCAAACGCGCGTTAAGGAAGATACAGTCATCGGTCTAGTCTTCAGCGGCTTTTTTGCCTTGGGGTTGGTCTTGCTCTCGAAAACCACCAGTAGTGTCGATCTGATGCATATTCTCTTCGGAAATGTTTTGGGGATTAGCGATCGCGACCTCTGGCAAACCGTGAGTGTAAGCTTCATAACCCTGATCACCATTGGCCTGCGGCATCGGGATTTCATCCTTTTTTGCTTTGACCCCACCCATGCCCGCACCATTGGCCTGAATACTACCCTGCTGTCCTATCTGCTTTTAGCGCTGCTGTCCCTAACCACCGTGGCCGCTCTACAAACGGTGGGCATTATTCTCGGGGTGGCAATGCTGATTACCCCAGGGGCAACGGCCTATTTGCTGAGCGATCGCTTTGGCGTAATGGTGCTCATTGCCCTTGCAGTGGGTGGTCTTGGCAGTTTACTGGGAACCTATATCAGTTACTATCTTGATGCGTCAACAGGTGGTTGTATTGTTGTCCTGCAAACATTAATCTTTTTGCTGGCGATGATTTTTGCGCCCAAGCATGGTCTCCTAGCCAAAGCCCGTTCTCCCCTAAGCTAGGTTTAAGAATTATTTTGTCGGGAGTAGCAGATGCCTTGGCTAGAGTTCATGATATAGTTGCGCCATATTTATCATGGGTGAAGATAGTTGCGTTATGGAGTCAGATCAACGGTCGCCTACAGAACCTGTTCCTCCTAAAGTTCCCACCTCCGTTGTTGCAGCAGAGGCAGGCATTGCATCGGGCGACAATGGCCATGGCGCACCAACCGATATGTTAAGGAGCTATGACAACTTGGTGGAAACTTCAGCAGCACGCATCAAGGTAATTGGTGTCGGTGGTGGCGGTGGCAATGCAGTTAACCGCATGATTGCCAGTAATGTGGCTGGTGTTGAATTTTGGTGCGTCAATACTGATGCTCAGGCGATCGCCCAATCCCAAGCCCACCGCTGCCTGCAAATTGGCCAAAAGCTGACCCGTGGTCTTGGCGCCGGTGGCAACCCCGCCATTGGCCAAAAAGCAGCTGAAGAATCCCGCGAAGACCTTGCTGCGGCACTCAAGGATGCCGACTTGATTTTCATTACCTGTGGCATGGGGGGTGGTACCGGCACTGGCGCTGCACCAATTGTGGCGGAAGTGGCCAAAGAACAGGGCGCCCTAACCGTTGCCGTTGTAACCCGTCCCTTTACCTTTGAGGGGCGTCGTCGCGCCAGTCAAGCGGACGAAGGAATCGAAGCTCTACAGAGTCGGGTGGATACTCTGATTGTGATCCCCAATGACAAGATTCTCTCAGTGATTTCAGAGCAAACCTCGGTTCAGGATGCGTTTCGAGTAGCTGATGATGTCCTGCGCCAAGGGGTGCAGGGGATTTCCGACATTATTAACCTGCCAGGGCTGATTAACGTTGATTTTGCCGATATTCGCTCGGTGATGGCTGATGCCGGTTCTGCCATGATGGGGATTGGTATTGCCTCTGGCAAGTCACGAGCCACTGAAGCTGCCGTCAGTGCGATTTCTTCGCCCCTACTGGAGGGGTCGATCGAGGGTGCCAAGGGTGTAGTCTTCAACATTACGGGGGGCACAGATCTCACCCTCCATGAGGTAAATGCCGCGGCAGAGGTAATCTACAATGTGGCCGATGCCAACGCTAACATCATCTTCGGTGCTGTGATTGATCCCCAAATGCAAGGGGAAGTTCAGGTCACTGTTATCGCCACAGGGTTTAGTGGTGAACCCATTAGCCGCACCCGCACTACAGCCAAAACAACACCCCTAACGAATCGTCCTCTAACGACAGCATCTCCCCCCCCTGAAGCGCCTATACCAGAACCGCAGGTTGAAGCCAAGCCCAAATTAGACATTCCAGAGTTTCTCCAGCGACGGCGACCAAACCCTTAGCGATGAAAGGTACCCATCTCTAAAAGGGGATGGTAGGTTACCTCAAAGACCTAATTCGCGGGCGATCGCTAACAACCCCTCGCGGTAGGAAGGATAGCGGAGTTGAACCCCTAAAACCTGCTTGATTTTGTCATTGCGCACGCGGCGGGATTCGCGCCAGAAAGACTGAGCCATGGGACTTAAGTTGGCAGCTTCCAAGGGGATAGGGGGAGGAGCCGGACGACCCAAAAGACGGTAGGCTTCGAGTAAAACAGGGAGCGACTCTGAAGGGTAATCATCACTGAGGTTATAAATTTCTCCGGGCGTCGGTTGTGCCAGCGATCGCTGCAGGGTTTGGACAATATCCGCCACATGAATACGGCAAAAGTAGTGCCCCGGTTTATCAATCAGTTGTACATTTCCCTTGAGAATGCGAGCGATGGGATTGCGCCCTTCTCCGGGGCCATAGATGCCGGGAAGTCGAAAGATATGGGTGGGCAAATTCGAGTTGAGAAAGGTTTGCTCAATTCTGACGCGGTGTTGTGAACGCAAATTTTGGGGATGGACGGGTGTGGTTTCATCTACCCAGCCCCCTTGGCGATCGCCATAGACCCCCGTTGTCGAAAGATAGCCAAACCAGTGCAGATTCAGTTTCTCTAACTGCGGCAACAGGGCCAGGGCAACCGCATCCTCCCCTTGGGAATTTGGGGGAATACTGTTGAGAACATGCGTCACTCCTTCAAGGGCTGCGGCTGCTAAGGGAGTCTGCACCTCTTCCCATGCAAAGGGGAAACAGGGAACGGCGCTCAGTTCTGGGGGCGGCTCCCCCCGCCGATTGGTGATAACCACGTCAATGCCTTGGGCTTGGAGCGATCGCGCCAACCACGTTCCCGTATAACCGCAACCGAGAATGAGAACCCGCATTGCGCTCTAGTCTTGGGAAGAGGCTGCCGGTGCCTCCACTAAACGCACTTTCGTGGCCAAACCCAACAATTGCAAAAAGCGAATCGTCAGCCACGTCAGATCCAATTCCCACCACTGCAAGCCATGGCGTGCCGAGTACTGATGGGCATGGTGGTTATTGTGCCAACCCTCACCAAAGGTTAACAGGGCTACCCACCAGCAATTGGTTGAGTGATCCGTGGTTTCAAATGTGCGATAGCCAAAGGTATGGGTGGCACTATTGACCAGCCAAGTGGTGTGATAGACCGTTACAAGGCGCACAAAAATGCCCCAAACCACAAATGGCCAGCCGCCCCACAAGTAAAGGACAATGGCCAAGACCACCTGAATTGGTAGGAAGTATTTATCAAGAAACTGATACACCGGATCCCCGGCAATATCCTTCGTGAAACGGGGAATCTCGGCCTCGGCCGGCACCTCCCGAAACATCCATTCAATGTGACTCCACCAAAAGCCCTTACGGGAATCGTGATGATCATTCGGTTGATCCGAGTAGAGATGGTGATGGCGGTGCAGCCCAACCCACCAAATCGGCCCCCCTTGCATTGAGAGTGTGCCACAAAAAACCAAGAAATACTCTAACCATTTCGGCACTTGGAAGCTGCGATGACTGACAAGACGATGCCAGCCAAGGGTAATCCCAATGCCAGCAGTCAACCAGTGAAGCACAAGCGCCAGCAGGACAGCTGGCCAGCTAAACATACTGGGTAAAAAACCTAGGAGGGCACCGAGGTGCACAAAAATAATAAAGGTGGCCGTAGGCCAAGCAATGGGGGGTTTGGCAACGGTGGCTTGGGTCATGAACACATCCGTAAAACAAATGAATAGGTTGCTGTTACCCGCTCTGTAAGACTTATACAAATCTATCCAGTCAAGTCAAATAGACTCAATCGTTTAGATTTGCTGCTTACTTCCTGCTTCATCGAAGTCTCAAGAGCGACGCTCTCAAGGGGGGTTACTTCTCCACAGGCTTCACTTCCCCCAGAGCTTGGGGTACTTACAAATTTCAACAGGTTGAGACTCGCATTCAAGTCTCTATCTATGGAAATGCCATAATGAGCACAGTTGTAAACTCGTTCTTTTAGCGGCATCTTTTGCCGATGTCCACAGTGAGAGCGTATTTGACTGGAGGTGTAAAACCTGTCAACGACAGTTAATTGACTCCCATACCAAGCAAATTTATACTCCAACTGCCGCCGAAATTCAAAGAAACCACAGTCGGCGATAGCGCTCGCCAATCTATGGTTTTTGAGCATCCCCGATACAGTCAGGTCTTCGATGATCACCTCGCCGTGGTTCTTGGCCAAGTAACTGTTGACCTTATGAAGGGCGTGAGAGATGCATAGTTTAGTCATAACGATTATCATACATGATAAAAGTATAGATATGTATAATTTTGAATAACTTATACATTACTGCTGCAAACCCTAGGCTGAGCTTGAACAACAACCATCAGACTTTAGTATAACGAGCTACGGTTGAGTATCTTTACTTAGAATGTTTTTCCTCAAGAAAAATGATTGAGCTTTTCCTGCTGTAAATTCCCTCTGGTGGGGGAAGTCTCTGGGAAGAGTGTCCCCGAAAATAGCAAGCATCATACTCAATCGCAGACTGATTATTTCGTTTTCTGTGGTTTTGTAACGAAATGTTGCATTTTCTCAGATTAATCCCTAAGATATAGGGTAAGGTGTGGTAGTTATTAGGAATCATGAAAACGCCACGTTGGACACGACTCATTGACTTCCTACAGCGGGAGATGGCACTGCCCACCGCTGCCATTGACTTCGGCCTCAAGCACTGCGATGAGCAGGTGAACCTGTTACCCGTTGTTCTCTGGCAGTATGGCTTGGTGAGCCTTGAGCAGCTTGACCGCATCTTTGATTGGCTAGAAACTAGTCAGTGCTAGTGGCGCTCTCAGAATTTCTTTATAAAAACTTAATGAATCACTGTTTCCTTAGCTACAAAGTCATAGTTCTGGGAAATTCCTAACTGCTGAGGCAAAGAGATTGGACTTTGCCACCCCACGGGTTGAATTGACAACAGGGGCGAAGGATTCTTGAACGTTCCCCAGAGATAAACTTTCTTACCCAGTAGCTCAGGGGGAACTGTAATTTTGTAACTACAACCATTATTACCGGCAGATGACAGAGTAGCGGTAGCACCACCCATTGGAAAGCCGCCGGGGGGATGCAGTGTGGCATTAATTACAATCTCACTGCACGAGATGGAAGGAGATTTATTGACCTTGCCGATAATCGTAGGGCGCAGCCGTACATCACTTGGGGGCTGCAATTGCGCAGTCTGGGTGGAAGCTAGAGGTACAGCACGGCTGATAGTGGGGCTGAGAGCAACAGCAAGGCAAGCGAGGAGTAAACCTTTTTGATTTAACATTTAGGTGTCCTTTGTGTGAGTGGAGAGAACAGTTTTCTCTAGCCCCTATGGGCTGAATACTCTTATCCTAGATGAGCTGACTAGGGTTTCCTGTGGTGGTTCTCACTTGCAATGGATGACACTCATCACTAAAGCTAGCCCCCCTGTAGTCATGAGAGTGATTAAATACAAGCAACGACTCAAACGAAGAGCAGCCATAACAGTGCTTTGATCAATCGGTTGCAGCGGTTCTCCCAAAAAGGGTTTCACTTTCACCGTGCCGTGATAGGTATTTGTGCCCCCCAGACGTACCCCAAAAGCGGCTGCATAGGCACACTCACTCCAACCGGAATTGGGACTGGGATCCTTGCGGGCATCCCGGCAACACCACTGCCAGACCCGCTGCCACTGTCCGGAACAGAGAGCCACCAGAAAGACGAGCAACCGACAGGGCAACCAAGTAAGAACATCATCAGTTTTGGCAGCAAACCAACCCCAGTGGGTATAGGGCGGCTCGCGGTAGCCAATCATGGAGTCCAAGGTACTGGCTGCTTTATAGGCCATGACAAGGGGAAGGGGCGTAAGGTGAGGCACCCAAAGGGTGGCGATCGCCCCATAAAAAAGCGGCGCCATCATGCCATCGGTGGCATTTTCACTCACAGTTTCCAGAACCGCCCGTAGAATCTCCGGCGCCTCTAGCTGGGCAGTCTCACGTCCCACATATTTGGCCAAGGACTGGCGTGCCTGCTCCAGATGGCCGGCCGCCAAAGGCTCAAGTACCTCCGTTGCCGCATCCCGTAAACTACGACCGGCAAAGCCACTGGCAGTGCCCACCACCGCAATTCCCCAACCCAAAAGAGGGGAAACGACCATGCCCAAGGTGACTAGTCCCCAACTGATGAGGGCAGACCCCGTGATTAAACTGAGCGCAAGTACTGCCCCCCCTAAGCGTTGTCCTCGGCGAGGCCAGCCTTGACCATAGTTCAACCGGTTGCTGACGAATTGGATATACGCTCCCATCCAGCGCACCGGATGCGGCCAACCCCACGGATCGCCAAGGCCAAAGTCAAGGAGGGCAGCAGCAACAAGAATGGTGTAGGCAACAAATTGGCAAGACACAGGATGGATTGAGGGGGGCGATCGCTCATTTTAGAGCTTTAGCGCCACCCCGCCCGATCCATAATCCGCAGCGCCTCGGCATTGTTACGGCCAAAAACGGCGGCATTGACAGTTTGGCCACGGAAGTTACCGAACTGTTTCACGATGGGATGCACAGGCACCCCGGCCCGCACCGGATATTCAAAGTTGGCCATGGCAAACATTTCCTGAGCCTTGGGACTCACCAAGTACTCCAAAAAGCGGATGGCTGCCTGACGATTGGGGGCACCCGCCACCACACCGCCGCCACAGATATTCACGTGGGCACCGCGATCGCGCTGATTGGGGAAAAACAAGCCCACTTTCTCAGCAACTGCCCGATCTTCTGCTTTATCTGAGGCAATTAAGCGTGCCAGATAGTAGTGATTTGCAATTGCAATGCTGCCAACACCCGCCGCACAGGCACGGATTTGTGCCGTATCGTTTCCTTCCGGCGGGCGGGCAAAGTTCTGAGCCAAGCCCCGTGCCCATTCCTCTGTTTTCTTGGCACCGTGAATAGCTAGCAGTGACCCCGTTAGGGATTGGTTATAGATATTGCTGGAACTGCGGGTGAGAATCTGCCGCCGCCACTTGGGATTAGCCAGATCCTCATAGGTGGAGAGTTGGTTCAGATTCACTTTGGATTTATCGTAAATGAGAACTCGCACCCGCCGCGAAAGGCCAAACCAGTGCCCTTGGGGTTCCCGTAAATTGGCCGGCACAAACCTGTTGAGCACCTTTGATTGAATCGGCTGCAAAATACCGGCTTGCTGTGCTCGCCACAGCCGACCTGCATCCACCGTAATTAATACATCGGCGGGGGTGCGACTCCCTTCGCTGCGAATCCGTTCAATCAGGGCATCGGCTTCTGCTTCAATGATGTTGACCCGAATCCCAGTCTGCTGCGTAAAACCATTGTAGAGGGCTTTATCGGTGTCGTAGTGCCGTGCCGAATAGACATTGATCACACCCCCGCCTTGACGTTCTTGAGCCGCGCTAGATTCCGTCTGTTGATTCCAGAGGTGGTGGGCGACATAAGCCGTCGCTGCGGCACCCATGCCCAGTAATACACGGCGACCTACTTTCTCCATAGTTGAGAATTGCTCCTAAGTTCAAGTCGAAAAATATTCTAAAACCAGAAGTTTGTATTTTGCAATTCCTTCTCAATAAGTAAATTTAGCCTTTGCCGTACCACCATTGGCGATCGCTTGGGCTTAACTCCAGCCAATAGAGCGTGATCACTATCATGGCGCCCGTTTCAATGTGACGAACCCAATAGCTGGGGTGCCCTTTTGTGGCACTATCGAGGACAAGCCGCCGGCCAATGCGCCGCCAACTGGGTTCTTTGCTGTGCCAAGCAATACGACAACAGGGCCAAGGCAACTGCTCGCGGTCAAAAAGGCGACAACAGGCACCGACCACTTCATAGCTAAAGGAATAGCCGGGACTGTAGAACTGAGTCCCACTCGCCAAAATAGGTGGCGGTTCTATTGCTAACGATGAGCTAATCAAGGGAATGTGCTAGCGTGCAGGCCAGCCTTTCAGTGTATCAGGAATTAAAGCTAGGGTTCCTGTGCTGCAATCAAAAGGGCACAGCAGCTAAAGCCGATAACAAGTGGAAACAAAGACTGAAGCCAGCCACTCAGGCCTGTGGCGGCTAAGGCGATCGCCAGTGCCAGCATTTGTAGGCGTCGTTGCTGCGGTGACAAGGGAATCGGCAGTTCAATGAATTGCAGCCCTTCAGTAGGCAAGGGCAAGGGCATCACCCCCCCTGGTGGAAATGCCCAATACTGATACTGCTCAATAAAAAGATCTGTCCAGCCGTGCTCTTGGCACCAGGCCACTGCGGACTCATAGGAGTATTTGAGTAACTGTAACGAGGAATAACGATCCATAGGGGCACTGGTAAGGGCAAGACAATCAACTTCTCTACTGAGAACATAACAGAACCGGGAAATCGGTTTGCAACGCTTTTAGTAACTCTTAATCCTTTGGCTTCAGAGAAAATTAAGATTCCCCTCAAGAAGTCGGTAGATATACTGAAAGATAGATAGAGTTGTGTCAGAAAGCACTATGGTTTATACACAACTGTTCGTTGCAGGCCGTTAATGTAAAGAAGTGTTTATTTATGTTTTGCAGTGAGGGGTATTGTTAAGCCATTAGTCAATGATTTTCAACAATCATTAAAATTCCTGCAAACCCTTATGAAATGTTGCTTTGTAGTCAGTCCAACCCAATCATGAAATCCCTTAAAAACTATCTAGGAGGCGGTCATGTTGCTGGAGGCACCGACGGTACCCGTTTCACCTATTGCCTTGCTCCATAGCCTGTTAGAACTGCGGCAGGAAATTATCAAGGAGGGAGAAGCCCGTTTTCAACAGTGGCAATCAAAAATTAAGCGATCCGAATTTATACCTAGTGCGCGCAATCTTGCCTACTATTTGGCCTTGCGCTGGCGGGATCTGCGGGCAATTCAAATGGCCTTGATGCCTTGGGGGTTATCGTCCTTGGGACGCATTGAGTCGCGGGTGCTCCCCAATTTGGATGCGGTGATCAATACCCTCGGCGCCCTTTGCCATACCCATGAGTCCCTGCCTGCGCGCCCGCCTTTAGATGCTTTTTTTGCGGGCGATCGCCAACTGCGCCACCAGACCGAGGAACTCTTTGGTTCCATTCGGGGCAAACGCCATGTCCGCATTATGGTGACATTACCCACTGAAGCGGGAACAGATCTCCAGTGGAGTGTGGCGCTCCTGCGCAAGGGCATGAACTGCGCCCGCATCAACTGTGCCCACGATGACCCCGCCACTTGGGAGGCAATGATTGGACACCTGCGAGCGGCCAGTCAGCTAACGGGTCAACCCTGTAAAATTCTCATGGATCTGGGCGGTCCCAAACCGCGCATTGCCGAGGTTTTTCCGGAAACAGTGCGTCTGCACAGAGGCGATCGCCTGCGGCTGGCGACGCAAATTTGCCCTGAAGGCGGAGAAATACCGCAATGCACTTGCTCATTGCCAGAAATTTTGCCCCAGCTAGAGGTAGGACAGCGGGTTTGGATTGACGATGGCCACATTGGCGGGCGCATTGTCAGCAAAGATGCCCAAGGGGTAGAACTCACCCTTACCCACTGCAAGGAAGGGCAGCGGCTGAAAGTGGCCAAGGGTTTGAACTTCCCCGACAGTGATTTGCGCCTGTGTCCTTTGACAGAGAGCGATCGCGAGCATCTGGCCTTTGCCTGTCGCCATGCCGATATCATTGGCTACTCCTACGTGCAGTCTGCCGAAGATATTGCCTTGCTGCAACAGGAGTTGGAACATTGTTGTGGCCATCGCGCCGACCAGATGGGCATCATTGCTAAAATTGAAACCCCGAAAGCCATTCGGGCACTGCCAGAAATGATTATCCAAGCAGCGGGTCGGCAGCCCTTTGGCGTCATGATTGCCCGAGGTGATCTCGCCGTTGAAATTGGCTACCAACGCTTGGCGGAAATGCAGGAGGAAATCCTCTGGCTCTGTGAAGCGGCGCATGTGCCTGTGGTTTGGGCTACCCAAGTCCTTGAAAACTTAGTGAAAAAAGGTGTGCCCTCCCGTGCGGAAATTACTGATGCAGCGATGGCGGAGCGGGCGGAGTGTGTCATGCTCAATAAAGGCCCCTATGTGGCACTGGCAGTGGATATCCTCGACGATGTCCTTGCCCGCATGGAAGCACACCAGCAGAAGAAAACCCCGCAACTGCGGGCATTGCACTCGTGGCAGCCCTACGAGACAATTGTGCACCAATAACGCTGCAATTAACTCTCAGAGAGGATACTGGGGCGAATTTTATCGCCGTTCCGTAAGGGGCGACCCGAACGGACGACATAGCGATCGCCGGGGTTCAACCCCCTGAGAATCTCCACCTTGCCCGCGCGCCGTTGGCCGAGAGTGACCGGGCGTTCTTGCACGCGATCGCCCACAACCACAAAAACGCTGCCTTGGCGTGAGGACAGTTGCCCCTCCTCAAAGCCACTAAGGGCGGACTGGGGAACCAGCAAGCGCGGCGCATTTACTCCTTGGAAGGCCACCCGTGCCAGCAAACCACTACCTAGGCGTTCATCTCGATTGTCAATCACCACTTCCACGGGAATCAGACGGGCAGCGGCAGCGGCAGGTGAAATCCGCGTAATGCGTCCTTCATAGGTGCGGTTGGGCACGGCATCAAACGTAACAGTGGCTCCTTGACCGGGGGCTAATCTGGCTAGTTCCCGTTCTGAGACTTCCACCACAACTTTGAGTTGACGCAGATCGCCAAGACGCAGTACTTCTCCCCCCGGTTGCAGCAGGTTGCCCACCTCTGTGAGTCGCTCTAGTACCACTCCATTCAGGGGCGATCGCAGGAGAGCTTGATTCAAGCGTGCCCGTGCCTGTTGGACAAAAGCGGTCTGGGCTTGCACTCGTCCCTGGGCAACAGCTACCCCCTGTTGAGCAGTCACCACTTCTGCTTCGCGAGAACGTAGTACCTGCCGTGCCCTTTGCGCCGTTGTTCGTGCTTGTTCTGCCACCTGTGCTGAGACGGCACCATCCCGTAGCAGGGTTTCAAGGCGGCGGGCATCGCTTTCCGCCTGTTGGAGGGTAAGACGGGCTTCCTCAACGGCTGTACGGGCACGATTGACGGCGGCTTGGGCTTGGATCACCTCGTTGCGGCGGGCAGCCAGTTCTGCCTCTGCTTGAAAGACGGCATTTTTGAGGACAACGGGATCCACCTCTGCCAGCAGTTGCCCCGATTGCACGCGATCGCCCACATCTACACCAAGGCGAATCACTTGACCTTCTACCTGCGATCGCACCATCACCTCACGAGAAGGGCGAGTGGTACCCGTGAGGATTGTACCAGCGTCTAATTGTGCCAAGCGTGCCACAGCCACATCGGCAGCGACCCCTTCCCTTTCTGGACGCGCGACTGCGGGTGATTCTAAGCGACTCATGGCTGACTGGCATCCCCCCAGGAGCAGCGCGATCGCGATCGCCCCCAGACATTGTTGCTTTGCCATGATTGATCCTGTCATCTTCCCAACTGCTGCCGATAGCCTATCACACCGACCCCAACCGCATCAGTAATACCTCCCAGACGAGGCGAGGCTGAACGTACTGCCGGAGATACTGGCGGGCACGCTCCAATTGCTGAAGCAGCACAACACACTGAGGGAATTCTCTCCCCTGCCAAAGTTGTTGCTGCATTAGACTGAGGAGCCAGAGTTGCCGTTCCACATCCAGTGCTTGAGTAATGTCCCGCGCCAATTCCAACGCCCTTTGCAGAGGTAGGGGGGCAGTCAACTGTTCACCAAGGTGGCGAAAGGCCGCGGGAATCTCTTGCCATGTTTGCCACGCTTGCAGAATTGCCCCCGGCGAGCCGGCTCCCAACGCCAAGAGGGCAGGAGTGACTTGAGGCCAAAAGTCAGGGGGCGCCACCCGTTTCAACACCTGTTCGACATCGCGACGGTTGAGGGGATAGAAAGGAATGTGCTGACAGCGGGAGACAATGGTATTCAACAGAGATGACGGATGAGGGGCAATGAGAATGAGGGTGGCACGCCCCGGCTCCTCAAGGGTTTTCAACAGGGCATTGGCCGCGGCTTCGTTGAGGGTTTCGGCTTGGGTTAAGACCACCAGCGATCGCGGGGCACGGATAGGGGGTTGGCTGAGGTGGCGACTGAGTTGGCGAATCTGCTCAAGGCGAATCTGGGGAGCACTGCGGGGAATCTCCTTATCGGCGGCAAGGAGTTGGCGACGGGTGTAGAGGGTGCCTTGGACGCTGTAGGTGGGTTCTAGCCAGAGGACATCGGGGTGGTTGCTGAGGTCACCCTCCTCGTTGAGAATTGCCTGCAGAAAACAGCGGGCCGTGAGGGCACGACCCACCCCTTCAGGCCCGGCAAAGAGATAGGCAGGGGCGAGTCGCCCGCGATTCAGGGCATGGGTCAACAGTTGCACAGCGGTTGGCTGACCGATGACGGAGCGAAACCAATTCATGACTTGGGAAAATGGGCTTCAACATAGGCAATGGCACTGGGGCGATCGCAAACGATGCCATCCAGCATCGCCGCTCGCAGGGCAAGGAGAATGTGCCGTAATTGCGGCCCACGGGCATAGCCCAACCGTTGCAGATCATGGCCATTGAGGGGCGGCTTTTGCAATCGCCACCGCCAGAGATACTCCCGCAGGAGGGTGACATCCCCTAAATCGGCCTCACTGCCCCTTGCCTGCTGCACCGCTGCCAACAGCACAATGACCGGTAGGGGTCGACTCTCTAGAAATTCACAGTAGCGACTGGGCGGTTGCCGGCGCTGCCGCAAGGTCTGCCATTCCGCTTGCAGGTTAGGAAACCTGTCCAGCCACTCACAGAGGGGCGCTGCCAGTTGCAGTTGCCGGGCGATCGCCCCTGCGGTGGGAACGGTCACAATCAATGCCAAGAGTTCTAGTTCCCAGAGGGGAAAGGTTTGCCACTCCCGCCGCTCAGGGATCTGGAGCCACCAGTCCCAAACCAATTTCAGGCGTACCTTGGCCGCCTCATCGAATCTCACTTGGCGATCCAAACACTCCAACGCACCCAGCTCCGCCAGCATGGTCAAGGCACGCTCACCGCCAAAGGCTTCGGTGGGGGCAAGGGGGAGTTCGAGGATGTAGCGCAGTTCATTGCGCAGCCGACTTTGCAGCGAAGGCCGTTTGGAGGGGGAGCGATCGCGGCTGATAAAGACACCGCTTGTCAGGGCATATTCAATGTACTGGCGGGTGTGCGGCTCGAGGTCAAAGCCAAGGCGCACGGCAAAACGCACCGCCCGAAAAATCCGCGTCGGGTCTTCTATAAAGCTATTGGGGTGAAGCACCCGAATCAAGCGCCGCTGCAAATCCTCCTGCCCGCCAAAGAAATCCAGAATCTCCCCATGGCGCGGCGGAGTCAGGCGCATGGCCAGGGCATTGATGGTAAAGTCGCGGCGGTAGAGATCTTGGCGAATCGAGCTGGCGGCCACTTCCGGATGGGCGGCGGGGTAGGGGTAAAATTCACTGCGGGCGGTGGCAATATCCACGGCAAACCCTGCCAGGGGGGAGGCCTTTGGCCAGTGAAGGGCGGCGGTTTGAAACTGACCGTAGATCTGGAGATCGGTCTCTGGGTAGAGGTGATGGAGTGCCTGGGCTAGGTGTACCCCGGCAGCCTCCTCCTGTTGCACCCCATCCACCACTAAATCAAACTCCCGCGTGGGTAAGTGGTGATTCCCTTGGGCGATCGCCAGCAGCAGATCCCGCACCGCACCGCCTACAAGGTACAGTTGCCAGCCGCGTTCCTTGGCGATCGCTGCTGCTTGTTGGAGCAGTGCCCACAGTTGCGCCGGCAGCCGCTGTTGCAAGGCCTCGTAAAGATTTAAGGTTGGCAAGGGGCACACCGTTTCCGTTTCGCGGCTGAGGGCATAGAGATGGCGCAGCACATCGGTGCGGGTGACAATCCCGACAAGGTCGCCCTGCTCATTGACGACCGGCAACCGTCCAATATCGTACTTCACCATTAGGGCTTGAATCTCCGGCAGCGGCGTTGTGGGGGAAACCGTGTGCACGGGGGCTTTCATATACCCTTTGACCGGGGCATGGGCAAAGCCGTGGTGCAGCGCCACATCCAAGTCCCGCCGTGAGATGATCCCCTGAAGTTGCCCCTCGGCACTCACAACCGACAGACCAGAGTGACCGTAGCGTAGCAAGACGCGGTGAGCCTCGGCAATGGGGGTTTCGGGGCGGACAGTTCGCACAGGTGAGGACATGAGTTCTGCCGCTGTTGGCGGACAGGGGATTTGTTCCCTGAGGCTCTCAAATAGCCCTTTGAGCAATGCCTCTGGCCGCTCTGTGGTCAGGGTGACGGCGGCAGCCTGGGCATGCCCTCCTCCTCCAAGGGGCGCCAGCAACCGAGCAACATTGACATGGGGAATTTGGCTGCGGGCAATAATGGCAAGATGATGTTGGCGATAGTGGTGCCCTAGCAGGATGGCATCGCACTCACCGAGATCCGCCAGTTGGGTGATTAACCGCGAGAGGCCGGGGAGATAGTCCGCCGTGCGCAGCAGTACCCAGCCTAGCCGGTAGCCCTGATGAACCGCCTGCTGAAGATTGGCCCATGCCTGCCACAAGTAGGGTTGCAGGTCGGCACCCAAGCCGGCCTCGGAATAGGTGGCGATCGCCCGCTGATTGGCCCCTTGGCTCAACAGCCAAGCCAAAGCCTGCACATCCCGCACCGTGGTTTGCTCAAAGGTCAGAGAACCCGTATCCGCATGAATCCCCAAGGCCAAGACCGTTGCCTCTGTGGGGGTAAGGGTAATCTTTTTCCCCTGCAACTGTTCACAAATAATTGTGCTGGTGGCTCCCACGGGTTCGAGCCACTGCTGCTGCGCCACAATATCCCCTGCCGTTTCCAAATGGTGGTCATAGAGGCCAATTTGCACCTGTGGCTGATCGAGCCATCCTGCTGCTTGCCCCAATTGGCGGCGCCACTGCGTATCCACGACCCAAATCTGCCGTAACTGACTGGGATCAACGGCTCTTGCCTCAATGAGGGGATATTCATCGCGGTGATAGGCCAAAAATTCTCCCACCTTGGGGTGGGTACCCCCGGTCAAGACAATTTTCGTTCCTAGATAAAGGCGTGTGAGACCAACGGCTGCCCCAAGGGTGTCAAAATCAGCAATTTGATGACAAAGGACAACATCCATCGGAATTTTCGTGAGGGAGCGGTAGTTGTGAGTGGCAGCTCCCTTTCTCCAGTCTGCGGCAAGTGGTGTTCCAGCAAAAGGACAAAAATCAGTAAAGTAGAGGAATCAGTTTTTTCACCGCCTGCCGATAGTCGGCATAGTCCTTAAACTTTTCTGACAGCCACTGCTCCTCTTGAGCGGCCTTGCGGTCAAAGAAAATCAAGAGGGCGATCGCCCCTAGCCCGTGGGAAAGACTCATTTGCCATACGCTGTAGGCTAATGCCAAGAAGATAACACTGCTATAGATGGGATGCCGCACCCAACCATAGACGCCTGTGGTCACTAACTGGCTGTCCTCCTTGGGATGGGGGAGGGGTGTCAAGTTGTTTCCCAGATTCAACAGACCCCTAATGCCGAGGCTCAGGCCAATAAGCCCCAATCCAAGGGTCAAGCCTAGGCGCACAGCAAAGGGTAGGATAACCACTCGTATTACCGGCAAGAGAATGAAGCCGATACTGAGTACCGTTTGACCAATGACCCAAAATTCTCCCCGCTGGTTGCGCCACCAGTCTTTGCTAAAGCCCCACTCTTGCAGTTTACTCACGTCGGTTGCTGTGCTCAGTGGATACTTTAATTCTAGTTAATGCCAATTCTAGTTAATGTAGTTAATGCCAATTCTAGTTAATGCCGGCGATCGCTCGCCTACTCCACGGGTGGCAACAATTTTGTTGGTTTGGCAGCGGCTTTCTTGGCTTTCGTTCGCCCACTGCCGAGCTTACCCAAAGACTCTTGGAGCGTTCCCATCGGACAAATCGCACACCACGCCCGCTGGTTAAAGATCACCCCCAAGAGAATCGCCACAATGGAGGTGACGACACACATATTGACAAAGAGGCCACCCACCGCCATCCAATTCCCCCATGCCAGCGTCATGCGAATGGCAAAGACGGTCATGATGAAGCTAAATACCGCCCAGCGGAAGCTCTGCTTTTTGAATAGTTTCGGATAGGGACGGTGGGGACTAAAGTGGTAGAGCACAATGTCTAGGAACGCACCACGCGGACAGAGGTTGCCACACCAATAGCGGTTGCGAAAATAGGCCAGCACGGGAATACCCAGCATCATGGCCAGCATGAGGTACCCTAGCCACGGATACCAGAGGCCGCCGATCGCAATTAGGAAGAATAGCCAAATCGTTGCCCATTGACTGGGCTTGCCCCTCAACACTTGCTTCATAACACACCCACCCTATAGTCTTATATGACTATAAAGTTATTTAATGAAGAAAGTCAAGGTCTGGATTCAGTGCCTTCATGACTCTTTACCTTACGGAGTGAATCGCTAACCGTGCCGCTCCAGCGCCAACTGCACCAAGCGATGGACTAATTCTGGAAAGGGCACACCACTGGCTGCCCACAGTTGCGGGTACATACTTAGGGATGTAAACCCCGGCAGCGTATTCACTTCGTTAATGAGCACTTCTCCAGTGCTGGGTACGTAGAAGAAATCGAAGCGGGCAAGGCCGGCCGCATCAAGGGCTTGAAAGGCCTGCAGGGACATGGTTTGGATCTGCTCACTCACCGCCGGGGGAATCTCCGCAGGGATGTGTAGTTGAGCGCGGCCATCGGTGTATTTGGTTTCGTAGTCGTAGAACTCACTGTTGTAGGTAATCTCCCCCACCACCGAGGCTTGGGGTTTGTCATTGCCGAGAACGGCGCACTCTAGCTCACGGGCGACCACCGCCGCTTCCACAATGATGCGGCGATCCAGTTCAGCAGCAGCCTCAAGGGCGGTTGTGAGTTGTTGGCGATTTTTGGCCTTGGAGATGCCCACCGAAGAGCCAAGGTTGGCGGGCTTTACAAAGCAGGGATAGCCCAGTTCCGTTTCAATGCGATCGCACAAGTGCTTGTAGCGACAGGGATCCGACCACAACTGATGGCGCTCCAGTGCCACATAGCGCACTTGGGGTAAGCCCACCGCGCCAAAGACCGTTTTCATGAGGATTTTGTCCATGCCAATGGCGGAGGCGGCCACCCCCGACCCCACATAGGGGCGTTGCATGAGTTCCAGCAGACCTTGAATCGTGCCATCTTCACCATTGGGGCCGTGGAGCATCGGAAACCACACATCCACGGTTTCGGCAACCGCAGGAAACTGCCACAGGGAGTCTTCAGGTGCTGCACCATCGGGGATGCCAACGCGGTCTGCGGCGCGCCAGCGGCCATCTTTTTGGATGTAGATGGAAATCACCTCATAGCGATCGCGATTGTCGCCTTCGGCAAAGGCCTGGGCGATCGCTGCCGCCGAGACCACCGAAACTTCATGCTCCCGTGAGCGACCTCCAAACAATAGCCCAACCCGCAGACGACCCATAGTGCAAACCCGTGTGAATGTGACGGTTTCTTGGTACGATTTTCAAGGATTATACAAAGTTTGGGAGTTGCTATGGACGTGGGGCAAAAAGTGCGCGTCTGTCGAATTCGCGATCGCGTCGCCCAAGAAGTTATTCAAAAACTTGGCCAAGTGGGGCAAATTACCGGTTTTAAGATGACCGATGGCAGTGGCGTTGGCGTCATTGTCACCTTTGACGATCGCTTCAGCACTTGGTTTTTTGAGGACGAGATTGAAGTCATTGGCTAATTCCTGCCCTGCCGCCTTTTTCGCAGTAACTGTGCTGGGTCAATGCGACCCCAAATTTGGATCCGACTGAATCCGATAGAAAAAGGCTGCATTAGTGGTACGTTGTATTGTGGTGCGCTTGCACCAAACGCTGCATTCCACTTTCAGTCTTGATCGTTGTGCCCCTTGGGGAGCGATCGCCCTCTGAAAAAACTCAAATGAATTTACCGAGACAGTAGGCAAACGTCCATGGTCACATCAGCAGAACGAACCAATGTAGGCTTTATTACTCAGGTCATTGGCCCTGTCGTTGACATTGAATTTCCTAGCGGCAAAATGCCCGCCATTTACAACGCCCTGCGGATTCAAGGCAAAAACGAAGCCGGCCTAGACGTGGCGGTTACCTGTGAAGTGCAACAACTCCTTGGCGATAACCGCGTCCGTGCCGTTGCCATGAGCAGCACCGATGGCTTAGTGCGTGGGATGGAAGTCGTGGACACCGGTGCCCCTATCAGCGTGCCGGTTGGGACGGCCACCCTAGGTCGCATCTTCAATGTGCTGGGTGAACCCGTGGACGAAAAAGGCGCTGTCAGTGCCACTGAAACCCTACCCATTCACCGTCCTGCCCCCAGCTTTACGCAACTGGAAACCAAGCCCTCGGTGTTTGAAACGGGCATCAAGGTGATTGACCTGCTCACCCCCTATCGCCGTGGCGGTAAAATTGGCCTCTTTGGCGGGGCTGGCGTCGGCAAAACCGTCATCATGATGGAACTTATTAACAACATCGCGACGCAGCACGGTGGGGTGTCGGTGTTTGCCGGCGTGGGCGAGCGCACCCGTGAAGGAAACGACCTCTACAACGAAATGATTGAATCGGGGGTCATTGACAAAGATGATCCGAGCAAATCGAAAATTGCTCTTGTGTACGGCCAAATGAACGAACCGCCGGGAGCGCGGATGCGGGTAGGTCTGTCGGGGCTGACGATGGCCGAATACTTCCGCGATGTCAACAAGCAAGATGTGCTGCTGTTTATTGATAACATCTTCCGCTTTGTGCAGGCTGGGTCGGAGGTGTCGGCACTGCTCGGTCGGATGCCCTCTGCGGTGGGATACCAGCCCACCCTCGGTACAGATGTGGGTGCCCTCCAAGAGCGGATTACCTCGACCACCGAGGGTTCGATTACCTCGATTCAAGCGGTCTATGTGCCTGCGGACGACTTGACTGACCCTGCGCCGGCAACGACCTTTGCCCACTTGGATGGGACAACTGTGCTTTCCCGTGGTCTAGCCGCAAAAGGGATTTACCCCGCTGTGGATCCCCTTGGCTCTACCTCCAATATGTTGCAGCCCGATATCGTGGGCCAGGAGCACTATCAAACGGCACGGGCTGTCCAGGCCACCCTCCAGCGCTACAAAGAGCTTCAGGACATTATCGCCATTTTGGGTCTCGATGAACTCTCTGAGGAAGACCGCCTCACGGTGGCACGGGCACGTAAAATTGAGCGCTTCCTGTCTCAGCCCTTCTTTGTGGCTGAGGTGTTCACCGGTGCGCCTGGCAAATACGTCACCCTCGAAGAAACCATCAAAGGCTTCCAGATGATCCTCAGCGGTGAGCTAGACGATCTGCCAGAGCAAGCCTTCTACATGGTGGGCAATATCGAAGAAGCCAAAGCTAAGGCTGAAAAACTAAAAGCCTAGGTTTCGCAGTTGTCAATACAGGGTGGGGCAACCCGCCCTTTGATCATTGAGTGACAAGGGAAACGTTATGGTGATGACTGTCCGGGTAATTGCACCCGATAAAACTGTTTGGGATGCCCCCGCTGAGGAAGTGATTTTGCCCAGCACCACAGGGCAATTGGGTATTCTTTCCAATCATGCCCCCCTCTTAACTGCTTTGGAAACCGGTGTGATGCGGGTGCGCCAAGACCGCGAATGGGTGGCGATCGCCCTCATGGGAGGCTTTGCCGAAGTGGAAAACAACGAAGTGACCATCCTTGTCAACGGTGCCGAGCGCGGAGACACAATTGACCTCGAAACAGCCAAAGCCGAATTTGCTGAGGCTCAAGCCGCCCTCGCCAAAGCCGAACAGGGTGAGTCGAAACAGGCCAAGATTCAGGCTACTCAAGCCTTTCGCCGTGCCCGTGCTCGCCTGCAGGCCGCAGGAGGTGTGGTTGAGATTTAGGTTTTTCCAATTTTTCCAATAAGTTAAGTAAAGCCTACAACCTCCCCCAATGCCCGGCGGGAGGTTTTTTTTAGCGGGTCCCGTCTGTTTGCTGCCGTAGGTAGGCTTGGATAAAGGGGTCGAGGTCACCATCCATCACCTCTTGGATGGCCGTGGTTTCCACCTCAGTCCGCAGGTCTTTGACCAGTTGATAGGGATGGAACACATAGTTGCGAATTTGGTTGCCCCAAGCTGCCTCAACGGCATCGCCACGAATCTCAGCAATTTCTTTTGCCTTTTGCTCTTGGGCAATCACCAGTAGCTTTGCTTTGAGAATGGCAAGGGCTTTTTCCTTGTTTTGTAGTTGCGATCGCTCTTGGGTGCAGCGGACAGCAATCCCCGTTGGTTTATGGACAATCCGCACCGCCGTTTCCACTTTGTTCACGTTTTGCCCCCCCTTACCGCCACTGCGGGAGGTGGTAATCTCTAAATCGCTGTCGGGAATCTCAACTGTTACGGATTGATCCAGTTCTGGCATCACATCCACACCGGCAAAGCTGGTTTGGCGTTTGCCATTGGCATTGAAGGGGGAAATGCGCACAAGGCGATGGGTACCCTTCTCAGAGCGCAAATAACCGTAGGCATAGCGGCCGCGAATCTCAAGGGTGGCGGACTTGATGCCGGCTTCCTCTCCCTCCGATAGCTCGGCCAGATGGGTTTGGTAGCCGTGGCGTTCTGCCCAGCGAGTGTACATCCTGAGCAACATTTCTGCCCAATCCTGAGCATCGGTACCGCCAGCACCGGCATTGATCGCCAGAATGGCGTTGTTTTTGTCGTAGGGGCCACTAAGGAGTTGTTCCAACTCCCAACGACTCAACTGGGCGTCTAAATCCTTGAGCAGCGTGGTTGCCTCAGTAACCAACCCCTCATCGGGTTCTAGCTCCAGCAATTCTAGAGCCGTTTCCACGTGTTCAATGGTTTTTTGCCACTGCTGGAGTTGGTTGAGGGTGTCTTTAGCGTCAGTTAACTGTTGGAGGGTGACTTGGGCAGTAGCTGGGTCATTCCAAAAATCCGGCTGCGCAGCAGTGTGCTCAAGGTCGTGAATCTTTGCACTTAAGGCTGCCGGGTCAAAGATAGTCCTGGGCTTGACCCAGGCGATCGCGCAATAAAGAAAAATCCCACTTGAGGGAACCTAAATCGGTCATTCTACCTTGCAAAACAATTAGATTCTCAAGAGCGATACCATTCCCATTGTAGCAAAGGCTTGACCGCCTCTCCAATGCTGCGAGCCAGTTCTCAACCAGCCGAGAACCAAAGTGAACGAATCTTAAAGTTCCCACCCTTGCCCTTCCTCCCTGCCAAGTGTCACCATGAACAATAAGTGAACGCCGGGAAGCATTCATATGGCCATCAAAGACTCGCCACAACCACCGCGCAGCCGCCAAATTGGCAATCTTTTGTTATTTTTGGGGGTAGGCTTTCTCCTGCTCAACCTGTTGTTTCCCCAGTGGTTTGCTCCGCGTCCGCCGCAAGTTCCCTACAGTGTGTTTATTCACCAAGTGGAGGAAGGGGAAGTCAGTCGGGTCTATATTAGCCAAAATGAGATTCTCTACCAACTCAAACCCGAAAGCGATCGCCCCGCCCAAGTGTTGGCCACCACCCCCATCTTTGACCTAGAATTGCCCAAGCGGCTGGAAGCTCAAGGGGTGGAATTTGCCGCTGCTCCCCCCCCCCGCAATAGTTGGTTGCTAAACGTCTTGGGTTGGGTCATTCCTCCCATTGTGTTTGTGCTCATCTTTCAATTTTTTGCCAGTCGCCAAGGGGGTGGGCCACAGGGCGTGCTCTCCATCAGTAAAAGCCGCGCCAAGGTTTACGTCGAGGGCGCCAGTACGAGCATTCGCTTTGACGATGTGGCCGGAGTTGAGGAAGCCAAAGCAGAACTCGTCGAGATTGTTGATTTCCTCAAAAATCCCCAGCGCTATATCCAAATTGGTGCCCGCATTCCCAAGGGGGTGCTCTTGGTGGGGCCACCGGGAACGGGAAAAACCCTCCTGGCCAAAGCCGTTGCCGGGGAAGCCAATGTGCCGTTCTTCTCTATTTCGGGTTCCGAGTTTGTCGAGCTGTTTGTGGGGGTGGGGTCTGCCCGCGTGCGGGATCTCTTTGAGCAGGCGAAAAAACAAGCCCCTTGTATTGTCTTTATTGATGAGTTGGATGCCATTGGCAAATCCCGTTCCAGTGCCGGCTTCTATGGCGGCAACGATGAGCGGGAGCAAACCCTTAACCAACTGCTGACGGAAATGGATGGCTTTGATGCCAGCGGGGCAACAGTGATTGTCCTTGCCGCAACGAACCGGCCGGAAACCCTTGATCCGGCTCTGTTGCGCCCCGGTCGGTTTGACCGCCAAGTGTTGGTGGATCGCCCCGATTTGAGTGGTCGGGAGGCAATTTTGAAAATCCATGCCAAAAAGGTGAAACTGGCGCCCGAGGTGGATTTGCACGCGATCGCCGCCCGTACACCGGGGTTTGCCGGTGCAGACTTGGCTAACCTAGTCAACGAAGCGGCTCTCCTAGCGGCTCGCAACCAGCGGGAAAGGGTGACCCAGCAGGACTTTGCCGAGGCCATTGAACGCATCGTGGCGGGTCTGGAAAAAAAAAGCCGGGTCCTCAGCGAGAAGGAGAAGAAAATCGTTGCCTACCACGAAGTGGGGCATGCCCTTGTGGGGTGTGCGCTGCCGGGCAGTGGTCGGGTGGAAAAAATCTCCATTGTGCCCCGTGGCATGGCCGCCTTGGGTTATACGTTGCAGTTGCCCACCGAGGATCGCTTTCTCCTTGATGAGCAGGAGTTGCGGGCGCAGATTGCCACCTTGCTGGGGGGGCGATCGGCAGAGGAAATTGTCTTTGGCACCATCACCACTGGGGCAGCCAATGATTTGCAACGGGCAACGGATTTGGCCGAGCGGATGGTGCGCAGCTACGGCATGAGCAAAGTCCTTGGCCCCCTTGCCTTTGAGCAGCAACAGTCCACCTTTCTGACAAGCAATGGCATGATGTTGCGGGCAGTGAGTGAGGAAACCGCTCAGGCCATCGATCGCGAGGTCAAGGAAATTGTCGAGGCAGCCCACCAGCAGGCGCTGAACATCCTCAAAGAAAACCGTGACCTTCTCGAAGCGATCGCCCAGAAACTCTTGGAAAAAGAAGTGATTGAGGGCGAAGAACTGCACGAACTACTGGCTCAAGTGAAAACTCCAACCACTGCCTAATGAAGGGCGTCTCAAAAACAGCAAAAAAAAGACCAGTGGATTACTGGTCATTCAGTCCAATGTTTTTGTCTCAGAAGAGAAGTTAAGGCGCACACAAGGTGGTGAGGTCAATCAAAAAGCTGCACTACCTCCGCTTCCCTTCTTCTTCCATGATAATGTAGCGAGAGTCACAAAAATTCACATATAAAATCTTTAGGTATTTCTACTCAAAACCATAACCGCAAGTAATCAGTTTAGCGGCCACCCACGGTAATGGCGTCCACTTTAATGTGGGGTTGACCGACAGTGACGTAGATACTACCGCTAATCGAGCCACAGAAACCGGGGGCAAGGGCAAGATCATTGGCAGACATGGAAATGCGCTGCATGATTTCTCGGGCTTCGCCGATCAAGGTAGCCCCTTTGAGGGGATGTTTGATTTGGCCATTTTCAATCCAGTAGGCCTCCTCAACGGCAAAGTTAAATTGACCTGTGGCACCAACGCTACCACCCCCCATACGTTTGCAGTAGATGCCACGATCCACAGAAGCTATCAAGTCCTCAACACTGTATTCACCGGGGGCAATGTAGGTATTGCGCATCCGCGAAGCGGCGGCATAGGTATAGCTTTGGCGGCGACCACTTCCTGTGCGGGGGTGCCCTGTGCGCATCGAACCGGCGCGATCGCTCAAGAAGTTTTTGAGGATGCCGTTTTCAATTAGCAACGTGCGCTGGGTCGGCATCCCTTCATCGTCCATCTCAATACTGCCAAAGGCACCGGCGGTAATGCCCTCATCCCAAGCGGTCAAGTTTTCATGGGCAATTTTCTGCCCCTTTTTATCGGCAAAGGGGGTCGTCCCCCGCTCAATTTGGGTGGTTTCCAAGAGGTGACCGCAGGCTTCATGGAAGATGACGCCGCCGAATTGATTGGCCATGATCACCGGGTAGGTGCCCGATTCTACGTAGTCGGCATAGAGCATCTTGCCGGCTGCTTCGGCAACGGTCTCGGCCAATGTTGCGTAGTCCCACTGGCGCAAAAAGGCGGGGTTAGCGGTATCGCCGTTGCGCTCAGCAATGGAGGCACGGTGTTCCCCGTCGGCACAGAGAACCGAGGCCATCGCCGACTGGGTGAGGCGAATATCGCGAGCAAAGGTGCCATCACTAGCAGCCACCATCACCTCTTGCCAATCGCGAAAATAACTGAGGCGCCGGGATTGCAGATGCTGCGTTTTCTGGCGCAGGAGATCGCTCCCCGCAAGCAGAATATCCGCCACCTCAGAAAGGGAACTACACTCGGCCAGCCAGGCTTCCTTACGGCTTTGGGCATAGTCCCGCAGCGGCTCCAGGTGGATTTCGGGCACGTAGGCTTGGGGAGCGGGTAAGAGCAAGCCCATTAAGCCAAGGGCTTTTTCCAGAGCCGCCTGCAGCCCCTTGAAGCTGAGGTCATTGGTGCTCACGTAGCAATCACCGGTACCGCGAAAAACGCGAATACCTGCCCCCAAACTGAAGCGAGGAGACACACTCGTGAGGCGATCGTCCTCCACCAGGGTACTGAGGTAATGGTTGCGCTCAAGGAAAATCTCGACAAAATCGGCGCCGGCTGCCCGCCCCAGTCCAAGGAGGGTGGCCAAGGGAGATTCCCAAGAGCCATCAAAGCGATCGCCTTGGGGGGAGTAGCTCAAGTGGGCAAGATCCGCAGAACGAAGGAGCGTGGCCGGCATTGTTAACAATCACTTAACATCTCCCCCAATATAGCAAATTCCCCCTCAAAACCTAGTTTTCAGCTTTGGCTAAAAAGGAGAGGTGATAGAGGGTATCCTTGGCGGGGTGGGTCTGCACCTCTTGGAGCACCACCGTTCCCTGCCACGGCAGATCGGGAACCGAAAGTTGAATCGGGGTTTTCTGGGGACGAGCATCGCGCACCAATAGTTCGGCAGCATGGCTATCCACCACCAGGGAAATCGAGGCTTCAAGGCTAGAACCGTAGAGGACGGCAGGGGTTTTGCCCTCGCGCCGTAGGGCATTGGGCTTGGCATCGGCAGGGCGTAGGTGCCCCTCAATAGCTAAGGAACGAGACATTGCTGCAACTCCAATTAAGATAAAACGGGATGGACTTGGGTACCATCATCTTTGAGGAGTGCCCGCTTGGGGCCATGGATCGGATCCTCAACAATGATGGTTTGGCTGCGCTCTGCTCCCAGCGAAACAATGGCGATGGGCACAGACATGATTTCAGCCAAAAACTTAAGATAGTTCAATGCCGCCTTAGGCAGGTCATCAAGGGAGCGGCAATGACGGGTGGATTGCTGCCACCCCGGCAGGGTTTCATAGATGGGACGACAGCGGGCAAATTTGAGGGCATTGCTGGGAAAGTGTTCGCAGCGCTCACCGTCAATATCGTAGGCGACACAGACTTTGATCTCCGGCAATTCATCTAAAACATCGAGCTTTGTAATTGCCAAACAATCAAGACCATTGATGCGCACAGCATAGCGGCCAATCACGGCATCAAACCAGCCACAGCGGCGCCGCCGACCGGTTGTGGTACCGAATTCAGCCCCCCGATCGCCCAAAAGTTCTCCCACCTCATCCAGCAGTTCTGTCGGAAACGGCCCCTCACCAACCCGGGTGGTATAGGCTTTGGCCACACCAATGACGCGGTCAATCATCGTCGGCCCAATTCCCGCACCGACACAGGCGCCCCCCGCGACGGGATTTGAAGAGGTGACATAGGGATACGTGCCGTGATCAAGGTCTAAGAGGGTACCTTGGGCGCCTTCAAAGAGAATGTTGCGCCGCCGGCGAATGGCCTCATCCAAAACGAGGGAACCATCAACAATGTGCGATCGTAGGCGCTCACCGTAGGCACAGTATTCTTCAATGATCGGCTGGGGTTCGAGGGGAGTCAGTCCATAGAGTTTTTCGAGGATCAGATTCTTTTGGGCGATCGCCCACTCCAGCTTGGCAGCCAACTGCTCTGCATCCAGCAGATCCAGCATCCGGATGCCCACGCGCTCCGACTTATCGGCGTAGGTGGGGCCAATTCCCCGTCCGGTCGTCCCAATGCGGCGTGCCCCCCGCCGTTCCTCAGCGGCAATATCCAACTGGCGATGGTAGGGCATCGTCACATGCGCTGTTTCTGCAATCAGCAGATTGTCCGTGCTCACCCCCAACCGTTCCAGTTGCTCCAGTTCCTCGATAAGCACCTTGGGATCCACCACCGTTCCTGCGCCAATGATGCACTGGGTATCGGGGTAGAGAATCCCGGAGGGAATCAGGTGCAACTTTAGGGTCTGATCCTTGACGACAATCGTATGACCTGCATTGACACCGCCCTGATAGCGGACTACCACATCGGCAGACTTGCTCAGGAGATCGGTGATTTTGCCTTTGCCTTCATCGCCCCACTGGGCACCAACAACGACGACGTTTGCCAAGTGATTTTCTTAACTCGTTAATTAACACAATCGTCTATTGTAACCCTTGGGGCAGATGCACACAAGCGCGCGATCGCAAAAATTTTTCCGCTGCCCCGCTTGTCCTCAGGGCGATCGTGCTACCATAAATAATGATTTGAATGCCGATGTAGCTCAGTGGTAGAGCACTCGATTCGTAATCGAGCGGTCGTGAGTTCGAATCTCATCATCGGCTTGGCTTAACCACTTCCAGCAGTCTGCGAGCAGAAACCTAGTGTGTTTGCCTACCTCAGAGGAACCGTTGTTGCTCATCAATTGGAGGGTAGTCATCGCTCTGCCCTGATCTTAGAGGTGAATGGCGTGGGTTATCACTTACTGGTCACATCCCATCTTTTGCAGCAATACCCACCAAGCTCTGAGGTGGTGCAGATTTTTACCCATCTCGCGGTTCGTGAGGATCAGATGCTCCTCTATGGCTTTGCCTCAGCAGCGGAGCGAGATCTCTTTCTGCGCTTGATCCGTGTCAATGGGGTTGGGCCACAGATGGCACTGTCGCTACTCGATACGCTCCCTCTGCCAGAATTAGTACAGGCAATTGTTAGTGGTAATACCCGTCGCCTCAGTCGCGCACCAGGGGTAGGCAATAAAACTGCTGAACGGATTGCCCTAGAACTCAAAGCCGCCCTCAGCGCTTGGCGACAGGAAACGGGGTTAACAACAGCTCCTTCTCGCCTGCCCACAGAGGCGATTCGTGAGGAACTGGAGTTGACTCTCTTGGCCTTGGGCTATAGCGATCGCGAGATTGAAGCCGCCCTCACTGCTGTTGGGCAAACGAGCACCCTTGCCAAGAATAGCGATCCAGAGGCATGGCTACGGGAAGCCATCACATGGCTGAGTGCCAATACATAGGCCTTAAAATGAATAAAGCTATATCCACTCCGAACTGTATATGCAGCAGCCAAACTTTATTGATCTCTTTGCCGGCATCGGTGGAATGCGGCTCGGTTTTACCCAAGCAGGCGGTTGTTGTGTTTTTAGCTCAGAGTGGAACAAGTTTGCCCGGATAAGCTATGCAGCGAATTTTGTGAAGTACCAGCAGGAGATATTACCCAAATCGCCTCGACGGAAATTCCCGACCATGACATCTTATTAGCAGGGTTTCCCTGTCAACCCTTTAGCATTGCGGGTGTGAGCAAGCACAATGCCCTAGGATTTCATCGTCGGCTTTAGGGAACCTCTGGAATTTACGTTCCCTCATCTACCCATTCAAAAACATCGAGTGAAAGATATTCTAGAACCCTCTGTGGATGCTAAGTATACGTTGAGCGATCGCCTGTGGCAGTATTTGCAGAATTATGCTAAATAGCATCGTGCTCGCGGGAATGGATTTGGCGATGGCCTCGTAGATTTGGAGGGAGTAACCCGAACATTAAGTGCAAGATATTACAAAGATGGTTCAGAAATTCTAATTCCCCAAGAGAATAACAATCCACGCCGCCTAACGCCACGGGAGTGTGCTCGCTTGATGGGGTTTCCAGACTCCTTCAAGATTGTAGTGAGTGATACAAGAGTCTATCAGCAGTTTGGTAATTCAGTCGTGGTACCACTGGTGAAAGTCATTGCTGATCAGATATTAAAATCCTTAATACCAGTTCTTTGTAAGGTTGAGACTAATAAGCAGGTCTCAAAGGGGACGGAAAGCAGAGTGCTCAATTTTCAGAGGAGGTAGTCATTCATCACCCACCCTTTATTAGCACCATCTTCAAATTGAATTGGTACTACACTTCAAAACTTGCCTATGACGGTTCTGGAGTGGTGAATCGGGATTCCAAAAACGATCCTCTGGCAAACGCTATAACTGCGATCTGAATGGCAGTCAAAACATCGCTGCCAGAGGGATTCTTCAGCTCACTTGCCAAAAGGACAGTGAGGAGTATGTGGGCAAACGTTCCCGATACTCGCCTAGAAGGTCGGTTTGTGTGTGTGATCTGTGGACTCTCACGTCTCAGGTTAGCATTGACACCACCACCTCGCCTCAGCAGGGGGTGTGAGCTTCATTCTCTAGGAAAACATGGGTAAGTGAGAATAGATGGCTGCCCACAGGGGACTCCAAGGCCCAAGATTGAGTACCAGAGCCGCGATCGCCACAGTGCTGCTGAGCCATGTCAGCCATTGGGCGTAGATATTTGCCCCTTGCTTCTGGGTTTGCAGGTGTTCAACGGTTTGCTGAAGCTCCTCGACTTCTTGATGGAGATCTGCAATCTCATGGTGTAACCCTTCAATTTCACGTTCCCGCTTGCTCACCGTGGCATGACAGGCCGCTAGCTCTGCCTCTTTTGCCCGACAGGTGGCCTCCATCGTGGTTAAAGAAGCGGTCAGTGTTGCCGTTTGACTGGCATATTCCTCTTCGAGGTTGCTACTGCGTTGATAGGCAGCTTCTAACTCTTGGCGATAGCGATCGCAATTGTCCCGTAAAGCTTCATTTTCTGCTTGGCTAGTGTTGAGGGCATTCGTCAATTCTGCCACCTGCCGGCGATAGCCACTCACTTGAGTTTGCAGTTGCTCTTGCTGCTCTTCTAGTTCTTGACAGCGATTTTGCAGTCGTTCTACTTCTGAGCGCAACTGCTCAATTTCTTGGCGCTGGCGATCGCGCTCCTGTTCGCTACGGGTGACCAGTTCCTTTAGCCCCTCAATGCGCTGGGCTTGCTCGCTGACAATTTGGTGCAGGCGATCGCACTCTTCCTTCAAGCGTTGGATAGGTCCTTTGTACTGCCGCTGTACCCAAGCCCGCAAAAACGATAGGCCAGAGAGGGTAAATCCAATCAGGGCATAGGTGCCCACCAGTGTATGACCCATGGCCGACATCTGTAACATACTGAACCCCTGAACTTCAGTTGAATGTCAATGAAAACGCCGCAATCCAGAATACAGCCCTTTTCCCAAGGATGGAACCTGCCCAAAACAGTCAAAGCCGCTGTCGGACAGTTCTCTATCTCGTTATCCTTTGGCGATCGCTCCCCTATGCAGGGGCAAAGCGATACCTTTATGGGAATAAATACAGAAACTTCTATTCCCTAGTCTAGCGAGGGAGAATAGCTGCTGGGGTTAGCTTTTTGCCAGCATTGGTACAATAAGGGGTGTACTTGAATTTGCAAGGGGAAGACCAATGACTGAGGCACCTGTATTGCCCATTCTGTTGATGGGGATTGCGAACTTTTTGCAGATTTACTTAATCGTACTGCTGATTCGCGTTCTGCTGTCGTGGTTTCCCAATATCAACTGGTACAATCCCCCCTTTTCGATTCTCAGTCAGTTAACGGATCCCTACCTAAATATCTTTCGTGGTCTGATTCCTCCCATCGGTGGCCTTGACTTTTCACCGATTATTGCCTTCTTCCTCTTGCAATTCATTGTCCAACTTCTATCGGGGTTCTCCAGCAGCGCCACGTTCTTCTAAATCATCGCCAAACCATTCAAACCATTAGGGTGCAATCGCCATGTCAACGCTGCCGCCGTTTCAGGATGAATTCGATGTCGTTGTGGTCGGTGCAGGTCACGCGGGTTGTGAAGCAGCCTTAGCAGCGGCACGGTTGGGCTGTCGTACTCTCTTGCTGACCCTTAACCTCGATAAAATTGCTTGGCAGCCCTGTAATCCCGCGGTGGGCGGCCCGGCAAAATCACAACTGGTGCACGAAGTGGATGCCCTAGGGGGCGAAATCGGCCGTGTAACCGATCGCACCTATCTGCAAAAGCGGCTCTTGAATGCCTCACGCGGGCCGGCCGTCTGGGCGTTGCGGGCACAAACCGACAAGCGGGAATACAGCGCCGTCATGAAGCAGGTGGTGGAAAATCAGCCCAACTTGCTCGTGCGGGAGGGGATGGTCACAGATTTAGTCCTCGATGCCAATGACACCGTGATTGGGGTGGAAACCTACTTTGGTGTCGCCTTCCGCTGTCAGGCGGTGATTCTGACGACGGGAACCTTCCTCGGCGGTCGCATTTGGGTAGGAAATAAATCCATGCCCGCCGGTCGCGCCGGTGAATTTGCTGCCGAAGGACTCTCCCAAACCTTAGCCCGTCTCGGCTTTGAAGTGGGTCGCCTGAAAACGGGAACCCCTGCACGGGTAGACCGGCGATCGGTGGACTACAGCAAAATGGAACCGCAACCGCCGGATGAGCAGCTGCGCTGGTTTAGCTTTGACCCCACAGCATGGGTGGAACGCCCCCAGATGAATTGCTATTTGACCCGCACTACGCCTGCTACCCACCAATTGATTCGCGAGAATTTGCACCTGACACCGGTCTATGGCGGTTGGGTAGAGGCCAAAGGCCCCCGCTACTGCCCCAGCATTGAGGATAAAATTGTCCGCTTTGCCGACAAGGAGAGCCATCAAATTTTTATTGAACCCGAAGGTCGTGACACCCCGGAACTCTACATCCAAGGATTTTCCACAGGGCTACCGGAACCCCTGCAACTACAACTGTTGCGCACGCTGCCGGGGCTAGAAAACTGTATCATGCTGCGTCCGGCCTATGCGGTGGAATACGACTACTTGCCGGCCACCCAGTGCTTCCCAACCCTAATGACCAAAAAAATTCAGGGGCTATTCTGCGCCGGGCAAATCAACGGCACCACCGGCTATGAGGAAGCAGCCGCCCAAGGCATTGTGGCCGGCATCAATGCGGCTCGCTTTGTTCAAGGGAAACCGATGATCACCTTCCCACGCCAGGAGAGCTACATTGGCACCCTCATTGATGATCTGTGTACCAAGGAACTGCGGGAACCCTATCGCATGCTCACCAGTCGATCGGAATATCGGTTGGTGTTGCGATCTGACAATGCTGACCAGCGGCTCACTCCCTTGGGGTATGAGATTGGCTTGGTGAGTGAAGCCCGGTGGCAGGTGTTTCAAGCCAAGCAACGGCGTCTTGCAGCGGAGACCCGGCGTCTGCAAACCACCCGCATTAAAGCCCACGATCCCGTGGGGGAAGCAATTGTTGCCGCAACAGGTCAAGCAATTAAGAGTGCCATTGCCCTGGATGAGCTGCTGCGGCGATCGGGGGTACACTACGACCTACTGGATCGCCACGGCCTTGGCAATCCCGACTTGACCCCCCAAGAGAAGGAGGCGGTGGAAATTGCCATTAAGTATGCAGGCTACATTGAACGGCAGCAACGGGAAATTGAGCAGATTGCTCGCCAAGAACAACGTCCGCTCCCTGCGGATTTAGATTACTTTGCGATCCCTACCCTTTCAATGGAGGCACGGGAAAAACTCAGTGCCATCCGCCCCCTCACCATTGGTCAAGCCAGCCGGATTGGTGGGGTAAATCCAGCGGACATCAATGCCCTCTTGGTCTATCTTCAGGTGCAACAGCAGCGACAATCTCTGGCGGCGGTGGGGGGCTAAAACGGCCTAGCCGGCTGGTTAGGCGAATTGGAGCTGGCCTATACTTAGCGGCAGCAGCAAACCATTTCGGTATGTGCCCCCTGAAGCTGCAAGTCTTATGGCAGGAACAAGATGCCCATCTTACGGTTTATTATCCATGGGGCGTGGCCTAGATAATCGTCAGACGTGGTGGATGACGTGATTGATAGTTTGGAGAGCTATTACATTTATTCAATTAATGGAATCAATTCTCTTTTCATTTCTTCAGCTGTTTTAATACAGTTAAATCCCCAAAAATAGTTACAAACTTCATACTGCTCGTCTGTCACTCTTAATGAATTATTGCAAAACAAATTAGTTAGATATGACAAAATAGATTGATATGTTTTTCTTTCTTTATAAGATTTTATTTCATTCTCTACCCTGATTTTCAAGGGAATGTTGACTAGAACATCTGCCGTGTGGGTTATCTGCTGTTCAAACAGCCAATGGGGTCTATTCATATAGATGCAGTACCCAATGTGAGTACCAATAGCGTTAGAAGCAGTGACATCTGACAACCAAATGATTGATTTAAGACGATTCAGAAAATTCCAATCATAAATATGACCTGCTGTTGTGCAATGAAACCCTGCATTGAGATAGAGTTCTATAATTTCAGGCTTACAATCTTTCCAGTAGAAGCAAATAAGTACCGATTCAAATTGATAATCTTTTGATACTCTTTTAAGCCATTCAATAGTTTGTAAATGATTGAATGAGGCTTTAATTAGATGGGTTGAGTGGGCGGGAAAAAATAGTAATGTTCTTCCAAGTTTTTTCTTGTAATTCTTAAGTTTTTCAACATCGATTAACTCTGCATAGTGTATATATGGTCCTATATTTAGTACTCTCGTCTCTGTGTACTTTGAAATAACTTCTTTCCTGAACTCACTAAATGTGATAATTGCTCTTGCATCTGGATCGTTGTCAGGTGCTCCAGAATCATCTAAATAGCAACCATGTTCAATAGGTGCCATCAGCTTTTTCTTAGGCTGGATACCAGCGTATTGCTTGATTGTTTTCGATATACCGTAGAGTGAGTTTTGTGAAAACTCTTCTGGAACTAAGTGATAGCAAATTCTCATCGGAATGTCTATTATATTAATATCTTGATCAAACTGAAGTATATCCGTATTCTTTTCTATATGGGGCAAGTACAAATAGGACTCAAGTTTCGTAATTGGGTTTCTTGCAGGAGCAATCAGAAACAGTTTAATAGACTTGATGGTCTTTTTGAAATTTTCTGAAAAAGTTTGACTTGAAAGCATAAATCTCTTTATCCCTGTTAGTAAAGAGGAATAATTACTCATTAGAAGTATAGATGTAAAAGCTAATTCTTGTCAATGGAAATCGAAATCTCACCAAAGGAAGGGTTACTCGTCCCTACCTACGTAACGCCTGAATTGCGAGGCTTCTAAAGAGATGTGTGCGTTGTTTTTTCTCTGTGGGTTTACGGTGGCAGGGGAGTCGATCGCGCTTGCAGTTGATCGCCAACGCGGTTTAGGGCATCTATAGGACCAGTGAGGAGGAGGCGATCGCCCGCCATTAAAGGACAATCCTCCTTGGGTTCCAATAGCAGCGTTCCCTCTCGCCGCAGGGCACGGATAGTCACCGTCTCAGGCAGGTTCAGATCGGCAATAGTGCGCTGTTGCTCACCCATCGCTTGAGGCAACATGATCCAGAGAAACGAGGTTTCTCCTTGGGGGACACCGACCCGGCCATTGATCAGGGCTTCACAGGCCGCAAATTCCGCCGTCTGACCAACAACGAGCAGGCGATCGCCCCCCTGAAGACAGGTGTCCCCACTGGGATAATCCACCTCAGTACCATCGGCGCGGACAATGGCCAGCAGAGTCACCCCCGTCAACTGTCGCAGTTGGATTTCTGCCAAGCTCATGCCCCGAATAGGCGAATTCTCAGGGAGTGTGATCCAGCGACTGTTCATATCCTGAGCTGCTTGCCGCAAAAGACGGGCAGTTCCCTCGGGTGGAGTATCGCCTCGCAAATTGGCGTAGTGGCCGTCACGCACCTGTTGTACCCGCTGCTGAATGTGGCGCTCACCCATGCCCAGCGTAAAGAACAGATGAGCCGCCAACTCCAGACTGGCTTCAAATTCGGGTTGCACCACCTCCCGTGCCCCTAGTTGATAGAGCAACTCAATGTCGCGATCGCTATTGGCACGGACAATGACATCCAGTTCCGGAGCAAACTCTAGGGCACGCTTGAGACAGAGGCGAGTACTCATACTATCCGAGAGGGCGATCGCCATCCCCAACGCTTGATCCACCCCTGCTTTGGCCAGAATTGTGGCACTGGCAGCATTGCCGTAAATGTAAGGGAGTCGCGCCTCTCGCACTTCGTTAATAACCGTTTCACTTTGTTCAATCACTAGGACGGGATAATTTTGTTTTTGCAGCAGTTTCACCACACTTTTGCCGACACGCCCATAGCCGCAGACAATCACATGGTTCCGCTGCGGCAACCCCGTTAAATCCATATCAAGAATTTCATCCTCCTTGAGGAGGCGGCGCAGCAGCGGCAGTTCCAACACCCTTGGCACCCATCTCAACAAAAAGGGGGTCACCAGCAAAGTCACCGCCGTAGTGCCGAGAGTCAGTAAGTAAACCGGTTGGGAGACCAACCCTAAGCCCCGCCCTGCCGTCAACAGCACAAAGGAAAATTCCCCAATCTGGGCAAGGCCAATCCCGGCTAGCAGGGAGGTTTTCCATGAGTAGCCAAAGAGCTTGACAATCGGTGTCGTGATCAGAAACTTGCCGAGGATCACCAAGCTGACCAATTCAATAATGCGATCCCAGTGCTGCCAGAGAAACACAGGATCAATGAGCATGCCGATTGAGGCAAAAAAGAGGGTGGTAAAGACATCGCGGATGGATTCCACATAGTCAAGCGTCTGATCGGCGTACTCCACCTCTGAGATCATCAGACCCGCAATAAAGGCACCAATCTCAATCGAAAGCCCCAAATACTGCGTCAGCAGGGCAATTCCCAAGCAGAGGGCAACGACACCCAAAAGGAACAGCTCGCGACTCTCCGTTTTTGCCAGTAACCGAAGCAGAGGGGGTAGCAACCACATACCGGCAGCGATCGCCCCCACGGCAATCAAAGCAATGGTCAATACTGCTTGGCCGAGGGCAAGTCCCAACTCCTCTGGCGGTTTATTCAGGGCAGGTAGAACTGCAATCATCAAGCCCACCGCCAGATCCTGCACAACCAGAATCCCCAGCATAATTTGCCCTTGGAGTGACTCCAGCTCATTGCGATCCATCAGGCTGCGCAGTACCACTGCAGTGGAAGAGAGGGAAAGGACAGCACCGAGAAAAATGCCCTGATTCGGTGAACCCACCCAGCCAACCCCAACCGAAATGAGCGTCGTGACAACAATGGTCAGGAGAATTTGCAGGGCACTGCCGCCTAAGCTCACCCCTTGGACTTTCTTAATTTCACCGAGGGAAAAGCTCACCCCCAGGGCAAAGAGTAAAAAGGCCACCCCCAGTTGAGCCAAGCCTTCCACTTGGGGGACTTCTTTGAGAAGCCCTAGCCCCGTTGGCCCCACCACCATACCGGCCAAAAGATAGCCCAAGAGGATCGGCTGTCGCAGCAGCGCTGCCAATACCCCCCCTACTGCCGCTGCCCCCAGTACCACACTGAGGTCAATGACCAAGCGAAAATCTTCTGTCATACCTCCCTAATGTTAGGGCATCAAGGCCAGCATCTGAGAGAGAATGGCAAAACTCTCGCTGTAGAGGAAGTCCTGTCCCCAGCGCTGAAGCTCCTGACTCAAAAGCACCTCAGCCGTCAGATCACTGAGGGGAGACACATGGTAGGTACGGCACAGTTGGGCACTGCCCCCTGCTTCCATGCGCATACAGCCACGGGTTTCGGAGCAAATGATTGTACAGCAATCGGCTTGGAGATTGGAGGAAGTGAGTTTCAAATCAATCAAATCCCCCAGCACGAGGCCGGGATCGCCGGTGGGAATCCCTGCCAACTCGGCTGTGATCAGCCGTTGATCGGAAGCCACGAGTTCCACATGATACACGTCATAGTCGCCGCACTCATGACGGATCTGGCGCGGCTGCCACTGAAGACGCGAAGCTAACCAGCCAAGGTACATTAAAGCTTGGGCGGGATTGCCTTTTTCGTAGTCAATGACCACCTGATCGATTTCCTTGATGGCCAAGCGGCGTTCGGGAGGATCAAAGGCTTCGGCGGCCAGTTCTTGCCATGCCCCCAGACGGCGCCAGTTCAAATCGGCAAGGGGAAGGTTCTGTTCCAACAGGGGAGCGATCGCCCGCAGGCCACGCAGCGGATCGAGAAATTCACTGGAATCGACAATGACGCGACTAAATTGCGGGGCAAGGGTTTGAAATAACTCAAAGTTGTTGAACAAGTCCCCCTTCCACCACAAAAAGCGGGGTAGCTCGCGAATGATTAAAGACTGCAACAGGGGTTCCACCCGCTGGAAGGCGCGATGGGTGCCTTTGAGGGTAATGTATTCACAGCAGACGAGGGAACTGCGCACCTTTTTGTTAATGGGGCAGTAGGCGGCCACCTGCGCCGTAATTCCCGTATCTTCGCCAAGGGTAGGGCACAGGGCAATCACCCGACAGGGGTTTTGGCTGGCGATCGCATCGGCAAGGCCGCTACCGCGCATATCCACCGCCGGGCGATCGCTCCGCCGCGTCCCTTGGGCATATTCCTCTTGCAGGGCCTGCCGCAGTTGCGGTGTAATGCGACCCGTCAAGGGCAAGTTGTGATTCTTCTCAGCCGCGCGAATCGCCGACTGCATGCGGGGGCCAAGAATGCCATCAATGGGCCCTGTGTAGTAGCCCAAGGCTGCGAGCAATTGTTGGGTATCATCCGCCTCATAAACGACTAGGGTAAAGGTGGTTGCCCGCACTGCTGCTGGAGCGGTGCCATCCCCGCCGTGGCTGAGCCAAATTTGCCGCAAACTTTGCTCAATATCATCAAGGGAGACATCTAGGGGATCCTGTAGTGCTACGAGGGGAGTGGATTCAGTTGCCATACCTAGGTACCTAATTTTTTTCGTCAGGGTGTGCAGGAGTTCGGCCTTGATTCCCATGATGGGCAAACATTAGAGTCGCCGCCACCGCCGCCCATCGGCATTAATCAGGGCTTCTGCGACATCGGGATCCCATGTTCCGGCTTCATAGGTGGGAATCGTGTCTGGATCTGTGGGGGCATCCCAAGCACTGAGAACCGGCATCACCACCCGCCAAGCAGCTTCCACCTCATCCGCCCGCGTAAAGAGGGTTTGATCCCCCAGCATGCAGTCCAGCAGGAGCCGTGCATAGGCATCCGCCGTCGCCATCCCAAAGGAGGAGCCGTAGCTAAAGTCCATTTCCACCGTGCGCGTGCGCAGATCCGCACCGGGCATCTTGGCTTCAAAGCGCAGGGCAATGCCCTCATTGGGTTGGATGCGCATTGTCAGGATGTTGGGATTGGTTTGGCGCGCCGCCGACTGGAAAATTAGCAGGGGCACATCACGAAACTGGATCGAGATTTCCGTAACCTTTTTGGCTAGGCGTTTACCCGTGCGCAAATAAAAGGGCACTCCCTGCCAGCGCCAGTTATCAATGACCAGTTTCAGTGCCACATAGGTAGGGGTGGTGGAGGTGGGACTCACCCCCGGTTCTTGGCGATAGCCCACAACAGGTTTGCCCTTCATCCAGCCCGCTCGGTATTGGCCGCGCACGGCACAGGCATCAAGATTATCCAGATCTGCTAAACGGGTGGCTTGGAGAACCTTCACCTTTTCGTTGCGCAGACTATCGGCATCGAGGGCATTGGGAGGTTCCATGGCGGTCAAGGCCAACAGCTGAAGGATGTGATTTTGCACCATGTCCCGCAGGGCACCGGCGGTTTCATAGTAGCCGGCGCGGTCTTCGACGCCGACGGTTTCGGCAACGGTAATCTGCACGTGATCTACGTACTGGCGGTTCCACAGGGGTTCAAAGATGGCATTGGCAAAGCGAAAGACCATTAGGTTTTGGACGGTTTCTTTGCCGAGGTAGTGGTCAATGCGATAGACTTGCTCCTCTTTGCACACCGACTGCACCACCCCATTGAGCACTTGGGCAGAGGTGAGATCGCGGCCAAAGGGCTTTTCAATCACGAGGCGATGTTTTTGGGGATCACTCAATAGGCCTGCTGCCCCCAGTTGTTGAATGGCCTCGACGAAAAAGTTCGGTGAGACGGCAAGATAAAAGACGCGGTTGCCGCGAGTTTGGCGTTTTTCGTCCAGCTCGGCCAGAAGCGTTTTCAGCTTGGTGTAGGCGGCAGGATCGTCCATATTGCCGGAGCAGTAAAACAGGCCTTGGGCAAATTCCTGCCACAGGGGTTCTGCTTGAATGCCGCTGCCGAATTCCTCAACCCCTCGGCGCAGGTGCTCACGAAAGTAGTCATCACTCCAGTCGCGCCGCGCCACCCCCACAATGGTGAGTTCTGGGGGCAAACGGCGTTCCAGTTTCAGTTGATAGAGGGAGGGAATGAGCTTGCGCTGCGTGAGATCGCCACTGGCACCGAAGATCACAAGAATCAGTGGCTCTGGGGTGCGCTCTTGGCGTAATCCGACCCGCAGGGGATTGTCAAAGAGGGTTACCATGGCTTACACCTGTGTCACGGTGGGGGTGGCAGGGGCTTGCCGAATAAAGGATTCCACAAGGGCAACGTTCTCAGGACTGCCGATAATGAGGGGGGTGCGCATGTGCAGATGATCGGGCACGACATCGAGCAGCGGTTGGGTGCCGGTGCTGGCTTTGCCGCCGGCCTGTTCCACCAAGAAGGCGATCGGTGCTGCTTCGTAGAGCAGACGCAACTTCCCCGCCGGATTTTTTTGCGTCCCCGGATAGAGAAAGACCCCTCCCTGCATGAGGATGCGGTGAATATCGCCGACAAGGGCACCACTGTAGCGGGCGCTGTAGCCGGCTTGGCGATGGACATGGCGAATGTAGTTGCGAATGGACTCTTCCCATGCCCAGAAGTTGCCTTCATTGACGCTGTAGATGGGGCCACTGGCGGGAATTTGCAGGTTCTCGATCGCCAGAATAAACTCGCCGAGGCTGGGGTCAAGGACAAACACATGGGTACCCTTGCCCATGGAATAGACCAGCATGGTGCTGGGGCCATAGAGAATGTAGCCGGCGGCAATTTGCTTGTGGCCATCTTGGAGAAGATCGGCAGCGGTGCCGTCTAGATCGGTGCCCTCTTGGCGGCGAATTGCAAAGATGGATCCCACATTCAGGTTGATGTCCACATTGGAGGAACCATCTAGGGGGTCGTAGAGAAGAGTGTAGCGGCCAATGGGGCAATTTTCTGGAATGTAGTAGGGCTTCTCCATTTCCTCAGAGGCGAGGCGACATACCAAGCCACTCTGCTTAAAGGCGGCAATAAAAACCTCATTGGCATAGACATCCATTTTTTTGACATCCTCGCCTTGGATATTCACACCACCCGTAAAGCCCAGTACCCCCTCCATGAGACCTGCTCGACTCAAACGGCGGGCAATGAGCTTACCTGCAAGGGCAATGCGATTCATCAGGGCACTGAGGTCTTGGGCATCGGCGTCAAAGCGTTGCAGTTGCTGGAGTACGTGGCGAGATAGGGTCAAACAATCGCGATCGAGGGCTTGCTCGTGGGCGGTGTAGTCGGTCATTGCCCCTCCCTAGTGAGGATGCATCTAGCCCCGATCCTAAACCGTCTCTTTTCAGAAGTGGTGAGTCTTTAGATCAACTAAAGATTCCAAGGAGCAGTGGTCGTGGTGATGCGGTGCATGCCGGCAGCGGCAAACTCGGCAAAGGTTGCATCGGCAGCTTCACTAAAGTCCACCACCCCCGCCACCCTCACCGGGGACATACAGTCCTCAAGGAGATAGACCCGCTGCGCCAGCCGAGGATCGCGCCGTTGAATTTCAGCGAGCAGGTCGGCCACCGTCCAAGCAACACAGTGACTTTTGGCTTGACCGGCAATGATCAGGCGATCGCCTGCCAGCAGATGCTCAATCAAAGCTGTATTCACCGACACCAAAGGACGTCCTTGGGGATCGTGGCTCACCTCCGGCCGCAGCACCGAATAATTTTCGGTGAGGGGATGACTCCCCTTGAGTTCAATGCGGGCTGGCTGCTGACGCGCCACCGTGTGAAAGAAACAGGCCTCCTCCACCGCAGACACCAAGGCATGACCAATCCCCCCCAGCATCGAGTGGTAGGGCCAAATCGTCAGGGGAAATTTGCCGCTGGCGGCTAGCCGGGTCACATAGTAGCGGGCATAGGCCTGCAAACTCTCTGGATCGCTCATGCCAAGCGAAGTCAACAGGTGGGGATTCGGTTGCCAACGTCCCTTTTCCACATCCTCGACGGTAATGGTGGTCAGCGGGGGTGGCGGTTCGCCGTGGGCATCCACCCAAAAGAGGGAATGGAAAATTTGAGCGGCGGTGTGGGTGTCGAGAGTAACGATAATCTCACTAATCTGGGCAAGGTGGGTATAGATAAAGCGGCAAAGGCGTTGATTGTCTGCCACCGCACCCTGAACAAATAGCTCAAACTCTGGCAAGCAAAACGTGTTTTGCACATCAATGAGCAGCAGAATCGTGCGCTGCTGATCTTCACTGGCGGGAGGAATTTGGTACTGCTGTGCCCATTGGCGAGCTTGGGCTGCCCGTTCTTGGTAGGGAACGCGCCACACCTGCGCAACTTTAGCAGGGTCAAAGAAGTCGGGAATGGGCAGTTCTGCTCCTGTCGTCATGACTCGCTCCTAGAGCGGCTAGGCTAGAAAATCGTACTCAATGATACAAATGTTAATTTTTAATAAATAGTTAAAGGTATCAGAAATTCTACGGATGAGCAACCATTGATAACCTCTATAAAATTTATAGTTAGTCAAAGCTTAACTTTTCTCAGGAGGAAGCAAGTGTTAGTGCGCACGCTCAAGAGTGTTTTAGAGCAGCACATTGCCGGCCTGCCGGGCGTATTGGCTGTTCTAGTTGGCCGCATGACCGATGGAGCCACCATTGCCGAAATTAACTACAGTGATACTTACCTTGAAAATGACTCTCTTAGCTCCCTCGGTGCCTATGCCAGCGATCTGCTGCGAGCCAATAACCGCGTGTGCCAAGTGGTGGATCCTGCCTCAGAGGCAGACTATTTGTTAGCGGGTTCGGCAGACGTGCGCCTCGTGATCAAAGCCTTTAACAAGACTCCCTACTTTGTCCTGTTTCTCACCAAAAGTAGCACGAACCTGAAGCTGGTCTTTGAGCGCATTAAGGCGATCTTGGCGGATGGGAAGCCACTGCTGCCTCCTGTACAGGACAACACCACCTCTGTTGCTCAACTGCTGCTCAGTTATGCCCGTCGCTATGCCCCAGATCCCAACTTTGTGACGCTGCGGCTGTCGTTGAAAACGGGTTTGCACCGCGAGCGGTTGGAAAAAGGCCAGTTAGATGAGCGGGAACTGCGCATTCTCTACAAGGGCGTGGCCGATATTTTGGGGGTGGAACGTCTCCCTGTTGCGCTTCCCTAGTGCTGTTGAATTGCCCTTAATTAGAAACTCAAGAAAAAATTCGTAGCTATGTTTGAGCATCTGTGCATTGATCGCCCTCGGAAGCTGGTGGCCTTTTTTAATGAGCCGATGATTTTCCACTGCCACCACTACAATCTGTTTCTCCAGCAGACGATTGAAGACCCCGACTGGATTGATGGGGTGAGTATCCTACAGACTTCTGCCCAAGAGATTTTCTATAGTGTGCTCACCAATGCCTTCAATACCTTGGGACTGCAAACAGCAGCAGAACGCTTGGCCACCGCAGCGCAAATTTTTAGCTTTTTGGGCTTTGGCCGCCTCAACTTTGAGGTAACAGAACAGGGAGGTGAGGTGGAATTGACCCACTCCCACTATGCCGAGGGCTGGCTAGGGAAATACGGTGAGCAGGTCAACCGTACCAAGCCCATTGATCACTTGGCGGTGGGTTATGTGGCGGCAGCCCTCGATGCCGCCTTTGCAGCCTTGGGCACCTATGTGGCCGAAGAAACCAGTTGTATGGCTGTGACGCGGCAAGATCACTGCATCATCCATGTAACTAAGGCAGCGGTGCCCCGCGCCCTGACCCCCAGTCCCCAGATGGGTAAGTTGATTGATCAACCCGTCCCGCTGCCAAAAGCAGAAACGAGTGTGGACTATGATGCGGTGAACGAAGCCCTCTGGGGGCTGCCCCTCGAAGGGGATGCGAATGGTCAGATTCGCGCATTTAATGTGCTGCTGACACGGATGCCGGCCAACTACTACACCCGCATTCAGTACCGTTTCCTTGATGAGCTACAAAAGGTGGATCCGCAGCTACTGGAAGTGGGGCAAGCCTTGATTCGAGAATCGGGTCATGTCTGTGTCTTTTACACCTTTGGCAATATCATGGAATCTTTGGAGTGGGAAACGGTGGTTGGCCCCATGTTGAAAACCGATACCGATTGGATTCACGGGGGCTACGCTGTTGCCAGTAGTTTGGGGTGGGGGCGTTGGCAAGCCCTAGAGGTGGTCAGGAATGAATCCTGCCGCGTGGCGATTGATGGCAACTATGAAACGAACTACTTTTTGGCCTCCTATCCCGACGCTGCCCAACCGGCCTGCTATTTTGCCCAAGGGGCGGTGCCTGCCATGATGAACATTGTCTATAACGGACGCATTCAACAGAAACCTGTTTTGGATGAGGCCTTTTACAATCGTCTTTTTCAGCGGGGCGGTGTGTTTCAAGGGGTAGAGGTGAAGGCACGGGAGAAGGGCGATCCTTGGTGTGAATTCTATGCCCAACGCCTATAGGTCAGTTCCAAAGGATGTCCCTTCAACTTTCTAAACGGCGAGAATGTGGCGGCATATGGGTGGTGGATGTGGATTTGGGGCGATCGCCCACGGCAGAGGAACTCACCACCCTTGCCCAACGCTATGGCGGTCGCTGTCGCCGGTTTCAACAGTTGGTGTGGTTAGATCTTCCTAGCGGTCGGATTACGGCTTCACTGCGGCTGTCGCGTTTGACGATTCGCCTTAGGGATAAGACCCTTGAAGCGGCGATTATTGCCGAGTTGCAGCAGCTTGTGGAACGAAGCGTGCCGGCCGATGCGGTGGATCTCTAGCATTGGCTATGTCGGGTTGGCTTGGCACCTACGATTTTCTGATTGTTTCGATGACCTTGGGGGCGCTGTTGGCACTATCGCTCTATTTGCCCCTGATGAGTGGTCAGCTCTCCCTTGCGAGCCCGGCCTTTTATGCCATTGGTGGCTATATTGCCGCACTGCTCTCGACCCGTGTTTTTGCAGGCCTGAATCCCTATCCGGTGCCCTTGGTGCTAGGGGAGATGGTGTTGGCGGCTCTTGTCTGTGGTTTGGTGGGATGGAGCCTAGGGGTGCCCGTGCTGCGCTTGCGGGGCATTTATTTTACGATTGCGACGATCGCTTTCTCGGAGGTGCTGCGGGTGTTGACTCTGAATCTGGAGATCACCGGGGGGGCGATCGGGATCTTTGGCATTGCTCAACCCTTTAGGACGCCCTTGGGCTATTTGTGGCTGACGCTGCCTTTGTTGATTGGGGTGGCGATCGCCATTGGTCGTTTGGAACAGACCCGTGCGGGTAAGGCGATGCAGGCCATTCGTGCTGATGAATTGGTGGCACAGACCCTCGGCATGGATACCACGCGCTACAAGGTCTTGGGCTTTGTCTTGGGGGCTATTCTGGCGGGGGTAGCAGGAGTTTTGGCTGCTCATCTTTTGAATACGTGGAATCCGCGTCAGGGCACGTTTGATACGGGGGTGCTGGCACTGACGGCGGTGCTGGTGGGCGGCAATCGTACTTTTGTGGGGGCGATCGCTGGCGGTATGCTCTTTACAGCCTTACCGGAACTGCTGCGGGGACTCGCCGATCAACCCTATTTGCCCACGGCAGTAGCGACCTTTTGCCGCGATGGGCGTCTGATGCTCTATGGGTTGCTCATCCTCTTGGGTACGCGCTTTTTTCCTAAGGGACTCTGTTACCCCCCCAACTGGCGATCGCTCTGGGGCACTCTATCCAGAAAGAACGCAAGGACAACTTAGCTTATGACGCCTCCCCCGCCAACGGTTTCCCTGACATTGACCAGTGACCTGACCCAACTGGAGGCTCTCTTGGCGTGGTTCAATCAGTACCGCCCAGCAAGGCTGCCCATTGAAGAGTGGTTGAAATTAGAACTGGCCCTTGCAGAGGGGTTCACCAATGCGGTGCGCCATGCCCATCGCGATCGCCCCACGGATACCCCGATTCGCATTGATCTCTTCCTTGGGGAGACTCAAATTGAATTGCGCATTTGGGATCAGGGTGACCCCTTTGATCTGGTGGCCAAGCTGCAAACGCTGCCTACCCAAATTCCTCTCGATGCCGAAGGGGGACGGGGACTGCGTTTGTTGGCAACGATTACAGATGAACTGGCCTATCAGCGTGTAGCGGGGGGAGGTAACTGTTTGATTTTGCGCAAACTCCTCAAGCCTATCCCTCAATAACGCTACTTGTGGGGAAAAAGACGCGCCTCCAGTTCCTCATAGGTGGCCTCAAAGGGACAGCAACTGGCCATGGCACAGCGGCGACAGTATTTACCCTCGCTATAGTGTTCGAGGTTTTGGCGGTTAAAAAAGTAGGGCTTGTGGCTAAAGGTACTGGCGACCCACTGCCACGAGAGGTTATTGCTCGCCGGATCCCCATCGAGGAGATGCTGCAAAAACCAAGCGGCTCCTGCTTGCCAGCGCACACGGCACCAATGGACTACGTAGGCGGCGAGCCACAGGCGGGCATGATTGTGCAAGTACCCCGTTCGTTGCAGATCGCGGCTAAAGGCATCCATGCAGGCCAACCCTGTGTCCGCGGCAATGAGTGCAGGGGGTAGATCGGTTGCATAGTCTGCTGCTTGCCAGCCGGTTTTATAGGGTTCGATGTCCTGCCACAGGCGATCGCCCCAACGGGCATAGAGGCGCTGCCAATAGTCTCGCCACGCCAGTTGTTGCAGTAAGGCTTCCGCTTGATGGGGATGAGCTACCACTTCGCGCAGGCGATCGCGCACCGCCGCCAAACCGATGACCCCGTGGCGCAGATAGGCCGACAGGCCGGTGACGGCCCCGGATAAGAAGTTGCGACTTTTACCATAGCGCTGCGGCTGAATTTTGGCCAGTCGTTCCTGAGCTGCCGCTAGGCCACCACGGGTTTCACTGACCGCCTCATCCTCTCCCACCACATCGGCAAAGACTTGGCGCAGATAGGGCACATAGGCATCCCGCTTGCCCTCAATTCTTGCCACAGCAGCGGCAGCCAGCAGCTCTTTAGCAGAACTCGTCATTGCTCTACGGATTCAACAACCGTTGCAGGCGATCGCGATGATCCAAGTGTCCCACAACCCGGCGCACCGGCTGGGGATAAACCCGCACCAAGGTAGGGGTGGCTTGGACTTGATCTTCTTCTGCCAACTCCGGCTGCTTGGTGACATCCACCACCTTGAGGGTATAGGGCACTTTAAGGGAGCGACTCAGCAGATCGTGAAGATTTTTCAGGGCAACTTCGGTGGCATGGGTTTCCCCGCTGACATATAGGCGAAAGACATAGCGATCGGGTTCTGAAGGACGTGGCGCAAAACTGCTCAGGGGCGTGGCTTCCTGCAAATCATAGACAAGCTGGTGATGCTCCCACAGTTGGGGAAAGGTGCTGCGATAGGCCGCTAGGGCTTGCACATCGCAGGGATGCTGTGGATCTTGGATCAACTGCCAAGGTAAAGCAGGCTGATGCGGAGGAGCAAACAGGGCATTCAACAGGGGGCGATAGGGCCACGCCAAGGGATAGACCTCCGCCGCCACCCGCAGACATTGCTGCTCCTCGTCAAACCAGTAATCCACCGCCGCTGTGTAGCAGGGGGACAGGAAAAGGGGCGGCTCCTCCAAATCCAAGAGTTGTTGCAGAGCCTGACAGAGCGAGCGGTGCCACTGTCCCTGCTTGGAGGGGTCACGGCAAAAGACCACATCCTCCCCCGGTGTCAGGAGCGCCAACCCCTTGTATAAGACAGGCTTGAAGCCAACCATTTCCCTAGACACGACCCCGTAGAATTTGCGCCATTTCGTTGGGTTTGGGGGAGTTTTCGATCGCTGTTTCTTCGTCAATGCGTCCCGCCTCATAGAGTTCGTAGAGGCACTGGTTCATTGTGCACATGCCGTCATAGCGACATTGGGGAATAATTGCCTCGATTTCCTCCACCTCACCCCGCAAAATGTAATCTTTGATGGCATCGGTGTTGATCATGATTTCATGAATCGCTGCCCGCTTGCCATCGGTGGTGCGCACAAGAGCCTGGGCAATGACTGCCACCAAGGATTCCGCCACCTGCATCCGCATGGGGCCTTGTTCATCGGGGTTGTAGAGGTTGAGGATCCGCTCAATTGTTTTCACCGCACTGTTGGTGTGCAAGGTGCCAAAGACCAAGTGACCCGTTTGCGCTGCTTTGAGGGCTGTATTCACCGTCTCGCGATCGCGCATCTCCCCAATCAGAATAATATCGGGGTCTTCCCGCAACGACGCCTTCAGGGCATTGTCAAACTTCAGCGTATGGATACCCACTTCCCGCTGGCGGATTAGCGCACGGCGACTTTGGTGGACAAACTCAATCGGATCTTCAATGGAGATAATGTGCTTCGGCATTTCGCTATTGATATAGTCCACCATAGCAGCTAGCGTCGTGGATTTCCCGGAGCCGGTAGGCCCGGTCACCAAAATCAGACCCTTGTGGTAGTGGCAGAGATCTTTGAAGACCGGTGGCAGATTCAACTGCTCCAGCGTCAGAATTTTCACAGGAATTAAGCGCAGCACCATGGCGGGGCCTTTTAAGGCAACAAAGATGTTGATCCGCACCCGGCACAGCCCCTCGTACTGGTAGGCACCATCGTATTCAAGATGGGTGCGAAACTGCTCAATTTGTTGGGGGGTGAGCATTTCATTGAGCCAATAGTTAAAGGTTTCCTCGTCGGTCACCGGATGGTTGGTCATCTCAATGCGCCCGCGATCGCGAAAGCGTGGCGCTTCCCCAACCCCAACGTGAATATCGGAATAGCCGTGTTCAAAGGCCTCCCGTACCAGTTGTTCCATCGTGGGGCCAGAAATACGCGCGGCTGGTGTCGGCATCGGTTGGGTCGGTACCGCCTGTTGGGGCATTCCCGGCTGCGGCGGCATCGGTCGTGGGGGCATCCCCGGTTGCGGTGGCATCGGTCGAGGCGGCATTCCCGGTTGGGGGGGCATCCCTTGGGGAGGTGGGGGAGGTGCAGGACGGGGGGGCGCCATTCCGGGTTGGGGGGGCATCGGCGGAACACCCGCACCCATCGGCGGACGAGGGGGCGCCATCGGGGGTGAATTGGGAATACGGGGCGGAGGAGAACTTTGGGGATTGGTCATAGGAAGACTCGTGAGAGGGCTAAGAATGGACAGGTATTTTCAGTGTGCCACTGTTCTTGAAAAAGGAGAGCAAGCGTTAGCGCTATGTTAAAAGTTGACGACACAGGAATACCCACAGCGGTAACACCACCACAAAGCTCAGGATACTTAAGGCAATGGCTGCCGGGGGGATTTCAGTATTGAGTTCATATTCCTCCGCCAAAATCAAAGCAGCAAAAGCTGTCGGTGTACCGGCCATAATCGCGATCGCCAGCAACGTATCCCCCCGCAAGCCTAAACCATAGGCGATCGCCAGCATCGTCAGCGGCAGTAACAGCGTCTTCACTAGCATAGGCAACAACGCCATGCGAAAGCTCTGCCAGCCGGGGAGCCGACTGAGGCGAATTCCTGTGAGAACAAAGACAAAGGGAATCACCCAGTGTATATCCATCTCACACAACTTCTCGATCGCGTCGGGAAAGGAAAGATCATGGGTAGCCAAGCCCACCATTGATGCCCAAAGGGTCGGCACGGTTGGAATCACCGCCAAGGCTCGCCACCAAGGTTGATCCTTGCCCTTACCGTAGTACTGACCTAGAAATGAACCTAAGCCGTAGGTACCCAAGGCATTTTGGGTAATGGCGTAGAAGGTTGCCCAGGGTAGTGCTGGAGCACTTAAAAGCGGAATCGAAACTCCCAAGCCCACAAAGCCCGTGTTGCCGAGAATACTGGCAATTAAATAGCTCCCTTGACAGCGGCGACGTTCTCCTTCGGGAACTGTACTTTTCAGGAAGGGGGGTGTGTATTGGAGCCACTGCGGTTGAAAGTAGCGCTGCTGCCAATGGTACAGGCCTTGGGCAAGGAGATAGCCAACAAGGAGCGCCCCAAAGGCCAGCACCGGTGCTAACCAAATTAACCCTGCAAAGTTGGTCTGCCGCACCAAAGCAAAAATTTGAATGGGCACCCCGACCCAATAGAGGCCACGTCCCAACCATTGGGGAATCACTGCCGGTAACCAACGCCCACAGATAAACCCCAGACTCGTCCAAATGACTAAGGGGCTAGCTGCGCTGAGTGCATCCGCCATGGCGATCGCCCGTTACCAATTCCTCACCACTATACTGTGAACATTCTGGCAAGGAGAAGTTCAGCGTGTTGGGCAAAAAAGGGTCAGCCTTGGGTTTTGTCATCCTATTGGGACTCGTCTCCCTTTGTGCCGATGCCACCTACGAAGGGGCACGCAGTCTCACAGGAGTCTATGTTAGGGGTTTTAGGCGCCAGTGGTACCGTGGTCGGCTTGGTGGCGGGTCTGGGGGAATTCATTGGCTATGGTCTGCGCCTAGGAATTGGCTATGTGAGCGATCGCACCCGTGCCTATTGGCGGATCACCACCTTGGGTTACGCCATCAATACCTTGGCCGTGCCCCTCATGGCCTTGGCCAATCGTTGGGAACTCCTAGCGGGATTCATGATTGCTGAGCGTACTGGCAAAGCGATTCGTACACCCCCCCGCGATGTTTTGCTCTCCTATGGCGCTAGCCAAGTGGATCACGGCTTTGGCTTTGGTCTCCATGAGGCTATGGATCAAATGGGTGCCGTCATTGGGCCGCTGCTGGTGGCCGGCGTCTTTGCCCTGACACAACACTATCAATGGAGTTTTGCCGTCCTCGCCATTCCTGCCCTGATGGGTTTGGTCGTTTTGTTGGTGACGCAGCAGCGGTATCCAGAGCCACGGGAGTTTGAAACTGTGCTTCCAGACCTGAATACCAAGCGACTGCCGCGGTTGTTTTGGGTTTATCTGTTGGCGGTGGCCTTGCTGGGGGCAGGGTATGTGGATTTTCCCTTGATTGCCTTTCATTTACAGCAGGGAGACAGTCTGCAAACCGGTCAAATTCCGCTTCTCTATGCCTTGGCGATGGGGGTTGACGCCGTTGCTGCCCTGCTCTTTGGTTACCTCCTAGATCGTATGGGCATCCTAGCCTTGATCCTTGCGATCGTGCTTTCGGTCGGCTTTGCCCCCTTGGTCTTCCTCACGTCTGCGGCAATGTGGGGCATTGGGATGGGTGCCCAAGACTCCATTGTGCGGGCAATTGTTGCCAATCTCGTTCCCCCCGAACGCCGGGGATCCGCCTATGGGATTTTCAGCACCGGCTATGGCCTCGCTTGGTTTCTGGGGAGTTTGCTCATGGGGATGCTCTACGATCGCTCCTTGGGGCTATTGGTGTTGGCATCGGTGGTGCTGCAACTGCTGGGGCTGCCGCTGTTGTTGTGGATTCGGCAAGGGACTAGGCATCCTGCCTAGGAGCTTTCTCCTCCGTTAATGCCTGCAACCGATAGAGATGGGCATATACGCCATTGCGAGCCAACAGTTCACTGTGGGCGCCCTGCTCCACTAGTTGTCCCCGTTTGAGCACAAAAATGCGATCCACATGGCGGATCGTAGCGAGGCGGTGGGCAATGATAATCGCCGTTCGATTCACCAAGAGGCGGTTCAAGGCCTCCTGAATCATTGCCTCTGTACCCACATCCAAATTGGCGGTTGCCTCATCAAGGACAAGGATTTTGGGATTGCGAATCGCCACCCGCGCAAAGGCCAACAGTTGCCGCTGTCCTGCCGACAGATTCGTGCCCCGCTGCCGCAGGGGGGTATCATAGCCTTGGGGCAACTGCTCAATAAAGTCGGCAATGTTCATTTCGGCGGCTACTCGTTGAATGTCGCCAAGGGTGTAGTCATCACCAAGGGCAATGTTGCTTTTGACATCCCCAGAGAAAAGAAAGCTGTCCTGCAAGATCACGCCAATGTTCTGTCGCAATTCTGCTTGGGTGAATTCGCGCACATTGCGACCACCAACGAGGACTTCACCTCGCGTAGGATCATAGAGGCGACAGAGCAAGCGAATAATCGAACTTTTGCCCGCGCCCGTGGGACCCACAATCGCCACCTTCTCACCAGCATGGATTTGAAAGGAAAGTTGCTTGAGGACATAGTCTTCGTCTTTGTAGGCCAGCCAAACATCGCGAAACTCAACGGCAACGGCTGTATTTTCTGCCTTGGGCAAAGGCAAAAAGGTGCGATCGGGATCCTGAATTTCAATAGGTTCTGAGAGTAAATCGTGGATGCGCTCAATGGCGGTTAAGCCTGCTTGCACCGTGGTAAATTTCTCCGCCAACTGCCGCAATGGATCAAACACCCGCTGGGAAAAGAGGATAAACGTGGCTAAGGTACCAAAGTCAATCGTGCGCTGCTCCACCAAGGCGCCCCCCAGCCAGAGAACCCCAGCGATCGCCACAAAGGCAATCCACTCCAACGTCGCTGATACCGCCGAATCATAGAAAATCGTCCGATCCACCTCTTTGATGTAGCGTTGATTGCGCCGCCGAAACAGTTGGCTATTAAAGGCCTCACGGCGAAACAGTTGCACCACCGTAATCCCAACGATGTTTTCCTGAAGATCGGCATTCAAGAGCGACAGTTCCTCGCGGGATTTATAGTTGGCCACGCGATAGCGATGTTGAAAATAGATAATCAGGGCGGTGATCGGCAGCACCAGAGCCAGCAGCAGCGTTGCCAGCAGGTGGTCAATGAAAAACATCGTCAGGATGACCACCAGCATCGAGAAGACATCGCTAAGAACCCCCACCGCTCCGGTGGCAAATACATCCCCTAGAGCATCCACATCACTGGTCAAACGGGTAATGAGCTTGCCGACGGGGGTGCGGTCAAAAAAGCGGGAGGACAATCGCAGCACATGGTCAAAGAGGTCGTGGCGAATATCGGCTGTAATGTTTTGGCCGATTTTTTGGATCCAGTACCCTTGCACTGCCTGTACCCCAAATCGCAGCACCACCGTCACCAGCAGAGCGATGCTCAGTAGATCAATCCCTTGGGTCAGGCTCAAGGCCTTCAAAAAGCCGTAGGTACTCTCTTCTCCCTTGAGGAAGGCGATCGCCTGACCAATGATGATGGGTTGCAGTGCCGCCGCTGCCGCCAAGGGAATCAAGAGCAAACCACTTCCCACCAATCCCCAGCGATAGGGCTTAAGGTAAGGAATCAGTCGCTGCAAAAGTTGCCAATCTGTGGAGCGTGTTGCCGCTGTCATGCTCTGCTGAAACTTCTGAACATCTTTTTCCGCTCTGCAAGACTTATCAAACCTATACAGTCAAGTCAAAAACAGTTGATTGACTCCCATACCAAGCACACTTATACTCCAACTGCCGGTGAAATTCAAAGAAACCACAGTCGGCGATAGCGCTCGCCAATCTATGGTTTTTGAGCATCCCCGATACAGTCAGGTCT
>NZ_JBKBHV010000001.1:102125-179074 GCF_046299635.1 Thermosynechococcus sp. | reverse complement strand
GTTGCGACAGGAACATCCGCTTGAGGTGGCTTATGCCACGGTGCATCGGATTGTGGCCTATGAATTGAAAGCCAAGTTGACAGTACCTCGTCCTCGCCATCAACAGCAGGCGCAAGGGGCACCAGAAGACTTGAAAAAAACTCCCTCTCCTCCTCCCAGTCTTGCAAGCAGTCGTGGGTTCTCAGCAGCGGCTGCGCTACTTTTCTTAAGACGAGAGTCGCTGGGGACTGCTTACACTCACAGTACGGAGAGTGACCTTGTGCCCAGAGGATGAAGTGGCCACACCTGTGTTTCAACCCCCTGACACCCCTGAGGTGAATTCCATTGAGCGGTTGTGGCAGCATCTGCGAGCGGCATTGGCATGGTAGTCCTTTGAGACACTTGACGCGCTGCGGCAGAAGCTACAAGATGTATTGTCACAGATGACGTTGGGAGTTGTTCATTACTCAGACTCTGTTAGCGCTATCTTCACATTGAATTGGTATGAGCTATAGCCGCAAATTCCGTGGCGACAAATGTGAGGCAGGCGAAACATTACAATAAATGAGTATTTTCAAGTCGATTTATCCATTGTTTGGGAAACAATGCAGTCTGATTTACCAGCTTTGTATAGTAGCTTGAAAGCATTGATACGGTGCTGATCCAATCTGACAATGTGGCACTGGCAAACCACTGACCTTGGGCGCTTTCTCACCTGCGATCTCTTGCAGGGGTTTCCCCATGGGTTTTTTACTCGCGATTGGCAAGGGCAAGACCTCAACACCCTCACCGCCGCCTTAGGAACAACGGCAATACCGCTGCGGACACAACAGGTGCATGGCGATCGCGTGGTCTTAGGTGCGGAAGTGCTCACCAAGGATGAACGCTTAGAAGCCGATGCCCTTGTGGCTACAGGGTCGGGTCAAGCGCTGTGGGTTTGTAGTGCCGACTGTGTCCCCTTGTTGATTGCCGATGTGGCCACCGGGCGGGTGGCAGCTATTCATGCGGGGTGGCGGGGGACAGCCCTCCAAATCTCCCAGGCTACGCTCCGGCGGATGCAAGCCCTAGGCAGTGATCTGGCGGATTTACGAATTGCCATGGGGCCGGCCATTGGCGGTGAAGCCTATCAGGTGGGGCTGAATGTGGCTCGTGCCTTAGGGCAGACCATTCTTGAGGGCGTAACAGAGACCACCGGCCGCGATGATCTCTACCAACGTTTTGCTGCCCTAGATCCGGCGGTGATCTTTCTTGACCCTGATCCTGAGCGGGTGCGGGTGGACGTGGCACGGGTCAATCGTTTGCAATTGTTGCGATGGGGGCTAAGGGATGAGCAGATTGCCCTACCGCCGTACTGCACATTTCGCGATGCAGCGTTCTTTTTTTCCTATCGCCGTGAACACCGCAAGCAGGTGCAGTGGTCGGGGATTGTCAGTGATCTGCGATGATCGGCATTGCAACGGGTGAGGCCGTGGCAAGATCATGGGGCGATCGCTACCGCTGCTCCCAAGACCTGCCTGCCTTTGTCTGTGTGCTCGGCTTTACGGAAACCGCGTTGATTCCGGGCATCTCGGCGGCGGGTCAAAGCCCCAGCGATCGCCGGCGCACCGCCTTGGCCGATGGCGAGTTCCTGCTGCGGGGCATTCAACCCCACTACCACTATCCGCTGCCACCCCTGACGGCGGGCGCCTCCCCTGCGCTCATTAGTCGTGCCCTCAGTGAGGCTTTGGCGTTGCCCCTCTACGTCTTTGATGCCGGGCTACCCTTACCGCGTCTGCCGGAGATGATTGACCTAGGGGGTGCACCGGCGCGCTGCCTCACCACGGGTCAGGCCATGACACGGCAAATGGTGGCGCACCTCTGGGAACAGGGATGGTCTTGGGGGACTAAGCTCAGCCGCCAATACCCGTGGCTGATTCTGGCCGAATGTGTGGTGGGTGGCACCACCACTGCCTTGGCCCTCTGTGAAAGTCTGGGGATTGTTGCTCGCGATTGTGTGGGCAGTAGCCACCGCCAGAGTAACCATGAGCAAAAGTGGCAACTGGTGCAACGGGGGCTTGCCCATCTCCCTGCTGCTGCGGATCCTTTTGCCTGTGTTGCAGCGATTGGCGATCCAATGCAGGTGGTGGTTGCGGCTATGGCTCTGCGGGCCAGTCAAACCTGTGGCGTTTTGCTGGCGGGGGGATCCCAAATGATGGCGGTCTATGCCCTGGCACGGGCGATCGCCCGCTGGCGTCAGCTTCCTTGGTATCCCGAACAGATTGTGGTGGGCACCACCCGTTGGCTCCTTGAAGACCAAACGGCTCAAATTCAGCGGTTGAGCCGGCGGGTTCGCTGCCCCGTTATTTACACGCGGCTTGACTTTAGTTCCTCTCGTCATCCTGCCCTGCGAGCCTATGAACAGGGATTTGTCAAGGAAGGCGTGGGGGCGGGGGGCTGCGCCGTTGCTGCCCATCTGCTGGCGGGCTGGAGCAATTCAGAGATGGTGGGCATTATTGACGGGTTGGCCGATCGCTATCAGGCCGCCGGCGGTTCACTCATGGCCAATTGACAGGCCGCCAGACTGGCACGACTGTACATCTGCTCGAGGGTGGCCATTAACTGCGCCACTTCAGCCGGCACCTCGTGGGGAAAGGGGGGCAATACTGAAAGCACCCCATGGGGTTGACCGCTAGGGACGAGCACCACCAGCTCTGGGGGTAAAGGCTGACGATATTGGCAAAAGGTGGCATCGGTTTGCGGCGGCTCATAGGCCGGGGGCGGGGTAGGCGCAATGGCGGTCGTGGTCGTTGCCCGATAGGGGCGCAGCCGCTGGAGAATCTCCTCTTTGGTTTTACCCCGCAATTGAAAGAGTAAAAAGGGGTCTTCGTTGAAGTACTGTCCCAGCAAGTAATAGACGGCGCCGATATGTTTGCAGGGATTTACCGGGTCAGGGCAATTGCAGCGGCTGTGGATGTCAAATTTGGTAAAGGGAAATAAACTCAGTCCGGCTTGGGTGAAGACCTCTTCAATACTGGGGGGTAGCTCACCGGCAAGGAGCTTCGCGGCATAGAAAGCTTTTTGGGCCATGCCGTCAATGACATACTGCCATTGTTCCTCACTAAAGGCGTCGAGATGCAGTTTGACGTGGTAGGGTTCGGGAGCTGTGCCTTGCACTTGGGCATGGACTTGGTTGCCCTTGAATTCCAACGTGAGAACCCGTCCTTCGCGCACATAATTGCGTGCCCGCTCTAGCCGTCGGCGCCAGCCAAAGGACTCCAGGACGCCAATCCAGCGTTCACTCCACCAATGTTGACGCCCTTGGGCATGGTCGCGATCGCCCCCCGCCACCTCAACGATGGGTTCAGCGGCCACCGTTGTCCCCGTTTCCTCAAGGATCGGCGACGGGGATTGCTGCTTTTGCTTTCGTTTAAGACTGGCGGCTTTGCGGGTAATTTTGAGAATCTGGGGCTGTTTCATGGGCTACCTCCCACGGCTATTTCTTCATCATAGGCTGCTGGCCTAAAGGATGAGGTCAATTGGCCATGTGGTAATGTCCCATGTTTGCAACAGATACTCATTGTGGTGGCGACGAATCAACCAAAGGTGGCGATCGCCCGTAAAGCCGAGGCCGTAGATCTCCTGTTCACTTTCAGCTGCACCGACAATTTCACCGCTGTGGGCAACTAAATTCAAACGATGGCGACCCGCCACCACATAGCCCCAAGGCGTGGCACAGAGAAATTGGGGACGAAACTGTAGCCCCAAGCGTTGAACCCGCCAAGGTCGCAAATGTAAAAGCACCAACAGCGGTTGCTGCGGATGATCCTCAAACGCCGCCACTTGCCATCGCCGCTGCCAGGCGGGGGTAAACAATGTCAGGTGGACAGGGAGTTGGGTGGATACTTGCCAGTGGCCTCGGCGGTCAAAGAGTTGAAAAGAGGTGGTGGCATGCTCCGCCTCAGGATGTTGCGATCGACTAATCACCACCCCATAGCGACGGTTCAGCAGGAGAGTATCCACAAAAGTCCGTCCCTGCCATTGACAGCGGAGGGTGCGCTGCCCTTGGCCATTCATCAATTGAAGGTGGAGCTGCAATTGCCCGCCAGCAGGATCAATCTCGGTTTCGACACACCAGTAACCACCGGCATCAACGGTTAATCGGTTCAGGGCAGAGTGAAGACGACAGCCTAGGGGGATAAGTCGGTCATGAATGCCGAAAAGCTGCGGTGGCAGCCCGTTGATTTGCAGCCAAGCCCTCACCTCACCGCCGTAGAGTCGAAGCGGCAACGGGGGTAGCGGCCACTGCCCCATCTCTTCTGGCCCTGTCTCCCTAACTTGCCAAGCCCAGAGGCGATCGCCCACCACCCCATAGAACCCAGTGGCCGTGCTGGCAACCTGTTGGGGCGGCATCCGCAAAGAGTAGCCTTGGGGTTCCTCAAGCCTAACCGCCGCCGCAGACTTGGAAAACAAGAGTGGCTGCTCATGACGCTCGGCCGTGACCACCTCTAGGGCTAATTGAACGGCCATGGTCATTTCCGCTGCACTTTTATACCGTCGCTGCGGGAGTTTATCCAAGGCTTTGGTGAGGATGCGCCGCACCAGAAAGGGCAGTCCTTCAGGGAGTGTATAGGGGCGGCTGAGGTGGGCAGTCATGAGTTCGGCAGGCGTGCCGTGGAAGGGGCGATCGCCCACGATCATTTCGTACAGGAGAATCCCCACGGCATAGAGATCCGAAGCGGGCATCGTTTGACCATAAAAACGCTCCGGAGCCATATAGGCAGGGGATCCCGTTTGACCGCTGCCCTTGACCTCCTCAATGAGGCGCGCCACACCAAAATCCGACACCTTGGCCCGCCAGCCCGTAGGAGTCATCTCTAGGAGGATATTTTCCGGTTTGAGATCGCAGTGGAGAATGCCGCGGTGGTGGGCATAGGCCAAGGCTGCGAGAATGTCCAATGTTAGCTGCAGAGCTGTCATCAGGGGCAAGGCCTGTTCTTGATCCAAGAGCGATCGCAACGTCCCTCCTGCACAGTAGTCCATCACCACACTGCGGCTGGGTTGGGCGCTATGGCGCAAGGGAATGTAGTCAATGGCTTGCCAGCCCACCACATGGGGATGCTGTAGCGTCAGGAGAAAATTTAACTCCCGCAAAAAGCCACGGGTCAGCAATTGCCGCTCATTGAGTACCTTAATCGCCACCAGTTCACCCGACTCACGATTGACAGCCAAGTAAACTTGTCCATACTGGCCTTGACCGGCTAGATCCACCAGTCGGTAACGAGAGGTTTGGGCAGCACGAGCCGTGGCCAACAACGAGCCTCAACCATTAACGAAAAACATTTCTCAGAATGATTCGCGATCGCGCCCCTGTCAATGCAGAGTCGGCAGCAAAGTCAATCGTCCTCTAGGAGAAGAGGATTTCGAGGGGTACTTCTTTTTCGTCCTGTTCAATACTCCCCACTTCATGGATACGCTTGGCCAAATCCCGTGCCCGCTCATAACTGCTAATGTCCCCTTTCTCAAAGAACAGCTTCGCTGCCGTGCGCAGATCTTCCACTGCTCCCTTGCGATCGCCCAGGGTCGAGCGGGCAACACCCCGATTGTGGTAAGCCTTGGCATAGTTCTCATTAATGCGAATGGCTTCGGAGTAGTCGAGAATGGCTGCTTCAGCATCCCCAAGGCGTTGATGGGTCAGCCCACGATTGTAGTAGGCCTTGGCATGGCTGGGATCCACTTGGATGACTTGGGTATTTTTCTCAATCTGCCGCAGACAATCCAGCACTTCTTCAATTTGCTTTTGCTCTGTGTCGAGAATGCGGGTGTAGTCGTGGAGATCCCGTGCCCCTTGGTTGAGCTGCATCACCTGTTGCTGCACATCCTCAAGGCGATCGCCCACTTGGCCAAGGGCAAGGATGAGGTTGCCCAACTCTGATTGCTGTTGCCCTTGGGAAGCAACGAGTTCAGCAATTTGGGCATCCTTTTGAGCGATCAAGGCTTGGAACTTGTCATCCAGCTTTTTACGGCTCACTAAGTTTAAGCCCACCGCCAGCGAAAGGGGCAAAGGGGCGATCGCACTCAAAATCGCCTGTTGGGTCGCAGCCGCTGCTCCGGCCAACACAACGGTGAACCCCATAGCCCCCCATTCCAGAAGTTCTTGGCTCCGGCGGGATGGCATATCTTCGGAATTCAAACGACGGTCTTCCATAGGGTGCCTCCCTGAGGATAAAAAATGAAGTGGTTGGTTAGGCATCCGACGTATTGGCGAGATATTGCCCCACCTGCACTTGGGTATCTTTCAACTGCATAATCATCGTGCGGGTAATCAGCTTGCCCGCCTCCACTAAAACGCGGCCATCGAGGGGGTGCAAAATATCCTGCTCCGCCCGCCGCCCAATCAAGGACTCAATATCTTCAACCGCATTCACATACATCCCTGAGGGTAGCTCCACCACCACCCCTGGCCCCAGTACCCGTGCCTGACAGGCCAAGCGAGAGGTGGCATTCGCTGTTGTAATCACCTCAAGGGTGCGTTGCTCCCGCTTATTGATGGGGGAGAGGCTCTCCATCCCCTCTTTGATATAGACATGGCAGGTGGCACACAGTCCGCGCCCGCCACACTCCTTGAGCACATGGAGTTCAGAATCCAATAGAGCAGACAGCAAATTGTCGTTGGTATTAATCGTGGTTTCCCGCGAGATGGGTTCCAGTTTGACAACTTTGGCCACTGCTCTTTTCTCCTTTCAATGACGCATAGGGAGTTACTTTTGAATCATACTCATACTTAAGCGGCTTGAGTGCGACATAGCCGCTCCATAATCGTGTCATGATCCTGTCCCTCTTGCAGCCAAGCCTTGGCCGGTTCGACCCGCTCTCGCAGCCCCAAGACAAACAGGTTATTGGCTGCCCCTAGGGTTTCACAGGCGGTTTGCACGCAGTGCAGGTCACGCCCCGTCAGTTGGCTAAAGAAGGATTCTAAAATCCCCGCTTCAGCAGCACATTGGGGTTGACCCGTATTTTTGGGAGCTGCCGCCGCAAAGGGAGAGTCCCACGTTTTCACCACCAAAAAACCCTGCTGGTAGAAACTCACATCCAGATCAATGGTGCCCCAGCCGTGAGTCTTCCAGCATTCTTTAAGGCACAGGAGAAACTCTACCATTTCCATTTCCGCAAGGGGACGGCCATAGTACTCGCTGACATCTGCCACAAAGCGGCGATAAAAGTTCTTGCCCCACCAACGACCACAGTTAAAAAGCACTACGCCACTGGCCTGCCCCACTTCGTGATCTAGTCCGGCATAGATGGCCTGCAGCAAAATATCCGGTAGGGCAATCAGGCGGGCGCCTTTGCGGTTTTCAATGAGACCGGTTTCAAAATCCCCCTGAACGTAGGCATCAGCTGCATAGTAATTGCCGGGGATCACAGGGTCTTTAACCAAATCAGCAACGGAGATCATAGGACATCCTCATTCCTAGGCATGACAAGCAATTTCAGCAGACTTCCAATGCTAACCTAAGCGTGGACAGAGACCACCGCTGGCAAGCCCACAAGGGTGGCTTGGGCGTGATCCAATAGCGGCAAAATCAAATCCTGCTCGGTATCGGGGAGCATTTCCTTCAGACGGCCAGTGAGCAGCTCGTGGCAACTGCTCCATAGGGTCTGGGTTTGGTGGGCATGGATCACCTCCGTGAGCCACTCGAGAAGCCGATGCTGCAAAAACTCGGGATTATTCAGAAGCATTGCCATAGCGGCATAGCGCAGGAGGGCGATCGCTTGACGCAACACTTGCTCAAGGGTTTGGGGATTTTCGGTGGGATATTTCTTTTGCAAGGCGTCGGCCACGGGCTGAAAAATTTCAATTTCATGATCCCGCAGAAATTCATAGGTACTCAACCGCTGCTGGAGCGATTCGATGTGGTGGCGGAAGACTTTGATGTCCACATTGTTGAGGTAGTTTTCTTCGGCTTTGTAGTAGAGGTTCATTAATTCGGTGTGCATAGGGATCTCCTAAAACAGATTTGATAAGTCTGAGAGGGTAACTTGCGGTTCTACGGGGGGCAGTGGTGCGGGTTCTACTTTACTCACTTGGGCGATCGCCGGCTGACCGACCCAAGGCAGACTGGCACAGAAGTCTTTGACCGATAGGCGCCAGAGGGAGAGGTTCGGTTGAAGGGAAACGGCGTGCTCAGGATGGCCTTCCCAATTGAGTTGGCGGAAAAAAGTTTCAACAGACCATGCTGCCCAAGGAGTGGCAGGGGCAGCAGCCGGGGGAGCCACAATTTCTCCCTCTGGAGGGGCTGAGAGGGCAGGCAAGATGACCCCAATCCCTTCCCAGTTCATGCGGCCAAAGAAATCTTTGACACGGTAGCTTGGCCATTCTGTGGGACTCGTGGGGGCGATCGCCCCTTTCACCTCAAGACCCAGCCAGTTGACCCGCTGCCAAAATTCACCAACTTTCAGGGATTGCCAATTGAATACCAGAGCTTCCGCCAGCGGCTGCGGGCGCCATAAGCCCAGCCAGTTTAGTTCCTCAAAGAATTCAGCAACGGCCTGCTGTTGCCAATTACCGTTTAGGTTTTTCATAGACCAGTTCTCCACTGCGGAGACGTTTTTCAATGTCCTTGGCGGAGGCTCCTTCGTTTTGCCAAAAGGCGGCCGCATCAATGCGCTCCTGCTTGCCGAGCAGGAATTTGCAATAGGTTTCTCCCATAGCGTAGCACTGGATTTCAATACAACTGAGTTCTTTGTGAATCAGGCCACTGAAGAAACCGGCAAAGAGTCCTGCATAGAGGTGGCACACGGGTCGACCCACATCCCCCAAGGTACGCGCCACCACTGAGTCAAAGATGTTGATGAACATGAAGCCATGTTTTTGCTCGCTGAGATCCACTTCCCAGTTGCCCCAGCCTTGGGTTGTGCAGGGCCACCACCAAGCTTCAAGAACGTAGGGGAGCCGCATCTGCTTGATCCCCTGCTCATAGCCATATTCGCTGGGAAACCACTCAGCAAAAAACTGGGCATCGCGCCGTCCCCATTCTTCACCAATTTTGTACATGACGACGCTGGAGGCAGGGCCGACTTCCTCTTCCAGACCTTCAATGAGGCCAATGATGAAATCTTCGGTGACTAGGAGGTTGCGGGCATGATTCCAATCGGTGTAGGTACCGCGATCGCTATCGAAGTGAAAGAAGTCCCAAAAAGCGTAGTGATGGTGGCGTTTGGGGTATTTTTTGCGCAGCAAGTGGTTCACATCAAAACGACTGTTGGAGGAAACTGGGGGTCGGGGACTCGTCGTGGTCATAGGGCGACTCCATCGAATAGTACGAAAAATATTGATAAAGACAAGTAGGAACTCAAATCATGGGACTAATCGTCCAAAGAGAATGATTTAGCAGAAACTCTTAAGACTTCAGGACAAGGCACAAAATTCTATCCTCTCTATCCTCCCCCGTCTCGCTGTTGCTGCTTAAATCATGACGGATTTAGCTTTTAGTGAGCAGTTGTTCTTAATTGAATTTAGTAATCCTGTTACTACCCTTAATGTTTAATCTAGGAGGTTCGTTTTGATGCTTTCCTCCGTAGGAATACGGATTTAGAGGGGTTAAATGTGGTCTAAAGTATAAAGTCTTATGAAGATGAACACACAGGTACTGACGTTGCGCCAAAAAATTTATTGGCTAGTGAAGCAAATTCCCGTAGGGTGTGTTGCGACGTATGGGCAAATTGCCGCACTGTGTGGTTGGCCGCGTCATGCGCGCTATGTGGGCTATGCTCTCTATCAAGTGGCACCCAACTCTGATATTCCGTGGCACCGTGTGGTCAATGCCCAAGGCAAAATTTCCTATGCCCCCCACCGCCAAGGAACGGATGAATTGCAGCGCTGGCGCCTAGAGGCAGAGGGGATTATTTTTGAGGCGGGCGATCGCATTAACCTGAGGCGCTACCAGTGGCAACCGTCGGTTATCGTTGATGACCAGTTGATCTCTACATAAAATTCAGCGAGAGGGCAAGTCCCCGCGAAGGTTCGCTCACTGTATTGCCCCTTGTTACCATAGTTCTTAATGCTGCTGCACCTGTGAGTTTGCTATGACGGTTGCCTATTTTGACTGCGCTGCTGGTGTGGCGGGGGATATGTGCTTGGGTGCCCTCCTTGATCTGGGGGTTCCCCTCGACTATCTCCAAGGCCAATTGGCAAAGCTCGGGATTGCCGATGAGTTTGAGTTAACTGTTGAAACCGTCCGGCGCCAAGGACAGCGGGGCCTAAAAGCACAGGTGCATGTGCGCGATCGCTCCTGCCATCGCCATTGGCCGCAGATTGCCCAGCAAATTCAAGCTGCCCACCTCCCCGATCGCGCCTGTCACTGGAGCCTTCGGGTTTTTGAAGCCTTGGCCATTGCTGAGGGAGCCGTGCACAGCATTGAGCCAGAACAAGTGCATTTCCATGAAGTGGGGGCGGTGGATGCCCTCGTGGATATTGTCGGCACCTGTTTGGGGTTAGACTATCTCGATGTTAGCCACATCTACTGCTCGGCGCTGCCCACCGGGGGTGGAACGGTCAAAGCAGCCCATGGTCAACTGCCGGTACCCGTCCCTGCGGTCTTGCAACTGTGCCAAATGTACGGCGTTCCCCTCTACAGCAACGGCATTGCAAAAGAACTGGTCACGCCTACCGGGGCCGCCCTTGTTTGTGCCCTAAGTGAGGGCTTTGGTGCCCCGCCGCCGATGATCTTGAAACAGGTGGGCTTAGGCGCCGGCAGTCAAGAGTTGCCCCTGCCAAATCTCCTGCGTCTTTGGTTAGGAACGCTGCCGAACTCAGCCGAACCCACAACCGCAACAACCATTGTCGAACTGCAAACCCAACTGGATGACATGACACCCCAAGCCCTCAGCTATACCCTCGAACAACTCTATGCTGCGGGGGCTGTTGAGGTGTTTTCTCAACCCATTACGATGAAAAAGTCCCGCCTAGGGGTTTTGCTCACGGTGCTGTGTCCCCCCAGTGCCGAGGCTGCCTGTGTCCAGTCCCTTTTTCAGGAAACCACAACGCTGGGGCTGCGGCGACAGGTGCAGGAGCGCTACATCCTCGAACGGCAAATTAAGACTATCGCCACACCCTTTGGCGAGGTACGGGTTAAGGTAGCGGAACAGCAAGGACGGCGCTTCAACGTCCAACCCGAATACGAAGACTGTGCTGCCTTGGCTCGGCAACATCAGCAACCCTGGCAGGTGGTCTATCAGGAGGCCTTGGCGTTGGCCTTGCAGCGATGGCCTTTAAGCTAGCTTGGGTTTAATAAAGACAATGGCCTGCTTCCAAATAATCGTCGGCTGATCGTAGTGATCCATAATGCAGAGGCAATTTGCATCCTGCCAGCGCACCTTGCCGACGACCAGATCACTGGTGCTGAGCTTGACTTCAACCTCGGTGCTATCTTTAATGAAGGTCTGCAACTGGCGAACGCTGGGCAGAGCCGTATTGAATTCGTCGGTCATAGGTTTCCCTCTCGTACTTTTCAATTCTATGAGCCTATCTTTTCAGAAATACCAGGGGTTAGGTAACGATTTCCTCATTATTGACAATCGCTATCAGGAAGAGTTACTCCTTACCCCTGAGGAGGCGCGGCGCTGGTGCGATCGCCATTTTGGCGTGGGCGCCGATGGCGTCATCTTTTTGCTGTCAGGCAGCGGGGATACCGACTACCGCATGCGGATGTACAACGCCGACGGCTCGGTGGCGGAAATGTGTGGCAACGGCATTCGCTGTTTGGCCAAGTTTATTTTTGCCCTCGAGGGGCGCTCTAGCGGTGAAACTGTTCGCTACCGCATTGACACCCCTGCCGGTCTGATGGTACCCGAGGTACAGGCCGATGGTCAGGTGACGGTGGACATGGGCAAACCGCAACTTTTGGCGCAGCAGATTCCCACCACCTTGGCAGCCGCCGATCAAAAGGTGATTGAGGTTCCGCTGACGGTGGGCGATCGCCGGTGGCAGGTAACGTGTGTGAGTATGGGGAATCCCCACTGTGTCACGTTTGTGGAAGAGGTCGCGGCGGTTGATCTGGCCACCCTTGGCCCGCAGTTTGAGCATCACCCCGCTTTTCCGCAGCGCACCAATACCGAATTTGTGCAAGTCCTCGGGAGCGATCGCCTGCGGATGCGTGTCTGGGAGCGGGGAGCCGGTATGACCCTTGCCTGTGGAACCGGCGCCTGTGCCACGTTGGTAGCTGCTGTTTTGACCCATCGCCTCAGTCCTGTGGGCGATCAAGCCCAAGCCACGGTTGAACTGCCGGGGGGAAATCTCCATATCCGTTGGGAGTTACCTAGCCAACATCTGTATATGACCGGGCCTGCCCTCGCAGTCTTTAGCGGTACCCTGCCCTAGGTGAGCTATGAGCCGTCGGCGACAACTGTGGTATTACCCGCTTTTTCAGATTCCCCTCATTCTCTTTATTGGCTGTGTCCTCCTGGCGCTGCTCTTTTCATTGTTGAATTGGGGACGCCCTAGTGTGGCGGTGGTGCTCTCCCTTGATCTTAGTGGCAGTACGTTTGGCAATAATCCGTTGCAATTTAATCAACCGCAAACGGTGATGGCGCAGCAGGTGATGGCGGCCAAGCTCTACTTGCAGCGTAACCGACGGGAGCTGGAGAATCCCAATGAGGTCATGATCCACGGCTTTGGCCGCAATGTAGTGTTTCTCACCCCCCGCTTTGAAACCAATAGCGATCTCCTGCTCACCCAACTGGATCAGGCCCTCAATCGCAGTGATTTGCTCGCCCAAGTGGATTCCACGGCAACCAATCTTTCGGGGGCGATCGCCATGGCCACCCAACAACTGCAACAGATTCCCAATCGCTGCCGCGAACTGCTGTTGATTACCGATGGGGAAGCATCCGTGGATGCGGGGGTTGTGGCCCATGCTCGCCAACAGCGAGTGAAAATCAATGCCATTGTGGTCGGGGATCATGCCCCCCAACTGGCTGCCGCCACCCAAGCAACCGGTGGGCAATACCGCTCTGCCCCCGTGGCCATTCTCGAAGAATTGGTGGGTCAAGCCTTTTTTGAAAGCTTCAACAGCAACGCCCGCTGGCCGATCTTTTGGGGCGGCATGGCCGTCGTTTGTTTCATGTGGCTTTTGGTCTTGCCCTTGGATCGCTGGGTGTTGCAGGGGTGGTTGCATCTGCCCATGAATTTGGCCGGTCAAATGGCCTTGCTCAATGCCTTTTTCTGGACGGTGGTCATTCCCCTCATTCTCTGGCGCTTGCCGGGCTGGCCCTTTGTGCAGACCTGTTGAGGAGCAAGCATGAAGCGTCACCGCTGCATCTGGGTGTGGGTGGTTGCCCTAGGACTGATACTCAGCAGGACCCCAGGGAATTGGGAGTCCTTAGCAGGTACAGCAAACCTGACGCGCCAGAATATCCAATTGCCAGCGGCAGTGCACTATCCGCTCCCCCCTTCCTTAGCCCGCATCCCTCCTCAAGGGGAGGATTATTTTGATGAGGTGCAACCCGTAGAGGTGGGCTATCTGCTGTGGACGGAGTTCCCGATTACCGTTGCCATCGAACCGCCACAGTGGGATCCAAACCAGGTGTGGCAACGAGCAGCAGAGCAGGCAATACGGGAGTGGTCGGCTTATTTGCCCTTAAAAATTGTTGATCCCAGTGTGCCGGCGAATATCCGCCTCCTTTCGCAGCGACCGGCGACTTCAAACAACGGCCGTGCCCGCTTTGCGGAAACCCGCTATGAACTCTTTGTGGACAGCCAAGGGGTGTTGCGCCATCGCTGCCGGATTGTGGTGCGTCCCAGCCAAGCGCCCAAGTTTGTCCTTGCTGCCCTGCGCCATGAACTGGGTCATGCCCTTGGGATTTGGGGACATAGCCCTTGGCCGACCGATGCCCTCTATTTTGCCCAAGTGGCAGATCCGCCGCCAATCTCACAGCGGGATGTGAACACCCTACGGCGGGTCTATGAGCAACCCACACGGTTGGGACAGCGGCTGCCGGAGTGGACGCCCCATGGATGAATCCTTGACCCTGTGGGGCATTCTCTTGACACTGACGGCGCTGGGACTGTGGCTTGAGCATCGCTTTCGCTGGGCAGCACGCTTGGGGTCTGCGCCGATCATTTTGATCTTGGCAGCTCTCTGTGCCAATTTGGGCATCATTCCCCAGCGATCGCCGGTTTATGACACGATCTACGGCACGATTACCTCCTTGGCGATCGTCTGGCTGCTGCTGTGGGTGAATTTACAAGATGTGCGGCGCTTGGGGCGATCGGCGCTGTTGGCCTTTGGCCTTGCCACCTTTGGGACGTTGGTGGGCGCTCTTCTGGCGAGCCTGCTGTTCCACGGCCGGTTTCTGGGGGATACCCCCCGTTTGGCAGGAAGTTTGGCGGCCAGTTATATCGGCGGTAGCCTCAACTTTGTCGGGGTCGGGCGTGCCCTCAACCTTTCAGACTTGCTCTTTAGTGCCGCCACGGCAGCGGATAATCTCCTCACGGCCATTTGGCTGGCCACCACCCTGAGTCTGCCCTCCCTGCTGGCACGTGTCTATCCCCGCCGGGATGAGGGGGAAGTGGTTACCGTCACACCGCTGCCCACAACCTCGGCGATCGCCCCCCTGGATTTAGCCATTCTCCTTAGCTTGGCGGTGGCCGTCTTGGTGCTGTCCACGGCCCTGAATCAATGGTGGCCGCTGATTCCCACGGTGGTCTGGCTCACCACCCTCAGCTTGGCGGTGGCGCAATTTCAGTGGACGCGCTATTTGCGGGGTACGGGCGCCCTAGGGATGTTTGGCCTCAACCTCTTTTTCACGGTAATCGGTGCCGGTACCCATGTGCCCTCCCTGCTGCCTGTGGGTCTGGAAATAATTCTTTTTACTGCTGTGATTGTCTTTACCCACGGTCTTGTTACCTTTAGCCTTGGGGCACTCCTGAAGCTGGATGTGGAACTCATTGCCCTTGCCTCCCAAGCAGCCATCGGCGGGCCAACCACCGCCATTGCCCAGGCAACCGGTCGGCATCAGCCCCGCTTAATGGGTGTCGGGATTACCTTGGGACTGCTCGGCTACGCGATCGCCAACTATGCGGGACTGGCCCTTGCTCAAGTGCTTAGCTGGATGGGTCTAGGGTAGGCTGACCAAGACGAACAAGCTCAATTCCAAGCGGGTCAAGAGGGCTTGCAGTTGTTGCCGGGCAACTTTTGGCTCAATGGGTTCTAGGGTGACCGGGTCAAGGGGTGCCAAGTGTTGATAGCGATCCCACAACGCCGGAAAGGGCAAGGGGCCTTCAAAGAGGGGCAGCAGCGTGGCCAAACCAAGGGGATCCACATAGGTGGGAGCCGGACTGGAGAAGGACAAAAACGTGCCCAAATCCACAATCATGCGATCCTTCAGGTACCCCAGCCACTTTTCCCGAATGCTTTCCGTACGCAGTTGCGGATGCAGATAAATCGTACTTTGATCCCACTGCTCCTCAGACCATTCCCCTAAGTCGGGCAGCGCTGCGCGCGGTTGCAGACTACACCAGAAATCCAAAAGGCGATGTACGGGATGCAGCAGCTCATACATCTCCAACTGCACCGACAGCGGCACACCGGGTAAGCTCAGCGCCAAAAAGGTAGGTAGGTTGTCCGGGTCTTTGAAGAGATCTACCGGATTCCAGTGGCGCCAGTTGACCATGGAAATAAATTCCAGACCGGCGGCCTCTAGGTATTGAAAAAGCTGGGGAATCGTGCTGCCTTTATCCCCCACCATTAAATGATTCACCAAGAGGGTTTCATTGCTGTCCTCCTGTTCGTAGCGGGGGTTCCAGGTGCGGGCTTTGAGATCCACGCCATCTTTGAGTTCTTTCATGATCTCGCGGACGATCTCCATCTCCATTTCTTCGGGATTGTCGTCCATTAGACCCATCAGCTTAAAGAGATTTTGCGCCCGAAAGTAGGGGAAGCGTTGCAGCGCACTGTGGAGATTGGCTCGCAGAATTCCCGCCGGTGTGAGGGCGCTTTTAAGGGCCTTAAGGCCTTCGACGGGATCCGGAAGCAGATACAAGACTTCGTCACAGTTAATGTAATCAAACTGCTGCCCCCAATCGGGCAAGTCTAAGATGGACCGGACTTCAAAATGGGCGTTGTCAACACCGTGAAACTTTAACCGCTCCGCTGCCAACTTTACGGATTCAGGGGAGAGGTCAATGCCGACAATTTCCGCGCCGGGGTTGGCGATCGCCAGCACCAAGGACTTATAGCCTGTGCCACACCCGGCATCGAGAATCCGCCGCCCCTTTGTTTCAGACACCCGATGATCTCGCCGATAAAAGGCAGTGACCAAATCGTGGACAAAAAGCACATTGGGGTCATCCTTGGGGGTTTTCTCAATAGGAATCCGCGGATAGGGGCCGTAGTCAAACTGGCGGCGAACTTTCTCTAGCTCATCGGTAGCAGCCATTCCTTTCTCCAAAGCGCTTATTTCTTTGTCAAATTGATACTACAGAATGATTGAGATAATTGCGTAGAAAGTTTTAACGCGCTCTGGGGAGTTTACAATCGCTCGGCAAAGGCAGCAGGAGACCGGCCATAAACCGCAGCACCAGATGCTTGAGGGGGGAAACGGTTCGCAACAGCCACAAACCCCAGCGGCGCACCCCCACCACAGGCCACCACGCATTAGAAAAGAGCCGATTGAGCATATCGGTAAAGGCAAGGGTCAAGGCATTTTGCCACCAGCGTTGGCGGTGAAATTGCACCAAGGAAGGGCGATCGCCCAGTCTCTCAGAAGGAGTGGCGAGAATCTGTTGCGCCAGTGCCCAGACATCCCGCAGACCCAAGTTGAGCCCCTGACCTCCCACCGGATGACAGCGGTGAGCCGCATCGCCAATGACAACAAAGCGATCGCCGACGTAGGAACTGACCTGCATGAGTTGTGTGGGGAAAATAAAGCGATCGCTCACAGCGGTAATGTCGGCCATCTGTGGGTCAAGATAGGGCTGGAGTTTCGCTAAAAAGGCGCGATCGTCGAGGGCAGCAACGGCTTGCGCCTCTGGGTGGGGCAGCGTCCAAACCACCCGATAGCGATTTCTCGGTAGGGGTAGTACCCCCATGGGTCCTGTTGGCCAAAAGCGTTCATAGGCAATCACGGGTTGGGGATGGGTAACATCGAGGGTGGCCACCACACAGGACTGACCATACTGCCAGCCCTTGGGTTCAATGCCCATTTGCTGCCGCAGGGGAGACTTACCACCATCTGCCCCAACCACTAAACGTGTGGTCAAGTAAGCCACTTTGGGTGCGGCAGGGTCACCAGAGATCAGTGTCAACTCAGCGCGATCGCCCTTCACTTCGTTGGTCACCACCCGCCACGGGCAGTAGAACGTGACATTGTTAGCAGACTGTAAAACACTCTGCAGGGTCTCGGCGATCGCAGCGTGCTCACCCACATAACCAACGGCCTCTGTGCCCAAATCCTGCGGGGAAAAGCGAACGGTCAAAGGGGAGTGTCCATCGGAAAGTTGCACTACCTCAAAGGGCTGCACATGGGGTAGCAGCTTGTCCCACACCCCTATCCACTCAAAGAAGTAACGAGACACTTGGTGCAGGGCGTAGGCTTGGCCTTTCGTGTTTTCCGGCGCGTAGGGGGTGGCCTCAATGAGGGCGATCGCTAGCCCACTGTGGCGTAGAGCACAGGCCAAACTCAGACCCACAATCCCCGCACCTACAATCGCTACATCTACGGCGGGCAGCTCTTGAGGAGAAGCAATTCGCGATTGTTTTGAAGGTACAAAGGCCGATGTCATCACCATTTTGATTCGGGCACAAAAAACACATGCTTCTCTAATTCTAAGGAACTCAGAAGATTGCAGGAAAGGTACGCTAATGGCAGACTAGGGGCAGAGAAACCATGGCGTAACTATCCCTATGACCCCAGAGGCTGAGATTCGTCGTCTGCTTGATCTAATGCCGGCATCGGCACGGATGCACTGCAAGTTGGTTTCTCGACCGCACCAAAGTCAAGTTCTGCGCTATCAGCCCGCTCTCCCTTGGGGCGATCGCCCCATTGAGATTAACTTTCGCCTGTGGCAGCAGCTGGATACCCCACAGCGGGATCTTCTCCTTCTGCGGGCGGTGGCATGGTTCGACACCACAGGTTTGATCAAACTTGACCTCTACCAAGGACTAACGGTGGCAGGCCTACTGGGGACGGTTTTACAAGTGGCTCAAGCAGACCCGGTGGGCATTTTGGTGGCGGGGGGGCTAACCACCTTGGCCGGACTTCAAGTGTGGCAAAATACGCGGGGCATTCCCGTGGAAGTGGCCGCCGATCGCCAAGCGTTGCAATTGGCCCAACGGCGCGGCTATAGTGAACAGGAAGCAGCCAAAGCCCTCCTTGCCGGCATTGTGCAGGTGGCCAAATTGGAACGCCGCCCCATCCTCGAGGTCACCGAACTGATTCGCTGCCAAAACCTGCGCCAGTTGGCGGGGGAATCGGAGATCAAGGTTCCGGTTTAGGGCGCTTGCAGACTTTGCCAGTACAAAAAGACTGCCTGTACGACCCCAATTAAAAAGCCGAGAATGCCCCCCAAGCGGACAATGGCTTGCAACTCACTGCGAACAATCCCTTGGATTGCCAGTTCCAGATTTTCCGGCGAAGTGGCCTTGACCCGATCCACAATCACCCGATCCAAATCCAAGATGGGGATGGCACGCTCAATAATCACTTCCATATCCCGTTCTAGATAGCGATCGAGCACCAACGCCAACTCGTCACTGACCACTTCCAAGGAGGCACCCAAACTTGCCGAATCTCGCAGTCGTCGCAAAATACTGAGGGAAATAGTTTCCCACTCTACGGTTTGACTAACGGCTTCAATGACACTAAAGCCCTGTTCTTGGATATAACTGCGCACCGTCTGCCGAAACAATTGCCGTAGCTCCCGCACTGTACCGAGGGGCAAACTTTGTAGGGTGATGTTTTGCAGTGCTTCCACCAAGCGTTGCCGCAGTGCCAATGCCGCGATTAATTCTCCGAGGCGACGGTTGCAGGCTTCCCGTTCATTGAGGCAATACTCCCGCAGGCGAATCAGCGTGTTGCGCACCCCCACAAGATTAGCCACAACCCAGTAGGTGCCGCTGGTGTGTTGCCGCAGCTCTTGATCGAGGACGTTGATTGTGCGATCGGTGAGAAAGTCAATAATGGCCAGTCGCAGGCGATCGGGGGGCAGGATCACCGACAGCAGCCAATCTGCCAGTTTCTCTGCCTGCTCCTCAGTCAGTTGCAGTTCCACCAAAACTTGATCGAAAAGTTGATTGAGTTGCAGCTCCAAAAAATCTTCCCGCCGCGACCACACTTTAATCAAACGGGGTAAGGCACCACCAAAAAAATCCCGCAAAATATTGGCCAAGACTTGCGCCGATCGCTGTTCACTCTGCTCTTGGATTTGGCTGAGGCTGGTTTGGAGAAGCCAATGGATGACCGCCTTTACCCGTTGCACTTGTAACAGACGCCGCGCTAAGTTTTGCAGCTCCTCCGGAGTCAGCAGAGACCCTAGAATGGCATCGGCGATACGCCGCGCCAGCCGCTCTTGATTGCGGGGAATGAGACCGGGGGTAAAAGGGAGGGGCTTACCGCCGACATAAATCGGCTTGTAGGGACGAAAGAGCATTGTAATGGCTAAATCGTTCGTAAAGTAGCCGATGACGCCCCCCGCCAACGGTGGTACGAGCAATGTCCAATAGCTAATCTGGGCCAATCCTGATTGATTCCTCAAACAGCCTGCTTTTGAAGCATTTTATAGGCGGCGAATGGCATCAATAAGCACCTCTGGCGGTTGAACCCCTTCCCAGCGCCGCACTTCACGACCCCGGTGGAAGAGAATCAAGGTGGGCAGCGCTTGAACATGGTACTGACTTGACAGTTGGGGATAGCGCTCCGAGTCAATTTTGACCACCTCAACGCCCGATTTCAAGACTTGCTTGACCTGCTCTAAAATCGGTGCCATCATGCGGCAGGGGCCACACCAGTCGGCATAAAAGTCAACGAGGAGAGGCTTCTCTGTAGTGGCGAGAAGATCGCTGAAGCTACTAAATTGACGTGTTGTCGCCATAGGAGATTCCGATCAGGACTCTATCCTCATCATAGACACGGCAAAGGGAATCGGCGAAAGGAGAGCGCTGCCGCTCCGAATGCTCCTGAAAAAGGGAGTATTGTTGAGGTTGGCACTGTATTGTGATTGCTGCTGCATGCTGGTGACTGCCTTGCCCTATCGTCCAAGTCGCTGGCTGCTGTTGCGCCGTGTGAGTCAAATTCTGGGGGTGTTGGGGCGCTTTGGCAGTCAACTGTTGTGGGACTCTGTTTGGCGGCGGAGCGATCGCGCCCAGGCTCAACGTGCCCGCTGGCTGGTGCAGCAATTACTGGTGTTAGGGCCGACCTTTATTAAAATCGGTCAATTTCTCTCAACGCGGTTTGATCTGTTGCCCCCCGCCTATATTGAGGCCCTCAGGAAACTTCAAGATCAGGTGCCTCCCTTTGACTCGCGGCTGGCGATCGCCCTCATTGAGGAGCACTTGGGGCAGTCCCTTGAGGATCTCTATGCCACATTTGATCCCAAACCCCTTGCCGCCGCCAGTCTCGGCCAAGTCCATCGGGCAACCCTCCACAGTGGGGAGGAGGTGGTGGTGAAGGTGCAACGGCCGCACCTAGAGGCACAACTTTATCTGGACTATCTCGCCATTGGGCAACTGATTCGCTGGGGCGATCGCTGGCTTCCCTTCTTGCGCCCCTATGCCCTTCAGGAGGTCTATGAGGAGTTTTTCAGTATCCTGCTGCGGGAAATTGATTACGTTCAGGAGGGGCAAAACGCCGATCGCTTTCGGGCCAACTTTGCCCAAGACCCCCATATTCGCGTCCCCAAAATTTATTGGACGCACACCTGCCGCTACGTCCTGACGATGGAGTATCTTCCCGGCATTCGCATTGACCATCGCGCCGCTCTCGAAGCCTTTGGCCTGAATCCCCAAGTGATCAACCAGCGGGGGATTTGCTGCTATTTGAAGCAGTTATTGATTGATGGCTTCTTCCACGCCGATCCGCATCCGGGGAACTTGGCGGTAAGCAAGGAAGGCGATCTCATCTTCTATGACTACGGCATGATGACGGAAATCCCTGCCCTTAGTCGGCAGCAGATGGTGCAAACCTTTTTTGCTGTGCTCCAAAAGGATAGCGATCGCGTGATTGCGGCTCTGATGGAACTGGGGCTGTTAATCCCCGTCACCGACAGAGTGCCCCTCCAACGGATTATGCAGTTGATTTTGGATCGATTTACTGAGCGGCCTGTGGATTTAACCGCCTTTAAGGAATTGCAACAGGAGGTCTATGCCCTTTTTGAGCAGCAGCCTTTTCGCTTACCTGCGAAGATGACCTACATTCTCAAGTCACTGACCACCCTCGATGGCATTGCCCGCAGCTTAGACCCTGAGTACAACCTCAGTGCGGCGGCCCAACCTTTTGTTAAGCAATTGCTGCAGCACTCACGGGGAAGCTGGCGAGACTTCCTTCAGCACACCCAAACCCTCCTCAACCGGCGGCTCCAGCAGCCGAGTCGAGTGGAAGTGCGGCTGCAACAGTTAGAGGGTCGCTTGGCCCGTGGGGAACTGCAATTGTCGGTGCGCAATCCTACACTGGAGCGGCAACTGCGGCGCATTGAGCGTTTGTTGGTCTGTTTGGTATATCTGGGAGTGGCCGGTTTTACCCTTTTGGCAGGGGCAATGTTGTGGTCAGCCAACGCCCTGGGGGGGGCGATCGCCCTCTTTACCGTAGCAGCCCTAGCGGGGCTGGCCTTGCTGCGCAGTTTGGTGCGCTTTCTTTGGTTGTGCCGCTACCGATAGAAAACTAGGGGGAAGGGTTCCTGAGGGCACGGCGAAAGCCCAAGGCAATGAGGATATTGGCCAAGGTGAGGAAGAATTCTGCTCCCCCATGCAGCACATCCACATTGGCTAAGTTTGTTCCATAAACCTTTTGGGCATAGAGTCCTGCCGGAATGGTGACAGCCACAAATAGCAGCGTCCCATAGAAGCCAATGAGGGCTAAACGGGGCGTATTGGGGTTGCGGGTCATGAAGTACAAGAACCCCAAATAGGGAAACAGCGAGAGGGCAAAAAAGACATCCGTCAGCATTAGCGGCGGACTAGCTTCTTGCTCATTTTCCGCAGTCGGATGGATTTAGGCGTCACCTCCACCAGCTCATCGGGACCAATGTATTCCAGTGCCCGCTCTAGGCTCATTTCCACCGGTGCTTGCAGCTGCACCAGTTCATCCCCTGTTGAGGAGCGGAAGTTCGTGAGTTGTTTGGCTTTGCAGACATTGATCTCAAGGTCTTGAGGACGGTTGTGCTCACCGACAATCATGCCCTTATAGACTTTGGTGCCGGGGGTAATGAAAAAGACACCCCGATCTTCGGCGTTTTTCAGGGCATAGAAGGTGGCCGTGCCCTCCTCACAGGCAATTAAGACACCGTTGCGCCGGGTGCTGATTTCCCCTGCCAAGGGGCGGTAGTCCAAAAAGCTGTGGTTCATAATCCCTTCGCCGCGCGTTAGGCGCATAAATTCGCCCCGGAAACCAATGAGACCCCGCGCCGGAATCACAAACTCCAGTTGAGTCCGACCATTGCTCCCCACCTGCATATCCTGCATTTCGCCGCGTCGCTGGCCGAGGCGCTCAATACAGCCGCCCACCGCTTCATCGGGAACATCAAGCACTAAGCATTCGTAGGGTTCGCAGGGCTGGCCATTGACTTCCCGATAGATCACCTGGGGCTGAGACACTTGGAATTCGTAGCCTTCGCGGCGCATCGTTTCAATGAGAATGCCAAGGTGCAATTCCCCCCGACCCGAAACGGCAAAGCGATCGGGGGAGTCGGTTTCCTCAACCCGCAGCGCCACGTTGGTTTCCAGTTCCCGAAACAGGCGATCGCGCAATTGCCGCGAGGTGACAAAGGTGCCCTCCTGTCCGGCAAAGGGGGAGTCGTTCACCGCAAATGTCATTTGCAGCGTCGGTTCATCCACCTTAATTAGGGGCAGAGCTTGAGGGTTGTTGGGGTCGGTGATGGTTTCGCCAATGTTGGCATCACTAAAGCCGGCGATCGCCACGATATTGCCGGCACTGGCCGCGTCCAATTCAATCCGCTTTAGTCCCTCAAAGCCCAAGAGTTTAGTAATCTTTGCCTTAACAATTTGGCCGTTATCCTTGACTAAAACCGCCTGCTGCCCGACTTGCACCGTACCGTTGTGAATTTTGCCAATGACAATCCGCCCTAGGTAGTCTGAATAATCTAGGGTCGTCACCTGAAGTTGCAGGGGCGCATCGGGATTGCCCACCGGCGGCGGAATATGGCGGACAATGGCCTCAAAGAGGGGCTGCATATCCTTGCCCTCCTCATCCAGATCGGTTTTGGCATAGCCCGCCAAGCCGGAGGCAAACAGATAGGGAAACTCGCACTGATCGTCATCCGCCCCCAGTTCAATAAATAAATCCAACACCTTATCAATGGCCTTGTAGGGTTCGGCCTGCGGCCGGTCAATTTTGTTCACAACCACAATCGGGCGCAGACCTTTTTCAAGAGCTTTTTTGAGGACAAAGCGCGTTTGCGGCATCGGCCCTTCGTTGGCATCCACAATCAGCAGACAGCCCTCCACCATGCCCAGGACGCGCTCCACTTCACCGCCGAAATCGGCGTGGCCGGGGGTATCCACAATGTTGATCGTCAAGTCTTTGTAGCGAACCGCCGTATTCTTGGCCAGAATCGTAATGCCACGCTCCCGCTCCAGATCGTTGGAGTCCATCACGCACTCGGGAATGTCCTCCCCTTCACGAAAGGTACCCGACTGGCGCAATAGGGCATCCACCAGCGTGGTCTTCCCATGATCAACGTGGGCGATAATGGCAACATTACGAATCGGCAGACTCATAGGGACTTCCTGCGTTTTTTATAGAGCATTGAGGAGTGTGACAAACCTTTACAATCCTAGCGCAGGTTGGTAAAGGAACTGAGCCGTAGGATAGGAGGTGTTTCCTATTAACCCGTTTTGTTGGGGGGTGCCCTCCATGGCCGATCGCCTGAGTTGGCTGCAAACCCATACTCCCCTGAGATCCCTTTCTTTGGCAGCATTAGAGGCGATCGCTGCTGCCCTGCGCACAGAAGCCATTGCTGCCAATCGCCGTATTGTCCTTGAGGACACGCCGGTAACACAGCTCATCATCCTGCGATCAGGAGAATTGGAGGCCTACCACACTACCCGCGATCGCCCCGCTCCAGTGACAACCCTTCTACCGGGAACGGTCTTGCACTGGCCAGAATTGGTACTGGAGCAACGGGCACCGCAAACGGTAATTACCCTAACAGACTGTGAACTGTGGACACTGCCACGTGAGGTGTTTGCCCCACTGGCAGCTCAATTTCCTGGACTCCGTCAACAGGTGTCGCAGCAGTTACAAAGTGCCCTCAGTGATCTTGCCCATGAGCAGGAGCGGCAAGCGGTGTTGCGTCCCTATCTTGTGCCGCGCGTGAAACAGGGAATTGTCGGCAGTAGCCGCTATGCCGTGCGCTTACGCCAAGGGATCAAGGAGGCCGCAAGCGATCGCCGCCGGTATTGATTTTTGGTGAACCGGGGCTGGAAAAAGATAACATTGCTGCTCTCATTCATTATGGCTCTGGCGATCGCCGCCAACCCCTGATTCGCTTTAACTGTGGCACCTTATCCGCCAATGGGGCAGAACTCTTTGGCAAACTCACGAAACCCGGCCTCCTCGACTGGCTGGCAGAGGGCACCTTGATCCTCAACAATGTCCATGAATGGCCTACTCACCTTTATCCGCAACTGCGTCGCCTTGTGGCCGAACAGACCTATGAACCCGTGGCGGAGACCCCTGTCCCTCCGCGCCGCTTTCCGGGGCGACTGATCCTAATTGCCGAAAAGAAAGACTGTGATTGCCAAGATTTGGCGCGCTATCAAATTAAAGTGCCGCCGTCGCGGGTGACAAAAGCCGATATTGAAGCCCTAGTGAATTACTATATTGCCCTCTACTGTCGGCAACGGGGCATTCCTAAGCCTCGCGTTACCCCCGAAGCCCTTCGACGGCTGCAAAGTTATGATTTTCCTGGCAATCTGCGGGAGTTGGCGAGTCTGGTGGAGCGTGCCCTTGTCCAAGCAGAGGGCGCAGAATTGCTCACAGAAGAAGTCTTTTGGCCGGAGCGATCGCGCCAACGGCGATTTCGGTGGAACCTGCTCAATGCCTATCCCCAATTGCGTGCCTTGTTACGCAGTCCGTGGTGGCTCGATCGCCTGAACTATGGCCTGACCCTTTGGCTTTTTCCCCTAGTTGTCGCCATTGGCCTATGGGAGCCACAGGATCGCCAACATAATTTTACCCTGAACCTTTTCTGGGCGTGGTGGTGGCCGGTCTCATTGTTGATCTTTCCCTTTTTGGGGCGCATTTGGTGTGCGGTTTGCCCCTTTATGATCTACGGCGAAGTGCTGCAAACACTGTCTTTGAAGATTTGGCCTCGGAAGCTGCGCTCTTGGCCGCGTCAACTGGCCGAACGCTGGGGGGGCTGGGTGATCTTTGGCCTCTTTGCTGTGATTCTGTTGTGGGAGGAACTCTGGGATTTACCCAATACTGCCTATCTATCCAGTTGGCTGCTGATCTTGATTACAGCGGGAGCGGTAATTTTTTCCCAGCTCTATGAGCGTCGCTTTTGGTGCCGCTATCTCTGTCCTATCGGGGGTATGAATGGCCTCTTTGGCAAGCTCTCTATCATTGAATTGCGAGCGCAACAAGGAGTCTGTGCTGCCAGTTGCCAGACCTATCAGTGCTACAAAGGAGGCCCCGCCCTTGGGGAAGGTCAAGAAACGGGGGGCTGTCCCGTCTATTCCCATCCCGCTCAACTCACGGATAACCGTAATTGCGTTTTGTGTATGACCTGTCTTAAGGCCTGTCCCCATCGCTCGGTGGAAGTGAATCTGCGTCCCCCAGCCATCGATCTGTGGACAAGTCATGAAGCTACGGCGGCGGAAGTTTGCCTACTCTTTTTGCTCTTGGGGGCGGTGGTGTTGCACCGTTTACCGCTGCTTTTGGCATGGCTAGGACTTGCAGAGGCCAATTTTGGCGTGCAGGGAATGATTGCGGTGGTGGCGCTAGCGCTGCCGGGACTTTTGGCATGGGATTGGCATCAGATACAACGACAAGGTACAGTGCCCTTTGTGCGCTTGGCCTATGGGTATTTGCCCTTGGTGCTGGGTGCCAATTTGGCCTATTATTTGCCCCTTGGTCTGGGGGAGGCAGGTCGGTTGTTGCCCGTAACGTTTGCAACCTTTGGCCTCGATGGCACCGGTTTACCCAGTTGGCAAGCCCATCCAGCGGTGATCGGGTTCCTACAAACGACCACACTGGTCGTGAGTACCCTTGCCAGTTTGCTCCTCAGTCAAAAGATTACGCGATCGCCCCTGCGACAGATGTGGCATCCTTGGCTAGGCATTATCGCTCTTGCTTGGGGAATTGCCTATTTGCTCTAGATGGGCCGGGCTGGATTCGAACCAGCGTAGGCATAGCCAACGGATTTACAGTCCGCCCCCATTAACCACTCGGGCACCGACCCTTTCACTGCGGTTCTTCAGTATATCACATCAAGAGGGGGACTTGCGCTTCCCGTTTGCAGAAAGCCATTTTCTACTCCTCAAGGGTGTAGCTTTGCAGGTTTTCGAGGGGTTGTGCTTTGAGGAGACGTTCGGCACGGCGAATCTCGCTATCGTTGCCTTGAATCAGGATTAAGTATTTGCCTCGCTGCAATCGCTTTTCAAAGGGGATGCCGGACTTGCCTGTAATCACCACTTGCAGGCCACCACCTACGGTGAGACTACCTAGAGCGCCGGCGATCGCCCCCAACAGACCCCCCAAAAGACTATTATTCAGGCGATCCAGCATTGGCAGAATGTCAATTTGAGTCGCTTGGTTAAAGGTAAAACCGGCAAAGAAGCCAAAGGGAACCAGCCAGATCAGCATGCGTTGCATTTGCCGGCGGGCGACTTGAAAGGGATCGATGAGTCCCAACTCTGACCACTGTTTGTAGCCTCGACCCAAAAGGGCTACTTTCTCCATGGGGAAACCGTCCTTTTCAAGCTGGGTATAAACGGCCTCGGCCTGGAGGCGATCGCCCAATGTCGCGACCAAGTAATTTTTCATAGCGATAGGATGAAGGAAATCTTCGGCTTGCCTGCAAAGCTATGCTCCCCCTATTGTCCCACTTTCGCCGCACCTTTGCGGAGCTAAACCTAATTGTCGTGGCCGGTGCTGTAGCCAGCACCGTTGTGATTGCAATTCGTCAAGTCGGTGGGCTACAGCCTTTGGAATTGGGTGCCTACGATCGCCTGATGCAACTGCGTCCCATGCCCGGCCCGGATCCGCGACTATTGGTGGTGGCAGTGACCGAAGACGATATTCAACGCTACCGCACCCTCTCACTGCCGGATTGGGTTTATGCCCAAGTTTTCCAAAAACTCCTTAAACATCAGCCCCGCGCCATTGGCTTGGATATTTACCGCGATTTTCCCGTCCCGCCGGGACATGAGGAGCTAAACCGCCTGTGGCTGAATTCCGATCGCCTCTTTGCTGTCACCAAACTGGGGGATGGTACTCAGCCGACAATTCGCCCGCCCGCTGCCCTCAGCCCCGATCAAGTGGGGTTTAACGATATCACCGTTGATGCCGGTGGCATTGTCCGCCGCAGTTTACTGTTTTTACCAGACGATCAGGGGAATACGCTTTACTCCTTCTCCTTGCGGCTGGCACTGCGCTATCTGGCGGATGAGGGAATTGAGCCGCAGGGCAGTGAGGCAGATCCGCATGTGATGCAGTTGGGGCAAAGTGTCTTTACGCCCCTGCAACCCAATGATGGCGGCTACGTAGGGGCCGATACGGCAGGCTACCAGGTCATGCTCAACTATCGCGGCGATCAGCGGGCGGTGACGTGGGTGCCCCTTGAGGATGTGCTGATGGAGAGAGTGCCGCCGGAATTGATTCGCGATCGCGTGATTCTCATCGGCAACATTGCCGAAAGCGGCAAGGACTTTTTCTACACTCCCTTTAGTTCCGGGCTGCGGGACAATCAGCGCATGGCGGGGGTGTTTATCCACGCCCAAATGGTGGGGCAATTCATTGATGCGGGCTTGGGCGATCGCGCCGTCATTTGGTTTTGGCCCGACGGTGTTGAGAATGCTTGGATTATTCTTTGGGCATTGATTGGTGCCATCTTGGCTTGGCGAATACGTCATCCTGTTGCCCTAGGGACGGCGGTGGGAACAGCGCTGTTGATGCTGCTGCTCACCTGTTATGGCCTATTCCTCAAATTGGGGTGGGTTCCCCTTGTGCCGCCGGTATTGACACTCCTCCTTGCCAGTGGTGGGGTAGTCACCTATAGGGCCCAGCAAGCCCAACAGCAACAGCAAATGGTGATGCGCCTCTTGGGTCAAAGCATCTCCCCGGAAATTGCTGCCGCCATGTGGGAACGGCGCGATGAACTCCTCAAGGATGGCAAGTTGCCCGGCCAGCGCCTGATTGCCACGCTGCTTTTTACCGACTTAAAGGGGTTTAGCACCATTTCTGAAGGCATGGAACCGGAGGAACTCTTTCACTGGCTCAACACCTATCTGGAACGAGTGGCGGATGTGGTGCAAAGGTACCACGGCGTGATTAATAAGTTCACCGGGGATGGCATTATGGCCGTGTTTGGCGTGCCCATTAAACGCACCAGCCGCGAAGGTATTGCCATTGATGCCCGCAATGCGGTGGATTGTGCCCTAGCTTTGGGAGAACTGCTGGCGGAACTCAATCGCGAATGGGCGGCTCAAGGGCTACCCCAGGTGATGATGCGGGCAGGCATCTATACAGGCCCAATTGTTGTGGGCAGTCTCGGTAGCAAGAACCGCCTCGAGTACGGAGTGATCGGTGACAGTGTGAATACGGCCTCGCGCCTTGAGAGTGTGGATAAGCACCGTCAGCCTAGCCTCTGTCGCATTTTAGTGGCTCAGGAAACATTAGAGTACTTGGGCGATCGCTACGAGGTCGAGGCATGGGGGCCGTTGGAACTCAAGGGCAAAGAGCGCAAGATTCAAGTGTTTCGTATTCTCGGCGTCCGCAAAGGGCTGGCGATCGCCCCCACCCAGCCGACGGCCATTGAACTGGAGATCTAGCGCCCAGGAATTAGGGAGCGGCTCAGGCGTTGGATGGCGCGGCCGGCAATATCGCGATAGCGCAATTCACCACAGAGAACTTGACCCAGCCGCTGGGTGGCGGAGGGACGTTTTAGAGCTAGGCGATAGCCCACCCCCGGCATGCGATGGAAGAGACCGGCAAGGCGCTGTGCCCAGACTAAGTCCGTTCCCCATTCCTCCTGCAAGGTTTTGCTGTAGGTGGCCAAGGCATCCGCTTCCCCCCCAAGGGCTGCATCAATAGCTTCAGCAGCACGCATGCCACTGTAGAGGGCAGGACGAATTCCCTCGGCGGACAAAGGATCTACTAGGCCAGCTGCTTCACCTACTAAAAGGCCATGGGAGGTATGCAGGGGCTGCTGCCCTTCCCACACACACAGGGGATGGGAGTGAACGGTACAGTCGGCAAGGGACAGCCCATAGGCAGCGCAATACTGTTGCAAAATCGGTTCCCAGTTAGGGCGATCGCTTCCCCGCACAACGGCAACCCCCACCGTGCGCCGATCTCCCCTGGGGAAACTCCAGAGGTAGCCATTTTTCACAAGGCCAAATTCAAAATGCGCCGCGCGATCGCCGGGGGGGTTGGGCACAGTCATCACCGCCGCCGTGCGCCCGACTTTGGGCTTAAACCCCAGCCACCGAGCGGTTTGACTCTTGGCACCATCGGCAGCAATAAGATACCGCCCGCCATAGGTTGCGGTTGCCGTGTGAACCTGCCAGTGATCTTCTTGGAACGTGATTCCTGTAACTTCCGTCTGATCCGCTACAACCGCACCTTTTTGTTGTGCCTGCTGCAAGAGGTAGTGATCAAACACGGCGCGATCGACAATCCAGATAGGTTCGGGAATGCTCAACTCGGCTTCCACGGCGTCCTTGAGCTGCCAACTGTAGCGCACCGTGCGGGTGGTATCGGCAATGGCGGGTTGAAAGTCAAAATCAAACCATTGGCCAACTGCCGGTGAAACGCCCCCTGTACAGGGTTTAAGGCGAGGGAGGGCGGCTTTTTCGAGGACTAGAACCGAACGCTGGCGCCGTGCCAGATGATAGGCAGCCGCACCGCCTGCCGCACCACCCCCAACGATAATGCAGTCGTACATTCCTGCGATGGCGCCTCCCTTTGCTTAAATGGATACAAACTGCCGCTAGCGTATCAGAATTTGCTTCCCTTTATTTCAACTTGTTTCAACCCGACTACCAGCAGTTACTGGGAGGGCCGGGAACGGCGGCGCCGGCAGCGCTCGGAACAGTACTTGACCTCCTGCCAACAATCGGCCCACTTTTTGCGCCACCGAAAAGGACGCCCGCAGACCGGGCAAATTTTGCTGGGGAAGTCGGCTTTGCGTCGTTGCTTGGCCATCTAGGCATCGGTTACACAGGCAGCCAACTGCGCCAGCAGCGTTTGATGATCCAAATTTTGGCCAATGAGAACCAGTTGATTTTTGCGATCGCCTCTCCAGTCCTCATCATCGAGGCTAAAGCGCTTACCACTCAAGTGGAAGATGTGGCGGCGGGGACTTTCCTTAAACCAAAGGATGCCCTTGGCGCGAAAGACGGTGTCCGGTAATTGGTGGTCAAGAAAATACCGGAATTTCCGCAGTTCAAAGGGGCGATCGCTCTGGAAAGAAACCGAGGTAAAGCCATCCTCCTCTAGGTGATTGGCGTGATGGTGGTGGTGATGATCATGATGTTCGTCACACCCCTGGTCGTGGTCGTGATCGTGGTGATCATGATGTTCGTGCTCGGCTTCGGGATGGAAGTAGCGATCGCTTTGAAACAGCCCCACACTGAGAATCAAGGGCAGCGGTACCTGCGCCTTCACCGTGCGAATGATCCGTGCCCCTTCCCGCATCTGGCGAATGCGGGTTTCCAATTCCTGGAGCCGTTCTTCGGTGACCAGATCGGCTTTATTCAGAAGAATAATGTCACCGTAGGCAATTTGGCTTTGGGCAGCGCTACTGTTGAACAAATCCAGACTGAAGTTCTCCGCATCCACCACCGTAATAATCGAATCCAGGCGGGTCAGGTCGCGCAAGTCAGTGCCTAAAAAGGTCAAAGCCACAGGCAGGGGATCCGCAAGGCCGGTCGTTTCCACCACCAAGTAGTCCACCTTATCGGGGCGTTCCAGAACCCGATACACGGCGTTAACAAGATCGTTGTTGATGGTGCAGCAGACGCAACCGTTGCTGAGTTCCACCATATCCTCTTCACTGGCCACCAAGAGCTGGTTATCAATGCCAATCTCCCCAAATTCATTGACCAAGACGGCCGTTTTCAGCCCCTCTTGATTCGTCAGGATATGGTTGAGAAGCGTTGTTTTGCCGCTGCCGAGAAATCCGGTAATAATCGTCACCGGCAGACCGTGCTTCAGTGCCTCCATATTAGTGCTTGCAGCAAGGGGAGAGGTCGTCATAGGCGGTGTGTCACGAGCGAGAATTGTTCTCAAATTATAGCCCCTGCAACTCGCTCAAGGAGCAAGCGATCGCTGTAGGCTAGAAACAAGAGTGCCTTTTCCTCAACAGCTGTTGCCGTCGCTCAACAAGATCGAGCGTTTCCCCAAATACGGTAACCTGTTGCAGCCTAGCGATTAAAGCTCCTATGTCTAATCAGCCCTTACAACGACGCACCAAAATTGTGGCCACCATCGGTCCGGCCGTCAGTCATCCCGATAAACTGCGGGCCATTATCCAAGCGGGAGCAACCACCCTGCGCCTGAATTTCTCCCATGGTACCCACGAGGATCACCAGCGCAGCATTCGCCTGATTCGCCAAATTTCCTACGAATTGGGTCAACCGGTGGGCATTTTGCAGGACTTGCAAGGCCCCAAAATTCGCCTCGGCAAGTTTGAACATGGCTCCATCTCCTTGAAGCGGGGCGATCGCTTTACCCTCACCAGCCGCCCGATCCTAGGCAATCAACACATTAGCGCGATTACCTATCCTCCCTTGGCGCAGGAGGTGCCGGTGGGTGCCACAATTTTGATCGATGATGGCCGGGTTGAGATGGTCGTGGAAGAAGTGGACAAGGAGGCCGGCGAACTTCACTGCCGAGTTGTGGTGGGGGGCACGCTGTCCAATGCCAAGGGTGTCAACTTTCCGGGGGTTTACCTCTCGATTAAGGCGCTCACCGAGAAAGACCGTGAAGACCTGATGTTTGGCCTCAATCAAGGGGTGGATTGGGTGGCTCTCAGCTTTGTGCGCAATCCCCAAGATGTGCTGGAAATCAAAGAACTCATTGCCAAGGCCGGGAAACAGGTGCCGGTGATTGCCAAAATTGAAAAGCATGAGGCGATCGAGCAAATGGATGCCATCCTCTCCCTCTGTGATGGCGTCATGGTGGCACGGGGTGATCTGGGGGTCGAATTGCCCGCCGAAGAGGTTCCCATTCTGCAAAAACGGCTGATTGCTGCCGCCAACCGCTTAGGCATCCCTGTGATTACCGCTACCCAAATGCTCGACAGCATGGTGAAAAGCCCCCGCCCCACTCGGGCAGAAATTTCCGATGTGGCCAATGCCATTCTCGACGGCACCGATGCGGTGATGCTCTCCAATGAAACGGCGATGGGAGACTATCCGGTGGAGGCGGTGAAGATGATGGCCACCATTGCCGCCCGCATTGACAACCAACCCCAACTGCGGCAGCCGCCCCTTGCGGATCCTGTGGGGGTGCGTTCGATTCCCAATGCCATTAGTCAAGCGGTGGGACAAGTGGCGGCACAGCTTCATGCCAAAGCCATCATTACTCAAACCAAGAGCGGCGCTACAGCCCGTAATGTCTCCAAGTTTCGTCCCCAAATTCCGATTTTGGCAGCCACACCCCATATCGAGGTGGCACGGCGCTTGCAGTTAGTCTGGGGGGTAGAACCACTGCTGACCTTGGATCATCCCTCGATGCGGCAGTCGTTTCAGGCAGCCATCAATGCGGCGCAAGAGCGAGGGTTCCTAGAGGAGGGAGATCTGGTGGTGATGACTGCCGGCACACTCCAAGGGGTCTCCGGTTCCACAGACATGATCAAGGTGGAACTTGTCACCTCGGTGATGGGACGGGGCTGTGGCATTGGCCATGGGTCGGTGAGTGGTCCGGCGCGGGTGGTGCGTGAAGGAATGCCGGTGCGCACGTTTAATAGTGGCGAGATTTTGGTGGCCGAGCGCACCAGTGCTGAACTGGTGGAAGCCATTCGCAAAGCGGCAGGTATTATTACCGAAGAAGACAGCCTGACCAGCCATGCGGCAGTTTTGGGATTGCGGCTGGGAATTCCCGTGATTGTGGGGGTTAAAAATGCCACCCGCCTGATCCGAGAAGGCACGATTCTGACAATGGACGTGGAGCGGGGCTTGATCTATTCCGGTGCCCGCAATGGGGTCGAGCGATCGCCGGAGTAAACGAGGCCGATGAGTTTTTTTCAGGTCAGTCCCTATCTTGCGGATTTGGTGACGCAAACGCTCCAGGCCACTTGGCAGCAGTTTCCTTGGCTGGGACAACAGGACATTGCCCTGACCTTACTGGTGTATCCACCGCCCATTCCCGTGAATACGGGGGGTGCCCTCACCGCCGCGGAATTTTGGCAATACCGGATTCCGGGAGCAACTTATCGCGGCGATGTGCCGATGTACCCGGCCAGTGTGGTGAAGCTGTTTTATCTTGTCGCCTGTCAGGAATGGCTCCACAGTGGTATGCTCCGGCCGGAGGCAGAATTAGAACGCGCCATGCGGGATATGATTGTGGACTCCAGCAATGATGCCACGAGCTTGGTGGTGGATATGCTGACGGGGACGACCAGTGGTCCTGTGCTGCCGCCGGAACCCTTTCGCACGTGGCAATATCAGCGTAATATCGTCAATCGCTACTTTCAGTCGTTGGGGTGGCCAGAGCTAGCCCATATCAACGTGAACCAAAAAACGTGGTGCGATGGTCCCTATGGGCGAGAGCAGGAATTTGTCGGGCGCGATCGCCAGAATGCAAATCGGCTGACCACCAATGCCACCGCTAGGCTGCTCCACAGTATTGTTGGCGGTGTGGCCGTTTCTGCCAAGGCCAGTCAAGCCATGATGGAATTGCTGGCGCGTTCTCTCGATCCAGAGCTTTTGGCCGAGGATCCAGAAAACCAAGTGCAGGGCTTTTTGGGGGAAGGGCTACCTCTGGAGGCCAAGCTGTGGTCAAAGGCGGGACTCACCAGTTGGGTGCGCCACGATGCCGCCTATATCGAACTACCCCATCATTGCCCCTATACCTTGGTGGTGTTTATCGAAAATCGCACCGCCGGTACCAATACAGAGGTCTTGCCCTTCATTTCCCGTCAAATTGCCGCTGGTATTCCGACCCTAGAGGGCGCCGGCGTACTGTAGGCCGCTGACAACTCCCGCCGCCAAAAGGTGACCAAAGCTGGTGGTCGCCAGCAATTCGGGCACGCCGAAGCCCTCAAAGAGGGCAGGCAAGGCAATGGGTAAAGCGGGGCCTTTTCCCCGGGATTGAATGGCATAGCGACCAATGGCGATCGCAAACAGGTTGCAGAGGATCACCACCAAGCCCACAGACGGCGTCCAAGTGGTATCGGGGAGCGTGGCTAACACCATGGTTCCTCCTGAATGGGTACAATTGCCCATGGATTATACGGAAGAGCCTGAGTGCCCACCGCCGCTTCGTTACAAAATGGTGCATCTCGTTACAAATGCTTAACTCAACCCTCCCTGCCAAAATCGGCGTCAAAATCTGTGGCTTGACCCTGCCGGAGCAGGCGATCGCGATCGCCCAAATGGGCGTCGGTGCCCTAGGGTTTATTACCGTACCCTATTCCCCACGCTATGTCCCCGTAGCAACCATTGCAGACATTTGCCGCCGCTTGCCCCCCGCGGTGCTCACCGTTGCCGTGGTCGCCAATCTCGATTTAGACGCATTAGCCCATTTAGTCACAACCACAGGGGTGCAAGCCCTCCAGCTTCATGGCAGCGAATCGCCCGACTTTTGCCAACGGGTGCGCGAGGCCTTGCCCAACATTGTGCTGATCAAAGCCCTGCGGGTGCGATCGGCAGCCACCCTCGCGGAGATTCCCGCCTACGCCCCGGTCGTGGATCGCATTCTCTTGGATGCCTATCATCCGCAGCAATTGGGGGGCACCGGTCGGTCCTTTGACTGGGGATTGCTGAAAAACCTGCGCCTCCCCTGTCCTTGGTGGCTGGCGGGGGGCATTACACCAGAAAATTGTCGGCAGGCGATCGCCCAAACCCAACCCCAAGGCATTGACCTTGCCAGTGGTGTAGAAAGCCGACCGGGGGTCAAGGATTTAGGACGGGTGGCAGCGCTACTGAGTAACCTAGGGATAAATGCAAATCGTCCCCCGCACCCTGAGGCTCCCCACCTCTAGCCGCAACGCTTGAAGAGCCACCCCCTCTCCCAAATCAATGGCCAGCCCAGGGTGAGGGTTCCGTTCCCCCTGCCAGTGCACCTGTTCTAAGCAGAGCGTTCGCTCATCCTGCAAGCGCACATAGGTTGAGAGGTGCCAATCTGCCTGCTCCCCTTGGGCATTCACCATTGAGAACACCAGTGCAAGGCAACCGCTACCCACTTCTGCCTGCACCCGCTGCAATTGCCACTCCTGAAGATTGACCCCCGCTTTTCCCATGCCCTGCCGATCCAGTAGTCTCAGCAGTTCCTCTAGGCCGGATTGCAGCAGGGGCGAGGCGCAGGAGGCATTCAGATCCGCTTGGCTAAGCACCAGCTCACCCCACACCGGCAGGGGTGCCAATAGTTTGAGGGGTTTACCCCGCAAAACTTGCCCCAGATTCACCTGAATCCGTTGTGCCTGGAGGGCTGCATGGCGCACTTGAATGCCACGATATCTAGCTTCTGTGGCCGCAACGCGCAGGTGGGGCAAGTACCCGCGCACAATCTGGCGATCGCCCCCTTGAATCTGAATTTCTAGACCTGTTACCCCTTCCAACTGTGAGGATAGCCACCAGTGCAAGGCCGGTTGCAGGATGCGTGGAATTAGCCCTTGTTCAGAAGCAGTACCGACCGCCTCAGCCATTTGTGGCGATGTTAACGACATATGAACTCCTCACACACTTTTTAGATGCACTCCTCCTAGGATACCTAGGCCAGCCGATGGAGCTGATTCGCCGATTTTAACGAAACTGGCTGCCGATTTAGTCTTGCCAAAGGCAACTTTCCTGATTGGTGAGAACGAAAGTAATGAAAAGGCGATGATGTGTTGCTCAGCCATGGGGGCGATCGCCCTCCCCTCTGGGCTAGGAGGGGCGGATGAGCGGTTTGCCGCCAAAACCCTCATCTGTGGCTGGAGCGATCGCTAACTTCTCTCCGGATTTGTGCTGGGTTTGGCCAGCATTTTTCCCTAGGAAGAGAGGGCAGCCAATGGATGGGGATCCACCTTGAGGCGGGTAGCCAAGGCTTGGAGGTGACGGCGATCCTCCTCGCTCAGCTGGATGCCGGTCTGCCGCAGTTCCCCCATGAGGGTATAAAACTGCTCTTGGGCTCGATCCAGATTCAGGGTCAGCCCCAAGGCCTCGCCGATGGTCACCAGCTCTTGAAGCAGTGAACTCAACCGGCTCAGGGTGTCACTGTTGAGGTGATGGGCAAGGTAACGCAGGGCAGCGCAAATCTGCTGCTCTAGGGGGCGCCGTTGCTCTTGAAGGCTGAGGTGGCAGCCCAATAGGCGGGCTTCACGGGCGATCGCCGCCAATTCTGCCAAATGGCTTTGCAGATCCGCCAAGGGCAAATCGGCAAGATCGCTGAGGTCTTCCTCTAAACGCCGCAAATGGCCAACGGCACGATGGGTCAGCGCCACCGCTGCCGCCACCTGCAATTCTTGGGGCACACTCAGACCATCCCGCTGAAACCCCATGAGGAGGCCATAGTTATCGCGATAGACTTGGGTATAAAGCTGATCCAAACGGGTGAGGGTTTCCCGCGCCAGCACGCCCATGAGGCGGTGTCGTTCCTCGGCAAAGAGATCGTCTAAGTTATAGGCCACTCCCCCAAAGCGTTCCGTAATGGCCATCACCATTCGCGCCGCACTGCCCTGTTGGAAGGCTTGCAGGAGATGGGTCTTAATCTGGCTATATTCGCGCCGCCCTGGGAAGGGTTGAATGGCACAGTGGAAATCCCAGCCCCCCAAGTGCAACACCGCAAAGATGAGGGATTGGGACTCGGTTGTCGGTGTCGAAGTCAGTTGAATCTGGCCGATCGCCAGCGTCAGGCTGCCCATGCGTTGCAAATGATAATCCCCCTGCTCAATCTCATAGCAGTAGAGTTGGTGTTGGCGGGGGTAGCTATTAAAGAGGGAACCGATGGCATAGTGGGCGGCCACCTGCTGCAAGCTTATTTGCGCTGTTTTCACCAACTGGTGATAGACCCCTGCTCCATCGCCAAACTGGGGTATATTGCTAGGGGCGGCGGCCAGCCGCCGAATGAACTCAGGTTCCAACTGTACGCCGGCCACATCCCCCGCCAGTTCGATTGCCCGTGCCGCATAGCGAAGAATTTGCACTCCCTCAGGCCGCGAGAGTTCATCAAAAAACCAACCACAACTGGTAAACATGAGCAGGGCATGGTGCTGCATCTCCAACAGGCGCAGGGCATCAATTTGCTCGCTTTGACTCAGGGGGCGGCGTTGGTGTTGTGCCAAGAAGCGGTGTATTGTCTCCGGGGAGCGATCGCCCATCACCTCAATGTAGTCATCACGGGCCGCCCAAACCTCCTGAAATAGCTCGCCCCCAAGGGTTTCATAAATCTCAATGAACTGATCGCGCAGCCAGTTCAGGGTCTCCCGCAACGGCCGTCGCCACCGTTGATGCCAATCTCCCCCGCCCCCACAGCCACAATTGTCCTGCCAGCGATCCACCCCATGGGCACAACTCCAAGCAGTGACCGGTTTGAGTTCTACCTCCCAAGTGGGCGGAAAGAGGCTGAGATAGTAGGCAAAATTAGTAATCTGCCAGCCCCGCTTTGGAAACTCCACCTTAAAGGCATAGGCAAGGGTTTTTTCACCCCCCTGCTTGTGGTGGCCAAAGGTCTCCCCGTCGGTGGCAATGGCAATCATTTGACTGGGGCGATGATCACCGCGCACCGCTTGTCCAATCCGTCCTGCAAGAAATTGGGAGCTGGTGAGCAGGTCGCTAAAGCCTATATCCCGCGAAATGGGGCCATCGTAGAAGAAAATGTCGAGGTAATCCCGCCGGCGATCGCCCCCCGGCAGATAGCAGCGATAGGGACGAGTCGGGTCAATTTGACCGCCGCTCACCTCAATCCACTCACTTTCACCGTCGGCAAGAATAGGCCGACAGCGTTGGGCTTGGGAGGGCGCCAAAATTGTAAAACGAATCCCCTCCTCAATCAGGGCAGCTACGGTTTCATAGTCAATGGCCGTTTCGGCAAGCCACATCCCCTCCGGTTCGCGGCCAAACCGCCGCCGAAAATCCGCCTTGCCCCAGCGGATTTGGGTGAGTTTATCGCGATAGTTGGCCAAGGGCAAAATCATGTGGTTATACACTTGAGCGATCGCGTTGCCGTGGCCGTTGAAGCGCTGACAACTGTGGCGATCCGCTTCAATAATGCGCTGATAGACCTCCAGACCGTAGCGTTCCAGCCAACTAAAGAGGGTGGGGCCGATATTAAAGCTCAGGTATTCAAAGTTGTTGACAATGTCAATAACCTCTCCGCGATCGTTGAGAATGCGGGCAAAGGCATTGGGGCGATAGCATTCGTAGTAAATCCGCTCGTTCCAATCGTGAAAGGGCTGGGCACTGGGTTGATATTCAATGGCATTGAGGTAGGGATTTTCGCGGGGGGGCTGGTAGAAATGGCCATGGATGGCCACGTAGACCCCCAAGGCTTGCAGTTGATCGGCAGCAGGGGAAAAAGCGGCGGAAGTAACCTCTGTTGACTCAAGCATGGAGATCAACCACAAGACAACAGGTTCCTTGATCATCGGCGATCGCCCCAAGGGCTAGGCCGCCTGTGACGAAACTTTAAGCTCCGCAAGATTCAGTTACGCTAGGGCACCACTAAGACCGGACAGGGCGCCAAATTAATCACACGGTTGCTGACGCTTTCTTGGAACCCCTCTGGAGTGAGACCCGTTCCCCGGCAGCCCATGATAATCAAACTGGCATTGATCTCGTCGGCCACATCGCAGATCACAAAGGCCGGTTTGCCACGCCGCAGCAAGGTTTCCGCCGCAATGGAATGTTGAGCAAAGGCCTCTTTGGCGCGATTCAAAAATTCAGCGATCGCCGTCTCTAGCTCCGCATCTGGTTCGGGGCTTTCCTCCACCGACAGCAGAAACAACTGACTCTGAAACAGCTTCACCATCTCAACCACGGTGGGCATGGCTTCTTGGGTGTCACGGCTACGGTCAATGGGAAAAAGAATCGTTTTGAACATAGAGTTCACCTCATTGGAGTCAAGTGGAAGGGCACGCCCTTGGGTAGAATGAGGGTCAGGTGAGGGATTTGTAGCGCATCACTCCATCGCTAGCCGGGATTGTTATGCCCCTAGTATTATCATCTACGTTTTAACGCATTTAGGAGGCTCTAGCGTGTCTAAAAAATCCGTGGCGCAGTTATCTACTGCCGACTTAGAAGGAAAACGTGTCCTCGTGCGGGTTGATTTTAACGTTCCCGTTGATGAGAATGGGGTCATCACCGATGATACCCGCATCCGCGCCGCACTGCCGACGATTCAAGACCTGATCAGCAAAGGTGCCAAGGTGATTCTGGTCAGCCACTTTGGCCGTCCCAAGGGCGTGGATGATAAACTGCGCCTCACCCCCGTGGCTCAGCGGCTCTCGGAACTGCTCCACAAGCCTGTCGTCAAGCTGGATGACTGCATTGGCGATGCCGTGGTTGCCCATACCCAAGCCATGGCCAACGGTGATATCTGCCTGCTCGAGAATGTGCGCTTCCATCCGGGAGAGGAAAAAAATGATCCCGAATTTGCCAAGCAACTGGCCGCCTGTGCGGAAGTTTATGTCAACGATGCCTTTGGCACTGCCCACCGTGCCCATGCCTCAACCGCTGGGGTGACTCAATACCTCCGCCCCTGTGTGGCCGGCTTTTTGATTGAGAAAGAACTGGAATATCTGCAACATGCCATTGAGCATCCCCGCCGTCCCTTGGCTGCCATTGTCGGCGGATCGAAAGTGTCGTCTAAAATTGGTGTCATTGAAGCCCTTTTAGAAAAAGTGGATAAATTACTGATTGGCGGCGGCATGATCTTCACCTTTTATAAGGCGCGGGGGCTGAATGTTGGTAAATCCCTCGTGGAAGAAGACAAGTTGGAGCTAGCTAAGCACCTCGAGGCCAAAGCCCAAGAAAAAGGCGTGGAGTTGCTCTTGCCCACAGATGTCGTGGTGGCGGATAACTTTGCTGCCGATGCCAATAGCCAAGTGGTGAGTATTGAAGCGATTCCTGAGGGATGGATGGGTCTGGATATTGGGCCTGCTTCGGTCAAGCGCTTCCAAGAGGCACTCAAGGATTGCAAAACGGTGATCTGGAATGGCCCAATGGGGGTATTCGAGTTTGACCAATTTGCCAAAGGCACCGAGGCGATCGCCCGCTATTTGGCCGACCTGACCGGTGAGGGCGTCTCGACGATTATCGGCGGCGGTGATTCGGTGGCGGCGGTTGAAAAAGTGGGTGTCGCCGATCGCATGAGTCACATCTCCACCGGCGGCGGAGCCAGCCTTGAACTCCTCGAAGGCAAAGAACTTCCCGGTATTGCCGCCTTGGATGATGCTTAGGGGATGGATCATTGCCAATACAGTTGATTGATCAACAGTTGATTGATCAAATGATCTCAATTGAGCAAATTTAGCCTGCATGCCCCCATCCTCACGTAGCAGGTGGGGGTTAATACCAATTTAATTTGAAGATAGCGCTAATAGAGGCTGAGTAATGAACGACCAACCCGTCAGAGACTGAATGACCTCCACCGTCATCTGTGATAATACATCTTGCAGCTTCTGCTGCAGCGTGTCGAGCGTCTCAAAGGACTGCCATGCCCATGCCGCTCGCAGATGCTGCCACAACCGCTCAAAAGGCGATGATTCGTACCTTCACCGAACAGAAACGGCAAGAGGTTGGCGGCAAGGTGATTGAGGTGAGTGCCGCTGACACTTCAAAACTGGCCTATGACAGCTCTGGCGTGGTGAAGCGGGATTCCAAAAACGATGCTTTGGCAACCTTCCCCTCTGGCAAACACTAACTGCGATCTGAATGGCAGTCAAAACATCGCTGCCGGAGGGATTCTTCAGCTCACTGGCCGAAAGTGAGGAGTATGCAGGCAGCAGTTCCCGATGCTCGCCTAGAAGCTGGGCTTGTTTGTGTGACCTGTGGATTCTCAAGTCTCAGGTTAGCATTGACACCACCACCTCGCCTCAGCAGGGGGTGTGAGCTTCATAACTGCTGTGCGACGGTCAGGGGGCGATCGCCTGTGGTCAACTGGCAAAGACAGGGCTATGCTAAGGTTGGAATCACATAGTGCTCATGCCACTACCGCCCTCTATTCACAATCTCTTGCCATAGGAATCTTGTATCGGAATGGAGTGTTTCCGTGACTAACCGCAAAGTTGTTGTCATTGATGACAGTAAAGTAATCCGGATGCGCGTCCGTGAGATGTTGCCAGAGGGCGACTATGAAATTCTGGAGGCCAAGGACGGCCGCGAGGGCTTGCAACTCATCGAGGACTCTGATCCAATGCTGATCATGCTAGATTTTCTCCTGCCAAGGGTAAGCGGTTGGGAAGTCTATCAGGAACTGGAGAAAAAAAATCTTTTAGGGGCAATTCCCCTCGTCATTATGTCGGGGCGCAAGGAAGAAGTCACCGAAAAGCTCCAAGAACCCTTTGAGTGGTTTGAATTTATTGAGAAGCCCTTTGAAAAGGAACAACTCGAAGTAGCAATTCAAGAGGCCTTTCGCAAAGCCCGTAAGCCCAGACCCGTTAAAGCGGCAGCACCTGCGGATGTAGCGGCTCCCGTTGCTGTGGATCTCAGCCCGATCTATGACAAACTGGCCGCCCTTGAAGGCGCCATTCAAGCCTTGCAGGCACAATCTGTCAATGCAAATGACTTTGCTCAACTCCAAGCAACAGTTGCTCAACTGCAACAGCAACCTGCGGCAACTGGCAGTGGTGGGGATGAAAATCGCCTTGCCGTTTTGGAAGCTGAAAACCAACGCTTACACCATGAGGTCGAGCAACTAAAGCGAGCCATCCACCAAATTGTAACGGCATTGCGGCGATTACAGGGCGGGCACTAACCTACTGCCATTCAATCTCGCGGCGACCGGCAAGGGCACGGGCAAGGGTCATTTCATCGGCATAATCGAGATCACCGCCCACCGGTAGGCCAAAAGCAATGCGAGTAACCTTAACAAAAGGCCGCAGAAGCTGCGCCACATAGAGGGTGGTGGTTTCCCCTTCGATACTGGGGTTGATCGCCAAAATGACTTCTTTGACTTGTGCTTGGCTTGCCCGCTGAATCAGGGGTTGAATGTGCAGGTGTTCCGGTGTAATCCCTTCTAGGGGAGAAATGAGTCCCCCCAAGACATGGTACTTGCCGTGGTACTCGCGAGTTTTTTCAATGGCAATAACATCACGGGAGTCGGCCACCACACAAAGGATATGATTATCTCGCTGGGGGGAGGCACAGATGTCACACACTGGTTCCGCAGAGAGGTGGAAGCACACTGAGCAGAGTCCCACCTGCTGTTTGGCATCTAGCAGAGCCTGAGCGAGAGCTTGAATATCCGCTTCAGGACGTTTGATCAGGTGTAGAGCAAGCCGTTGGGCGGTCTTCGGACCAATGCCCGGTAAGCGTTGCAACTGCTCAATGAGACGAGCCAAAGGACGGGTATAGACACTACTCATGGAACCATTAGGCAGGTACAGCAGCAGCAAGGGGGGCGATCGCGCTCAGGCGCAGTTTGGGATGATCCGCCATGGCCTGTTGCAGATTCCACTCGTTCTTAAAGAGGAGCACCGGCCGTCCCCAACTGTCTTTGACGGTCACAGCATTAAAGATGCGGCCAATGGCTTCAAGCGCTTCCCAGCCATCGAGAACCCAGCGCGCCACCGTATAGGGGAGAGGGTCAAGGCGGGTTTCTACGCCGTACTCATGGAGAAGGCGAAATTGCACCACTTCAAATTGGAGTTGGCCGACTGCCGCAAGGATGGGTTCCCGTTTGGATTCATCGGTGGAGTACATAATTTGCACGGCACCCTCTTCTCGCAGTTCTTTCACCCCTTTTTGGAAGGATTTGAACTTGGAGGGGTTGGGGTTGCGCAAATAGGCAAAGAGTTCCGGGGAAAAGCAGGGAATGCCCTCGTATTCCAATTTGGGGCCGACATACAGGGTATCGCCAATGGCAAACATCCCCGGATTGTTGAGACCGATGACATCCCCCGCATAGGCAACTTCAAGGGACTCACGGTCTTGGGCAAAGAGTTTCTGGGGGCGCGACAGGCGAATCGTTTTGCCAGTGCGAGCATGGCTCACGGTCATGTCCTTTTCAAATTTGCCGCTACAGACGCGCACAAAGGCCACGCGATCGCGATGTTTGGGATCCATGTTGGCCTGAAGCTTAAACACAAAGCCGGTGAAATGCTCCTGAGTCGGATCAATGGCTCCGCGATCGCTCTTGTATGCCACGGGCGGCAGTGCATAGGTCAAAAAGTGCTCCAGAAACAGGCACACGCCAAAGTTGGTCATGGCACTGCCAAAGAACACAGGGGTCATTTTCCCCTGATGCACGAGATCAAGGTCTAGCTCCGCACCCACGCCATCGAGCAGTTCCAGTTCATCCTTGAGTTGGTTATATTCCAAGCGATACGGCTCAATATAGGGGTCAATGGCAGGATCACCAAGAGCAATAACGGTTTCAGCCGCAGCCCGGCTACCGTGGGTGGTACGCTCAAAAAAGTGAAAGTTCTGCCGCAGGCGATCATATACGCCGCGAAAGCGATCGCCCATCCCCAGCGGCCAGTTTACAGGATAGGGAATTAGCCCCAGTTCCTGCTCAATTTCATCAATCAGTTCAAGGGGATCACGCCCCGGTCGATCCAGCTTGTTGATGAAGGTAAAAATCGGCAGCCCCCGCAGCTGGCAAACCTCAAAGAGCTTGCGGGTTTGGGGTTCTAGACCCTTGGCGGCATCCACCAACATTACCGCATTGTCAGCAGCAGCCAAGGTGCGGTAGGTATCTTCACTAAAGTCTTGGTGGCCGGGGGTATCCAGGAGGTTAATCTGATAGCCTTGGTACTCAAACTGCAACACCGTCGAGGTAATCGAAATCCCCCGTTGTTGCTCCATGGCCATCCAATCGGAGGTGGCCTGCCGCTGTGCCCGCCGTGCTTTGACGGCGCCTGCTTCGTGAATAGCGCCACCGTAGAGCAGCAACTTTTCTGTGAGCGTCGTTTTCCCGGCATCCGGGTGGGAGATAATGGCAAAATTACGACGTCGTTTCACCTCTTGGGTGATTTCATGGTGCAAGTCACTGGTCATGGCAGAATCGGTAGCAGTTTTCCTAGTGTAACAGATGAGCCTTGATGACAACTAATAATGATTATCGCCCACCCTTGGTTCTGGTTACAGGGGGAGCTGGCTATATCGGTAGCCACACCGTTTTGGCACTTCGGCAGGCCGGCTTTCAGGTCTTGGTTTTAGATACCCTTGAGCGCGGGCATCGGGACTTCGTAGAATCTGTTCTCAAAACAGAACTCATTGTGGGGGATATTGGCGATCGCCCCCTCTTAGACTGGATTTTTCAAACCTATGCGGTGACGGCAGTCATGCACTTTGCTGCCTACATTGAAGTGGGCGAGTCCGTGCGGTACCCCGATCACTTTTACCAAAATAATGTCCATGGTGCCCTCACCCTCTTGCAGGCCATGGTGGCGGCCGGAATTCCCTATTTGGTTTTTTCCTCCACCGCAGCAGTCTATGGCTTGCCCCAACAGGTGCCCATTCCAGAAAGCTGTCCCTGTGCCCCCATTAATCCCTACGGTCGCTCCAAGTGGATGGTGGAGCAAATTGTTGCGGATATGGGCAATGCCTATGGCCTCAAGTCGGTCGTCTTTCGCTATTTCAATGCCGCTGGCGCCGATCCCCAGTCTCGTTTGGGGGAAGATCACCATCCCGAAACCCACCTGATTCCCCTTGTGTTGCAAGCAGCCATGGGACGACGGCCCCATGTTGTTATCTACGGCACAGACTACCCCACCCCCGATGGCACCTGCATCCGCGACTACATCCATGTGGTGGACTTGGCTCAAGCCCATGTGTTGGGGTTGCAGTACCTATTGAGCGGCGGTGACTCGCAAATTTTTAACCTAGGGAATGGCCAAGGCTTTTCGGTGCGGCAAATTGTGGAAACGGCTCAGAGAGTCACCGGTTGCCCCATTCCCGTTGTGGAGGGCGATCGCCGCGCAGGAGACCCTGCCATTCTCATTGCCGATAGCGATCGCGCCCGCCGTATCCTCGGTTGGCAGCCCCAGTACCCCGACATTGAGCAACTTATTCAGCACGCTTGGTTGTGGCACCAACACCGCCATGGCTCGGCAACGGCTGCAGCAATAGTAGGCAATATATTAGGCAAGATATAAGGTGTAGCCCCTGAAACAAGTTGCTATGGCCTGTAGCATTCTCCTTTCTTTTGTGGGTCATCAGGATCCCTACTCTGAGAAAACTAACCAAGAAGGCTCGATTGTTTCACTGGCAAAATTTTTAGCCCAGGAGCAGCCGCTCAAACGGGTTCTATTGCTCTATACGGAGGACTTTCAACAACGGGCGATCGACACCAAGGACTGGCTCCACAGTGAGTTGCAAATTTCCGATGAGGCAATCCACCTAGAAGTAGTCAGCCGTGATCTCTCCGCGGATCCCATTAATCCTGTCCTTGCCGTTCAAGAAGCAAGACGCGCCCTCAATCTAGCCAAGTATCAGCAAGACAGCACAGACTGGCTAGACCTAAATGGTTCTTCTGGCACGCCGGTCATGAAAGCTGCTTGGGCCATTCTACAGGCAATTGAGACACGCCCCCGACTTCGGTTATGGCAAGTACGCAACCCTGAGGAAATTCGACCCGGTCAAGAGCGAGTGTTTACGGTAGATTTGAATGTCTTTCGCCAAGAGTTGGATCGCCAAGGCATTCAACAGCAATTAGACAGCTACAACTACCAAGGGGCTGAAATTTCCCTTTGCAATAGCTCCATTGAGGCACCCTTGGCATTGGCACTGATCCGCTATGGCAAATATCGTCTTGCCCGCAACTACGATCAAGCCTTTAATGCCATCAACCCCTACTGCACCGAAATTGATAAGCAGTGGTTTCAGGAAATTGCCCAACTGCGGCAGAATAATCGCTCTGCCCTCTTTCGGGACACCTACTTTCAAGTTGTTGGACTATTTACGGTGGGGCGCTACGCAGAAGCCCTGATCTTGGCCATGAGCTTGTACGAAAATCTATTACAGCACTTTGTTCAAAAAAAGGTGGGTCTTGACATTACGACGGATAGAGCGGCGCGGGAACGCAGCTTGAGCTTGCTGCAAAACCACAATCAGGGTCAGCTTTGGGAATACCTCGGGAAGTACCAGCGCAAAAATGGCGATCGCCTGTTCCTTGATAGCGTGACGCGGGATCTACTGCTGGCAGTTTTGCAGTATGCCCCCCAAACGCCAGATCTTGCTGCGTATTTTGAGCAAATTGAAGCTTACTATCAACAACGGAATGATGTCTTACATCAACTTGCTGGACTCGCCAATATTGAGAATTTACAGGAACAAGTGCTGAATGCTCTAGAAAAGGTCTTGAGCCAAGTATTGCCTCAAGAGAAACTACAATGCAATCCCTTCAAGCATCTGAATCACTTAATTGATTGTGAGCTAGAGAAGGCACTGAAGCGTTTGAATTAGGTGGATGGTGCGGTTCTTGTGCGATGATTGTGATCACTTGAAATCCCCCGCGATCGCCACTCAGATGATTTTCCAAGCTGCGTGGATTGGCTAATTTGTTATAAGGACGTGAAACTGCATTTGGTCGAGTATCCTAGGACGCGCCGAAGTTTTTCTCGCAGCATAGGTTAAGCCAATGATTTTTGGGTTAGGGTACCATGGCTACGTGCCCGACAACAACAACAAAATGTAAACAATAATGACTCATTAATCATCCCCCAAAATGCCAAAAGGAAAAAGCCCACCCCGATAGGTAGGCTGACCCATTCCATGAACTTTTGTTCTCTCTAACGGCGCAAGGGCTGCTGAGGAACTGATATGCCTAAGAGGGCAAGAAAGATCTAGAGGCTATTCAAAAAGCCAATCAGACCGTGACCCGTGATTACTTCCAAGGCCAATAGGGAGATAAACCCAATCATCGCCAAGCGACCATTAAAGAGTTCCGCGTAGGGAGTAAACCCAGCTTGTGGCTCACTCATCACGTACATTTTGGGTTCAATGGCAAAGTTATTCATTTTGCCTTGATCGTCAATAATGCTGCCACCTTTCATATCGGTACTCCGTTTGTTACAAAGTATTTCACTTTCTTAATATAAGTTAACACTTCTACTGGGGAATGGCAAGGGCTAACGGATTTTTTTAAGATTTGCGACTGCTTCAGCTGCTCTCGCTGGGCACAGGCGTGTTTTAGGACAGCAGTGTGCTAAAGATGGGGGTGGGAATTACCCACTGGTGTCATGCGTCGTTTCTCTTTTCTCCGTTTCTCTCAAGCTCCTAAACGTCAGGTAGGGGAGCATCGCTCTGGCGTTGCCAAGTTTCTGCTGCAACCCCCACGATGGTTATCCCTTGCTTTGCGCCTGCGTGGCTCTGTCATTCCGGCGATTCTCTCAGAAGTGCTTTTTTGCGGCGGGTTTGGTCTGCTGGTCACCGTGGTCGATCTATACCTCATCAATGTCCACTGGCCTGTGCTCGGCAGTCTTATCCCTTCGATTGTGCTGGGGTTGCTTTTAGTCTTTCGTACGAATACGGCCTATGAACGTTTTTGGGAAGGCCGCCGCCAATGGGGCAACATTGTCAACACTTCCCGTAGTTTGACGCGGTTGATGTGGACTGCCATTGATGAAAATGACCTAAAAGATCGTCAAGGCAAAATTGACGCTGTCCATTTAGTGGGAGCATTCGCGATCGCCACCAAGCAACACCTGCGAGGCGAATCCCTTGCCGAACTGGAACCGCTGCTAAAGCCCCATCAATACAAAGAACTGCAAACCGTCCAAAACGTCCCCTTGCGCATTGCCCTTTGGATTGAGGACTATCTGCACCAGCAGCACCACGCCGGCAAGCTAACGCTCTATCAACTCACCTACATGGATGAATTGCTGGTACAGCTGGTGGATGCCATGGGTGCCTGCGAGCGCATTTTGAAAACACCGATGCCCCTTGCCTACGCCATTCATCTCAAGCAGCTACTATTCCTCTATTGCTTGCTGCTGCCCTTTCAACTGGTGGATAACCTTGGGTGGTGGACCGGTGCAATGGTGGGACTCATTGCCTTTACCCTCTTTGGCGTTGAAGAAATTGGTATTGAAATTGAAAATCCCTTTGGCCGTGATCTCAATGATTTGCCCTTAGATGCAATTTGCCTAACAATGCAGCAGAACATCCATGACCTGATTAGTACGCCCCCACAGCGATATCGCTCTGCCCCGCCCTTCCCTTAGCCCCTCCTGTGCTTGTGCGGCAACGGCGGTGGATGTGACCTCTCTAGGTCAGGGGGGTTAGGTTGTGATCTCTGCTCCCCTTCCAAGCATTGGCCAAGGGGTCAATCACCGATTTTGGCGCTCCACCTCCCTGCTGCCGCTGCCGCAGGGGGACAATACGGCATCCCCGGCAAGCTGGCTGCTTACTGGATGGGGATGCTCTTGAAGTCGGCGGGGGGTGAGGGTGGCGGGCTAGGGGGCTGATAGTCGCCATACTGCTTGAGCCAGTCGCTGACCGGCTTTTGATCAAGGCTCAACCCCAACAATCCGGAGACAAAGCCTCCCATAAAGGCAACGGGTTTTTGTCTCAACTCTTTGACAAGGGGTGCTAATTCGCTCAAGAACATAGGCTATCTGGCAATATCAGCACAGGTTTCCTCATTGATTGTAGCTTAGGCACAAAGAAACAGCCTAAAATTGGGCACGAACCACAAATTCATAATCGCCTCCCGGCTCCAGTTGGTAGTCCTGCGCCTCCAGAAACCGCCCCAAGGGTTCTTTGATCAGGGCACGCCCAAGGGCGGGGGAGATGTGGAGTTTCTTCGCCTTAAATTGCCAGCAAAATTCCCAGCGGTACTCGCTGGCGCAGACATGCCCCCGAATATGCCCCTCTTGCCAACTTTGGGTCATGATGTGCACGCGGGCAATGGTTTGGGGTAGAGAATGGCTAGTCACAATTGAGGCAATTGGTTAACGCAATTGAGTGACGATTTGATTATCAACGAGACGCTCTTGGGTGAGCAAGTCATCAACCGTAACCCGCAGTTGGCGATCGCCATCCACTTGAAACAGAACCCGAATGCGATCGCTCCCCGGACAGCCGGGGGGATCCAGTTTGGCGAGAGTTTTCCCCTGGGGAGTGTCGTTGAGGGGCTGCACCGTGCGTTCACCGGCGTTGCGGGTAATCAGGCGATCGCCATCAAAAAAGATCTCCACACCCCCTTGCTCGTCCCCCAGCTCGCCGATCACCAGTTCAATACTGGGCTGCCCTTCTGTCGAAGCGCCTAAAATCAACTCCACCGGTTCACCCATGGGGTAAGGTTGTCCCCGCTGGATAATTGGGTGCCAGCCGTGACGATTGAGTTTGGCATCCCAAAAGCGAATGCCGTAGCTGTGGTAGAGAAAATCTTTGAGGTGCAGCCCTTGGGTCAGCGCCAAAGCACCCATGGCCACCGCTGTAAAAGGCTGTTGGGCGTTGATCTTTGTGGCCTCAAAATACTCGGCCACCCATTTTTGCACTGCCGGAATTTGCGTGGTTCCCCCCACTAAGAGCACGGCATCTATCGTGTCGGGGGTGATTCCTTGGCGGCGAGCCTGTTGCAGCACTTGGCCGAGGGTCTGATCGAGACGTTGAAAAAATTGCTGTTGGCGGAGAATCTCTTCGAGTTCGGCTCGCTCCAGCCGCAGTTCAAGGGTAGTGAATGTTTCGCTGTCAAAGTACACTTCTTGGGCATAGGGCTGCCGCGACAGCTGAATTTTAAGGCGCTCGGCAAGGCGCAGCAGCAGGCTATTGGCGCTCATGCCCCGTTTTACCCACTCATCCACAATCCAGTGGTCAATGTCCGTGCCCCCTAAATTTAAGCCCGCCTTGGCAAGGACCCGCGCTGTGCGGGGACGGGGGGTGTCACTTGCGATCCACTCGCCCCACTTGAGAATAAATCCCAAGGGCGAACTTTGGCGTTGAGCGGTCTTCAGTTCCACAAGGGAGAGATCGAGGGTGCCCCCGCCAAAGTCAATTACCAAAATCAGCGGGCGATCGGCCACGCCATAGCCCAAAGCCGCCGCCGTGGGTTCATCCAAAAGGCGAATGTGCTCAACGGCAAAACCCTCACACACCTGTAACAGCCAACGGCGATAGGTCTCAAAACTATCTACCGGCACCGTGAAGATCAGCCCCTGTTCGATGTCGCCGCCACTGGTTTGTTTAAGCTCTTTCAACAGCGCCTGCAAAAACCACCTACCGATGGTTTCAAAGCTCAAAGCACAGCCATCTAGGGCCGGTAAATAGCCCTGTACCGTGGCGCCAATCCCCCGCTTAAAGCGGGAGAAAAAGCGGCGATCGCCTGCCGCATCAAACCCGCGATCGCGCACCTGCTGCCCCACCACCACAAGGGGGACACTGGCATCCTCCACATAGGCCAAGCTGGGAATGAGAGCAGGCACCTCACCAAACCCCACCGAGAGTCCAGAGAGTGTTACTGCTTCGGCTGCTTGGGTGGCATAATTCCACCGTGCTACCAAGGTATTACTGGTCCCAAAATCAATTGCGTAGGTCACCGTTTGAACACGTCAACAGCAGTCTCTAATCCTTACCTTACCGAGATTTTCTCCCTCTGAGATCCTAGGAGTATGTCACAATAAGAAAGCGATCGCGAAAAGATTTAGGTGATTTTGGGAATGGCGAGCCAAACAGGTGTACTACTTCTCAATTTAGGGGGGCCGGATCGCCCCGAAGATGTGCGCCCCTTTTTGTACAACCTGTTCTCCGATCCCGAAATTATTCGCCTGCCCTTCCGATGGCTACAAAAGCCCCTTGCTTGGTTTATCTCCACGAGTCGTGCCCGTCGCTCTCAAGCCAACTACGCCCAAATTGGTGGTGGTTCTCCCCTGCGGCGCATTACCGAACAGCAAGCCCGTGCCCTTAAAGATGCCCTAGGCCACATTGGCATTGAAGCCAATTTGTACATTGGGATGCGCTATTGGCACCCCTTTACAGAGGAGGCGATCGCCCAAATCAAAGCGGATCACATTCGCGATCTGGTGATTTTACCCCTTTACCCCCAGTTTTCCATTAGCACCAGCGGCTCCAGTTTTCGCCTCCTAGAGAGTCTGTGGCAGCAAGACCCGGAATTGCAAAAAATTCGCTATACGCTGATCCCCTCGTGGTACAACCACCCCGGCTACGTGGCCGCCATGGCCGACCTGATTCGCCAAGAATTAGACCAATGTCCCAACCCCGAGGAGGCGGTGATTTTCTTCAGTGCCCACGGCGTGCCCAAAAGCTATGTCACCGACGCCGGCGATCCCTACCAAGAGGAAGTCGAAGCCTGCGTGAGGCTGATCATGGCCGCCTTGAATCGCCCCAATGCCCATGTGCTGGCGTACCAAAGTCGGGTGGGGCCAGTGGAGTGGTTGCAACCCTACACCGAAGATGTCATTCCGCAGCTGGCAGCTCAAGGGGTGAAAACCCTTGTCGTTGTGCCCATTAGCTTCATTTCAGAGCACATTGAAACCCTGCAAGAAATTGACATTGAGTACCGCGAGATTGCGGAAAAAGCGGGGATTGAAGTTTTTCGCCGCGTCCCTGCCCTCAACGATCACAGTGGCTTTATCCGTGCCCTTGCCCAACTGGTGAGGGACGCCCTTGCCGCACCACCGCGCACCTTTGCCGAGGTGAATAAGTCCCGCAAGCGGGTGAAGCTCTATCCTCAGGAGCGCTGGGAATGGGGCATGACCTCCGCCGCCGAACGCTGGAATGGGCGCTTGGCAATGCTAGGATTTTTAGCCTTGATCATCGAGTTGATTAGTGGCCAAGGGCCATTGCATATGCTGGGACTGCTTTGAAAAAATTGTTGCTCCCTTGCGATGGAAGCCTAAAAGTTTTCGATAGAATAGGGAGTAACCTCACTGGCAAAGGGCTACCCTTGTGTCTGAATCGCCCAAATCAAAATTTGACAAAGAAAAATTCCTATTCCCCACCAGCCGCTACCATGGTACATTTACGCCGCAAAACTTGGCCTTTAATGCCAACTTACAGGAATTTGCTCAACGGGTGAGCTATATTTGTGGTCTGGAAACAGGTGGTAAGATCACGTCTGAGGAGGCCTACAATCAAATTAAGGCACTTTGGAAGCAACTGAAGAAATCGCGTGACTTGCTCTTTGCCAATGTTCCTCCTGATGAGGATGCAGATAGTTCAGACAGTGATGAGTTCTGATGGCTCGCTTAGCACCGACAACGCTACTGTTAAGCTTAAGTACCGCTCCCTTTCTAGCGGCTTTGTACCTAGGGCAGGGATTATGGCAGATGGGGTTGTGCTTGAGTGCCAGCAGTACTGAGCTGTTACGGGGCGATCGCCTCCCCCTGATGGAGCCAGACGAGACCTGAAGCTTAGGGATAAAAGGCCACCTGCGGTAAGCCCATCGTCTCCGGCCAACCCATCATTAAATTCAAGCACTGCACGGCTTGAGAGGCCTGCCCTTTCATCAGGTTATCAATGGCAGACATAACAATGACGCGACCGGTGCGCTCATCTACCTCAAGGCCGATGAAACAGGCATTTGTGCCCCATGCCCATTTGGTCTGCGGATAGAGGCCAGGGGGCAGGATATTCACCCAAGGGGAATGGCGATAGAAGGCTTGGTAAATCGTGATCAAATCCTCGCGCACCAGCCCCGGATCCCGCAGCGTGGCATAGACAGTGGTCAAGATTCCCCGTGACATGGGCACAAGGTGGGGCGTAAACTGAACAAGAACCCTCTGGCCGGCTAACTCGCTACAGATGGCTTCAATTTCCGGAGTGTGGCGATGGCGCGCCACATTGTAGGCAGCAAGGGAGTTGTCGGCTTCCGCAAGAAGGAGATTGATTTTGCCCTGACGCCCGCCGCCAGAAGTACCGGACTTGGCATCAATAATTGCCGTATTTGGTTCAATCAGCCCCTGCTTCATCAGGGGTGCCAGTGCCAGCAGGCTAGCGGTGGGATAACATCCCGGACAACCAATGAGGGCACTTTGGCGAATGCGATCGCGATAGAGTTCTGGCAAGCCATAAACCGCCTGTTGAGCTGTGGCTAGATCTTCTCTGGCTTGCCCATACCATTGGGTGTAGGTCTTTAAATCGCGAAAGCGATAGTCTGCCGAGAGATCCAGCACTTTACAGCCGCCCTCAAGGAGTTGCGGCGCAAGTTTGCAGGCAAGGCCATTGGGCAGTGAGAGAAACACCACTTGGGCGCGATCGCGAATGACTTCCACGGATACGGGTTCCACCGTGAGATTCACCCGCCCCTGTAAGTGGGGATATAACTCTGTATAGGGACGACCCGCACTCCCCTCACCGCCAAGGTAGGTTATCTCTACTTGAGGATGGTCAAGGAGTAAGCGCACCAGTTGAATTCCCCCATAGCCGGAGGCTCCCACAATCCCCACCGTCACGCGATCGCCCATAGTTCCCCGCTATTGCCGCTGTTGTTGGCCTAACCACTGCGATAGTGCCATTGAAGCCCTTATTTCGCCAAGGGGGCAGACCACGGTGAAGAAGTTAAGAATTATTACAAATCTGCCCTTAGGTTTTCTCTCCTAGTCCTTGAACAGCCCTAGGGGGTAACAGCAGTAACCGATAAATTAACCAAAATTACATAAACTTATACTTTTATGGTGTATAGTCACTCTTATGAGCAAACTATCAATTTCTCAAGCGGCGCAATCAAAGGGTGTGTCCACCCAAACCCTGCGGCGGTGGGAGGCTCCATCTGTTGAAATTTGTAAGTACCCCAAGCTCTGGGGGAATTGAAGCCTGTGGAGAAGTAACCCCCCTTGAGAGCGTTGCTCTTGAGACTTCGATGGAGCAGGAAGTAAGCAGCAAATCTAAACAATTGAGTCCATTTGATTTGACTGCATAGATTTGTATAAGGCTTACAGAGCCGGAACAGGCTACAATAACGACGAGGAACCTGTTGGGAATAATGCGTTGATGACATCGCCGATTGACTGGGATTATCTCGCTGCTCTTTCGGGGGGCGATCGCGAGTTTGAAATGGAATTGCTGCAAACCTTTGTCGAGGATGCCCAGCAGCGCCTCCAGACATTGGCTAACGCTGTCAATCAAGGCAACATTGAGCAAATCAAGCGGGATGCCCACCACCTCAAGGGAGCTAGTGGCAATGTCGGCATTACTGCGATGCAAGCTATCGCTGCTCAGCTAGAACAGTCCACGACCCCGGAAACGCTTGCCCAAGCGAAAACACTGGTGGAAGAGCTACAACGCCTGTTTGCCACTGTTGCTAGTGAGGTCTCTGCTTAGCTTCTATGTTGCCCCCCGATAGTCTGGAGACTGCCCTCAGTCAAGCCCAACAGGCCACCCAAGCGGCACTCCAAGAGGGCAAAAGCCGTCTGCAAATCGAAATCCTGCTGCCGGATCTCAAGGCAATGGATCTTGCTGCGGGCTACCTTTGCTTGTTTGAGGAACTCGGGAGCGATTTGAAAGTCTTTTTTGCCGATGCCGGGTCTGCTGCCCTTGCCCGTCGAGAGTGGGGTGAAACGGCCTATAGTGTGCGGGGAGTGAATGAACTACTGACACCCATTGCGGCGAGCGATCGCGCCATTGTCATCGTTGCTCCAACCCCCGTGGAAGTCAATGCGATTGAGCAGATGTGTGCAATTGCCGGCGATCGCCCCTTTATTCTCTTGAACCCAAGGCTTCAGGATGTGGCCGTTGTTGGCATTGGCTACGCCGGTCGGCGATTGCGCGAACGGTTTCTGAACACCCTCGAACCCTGCTATTACCTCCGTCCCCTCGCAGAAACAATCATTCTCTGGCGCTGTTATCCGCAACCTTGGCAAATTTGGCAATACGCTGAAACAGCCCCCGCCTGCCTAGCCGAATTTGAGCAACGCCCCAGTAGTGAAGACATTGAGCGTGCCCTCACCCGCCAAAGTAAACCCCGTGGTCAGGGAATCTTTAGTCGCTTGGGTGCCTTTTTGCGCGCACTTCAGAATTAGCCAACCTTTAAGGGGTGGCCGGTTCAGTGTTACTGGCTGGCGGAGGTGACGCCTCAGGCATTATGTCTAGCGGTGTCGGCGAGGGTGCAGGTGCCGGTGGAGATGGCTCAGCGGTGGTGGTGGGGGCGACGGGAGGCTCTGCGTCCCTTGGGGGCTTTGGGGGGTTTGGAGATGAAGATAAAGGCGGAGTCGGCGTTGGCTCTGGCGATGCTTCCTCAGGACTCGGACTGGGGGTGGGGGTTTCCATCGGCTCTGGGGTGGGTGTCGGTTCCGTAGGAGTGGGTTCTGGCTCTGGGGTGGGTGTCGGGGTAGGGGTGGGCGTCACCTCTACGGGCGGCACAATGGTTGGCAGGGTTGGTGGAAATTCCTGATCCTGAGGACGCGGGAGGGGAGGGGTCACTGTGTCCACCGGTTGATGGCGCAGAAATAGCCCTAGGCCAATGCCCGCTAAGCTACCAAAGATTGCTGTGCCGAGAAGCCATAGCCACGGCGAAAAATTGCGTTGTCTGGGGGGAGCAACGACGACTGTCCCCTCCGGTTGAGTGTTTGCCAAGATAGTGGATCGGCGCTGCGGCATCACTGCGACGGTTGCTGTGGTTTGACGCGCCACCGGTTGACCCATGAGTAGTTGCAGCCAAGCCCGCACTGTTTGGGGACGCTCTTGCACATCCAAAGCCATTCCCGCTTCAATGGCATCAATCGTGCGCTGGCTGAGATTGGGCTGAAACTGGCGTAAATCCTCAAGAGGGACGCGATCGCGCAACACCGAGGCCACAGGCGGACGTCCCGCCAAGAGGGCATAGAGGGTTGCTGCCAAGGCATAGACATCCGTTGCCGGCGTCCATTGGTGGCGGGGTAAATACTGCTCCACGGGCGCATAACCTGCCGAGAGCAGCCCTGTATTCGTTTCCGTTACCCCGGCGGTGTATTCACGGGCAATGCCAAAGTCAATCAGTACCACCTGATCGGTGCCGTCCCGCAGCATAATGTTATCGGGCTTAACATCGCGGTGCAGCAGACCGTGCTCATGCACCAATTCAAGGGCGCTGGCCACTTGGCGAATATAGTGAAGCGCTGTTTTTTCCGGTAGAGGGCCTTCCTCCTGAATCACCTGAGCCAATGTTCGGCCGGGGATATAGTCCATGACAATGAAGGGACGTCCCCCCTCAATAAAGCAATCGCTGACACGCACAATGTGGGGATGATTGAACTGGGCAAGGCGTTGGGCTTCTTGGATAAACCGCTCCCCCAGATCATGAATCCGCTTCGGGGGTTCCTGCTGCAAGTTCAATGTTTTGAGCACCACCGGCTGATGGAGCAGGGTGTGGGTTGCGCGATAGGTGACACCAAAGCCCCCCTGACTCAAAAGGGCATCGAGGCGATATTTGCCCCCTTGGAGGGTTGTGCCCACACTAAGCAAACTGAGGGAGGACATAGGCACCTTAGGGACGCAATGGAGCAGGCGGAGCAGTGGTTGGCAGCGGGGCTGACCGTTGAGTGAGAATAACCAAGCGATAGCCCAAATATGCAGGTAAGGTTGCCATTATCATCAAGAGTATCACGGACAACAAAGATTCCCATTCAAACCGAGAGCCATAGTAGCTACGGTAAGGGTCATAGGTGGGGGTAGGCTTAATTTTTTCCCGTAGAGCCATGGGGCGCTTAAAGCGCAGGCGGCGATCGTCAAGCTTCTCAAATAAAATCCAGCCCCCTTGGGCTTCCTCTTGGCAGACTTTGCGCAGCACATCGGGATCATGAAATCGGTTGCGGCGCGATCGCAGAATTTTGAATTCCCAACCTCCCAGCTTGGGGGATGCTTGATGCGGTTCTTGTTTGGAGGGGTAGGTCGTCAACTGTTCCTCTTCTTCATTTTGTTGTTGGCTGAGTTGTTTTTGCCAAGCCCACCACTGATAGTAAAGCAACGCCGACACACCGAGGCTGCCACTCATGAGGGATAATAACAACACTTCAGCCATGGGGAGCAGAGGCAAGAGTCTGTTGGGCGATCGTACTCGAAAAGTTGAGCCTCCTCAGGACAAATCACCTCCTTCCCCTCGGCGGACAAAGTGGCAAATGCCCCGTTCTGAAGCACTGATAAAATCGCAAAACTCTTGAATGAGGGGATGCACAAACTGTTCCCGTAGGTGTTGAACCGCCTGGGAGGTGGTGAAGTGGGAGCGGTAGAGAATATCTAGGGCTTTTTTGAGGAGCTGTCGCTCTTGGGCCGAAAAGCCTGCTCGCCGCAACCCCACCACATTTAAGCCCATGATCGTGTTGGTGCTAAGGCTACGGGTCATACAAAAGGGAGGCACATCTTTTTGAATGGCGGTGCCGCCGGAGAGCATGGCCAAGCGACCAATGCGGGTAAATTGATGCACAAGGCAATTGCCGCTGATAAACGCGCGATCGCCCACCTGGGCATACCCTGCAATGAGAGAATTGTTGGCGATCGTCACATGGTTCCCCACGTAGGCATTGTGGCCTAAATGACTGTGGGCCATTAGCAGACAATCGTGCCCGACATGGGTCACCGTCTCCGGTTGCGTTCCCCGATGAATCGTCACTCCCTCGCGCAAGATACAGCGATCGCCAATGTGGACATAGCTAATGCCCCCTTGATAGGCCACATCCTGGGGCAGATCGCCAATCACCGCCCCACTATGCACTTTGCAATTTTCGCCAAGACGGGTGTATCCCAACAGCGTGACATGGGGAGCCAACTGAGTACCGCGCCCAATCTCCACCGTTGCCGCCACATAGCAAAAAGGACCAATCTCTACATCTTCCCCGATGTGGGCACCCGCCTCAATCACTGCCGTGGGATGAACCGCCATGAATTTCCTGCACGCTGGTCTCGACCCTCTTAACATAAAAGAGATTACGTGATTTTCAGCCCCGATGACGAACGACCTGCGGCAATATCTCCGGCTTTTAGAGCAGCGGCAACAACTGCGACGCATCAGCGTACCTGTGGATCCCGACCTAGAAATTGCCGAAATCTGTAACCGCCTGTTGGCGGCCGGTGGGCCGGCGTTGCTCTTTGAAAACGTCATTGGCTCCCCCTATCCTGTGGCCATTAACCTGCTGGGCACCCTAGAGCGGGTGTGTTGGGCCATGAACATGGAGCACCCCCTTGAACTGGAAGCCCTCGGTGAAAAGTTGGCCAAGCTGCAACAACCCAAGCCCCCCAAAACCCTGAGTCAAGCCCTTGATTTTGGCAAACTTCTCTTTGATGTGATCCGGGCCAAGCCGAGTCGAGATCTCTTCCCCCCCTGCCAGCAGGTGGTGATCAAGGCGCCCGATCTGGACTTACGGCGACTGCCCCTGATCCGCCCCTACCCCAAGGATGCGGGCAAGATAATTACCCTTGGGCTGGTGATTACCAAAGACTGTGAGACCGGCATTCCCAACGTGGGGGTTTACCGCCTGCAACTACAATCCCCAACCACGATGACCGTCCACTGGCTTTCGGTGCGGGGTGGGGCACGCCATCTCCGGAAAGCTGCTGCCCGTGGTCAAAAGCTGGAAGTCGCCGTGGCCTTGGGGGTGCATCCTTTGCTCATCATGGCGGCAGCAACGCCAATTCCCGTGGATTTGTCCGAATGGCTCTTTGCCGGACTTTATGGGGGGGGCGGCATCCCTTTGGCCAAGTGCAAAACCGTTGATTTAGAGGTGCCTGCCCAGTCGGAATTTGTCCTTGAAGGTACGATTACGCTGGGTGAAGTCTTGCCCGATGGCCCCTGTGGTGATCACATGGGATATTACGGTGGTGTGGAAGATTCACCGGTCATTCGTTTCCACTGCCTCACCCATCGCCGCAATCCCATCTATCTCACCACTTTTAGTGGCCGCCCGCCCAAGGAAGAGGCGATGATTGCTCTTGCTCTCAACCGCATTTACACGCCGATTTTGCGGCAGCAGGTACCGGAGATTGTGGACTTCTTTTTGCCCATGGAGGCTTTGAGTTACAAGGTAGCGATTATTGCCATTGACAAAGCCTATCCCGGCCAAGCCCGCCGCGCTGCCCTCGCCTTTTGGAGCGCCCTACCCCAGTTTACCTACACCAAGTTTGTAATTGTGGTGGACAAAGAGATCAATATCCGCGATCCGCGTCAGGTGGTGTGGGCCATTAGCTCCAAGGTGGATCCCAGCCGCGATGTGTTTATCTTGGGAGAGACCCCCTTTGACTCCCTTGACTTTGCCAGCAAAAAAATCGGCCTTGGCGGACGTATGGGCATTGATGCCACCACCAAAATCCCTCCTGAAACCGACCATCCTTGGGGTGATCCGCTGACTTCTGATCCTGAGGTGGCACGGCGGGTCACAGCACGCTGGCAGGAATACGGCTTAGGCGATATTGACCTAACGGCCGTAGAGCCAACGCGGTTTGGCTATGAGCTAGACCCAGCCTTTCGTTGGCGATAAGGCGATCATTCAGAAAAGCGGCGGTTTGCAAACATGACAGGTAGAGATGGGAGGCGTTGGCAACAGCGGTTGCAGAACTTCAGCCGCGCCCTGATCCGCCTAGAAACTGCCTGTGCTCAGCAGGAGTATTCTGAACTGGAGCGAGCGGGTCTGGTGCAAATGTTTGAGTTCACCCTAGAACTGGCATGGAAAACGTTGAAAGACCTTCTTTTTTATGAAGGGCTGGATGTGAAAACCCCCAGAGAGGCCATTCGCAAGGCCTTTGAGACAGGCTATCTCACTGAGGAAGATACGGAAACACTGCTAGATGCCTTGGCAAAGCGTAATTTATTGAGCCATACCTACGAAGAGCAAATGGCAAAGGAGGCAGAACGACTGATTAAACACAGGTTTACGCCTGTTTTTCGGACACTGTACAATTGCTTGCAGCAAAAATATCAGCAATGACGGATGGACTCACCCCTGCAAAACGCAAAGCCATTATTGACACCTTGGCAGCCAATCCGAAGGTAGAACGCATCGTGCTTTTTGGCTCGCGGGCGATCGGCACTTTCAGAACAACTTCTGACATAGATATTGTCCTCTTTGGTGAGAACCTCACCTTGAGGGATCAAGCTGCCCTTGCTGAGGCGATCGCCGAACTGCCCATTGCCCAACGGGTGGATCTCCTCCTTTATCACGATATTGAGAATGCAGACCTGCGGGAGCAGATTGAGAACCATGGCGTGGAATGGTTTGCCCGCAACAAGTTGATCACTGCTGAGGGGACTGAGCGCGATAGGCTAAAAGATAGGCAAAAAATTTGCCGCCACTACTTGGATACCGGGAATGGGTCGCACCTACCGCACTATCGGCATTAATCTCAAGACGATGCCCCTAGGGGAAAGCGATCGCCTGCTCAGTGTCTTTAGTCGCGATCGCGGGCTGTTGAAGTTAGTTGCCCCCCATAGCCGTGGCTTGCGCTCGAAACTGGGTGGACGAGTGGACTTGTTTGTGGTCAATGACCTCTTCATTAGCCCTGGCCGCAATCTGGATCGCATTCTCCAAGCAGAAACGGTAGCAACATACCAAGGCCTCAATTGCCATCTCACAATCCTGACGGCTGCTCAATATCTCGGTGAGGTAGTGCTCTACCAAGTCCATCCGCAGCAACCCCAGCCGGATCTCTTTGATTGGCTCTGTACCACCTTAGATCAGCTTCAGGGAGCCTCGAGTCGTGCGGCGCTGGCGCTATTAGTGCGAGGCCTGTGTGGCATCCTGCGATTGGGGGGTATTGCCCCGGAATGGTACCAGTGCTATGACAGTGGCTGCGAAATTGCTGTCCCTGCGGCGGATACCGACTGGCGATTAGGCTTCAGTTTTGCTAGGGGTGGCGTTTTTACCATCAAAGCAGAGCACACAGCGGAGAACAATTATGTTTCGGGTGGCTTTTCCAAGGGCGATCGCCAACTAACCGCCGGCGAAGTGCGTCTGGGGCAATGGCTTGCCTTGCCTGCCACCCAAGCCTTGGCACGGGATGAATTCCTTACCCAAGCCGAGGCCTATCCCCTCAGTGTTTGGCTTTCCCTTGAGCGAGTGCTGCGGCAGTACCTGCAATTTCATCTAGAGCAAACGTTGCGGGTGCCCCCCCTCCTTGATAGTTGTTTTTCACCTGTTGTGGTGTCCCAGCCATGACCATTGAGCAGCAAGACATTCGCTTGGATCTCCCCCTACCGCCGGTGCCTCCCCTCTGGCAAAACCGCAATTTTATTGCCCTTTGGTTGGCGCAGATCTGCTCGCAGTTGGCCGACAAAATTTACCTTGTCTTTGTCATTGCCCTCACGACGGAGTTTTTCCAAACGGCAAACCAGAGTATTAGTGGCTGGGTGTCAGCTATCATGATTGCCTTTACGATTCCGGCCATCCTCCTCGGATCGGTGGCAGGGGTGCTCGTGGATCGCTGGTCAAAAAAACAGGTGCTCATTGTAACCAATCTCTACCGTGCCCTCCTTGTTTTAGGGATTCCCATCACGATTCTTCTTGGCGCCGGGCAATGGTTTGGGTTTGTCGCCCTGTTACTGATCACGTTTACAATTTCTTGTCTAACGCAATTCTTTGCCCCCGCAGAACAAGCAGCAATTCCTCTCTTGGTGGATAAGTCCCATCTGATGTCCGCCAACTCCCTCTATACGCTGACGATGATGGCTGCGCTTGTCGTGGGGTTTGCTGCCGGTGAGCCGCTCCTGAATCTCGCAGGCCACTGGCATTCTCAGTGGGGTGGGGCTGTCTTTGTCAGTGCCTGCTATGGTGGGGCAGCCCTTCTATTGATGCTGCTGCGGCCACCGGATCAGTGTCATCTACCGCCAAGCCGCTATCGCCAAGTGTGGCAAGAACTCCGCCAAGGACTTCAGCTCTTGCAGGAATATACGGCTTTGCGGTTTGCACTGCTGCAACTCATCCTGCTCTTTGCCATTGTGGCGGCCATGTCTGTTTTAGTGGTGCGCCTTGCCGAGGTTCTACCCGGCCTCGATACGGATCAATTTGGGTTTCTTTTGGCGGCTGCTGCCGGCGGACTGGGTCTAGGGGCACTGCTTTTGAATACGGTGGGCAAGCGCTTTTCCTACGACTGGTCGGGGTTGCTGGGTTGTTGGGGCATGGGGGGGATGTTCCTTGGCCTGTCTCTGAGTCTCGATTCCTTGGCTTGGAGTATCGGCTATATCATCGGCTTAGGGTTCTTTGCGGCCTTTGTGGCCATTCCAATGCAAACCTTAATTCAACTCATGACACCCGCCGAACAGCGGGGGATGATTTTTGGGCTGCAAAATAACCTCGTGAATATTGCCCTCAGTGTGCCCTTGGCAGTGGCCGGTCTGGCCGAAACCCGCTGGGGACTGCAACCAGTACTCCTCGGCTTGGGAGGGGCGATCGCCCTTGGGGGAACCCTGATGACCTTCAGCCATCGCAACAGCATGGTGACGGGCGGTATCCTCTAAAAGTTCTATAAAAAATCTTAAATCCTTTCATCTTGACGTTTTTTGCGCTACGCTGTAGAGTCAATTGACGCTTTTGCTGGCGTAACTTACCATGTCACCTGCCTTGCCCTCATCCTCTATGACTTCCTCTAGCCCTGTGATCGCCCTCAAGGAAATGGTGTCGCGGTTACAGCGGGAAAACAGTAAAATTCAGGAGCTACTGGCGTCCCTCAGCTTTGCGCTGCGCAGTTTTAACAATCTGAATCAATTTTTTGAACTGATCCCGCTCATTACTTGTCGGGTTACGGAGGCGGAGGCAGCGGCTCTAGTCTTGTTTCGCGCCGATGGTCAAGCCCGCCTTGAACAACTCCACTGTCACGCCAGCGATCAGTGCCCGAATATCCGCGCTGCCTTAGAAACGGCCACCCGCACCCTCGCCAATAGCGTTGGTATGGCGGCAATTGATGTGGGGAGCGATCGCGAGAGCGGCCAGCCTCGTCTTGAGCAACTTTTGGATCAACAACTGCGAGAACGCCTCCCCCAAGGCATTCAATTTTTCGGCACCGCCATTCTCGTCAAGGATTCTGGACTCATTGAGCGGGGAAGGCTGTACGTTTTTAGTCAGCAACCCGAATACGAGTGGAACGAAACGCGGCAGCAACTCTTGCAGGTTATTGCCGATCAAACAGCGGTCGCCATTGCCAACGATGAACTGGCCTTAAAGTTGCGCGATCGCCAGCGGTTAGACAGAGAACTGGAAATCGGTGCGGAAATTCAACGGCGCCTCTTGCCCCACCACTGTCCCAAGATCCATGGCCTAGAGCTGGCCGCCGAGTGTCGCACCGCCAGTTGGGTCGGCGGGGACTACTACGACTTTATTCCCATTACCTATGGTCTTGGCGATCAAAAGGACATTGAGCAGGGTCGTTGGGGGATTGCCATTGGCGATGTCATGGGCAAAGGGGTTCCCGCCGGCCTGATCATGACCATGACGCGGGGAATGCTACGGGCAGAAGCTCTGAATGGTCACCGTCCCAGCCGTATTTTGCAGCACCTCAACCGTGCCATGCAGCCGGATTTAGAAAGCTCCCACCGCTTTGTGACCCTCTTTTACTCGGAGTATAATCCCCAAACTCGGCTCCTCGCCTACAGTAATGCGGCTCACCTTCCCCCCCTCCTGTGGCGGGCTGAAACCGGGATTATCCATCGGCTGGACACCTACGGTATGCTCATTGGCCTGGATACCCGCAGCCAATATCAAGAAGCAGAAGTGCGGCTTCAACCCGGCGATACTGTTGTTTACTACACCGATGGCATCACCGAAGCGGATAATCCCAAGGGCAAACGCCTTGAGGAGGAAGGTCTCGCCGCAGTTGTCAAGGAGGGCTGCGCCAAAGGGTTAGGGGCACAGGCACTATTGGCGTACATCTTTGACGCCGTTGAGGTCTTCACCGCTGCCAATGGGCGGCGGAGCGACGATATGACGTTGGTCATTTTGCGGGTCATTGATCAATAGGAGAAACAGCTACGCTCCCTAACTACGTGTGCCGCCTGCTCTCCGGGAGCAAGCCCAAAGATCATGACAATGGTGGCAATAGAAGCAGCTAAGATAACGACAGGGATGTGTGAGGTGGGGATGCGCTACTTTGTCGAGGTCAGCTTTCGCTGCGATGATGAGGCGATTTGGGATACCCTCACCCGTTATTTGGGTTTTGTCGAAGCGAAAATGCTTAGCCAAGCGATCGCCCTGCACCATTTTTTTGAAATCCATCCCCTTGTTGCTGGTGTAGAAACCTTTGTCCAATCAAGTGAAAGCAAACCCTACCTTTTGATGACCACCTATGCCGAGCGCATCAGTAAGGCCAATGTTCAACGCAGCCGCTTTCAAGAGGCAGTTTCCATCCTTGGGGAAAATAGTTCGGGACTCGCAGAGTGGCTCTTTATGGAGACGACGGGGGATGAGTATTAAGCACTCTGACTCACAATAGAGAACACTATAATATGAAATTCCTAGGAACACACCATAGGAAGTTGTGACCCTGCCATGTCTGAGGATCGCCTGTTGCCCCATTCTGACACCGAGTCTCCTACCCTGCGGTTAGGACGCAACCCCGGGCTACAGGTGCGTCATGATGAAGTGGAGCGATCGCTCCTGACCCCAATGCTTCAGCACTACGCTGAAATCAAGGATGCCTATCCCCAAGCCCTGCTCCTCTATCGGGTGGGGGACTTTTACGAAACCTTTTTTCAGGACGCCTGTATTGTGGCCCGCGAACTGGAACTGGTGCTCACCGGCAAAGAGGGGGGTAAAGAAGTGGGTCGAGTGGCAATGGCCGGCATTCCTCACCATGCCCTTGAACGCTACTGCCGTACCCTCATTGAAAAGGGCTATGCCATTGCCATCTGTGATCAAGTGGAAGACCCCGCCCAAGCCCAAGGATTGGTGAAGCGGGAGGTCACCCAAGTCTTTACGCCGGGAACGGTCTTGGATACGGAGCTGCTCCAGCCGCGCCGCAATAATTTTTTGGCGGCCGTTCTGCTGTCGGGGAATCATTGGGGGTTGGCCTATGCCGATGTCTCGACAGGGGAGTTTTGTACCACCCAAGGGAGCGATCGCGCCGAGTTGGTGGCGGAACTCAATCGCTTGCAGCCTGCCGAAATTCTCCTTCCCAGTGAAGCACCGGACATTAATCGCATTCTGCGCCCCGGCGAAGCCAAGGATCGGTTACCGGCAGAATTGCCGCCCCAGTGGTGCTATACCCTGCGATCGCCCCAAGATTTTCAGGCAGCGGAGGCGCGCCGGCGGCTGTGTCAACGCTTTCAGGTCAAATCCCTCGAGGGTTTTGGCTGTGAGCATCTGCCCCTTGCCATGCGGGCAGCCGGTGGCCTCTTGGCCTATTTGGATGAAACCCATCGCCAACAACCGGTGCCTCTGCAAAACCTCAGTACCTACTCCCTTGCCCAGTATCTCTTTCTAGATCCGCAAACCCGCCGCAATTTGGAATTGACACAAACCGTTCGCGATGGCAGCTTCCAAGGCTCACTGCTGTGGGCGATCGATCGCACCACGACGGCCATGGGAGGGCGTCTATTGCGCCGCTGGTTGTTGCAGCCCCTCCTTGACATTGAACAAATTACCGCGCGCCAAGAGGCCATTGCCGAATTGATGGCCAATAGTAGCCTGCGCCAGAGCCTGCACCGCCACCTTCAGGAAATCTATGACCTCGAACGCCTCGCCGGTCGGGCGGGTTCGGGGACGGCCAATGCCCGTGATTTAGCCGCACTGCGGGACTCCTTTCGGACATTAGTTTCCCTTGCCACAGTTGTTACAGCAACCCAATCGCCCTATCTTCAAGCCTTGGCTCACCTACCACCCGGGATTGAGCAGTTGGCCGACACCCTCAGTGCTGCCCTTGTGGATCAGCCTCCTATTAGTCTCACCGAAGGGGGACTCCTGCGGCCGGGCGCCTATCCAGAGCTAGACCAGCAACGGCGGCAAATTGAGCAGGATCAGCAGTGGATTCTCAATCTGGAGGCCCAAGAGCGGGAGCGCACCGGCATTCCCACCCTCAAGGTGGGCTATACCAAAGTCTTTGGCTACTATATCAGCGTGTCCCGCGCTAAGCTGAACCAAGTGCCGCAGGACTATATCCGCAAGCAGACCCTCACCAACGAAGAGCGCTTTATTACGGCTGAACTCAAGGAACGGGAAGCCCGGCTATTGGCGGCCCAGAGCCATCTTTTTGAGCTGGAGTACCAGTATTTTGTCCAATTGCGAGAGCAGGTCGCTGCTCAGGCTTCCACGATTCGTGAGATTGCCGCGGCGGTGGCGGCAGTGGATGCCCTTTTGGGACTGGCGGAGGTGGCACTGTATCAGGGCTATTGTCGCCCAACGCTGACAAGCGATCGGCGGTTGGAAATCCAAGGCGGGCGGCATCCGGTGGTGGAGCAGATGTTACCTGCAGGATTTTTTGTCCCGAATGATACCTGCCTTGGCAACGGTGCCGATCTCATGGTGTTGACAGGCCCCAATGCCAGTGGCAAAAGTTGTTATCTGCGGCAGGTGGGTCTGATTCAACTGCTGGCGCAAATGGGCAGTTATGTGCCTGCGACAAGTGCCACGTTGGGAATCTGCGATCGCATCTTTACCCGCGTGGGCGCGGTTGATGATCTGGCCACAGGCCAATCCACCTTCATGGTGGAAATGAACGAAACGGCCAATATCCTCAACCATGCAGGCGATCGCTCCCTTGTCCTCCTCGATGAAATCGGGCGCGGCACGGCCACCTTTGATGGGCTGGCGATCGCTTGGTCGGTGGCAGAATATTTGGCCACCACGCTGAAATCCCGCACCATTTTTGCCACTCATTACCACGAGCTGAATCAACTGGCAACACTCCTGCCCAATGTGGCCAACTACCAAGTCGTTGTCAAGGAACTTCCCGACGAGATTATCTTTTTACACCAAGTCAAACCCGGCGGTGCCGATCGCTCCTACGGCATTGAAGCCGGTCGTCTTGCGGGACTCCCGCCGGTAGTCATTCAGCGTGCCCGTGAAGTGATGCGCCAAATTGAAAAGCACAGCAAAATTGCCGTAGGGCTATGCAAAAGCCAAATGAATGGCATCCCAAAAACAGTACCTCCCGAAATTGATCAGGGAGAATTACCCTTTTAAGTTTCCGTTCATTCTGCTTCCTCGAAGGGAAGCCAGTCAGAAAGAATAAGTAATCTAGATCTCCAGCTATCCCTGATGGGGTTTTCCCGGCAATCTTTATGAAATTCAGGTGCATGGCTGACGACCAGCAAAAAGTTATGATAGATAAGGAATGTAACGTTTTGTTAACAAGGGGGATTTGTGGTTGTCCTGTTGAAACTACCCCCATCGGTACGGCAAACGCTACTCAGGCTGGTACTGGCTGGTCTATTATTTTGGTCAAGTATCGCTGCAATGCTACCCACTTTACCCTTGTATATTGCTGAAACGGGGGGGACGCCCCATCAGGTGGGGTTTGTGATGGGTGCCTTTGCCGTTGGACTCATTTGCTCCCGCTCTTGGTTAGGGCCTCTGGCCGATCGCCGGGGGCGTAAAATTACCCTGCTTATTGGCCTCACTGTGGCGGCGATCGCCCCCCTCTTTTATATCGTCAGCCACAACCTGCCCCTTCTTGTTGCAGTGCGCCTTCTCCATGGCGTGAGCATTGCCGGCTTTACCACCGGCTACATGGCGCTGGTGACGGATATTGCCCCCCCTGAGCATCGTGGGGAAATCATCGGCTACACCAGTCTTGTGCATCCCATTGGGGTTGCCCTCGGACCCAGTCTCGGCAGTTGGCTACAAATAAACTACAGTCACAGTTGGGTCTTCATCGTTGCCAGCAGCTTAGCTGCCCTTGGGTTCATGGCTGCCGCAGGGGTGCGGGCAGTGAATATCCCGCAGGACTCAGAGATACCTCACCCAGAGAAAAGCCTCTTTTGGCGGTTGTTGCTTTCAGAGCGACTGCGGATTCCGAGCCTCGTGATGTTGAGCGTGGGGCTGACCTTTGGCACGATCGCCACCTTTATTCCCCTGTTTATTGCTGCGGAGCGGCTTGACATTTCCGCAGGGCTGTTTTACTCCGTAGCGGCGATCGCCAGCTTTATGGGTCGTGTGGCCACGGGTTCTGCCTCCGATCGCTGGGGGCGGGGAATCTTTATCTCCGCCAGCTTAGCCGGCTACGTTTTGGCAATGATCCTGCTTGCTCAGGCCCGTACTCCCCTTGAGGTTCTCTGGGCAGCAATCTTGGAAGGCTTAGCGGGGGGTGTGATTATTCCCATGGTGGCAGCTCTGATGGCCGATCGCTCCAGTCCTGAGGAGCGAGGACGGGTGCTCAGTCTCAGTTTAGGCGGCTTTGATCTAGGGATGGCCTTGGCCGGGCCACTGCTGGGGGGGCTAATTGATCCTTTGGGCTATCGCCTGATCTTTCGCATGGCAGCAGTCTTTAGCCTCGTGGGGCTGACGTTCTTTTTAACCGCCAGTAGCAAAAGCCTGCCCGATTCCCTGCGTTTTGCCCTCGGCATGGGGCGCGATCGCTATGCCCTGTAGCCCTATGATTCCTTGGGGATTCGTTACAATTTGTTGAGATCACTCACTACGGAAGAGCGCGTGTCCACACCAGTTTCGGCCAATTTGACCCCCACCGGCAAATCCTACCGTTGGAATCGCGAGCGGTACTCGAAAACGCGGCGCTTCTTTGACATTTGGTTTTTTGTCTGGCGATTTCTCTTTGGCCGCTGGCTCCTCACCAAATCTTGGAGCTACTGGGGGGGCATGACCGATGCCAAACGTGCCGCCCGCCGCCGTGCCCAAGCCATTTGGATTCGCGAAACCTTCCTCGACCTTGGCCCCACCTTCATCAAACTGGGACAACTCTTTTCCACCCGCGCCGATCTTTTCCCTAGCGAATACGTCGAAGAGCTGAGCAAACTGCAAGACCGCGTCCCCGCCTTTAGTTACGAGCTTGTCGAAAAAATCATCTACGAAGACTTTGGCCGCCGTATCCCTGAGCTGTTTCGCAGTTTCGACCCCATTCCCATGGCCGCTGCCAGTCTTGGCCAAGTCCACAAAGCGCAGCTTCTCTCCGGTGAAGAAGTGGTGGTCAAGGTCCAACGCCCCGGCCTGCGGCAGTTGTTTGATATTGATCTGGCAATTCTCAAAGGCATTGCCCAATACTTTCAAAACCATCCCAAATGGGGAAAAGGCCGCGATTGGATGGGCATCTACGACGAGTGCTGCCGCATTCTCTACGAAGAAATTGACTACCTCAATGAGGGACGCAATGCCGACACCTTCCGCCGCAATTTTCGCGATCGCGAGTGGGCCTGTGTTCCCCGCGTCTATTGGCGCTACACCTCTCGGCGGGTGCTCACCCTTGAGTACCTGCCCGGGATTAAAATCAGCCACTACGAAGCCCTCGAAGCGGCCGGCCTAGACCGCAAACGCCTTGCCGAACTGGGTGCTAAGGCCTACCTCTATCAAGTGCTCACCGACGGCTTCTTCCACGCTGACCCCCATCCAGGCAACATTGCCGTCAGCCCCAACGGTCAACTGATTTTCTACGACTTTGGCATGATGGGGCGCATTCAACCTGTTACCCGCGATAAATTGCTGAAAACATTTTTCAGCATTGCCCAACGGGACGCCGAACAGGTGGTACAGTGCCTTGTAGAGCTAGGGGCGTTGGTACCCACAGGCGATCTAGGGCCGGTACGTCGCTCGATTCAGTATCTCCTCGACAATTTCATGAACCAGTCCTTTGAAGCCCAATCTGTGGCTCAAATTAGCGATGACCTCTACGAAATTGCCTATGACCAACCCTTCCGTTTTCCCGCCACATTTACCTTTGTGATGCGGGCATTTTCCACCCTAGAGGGGGTGGGCAAGGGACTCGATAAAGACTTTAACTTCCTGCAAGTTGCCCAGCCATTTGCGACTGAACTTATGACTAACGGAAACTTCCCCGATCCCAGTAATGGCAGTCTTTTCTCTGAATTGAGTCGTCAAGCGGCTCAAGTGGGCAGTAGTGCCATTGGTCTGCCCCGCCGCCTTGAAGAAGTTCTGGATAAACTGGAAGATGGTGATCTGCGCTTGCGCGTCCGTTCCAGTGAGAGCGATCGCATTCTGCGGCGCCTGAGTAACATTAACTTAGGGCTAAATTATGTCGTCCTCATTGGCAGTTTTTCCTTGGTGGCGACCATTTTACTCGTCAACCAGTATCTGCTCTTAGCAGGTGTGGCAGCCGCATTAGCGGTATGGTTTGGTATCCTCTATTGGCGATTGATGCTTAAACTCGATAAGTATGAAAAAATGTTTTAACAAGCATCCCAAAACAGGGGGGTCATGGACGTTGCCGGCTTAACGGACTGTGGTCTGATTCGCAAAAGCAATCAGGATGCTTTTTATATTGACGAAAAGCATCAGCGTTTTTTTATTGTTGCTGATGGCATGGGGGGGCATGCTGGGGGTGAGGAAGCCAGTCGTTTAGCCGTCGAACAGATTCAGGCCTACCTAGAAACCCATCTTGAAGAACTTCAACATGATCCAGTAACCCTACTCCGCCAAGCCTTTCTCGCAGCCAACTACGCCATTGTTGAACAACAACGTCAAAATACCGCCCGTGCCGATATGGGTACGACGGCTGTTGTGGTTCTCATTGATGAAACTGGCGATCGCGCTTGGTGTGCCCATGTGGGGGACTCCCGCATCTATCGCTGGCGCAAAGACAAACTTCAGCAAATTACCAGCGATCACACTTGGATTGCCCAAGCCGTACAGTTAGGCAGCTTGACGATTGAGCAGGCACGGCAACACCCATGGCGCCATGTACTCTCCCAATGCCTAGGCCGCGAAGACCTGACCCAAATTGATATTCAGCCTATTGATCTAGAGCCCGGCGATCGCCTGCTTCTGTGCAGCGACGGCTTGACCGAAGAACTCACTGATGATGTCATCAGCATCTACCTCAGCGAACCCGATGTTGAAAAAGCCGCGACTGCACTTGTGAATGCGGCCAAAACCCACGGCGGGCGCGACAATGTCACCGTCGTTATCATTAGGGTTTAAGACCTCAGGCCTATGCAAACCGAATTTGTCCGTCTTACCCTACCTCGTCACGCCCTTTCCCCCCCTTTCTATGACTGTATTGAACAGGCGCTGCAAGCCCATGGTCAGCCCCTGCGCTGGGCGATTACTGCCACCACCCCCACTGAGCTAACGGTTGAAGCAGTTCTTCTCAAAAGCCAACCCCGCCCTTGATACAATCCCTTTAGGTTCTTTTATTCACGCCCCTATGACCCGTGCAGGTATTGGCATTCAAACCGCCCAAATGCGTCCCGGACGGGTGAGCGGTCAACTCCACGTCTATGACGGTGCCGGTAAAGGCAAATCCCAAGCCGCTCTCGGCGTTGTCCTGCGCTCTATTGGTCTGGGTATTGCTTCTGCGTGGCCAACTCGGGTGCTCCTCCTGCGCTTTCTCAAAGGGCCTGGCCGTGCCTATGCCGAAGATGCCGCCATTGAAGCCCTACAGCGGGGGTTTCCCCATCTCATTGATCAAGTGCGCACTGGCCGCGCCGAATACTTTACCGCCGAGCAGATCACCAAGTTCGATCGCCAAGAAGCCCAGCGGGGCTGGGATATTGCCAAGGGGGCGATCGCCTCTGGTCTCTATTCCGTCATTGTTTTAGATGAACTCAACCCCGTTTTAGATTTAGGCCTTTTGCCCATTGATGAAGTTGTCAACACCCTTCGTCGGAAGCCCGAACACCTAGAAATTATTGCCACCGGCCGGGGTGCCCCTGCCCAACTCCTGCAAATTGCTGACCTCCACTCGGAAATGCGTCCCCTGGTACACGCTACGGCTCAAGAACAGGGCATTGAAGGGATTGAAATCTATACCGGCGACGGCAAAGGCAAGTCCACCAGTGCCCTCGGTAAAGCCCTGCAGGCGATCGGCAAAGGAATTAGCCGCGATCAATCCCACCGTGTCCTGATTCTCCAGTGGCTCAAAGGGGGGCAAGGCTATACCGAAGATGCGGCGATCGCCGCCCTCAAGGAAAGCTACCCTCACCTAGTAGATCACCACCGCTGTGGTCGCGATGCCATTGTCTGGCGCGGTCAGCAGCAGGAAATTGACTACATCGAAGCCGAACGCGGCTGGGAAATTGCCCGAGCGGCCATTGCCTCTGGCCTTTACAAAACGATTATTCTTGATGAACTCAATCCCACCGTTGACCTCGAGCTGCTGCCCGTCGAACCCATTGTGCAAACGCTCCTGCGCAAGCCCCGCACCACTGAAATTATTATTACCGGTCGCTGCAAATATCCCCCCGCCTACTTTGAACTGGCCAGTGTCCACTCCGAGATGATTTGCCACAAACACTATGCCGAGAAGGGCGTTGATCTGAAGCGCGGCGTTGACTTTTAGCTTTATCGGCAGGCAGCTCAGCACGGCGAATTGTGTTCAGCAAATCAGTCACGAACAGATGCAAGCCAGTACCGTTTCCCCGACCGTAAACTGTTGCAAATAGGCCATTAGAACTTCAAATTGTAGCCGATTTAAGCGGTGTAATAGACTCACCGCCCCTCTTGCCGCGATAGGACAAGATTCGCTTGCCGCAGTGCCCGCAGATGAAACGAGAGCTTTGAAAGGGTGAGGTGCAGGCGATCGCACAAATCACAGACACACAGCTCCTCGCGATGCAGAATCTCAATTAGCTTCGACCGCAACGGCTCTCCAAGGGCATGGAAGGCCAATTGAATCTCAGGGAGGTATTCCTGATGAATCTCTGAAGCAACCATCACTGCACCGGACAAGGGACACCAAGGGGCTGGCGAAACTGCTCCTGCTCCCCTGTTTGAGCTGTATTCACAGGTTTAGGCGCTTGACTCCGATAAATGGCTTGGCGCAATTGAGCCACTCCTGCTTGGTAGAGGGTATCGGCTGCTGTTGTCCACAAATGGGGATTGGTACTCACTTCTTTGGGCAAATTCACCATCATATTCGGCGTGATTCCCGTACGGTTAATATCCGTGCCATTGGGCGTGTAGTAATGGGCAACAGTCACTGATAAGCCTGAGCCATCACTTAATTGATGAATGGATTGCACCAAGGCCTTACCGTAGGTTGGTGTGCCCACAACAATCGCACGACCGTTATCCTGCAATGCCCCCGTGAGAATTTCACTACTGCTGGCAGAGCGGTGATCCACCAAAACCACCAAAGGCAAATTCGTCAAGGCCGATTGATTCGCACGTACTTGCTCACTATGACCACTGCGATCGACCGTGCGAACGATGAGACCTTGATTCAACCACATGCGGGCAATGTCAATTCCAGCTTGCAAGAGTCCCCCCGGATTCCCCCGCAAATCCAAAACAAACCCCTCCACCTTCTCCGCCTCTAGCTTGCGAATTGCCGCGCGCAACTGATCTGCCGCATGGGCAGTAAATTCACTCAGATAGATATAGCCAATGCGGGCACCGCCTTCCTCCTTGACCAACGATCGCACCGCAGAGAGTTCAATCAATGCCCGTGTTAGAGTTAGGCGAAATGTACCGAGATTGGGGCGAAACAATTGAAGTTCAATGGGAGTACCCACCCGCCCACGAATCCGCCGTGATGCCTCCTCAATCGACATCCGACGGGTAGAATGACCATCAATGGCCAGCAGGCGATCGCCCGCCCGAATTCCCGCTTTAGTTGCAGGTGAATTTTCCAGTGGCTCCAAGATCGTCAACTGTTGTGTCTTTTCATCCACCGTCAAGCGAATCCCAATCCCCGAGACTTCCCCCGAGGTTTGCGTGCGCAAAACCGTAAACTCCTCCGGCGTCATGAAGCGCGTGTAGGGATCATTCAACTGCTGCAACATTCCTCGGATAGCCGCATAGGCCTGCTCCCGTGAGGTGTACCGCTGCGCCAACAGTTGCCGTCGTACCGCCAGCCAATCCACATGATTAAACGACTCATCCACATATTCCTGCTGCACAATTTGCCACACCTCATCCACCAACATCTTTGGACTGTCCTGCATTCGTCCGTAGCTGGGTAACGCCGCCGCCAGCACCGCTGCAACCAACGAAGAACCCACCAGCACCCAGTGCCGAAGACCCATCAAATGTATGAATTGAGGCATGACCCTAAAAACCTTTTGAGGAGAGCGATATTTGATGCAATATGAACCGAACTACCCATGAACTACCCATCAATGTCACTCCCCTATCCAAAACTGATCATCCCTTAAATATCTCTTAAAAATCAAGACCCCACCTAGAAAGCCTAGATGGGGTAGTTTGAATATTTTGCCTAGCACCGAGCTATTTTTGCAGGAGGCGACCCTCCAACTATCTTCACCGCTGCGACGTTTCACCTCTGAGTTCGGGATGGATCAGCGTGGTTCCGCCGCGCCATAGGCACTAGGCAAAGCCTTAATTTTGGATTAAGAACCTAGACCAAAGAATTGCTAGATGAGTTCAGCGTAAATAACCTTTCAACTAAATAGCGATTGTCAGTACAGTAAGTCAACTCAGACACCTGTTGATTAATGAGGTCAAGCCCTCGGTCTATTAGTACTCCTAGACTTCATCCATTGCTGGACTTCCATCGAGAGCCTATTAACGGGTGTTCTACCCGTGACCTTACTGGCTTATGCCATGGGAGCACTCATCTTGAGGTGGGCTTCCCACTTAGATGCTTTCAGCGGTTATCCACTCCGCACATGGCTACCCTGCGTTTACCGTTGGCACGATAACAGGTACACCAGAGGTGCGTTCCTCCCGGTCCTCTCGTACTAAGGAGGACTCCTCTCAATGCTCCTACGCCTGCACCGGATATGGACCGAACTGTCTCACGCATGTTGTTCTCGTATCACTACGAGCATGGACTATATCTTCATCCTGACTCTCGCCGTTAACGAATCAGGAGCCGACATTTGATGTCTCTGACAAGCTCAGAGCATCTCAGCTTACGCTTGATGGCTAACTCAAGCCTAGGCTTCAGTCTCTACGGGATCAAGAGTTGTCGTGATCTCAAGAACTGTTCTACTTGATCAGAGCGAATGGAACGCTTTCGGGAAGCATTTAGCTCACCGAATTGATCCACCTTCTGAGCAAGCTTCAGGAATTGTTCAGGTGACAACCGCTTTGATTGAACAACTTCCTTTAGAACAGTAATAGCTAGTTCACATTGCGGTTTTTTTAGACGAAGGTAACTGCGTAAAGTTAGCAACACCTTCAAAACTGATGGTGCATCAACAATTGCATACTCACTCAGATCATCTTTTCGATCTCTCACAAACCCTGCTTGGAAAATGGACTTCAGCCACTCCAAAAAGGAACGATGAGAGGAAGACTGAAAGAAAGTAATACTAGCGCGAATTTGATAACCAAGGATGTAATCCTTACGTCGCACTAGTTGTAAATTGATACATCCATCAGCATCTAGGAAACCAGCAATATAACTCAAAATCAAATCATTTGTCACGAGACTCTTGCTTACCCTCGGTATTGTCTTAACCAGCCGTTCGGTCACTGATCAAGATTTTACCGATTTTAGTCGGTTTGCTGCTCCACATTACTGTGGAGTGACGCAATGATTTACGTTCTGAACCCAGCTCACGTACCGCTTTAATGGGCGAACAGCCCAACCCTTGGGACGTACTACCGCCCCAGGTTGCGATGAGCCGACATCGAGGTGCCAAACCTCCCCGTCGATGTGAACTCTTGGGGGAGATCAGCCTGTTATCCCTAGAGTAACTTTTATCCGTTGAGCGACGGCCCTTCCACGCGGAACCGTCGGATCACTAAGGCCGACTTTCGTCTCTGCTCGACTTGTGGGTCTTGCAGTCAAGCTCCCTTATGCCTTTGCACTCTACGGCTGATTTCCGACCAGCCTGAGGGAACCTTTGCGCGCCTCCGTTACCATTTAGGAGGCGACCGCCCCAGTCAAACTGCCCACCTGAAACTGTTCCTTCGCTGGCTAACAGCAGAAGGTTAGAATTCTAGCCTTGCCAGAGTGGTATCTCACTGGCGACTCCATATCCCCCACAAGGGATACTTCAACGTCTCCCACCTATCCTGCGCAAGCAAAGCCCGAACCCAATTCCAGGCTACAGTAAAGCTTCATAGGGTCTTTCTGTCCGGGTGCAGGTAGTCCGCATCTTCACAGACACTTCTATTTCGCCGAGCCTCTCTCCGAGACAGCGCCCAGATCGTTACGCCTTTCGTGCGGGTCGGAACTTACCCGACAAGGAATTTCGCTACCTTAGGACCGTTATAGTTACGGCCGCCGTTCACCGGGGCTTCGGTTGCCAGCTTCGCTTGCGCTGACCAGCTTCCTTAACCTTCCGGCACTGGGCAGGCGTCAGCCCCCATACGTCGTCTTACGACTTAGCGGAGACCTGTGTTT
>NZ_JBKBHV010000001.1:54625-97125 GCF_046299635.1 Thermosynechococcus sp. | reverse complement strand
TTTAACGTTTAGCCGTGGCGGCTGGTTGGGGTTGGTTGCAGCGACAATCGCTGGGGTAGGGTTGCTGGGGATTTGGTTTTGGCCAAGGCTACCGCTGTCATGGCGGCGTTGGGGGGTACCGACGGTGGGAGCGCTGGCGATCGCCCTTTGTATCGGCGTGGTTGTGAGTGTGCCGGTGCTGCGGGAGCGAGCGGCAAGTATTTTTGTTGCCCGCGGGGACAGTAGCAATAATTTCCGAATGAACGTTTGGGCAGCAGTGCAACAGATGATTTGGGCACGACCCTGGTTAGGGATTGGGCCGGGGAATGTGGCCTTTAACCAGATTTACCCGCTGTATCAGGTAAATGTGCGCTTTACGGCGTTGAGTGCCTATTCCATCTTTCTGGAGATTCTGGTGGAAGTGGGCGTGATTGGCTTTGCCGTCTTTCTCTGGTTGCTGGCGGTGCTTGCCGATCGCGCGTGGCGTTGTTTGCGGGAATTAAGGGAAACAAGGAATCCTCAAGGATTCTGGTTGATAGGAACAGTGGCAACAATGGTGGGAATGTTAACCCACGGCCTGGTGGATACAATTTGGTTTCGCCCGGAGGTGGCTACCCTCTGGTGGCTGATGGTGGCGATCGTGGCTAGCTTTATGCCAAGCGAGAAGGGGATAGAGAATGCGGCGACTGACGGTCTAGACTCTGAGCCATCAAGGTAACCTTGGACTTGCCATCGCTAGCATCATCGTACCAGCCGCAGTGGGAGCAATAGCACTGTCCTACCTTGAGTTGGGAAGGATGAATCGGCTGGCGGCAGACAGGACAACGGCCGGTGAAGTAGGGGTGGTGCATCAGCATCCGGATCTGCTCAACAGGGGAGAGGTGACCAATAATCTGCTCAAGGCTATTGGTCGAGGACTCAAGGGAAAACATCAGGGAATCCACAGCAACGTTTGTATCGGTTAACAAAATCTCTTCCCTTTAGTCTGAGGGCGATCGCAGGCAGAGGGAATCGTAAAAATACGGAGATCTGCTCCCTTAGCCTGTGGAAAACTCCAAAACCCCTGTGGAAAATTCTGGGGAAAACCTGTGGAAAACCCCGGAAAAACTCTGAAAAACTGTGGAAAACTTTTTATTCTTTTTCCACTGCGATAATAGCCTGTGGAAAAACCCCCTACTTTTTCCACAAGTTTTCCACAAAGGGGAGGTGGCTCAAACCCGCTCTAGGAGAGGCTTTTCAAAAAGTTTTCCACATTTCCACAGCCCCTACTACTACTATAAGAATATTTAAATAAATTTAGTAGTAGTAGATCCTTAAGGATCTTAAGAGATTAAAGTTTTTCCAGAGAAAAACAAAGGATGCGATTTAAGTAATTTGGAGTTAGTTTGGAACTGGGTTAGAGCTTGAGGAAGTATTAGTCGAGAGTGCTGTGATACTCAACGATGCAAGGAAGGTTCAAAGGGAAGGAACGGTTGAGATGGTTGTAAAGATCGGATCGGAATTTCCAAGAACCTGGGGAAAACGTTGGGGAATTTGGGGAAAACCCCGACAAGGGGATTTGAGTGTGGTTCAAAACGTTCTAATGGGGATCTGTTTGCGGCGCGAAAAAATTTTTTTTGGCCTGAGCATGGCCTAGAAGCCTCTAGAAGGAGGGCGATCGCCCGAGTGAGTAGGTTTAATCGTTAAGCCGATTTGGCTGCCCATAGAGGCGGTTTTATGAGGGGCTGTCTAGAAAATCTTGGGGCAGCCGTTTGCCGATAGGATAGTCCAAGCAACTATCATCCTCAAACTTGCCATGACACGCATTGTTACCCTCTTAGGAGCAACCCCAGAACAACAAACGGCACTGGGTCTGGCCATTTCCCAGTGGTTTGCCGGGCGACAGCAGCGAACTTTATTAGCGGTGCCTAGTCCAGCCACTTCCCTGCAATTTCTCATTGGCAATCCAGATCAGGGGATTGGCTGGCAACCCAAATTGCTGTCGGAGGGGTTGGCGATCGCAACCCTGCTCACTACTGAAAGTCTCAACACTGCATGGCAAGAACTTAGCCGTTTACTGGAACCCTATTTGCCCCAAGAGTTGGTGGGTAAGGTTTATGCGGGGGAATTGGTAATTCTGCCGGGAATGGATACTTTGCTGACACTGAATGCGCTGCGGGTTCACTACAGCAGCGGAGAGTATGATGTAATCGTCTATGTGGGCGGCAATAGTCAAGATACACTGCGGCTGATTGGGTTCCCCCAAGGGCTGGCGTGGTACTACCGCCGCTTTCAACGTTTGCTGGATCAACTGGATCTCAATGCGATCGCCAATGCTATTGGGGGACCGATCGCCAGCGCCATTATGGCAGCCAATATTGATACCCAAAAAGTGCGTGAGCGTTTTGGCGAGGCGAAGGAGTGGGTCGATCGCGGTGTGCAGATTGCCGCCGATCCCAAGCGTCTATCGGTATTTCTCGTAACGGATGGTACGTCGATCTCAACTGCTCAAACCCAATGGCTATGGGGCAGTGCTCAACAGGTGAATATTCCCATTTCCGAAGTCTTTTGTATTGGCGAACCCACCCCAGCGGTCAGCCGTGCATTTACACCCTTACGCATTTCGGTTCTGCCCACAGACTGGAGCAACTGGCAAGCCCTTGTTGCCCATCTCCCCAACTTAAACCAGTTAGGGACAGCACCAGCTCCCTATGAATTTGATGAAGTTCAACAACAGGTGCGGATTTTCCTACCCGGATTTCGCAAAGAGCAGGTGAAACTCAGCGAGTTTAGTGGCGAACTGACGGTGGAGGCTGGCGATCAGCGGCGCCACATTGAGCTGCCCCCCAGTCTTAAGGGTAAACCCGTTCGCGGCGGTAAATTTGAAGCCCCCTATTTGATTGTGACGTTCTAAGGCTCAAGGCGCCGACGCACAGAGTCGCGGTGGGAAATTAAGCCCTCTGTTTCAGCGAGGGTCATGACGGCTCCCCCTTGTTTGCGCAGGGCAGCCGGGGTGTATTGGATAATGCTGGAGTGCTTCAGGAATGTTTCTACGCCCAAGGCAGAAGCATAGCGAGCGGCACCGGAGGTGGGCAGCGTGTGATTGGGGCCCGCTAGATAGTCACCCACTGCTTCAGGGGTGGAATAGCCGAGGAAAATGGCACCGGCATGGCGCACCTGCTCTACAAGGCTCCAAGGGTCTTCAACTTCCAGTTCCAAATGCTCTGGGGCAAAGCTATTAGATAGCTCGACTGCTTGTTCGAGGGTTTCGACAATGCCAATGAGGCCGTAGTGGGCGATCGCCTTCTCTGTGAGGAGACGGCGCGGATGCTCAGCCAATTGTTCATTAACGGCAGTGGCAACTGATTCTGCAAGGGAGAGACTGGGGGTGAGCAAAATCGCAGCCGCAAGGGGATCATGTTCGGCTTGAGCCAATAGATCAGCCGCAATGTGAACGGGGTTTGCCGCTCCATCGGCAATGATCAAGACCTCTGAAGGTCCGGCAAGGGAGTCAATGCCAACGCGGCCATAGACCTGTTTTTTGGCCAGCGTCACATAGAGATTGCCCGGCCCGGTAATGACATCTACGCGGGGAATCGTTTCCGTGCCATAGGCAAGGGCGGCAATAGCTTGGGCACCACCAACGCGATAAATCTCTTGAATTCCCGCTTCTTGGGCGGCCACCAGAACGGCAGGATGAATGCCTTTGCCTTGACCGGGGGGGGTAACCATGACAATCCGCTGCACCCCCGCCACCTGAGCGGGAATCGCATTCATTAAAACCGTGCTGGGATAGGCAGCCCGTCCCCCCGGCACATAAAGTCCGGCCGCCTCAACGGCAGTGTAGCGTTTGCCAAGGACAATGCCATCCTCCCCAAATTGCACCCAACTTTTGGGCACCCGCTGGCGGTGGAAGGCTTCGATTTGTTGCTTGGCGAGGCGAATGGCATCGAGGAGTTCTTTGGACACCTGTTGATAGGCGGCATCCAGTTCATCCCCTTTTACCCGTAATGTGTCGGGAGTTAAGTCAATGTGATCAAATTGGGCAGTGTACTCAATCAGGGCGCGATCGCCTTCCTTGGCCACACGGCGCAAAATGGCTTCAACCGTAGCCTGTTGTTCGCTCATCTCCCCGCTATCGGTGCGATCGCAAATGCGGCGTAGTTCAGCGCGTAGGTCTGTTAACTGGGTAATGATCCGCAACATGGTCGTTCACGTAGGCGAGGCAGAGAGTCGGGCAAAGGTTAAAAAACCTTAATCAACCCTATCCCTAGCTTACAGCGATTTTCCAATTACAGGGGCGGTCTCAGGCTTGCCAACAACGACTGCCTAAGGCAATGATTCAATTTGAAGATAGCCCTAAGTAAAGGCTGGATAATCAATGACTAGACTCTCAGAGACTCGGATAATCCGATTTTCGTTCCTTTTGAGACCTGCTTATTAGAGTCAATCTTACAAAGATTACAAAGAGCTGGTATAAGTTACCGAAATCCTGTGCTTTGAGATGGGCAACGGTCTCATGGAGCCAAAGGTAATAGTCGGTCTCATACAAGAATCCAGACTTAAGATGAAGAGTCATAGGGACTCGATACCAATGGCAACTGGTTTTCTGGTGCAGTATAGCCTAAGTGTTGCCAAGCGCGAGGAGTGGCAACTCGACCTCGGGGCGTCCGTTGCAGATAGCCCCTCTGGAGAAGGTAGGGTTCATAGACCTCTTCAATGGTTTGTACATCCTCGCCTGTGGCTGCGGCTAGGGTTTCAATGCCCACAGGCCCCCCTTGGTAGGACTCAATCATTAAACTGAGGAGCCGGCGATCGCTCTCATCCAATCCCGCTGGATCCACATTCAACAGTTCAAGGGCAGCGGTGGCTACCTCTAGGGTAATCGTGCCGTTGTGCCTGACCTCGGCGTAATCCCGTACCCGCTTTAGGAGCCGCAGGGCAATGCGGGGAGTGCCGCGACTGCGCCGGCCGATTTCCAGAGCTGCTTCGGGGGTAATCGAAGTTTGTAACAGGGCTGCACCACGCTGGACAATCTGTTGGAGTTCTTCAGGGTGATAAAAGCGTAGCCGCTGCACCAAACCAAAGCGATCGCGCAAGGGCGAAGTCAAGGCGCCGACACGGGTGGTTGCCCCCACAAGGGTAAAGGGCTGGAGTTTCAGTCGTCGCGTGCGTGCCGTTTGCTGTTTGCCCACCGTCAGATCAAGGTAAAAATCCTCCATCGCCGGATAGAGCAGTTCCTCCGTCGTGCGCGAGAGGCGGTGAATTTCATCAATAAAGAGAATATCCCCCGCCTGCAGGCTGACCAAAAGACCTACAATGTCGCGGGGGCGCTCCAGAGCCGGGGCACTGGTCACTTTGCAGTTGACCCCCATTTCGGCGGCCAAGATTAAGGCAATGGTGGTTTTACCCAAACCCGGAGGGCCATAGAGCAACAGGTGATCAAGGGGTTCCTGGCGGGCTTTTGCGGCTTGAAGGGCAATCTGGAGTACATCTTTGAGTTCTTGCTGGCCAATGTAGTCCTGTAAAGAGCGGGGACGCAACGAGTCTTCGGCGGCAGATTGCTGCTCCTCGGGAGTGAGGTGGTTGGCGAGGAGAGAGGGGGGGCGCGATCGCTCCGGCGGTGAATTTTGCGACGAAATAATCGCCATTGGTGCCCCCTAGGGCAACGCTTAAGCCCGTTTTAACCAGCTAAACATGGAGCGCAGTTCTTGACCCACCTGTTCGATGGGGTGTTCAGCTTCCCGCCGCCGCATGGCGGTAAAGCCCGGCTTACCAGCCATATTTTCCAGCACAAACTCACGGGCAAATTGACCCGTTTGAATTTCGTGGAGAATTTTGCGCATTTCGGCGCGGGTTTCATCGGTAATAATCCGTGGGCCACGGGTGAGGTCGCCATATTCTGCGGTGTTGGAGATACTGTCCCGCATTTTGGCAAGCCCCCCTTCAACAATTAAGTCCACAATCAGCTTCACTTCGTGCAAGCATTCAAAATAAGCTAATTCTGGTTGGTAGCCGGCCTCTACTAACGTTTCAAAGCCAGCTTTGATCAGGGCACTGAGACCACCACAGAGCACCACTTGCTCCCCAAACAGATCGGTTTCGGTTTCCTCACGGAAGGTGGTTTCCAGAATCCCGGCACGGGTGCCCCCAATCCCCTTGGCATAGGCCATAGCTAAATCACGGGCTTGACCACTGGCATTTTGATAGACCGCAAACAGGCAGGGCACCCCTTCCCCTTGGGCATAGGTGCGGCGGACGAGGTGACCGGGACCTTTGGGCGCCACCATCACTACATCCACATTGTCGGGGGGCACAATTTGGCCAAAGTGAATGTTAAAGCCGTGGGCAAAGGAGAGGACATTCCCCGCTTGCAAGTGGGGGGCAATCTCCTGCTCATAAACAACCCGCTGAACTTCATCGGGCAGAAGAATCATAATCCAGTCGGCCATTTTCGCAGCTTCGGCCACGGGGTGTACCGCTAGACCATCGGCACGGGCGCGCTCTGCAGAACGACTGCCGGCATAGAGACCCACCACAACATTGAGACCGCTATCCCGCAGGTTGAGGGCATGGGCATGGCCTTGGGAGCCATAGCCAATAATGGCGATCGTTTTGTCCTTGAGGAGTTCTAGTTGGGCATCTGCGTCGTAATACATGCGCGCCATAGTGATGATGTTCCTTTCCAATTGCATTCAGCAGGTTGTTATTATTTCTCTAGCACATTGGCAGAGCCGATAGGGCACCTCCTAGAGGGGGAGTTGAGGGAGTTAGCGATTACGGGAATAACGATTGTTGCTACCGCCCATGGCTTCACGGGGGCGTGCCTTGTTGACCTTGAGTTGCCGTCCCATCCATTCGGCACCGTCGAGATCGGCGATCGCCGCCTCTTCTTCAGCATCCGTGGACATTTCCACAAAACCAAAGCCCCGCTTACGGCCTGTTTCCCGATCCACCGGTAAATAGACTTGTTTGACAGAACCGTACTCGGCAAAAACGGCCTCTAGATCCTCTTGGGTGGCCGTGTAGGAAAGGTTGCCGACATAAATAGACATAATCTAATCTGCTCCAAAGCAAAAATTGAACCATGCGTTGACGTTGACTTCGGAGAGACGACTGTCATGTAACCAACCTTCCCTAAAACCGAACTCAAGAATCGCTCTACTTAAAAACTCAAGCGGCGATTACTCGCCAACCTTGCCTTCTGATTATAGCCGATTGCGAGAGCCTGCGTTGCGAAAGTAGGGATGCTACCCTAAAAGAGGTAGATTTTTTGTGAATCTTAACAATGTCCGATTTACCGGCGGTTGTTGTGGGTCTGTCCGGCGGCGTGGATAGTTCTGTCGCCATTGCCAGCCTTAAAGCTCAAGGGTACCCTGTTGTGGGTCTGACGCTGTGGCTGATGAAGGGTAAGGGGCAATGTTGTTCTGAAGGGCTGGTGGATGCGGCGCGTCTTTGTGAGGAGCTGGGCGTGCCCCACCACATTGTGGACAGCCGCGACATTTTCGAGAAGTACATTGTCAACTATTTGGTCAGTGGCTATGCCGGTGGCATCACACCGCTGCCCTGCTCCCAATGCAACCGCTTGGTGAAGTTTGGGCCGATGCTGACCTATAGTCGTGAGCAGCTGGGGATTGAATACATTGCTACGGGGCACTATGCCCAAGTGAAGTACAATCCCGCCAGCGATCGCTATGAACTGTGGCGGGCAGTGGATCGTCATAAGGATCAAAGCTACTTTCTCTACGACTTGCCCCAAGAGATTCTCGCCCATGTGCTGTTTCCCCTGGGTCGGCAAACCAAGGCTGAGACCCGTGCCCTTGCCGCGCAGTATGGCCTGCATACGGCGAGTAAACCGGAAAGCCAAGATCTTTGCCTAATTGAAGCCCATGGTTCCATGCGCCAATTCTTGGATCAGTATCTGCCCGGCCGGCAAGGGGAGATTGTGGATGTCCATGGACGGGTGCTGGGGTACCATCAGGGGATTCACCACTACACGATTGGCCAGCGCAAGGGGCTGGGGATTGCGGCACCCGAACCCCTCTACGTAGTCGCTTTGGATCGGGAACACAATCGGGTTATTGTTGGCGATCGCGCCACCGCTGTTCGTCGTGAGTGCACAGTGGCACGGGTGAACTGGGTCTCGATTCCACCGCCAACTGAACCGATCACGGCAACGGTACAAATTCGCTATCGGACGCCCCCTGTACCGGTGACCATTACTCCCGACCCCAGCTCGGAGCAGGTAAAATTGGAGTTTGCTGAACCGCAATTTGGGGTCACGCCAGGGCAAGCGGCGGTGTGGTATGCGGGCGATCGCCTCCTAGGCGGTGGAATTATCCAACCCTTTAGCGCACCTACCCCAGAGCCTCTAGAAATGATGGCCGCACAGGTTTAAGAACGTTTAAGGAAAGGACTCACCATGCAAAAGCGCCTTCATTACTCGTCTTTGGAGATTAATCGTCGGGCTGAACAACTGATCAACCACTCCGACAGTCGCTACCGGATTACGGTGCAAATTGCCAACCGGGCTAAACAGCGGCGAGGGCTAGAGGCTAGTGAAGATCTTGATGATCTACCCCTGAAGCCGGTGACCCGTGCCATTGTCGAAATGTCCGATGAAATTGCCCAACCGGAGTTACTGGCAGATTAGGAGCCATGGGGAGACGACGGAGGTGGACTTTCTTGGGCTGGGTGACGTGGGGCTGCTTGCTGGCACTCCTGTGGCTGCCCCTGAGCAGTGCTTGGAACGGGGGGCGATCGCAATCTGACCCCAACGTGCCCGATGCCACCGCTCAAATTCTGATTAACCCTCGCTTGGTGGCAGAGACCCTCTATCCCAAATTGCCCGGCTTCCCCAAGGAAAATCACTACATTCGCCAAGAAAACCGTCAGCCCGCGCCGGAGAGTACGCTCCTAGAGCGATTCATCGTCTATCACACCACCGTGAAGGGGCGATCGCCCCTCTACCGCTTTGACTGGAAAATTTCCCTTGCTGACTATTTGGGGCTGAATGAATTCCTGCGGGAAGAAACCTATCCGGGACGTTCCTACCTCACCGTCAACCCACTGGAAGGGGATATTGCTGCTATTCGCCAACTCAATCGTCAACAACGGGATGCCTTAGTGAGCACACTGGCCACCTTCTACGCCCAGCAAGCGGGGTTACCCACTACCACCCCCCAGCGTCCCCAACCCCAGACAACACTGCCAGAACCGACACCGAGACCCACACCCGTACTTCCCCCGCTTCCCCAACCCGGCAGTGCTGGTCTTTTGGCACCCTCTGAACCCCCACGCCCGATGCCCAGCGGGGAATCCCGCTTTTTACTGCCCTAGATGTTTGCAATTGGGTAAATGAGTCATGGCTGTTCCGATTACTGAGTTGCTCACCCCTGAAATCCTCAAACCCGCTCGCTATTTGGGAAATGAGCGGGGTGCGGTGCATAAACCGTGGCAGGCGGCAACAGTGCGCTGGGTACTCAGTTATCCGGAAATCTATGAGGTGGGCGCCTCTAACTTGGGACATATTATTCTCTACAACATTCTTAATGCCGTCCCCGATCAACTCTGCGATCGCGCCTACCTACCGGCAGCGGATTTAGCCGCCAAACTGCGAGCCACTCAAACCCCCCTCTTTGCGGTGGAGTCCCGCCGTCCCCTCCAAGAATTCGACCTAGTGGGCTTTAGTCTCAGCTATGAGTTGGGGGCCACCAACATTCTAGAAATGCTGGATTTGGCGGGCTTGCCCCTAACGTGGCGGGAGCGACAACAGGCTCCCCTAAAGGAGATTCCCCTGATCTTTGCCGGCGGTCAAACAGCCACCTCCAACCCCGAACCCTATGCCGATTTCTTCGACTTTTTTGCCCTAGGGGATGGGGAAGAACTCTTGCCCGAAATTGGTCTGGTGGTGGCCGAAGGCAAACGCGCCGGCTTGCGTCGGCAGGATCTGTTGCTGGATTTGGCCCAGGTGCCGGGGGTCTATGTACCCCAGTTTTACGATCGCCAGCCCGATGGCTCGGTGAAACCCAATCGCCCCGATGTGCCCGAGCGAATTTTGCGGCGGGTGGCCACCCCCATGCCCCACTATGCCATTGGTTTGGTGCCCTATGTGGCAACCGTGCACGATCGCCTGACGGTGGAAATTCGGCGGGGCTGTACCCGCGGCTGTCGCTTTTGCCAACCGGGAATGCTGACCCGTCCGGCTCGTGATGTTGCTCCCGATGAGGTGATTGCGGCGATTGAAACCGGCATGCGCGCCACGGGCTACAACGAGTTTTCCCTGCTGTCCTTGAGTTGCTCCGATTACTTAGCACTGCCTGCGGTAGGGGTGGAAATCAAAAACCGCCTGCAAAACGAGAACATTTCCCTTTCCCTGCCCAGCCAGCGGGTGGATCGCTTTGATGAGAACATTGCCCACATTGTGGGGGGCACTCGCCAAGGGGGACTCACCTTTGCGCCGGAGGCGGGAACGCAGCGGCTGCGGGACATCATCAACAAAGGTCTGACCAATGAGGAATTGCTGCGGGGCATTAAAACTGCCTACGAGCAGGGCTGGGATAAGGTCAAGCTCTACTTTATGATTGGCCTGCCGGGAGAAACCGATGCCGATGTGTTGGGCATTGCCGAAACCATTCGTTGGCTGCGTCGAGAGTGCCACCTCAAGGGGCGCAAACCCCTGAGTTTTAACCTGACCATCTCCAACTTTACCCCCAAGCCCCATACCCCCTTCCAGTGGCATGCGGTGTCCACCGCCGAGTTTTTGCGCAAACAGGAGTTGCTCAAGGCCGAATTCCGCACGATTAAGGGGGTGAAGGCCAATTTTACCGATGTGCGCATCTCGGCCATGGAGGACTTTGTCGGTCGGGGCGATCGCCAACTGGGGTCTGTGATCCGCCGCGCCTGGGAATTGGGGGCACGGGAAGATTCCTGGTGGGAAAGCCTAGATCGCGCCTATGCCGCTTGGACGCAGGCCATCCAAGAAGCCGGTCTGGACTGGAAATACCGCCAACTGGAAGCCGGGGAGTGGAATGTCTTTAGCGGCGACAGTCACAACCTCGATGCTCCCCTCCCTTGGGATCACATTGATACCGGCATTAGCAAAACGTGGCTGAAGGAAGACCTCCGCCGGGCTTTAGAGGCGGTCGTTGTTCCCGATTGTTCCTTTGACGGTTGCTCCCACTGTGGGGTGTGTGGCATTGACTTTGGCCACAATGTGGTCGTGCCGCCGCCGCCGATTCCCCCCATTCAAGGGCAGCCCCATCCTCCTCAAGAACGGGTGCAGCGTCTGCGCCTCACCTTTGGCAAAACGGGGGAGATGACGCTCCTGAGCCACTTGGATCTGCTGCGGCTCTTTGAGCGGGCGGTGCGCCGTGCTCACTTGCCCATTGCCTTTACGGGGGGATTTCATCCTTCACCGCGCATTTCCACCGCCAGCGCCTTGCCCCTTGGGGTGACCAGTTATGGCGAAATTGTTGATCTGGAGTTTTACCGCGAGGTGGAGCCGCCAACGGTGCTAGCCCAACTGCGGCAGCAACTACCGACGGAAATTCCCCTCTACACCTGTGAGGTGGTGCCCCTGACGGAGCCTGCGGCCAGTGAAGCCCTGCGGGCGGCCACCTATGAGCTACTCATCCATCCCCCTGAGCCGGTGGAGCGGGAGACTTGGGAACAGTGGTTAGACAGTTTGCGAGCCACGCCTGAAATTCTCTATGAGCTAACCACCAAGTCAGGCAAAACCCAAGTCGTGAATTTGCGCGATCGCCTGCTGGAGATTCACCTGAGTGAGCACCAAGACCGGTGGCCGGCGCTCAAGGTAACCTACACCGGTGTCTGTCGCAACGATGGCACATTCCTACGGCCAGAGCATGTCCTTTACCTCCTAGAGAAAGTAAGTGGTTTGTCCTTAGAATTGGGGGCGATCGTCCGCCAGAAATTGCATCTTGAAACCCCATGAACCTGGCAGCGCAAATTCGCGGCGGCCTGATTGTCTCCTGCCAAGCCCTGCCGGATTCCCCCCTCGCAGCTCCAGAAATCATCGCCGCTATGGCCAAGGCAGCGGTTTTGCGGGGAGCGGTTGCCGTGCGCATTAACACCCCCACCCATATTCAGGCGGTGCGCCAAGCGGTAAATGTGCCCATCATTGGCCTCTGGAAGCAGGTTTTGCCGGAGTACCCCGTGTATATTACGCCTCGCTTTGCCGATGCGGTAGCCGTTGCGGCCGCCGGTGCCGATGTCATTGCCCTCGATGCCACGGCGCGATCGCGCCCCGAACCCCTGCCGGACTTGATTCGGCGAATCCACGAGGAACTAGGCAAACCCGTGATGGCTGATATTGACTCCTTGGAAAGTGCGGAAGCGGCAGTTGCTGCCGGTGCCGATTGGGTGGGCACCACTCTCTTTGGTTATACCGAAACGACGGCAGATACCCCACCCCCCAGTTGGTCGCTTCTAAGTCAGCTTGTCGAACATCTCAATGTCCCCATCCTCTGTGAAGGCGGGATTGCCAGTCCAACAATGGCTGCAAAAGCCTTGAATTTGGGAGCTTGGGCAGTGGTCGTGGGCACGGATATTACGGGCATTGACCTCAAGGTGCAGCAGTATGTCCAGACTCTGGAGGCAACTACGATTGAAAATTCTCAACCCTAAATCCTATCCAATTCTATCGGTTTGTATATTTTCCTCTATATTCCGACCGATAAACGAGAGTTTGTGGCAAGATAGAATCCGTAGCTAAAAATACATCGTTAGCCTAGGAGCCACCATCTATGAGCCTAAAACTTGGGGATGTCGTACCCAACTTTACCCAAGCCTCCTCCATGGGAGAAATTAACTTCTACGAGTGGGCAGGGGATAGCTGGGTTGTCCTGTTCTCCCACCCAGCGGATTACACCCCCGTTTGTACGACAGAACTGGGTGAAGTGGCGCGGTTACGTCCAGAGTTTGAGAAGCGCAATGTCAAAACCTTGGCCTTGAGTGTGGATAGTGTGGAGTCCCACCTCGGCTGGATCAAAGACATTGAAGAAGTCAACAATGTTAAGGTGGATTACCCGATTTTGGCAGACGAAGATAAAAAGGTCTCCAACCTCTACGACATGATCCACCCCAACTCCCTCAACAATCTGACGGTGCGCACGGTCTTTATCATTGACCCCCAAAAACGCCTGCGCTTGACCTTGACTTATCCTGCGAGCACGGGGCGTAACTTTGCCGAGATTCTGCGGGTGATTGATTCGCTGCAACTGACGGACAACTACAGCGTGGCTACGCCGGTTAACTGGCAAGAGGGTCAAGACTGCGTGATTGTGCCCTCCCTCAGCGATGAAGAGGCGAAGCAGAAGTTTCCCAAGGGCTTCAATGCCGTTAAGCCCTATCTGCGCTTGACACCTCAACCCAACAAATAGCCTAGCCTAGATTAGCCTAGACAAGTAATAGCAACACCCTGAGTAGTTCGGGGTGTTTTTTTGTGCCTCGGCAGCATCCCAAGATAGGATAATCTTGCATAGCAAAACCAAGGAAAGGAATAGAGGCGGCATGCAGCGTTGGATCGTTTGGCTCTTGATACCCCTTGTGGTCTGTTTGAGTGGATGCGTTCAGGCGGATATGGTCATCCAGCATCAGGGACAAACGGGGGGAAGCCTAACCTACACGCTGACGCTGCCCCAACCCGATTTGCCTCTTACAGAGCAGGTGATTCAGCAGGCGCGCCGCTTGGGGGGGAAAGTCAAGGAACAGGATAAGACCCATCTTCAGGTGATGATTCCCTTTGACACCAGCCAGAAATTGGCTACCGTCCTCAATCGTATTGGTGGCGTTCCCTATCTGCCCCAAATCACTGCCAAGGCAGATATTTTCGACCAGAATTTTTTGCTCTTTGTGCGGGAGCGCTTTCGCTATGCCATTGATCTGCGGCCTTTGGGGATTGAGTCCCGTGATCAAACCATTCTGGTGGCACCACAGTCGCTCTTGAACTTCCAGCTTGCCCTAGAAACCCCTTGGGGTGCGCGTCCCGTTGGGCGCCCAGCGGCTGCTGCTGATACGGTGGTGAACCCAAATGTTCAGCGGGGGGGCGATCGCCTGACTTGGACGTTAATGCCCGGCTATGTCAATCACCTAGAGGCGGCCTATTGGTATCCGAGTCCCTTGGGCTGGGGCACACTGGCCATTGTGGGCTTGCTGGTGCTGGGCAATTGGTTACACACTCGCCTGCCGAGGAGTCATTCAACCTAGATTTCCATGAGATGGTACAGCCCTCCAGGAAGCTGGCAACGCTATCTTGCCTATTTAATAGCAGGGCCTCTGATTGTCCTGAACCTCTGGGTGGCGGAGCAGGTTTATCTCTATTTTGAATACCCCATTAATATCCTTGTCATTGCTGCTATCTTGGCTTTTTTGCTGAATCAAGTGGTGATTCGCCTCTGTGCGCGGGGTCTGCGACGACGGCAGGCGATCGCCCTTGTATTGCTAATTACTCTCTTGGTCGTCAGTGTCTTAATCCTGTTACTGCTCCCCCTTGCCCTTCAACAGGCGGAAGAACTTTTGAATCAACTGCCAGAGTTGGCAGATACCAGCAATCAAAATTTGCGCCATTTGGATCAACTCCTGCGCCGCTACCGCTTTCCTGTGGGGGTGAATGACTTGATGGAAGAGCTGACGATCCAGCTCAAAGGGATTGCAGCCCTGTTGCCCGGTGTTGCCATTACAACCCTAACCAAATTTGTGGATGGGCTACTCGTGCTGATCCTAACGGTGTATATGCTCTTTTATGGCAGTGAGATTTGGCGTGGGCTAATGAAACTGGTGCCCAAGCCTTGGCGACAGGTAGTGGATGATTCCCTGCGGCTAAATATTCGCAGCTTTTTTTCAGCGCAGCTTTTTTTGGGGCTATTTATGTTTCTTGCCCTAATTCCCTTTATGATGGCCTTCAATGTCAATTTTGGCTTTCTCTTTGCCCTGATCATTGGTGTTGCTCAGCTTATCCCTGTGGTGGGGGCGACCTTGGGCATTGGTTTAGTGACCCTCTTCATCCTCTTTCAGGATGTGTGGCTGGCTTTGAATATTTGCGTGATTGCTGTGGTCTTGCAGCAAATTAAGGACAATGTGCTCACCCCGAAGTTACTGGGGGACTTGATGGGACTCAATCCCCTCTGGCAGTTTATTGCGCTGCTCATTGGCGGACGGGTAGCGGGTTTCTTGGGAATTTTGCTGGCCATTCCCCTCGCTGCAACACTGAAAACCGTCCTAGCGTCTGAGCCTGTCAAAGACACCTAACTGACGGTGGCCGATCGCAGAGCCTTGATCACTTGACACACGCTATGGCCGCAAGCGTTCATCATGAAGGCATTGACGGAACCACCAATCACCCCTCCAAGGAGAGGAACGGCTTTGGCAGGAAGGAGGAGAGTTTTACTGGAGCTCTTACTGAAAATCTGTGCGAGTAAATTTTTTAGACCATGCTGCGCAGGCTTTTGGACAAAGTTTTGAACAGCATACGATGTAAGGCCATGACCCAAGTACGTTGCCAGCTCTGCAGCACCGACCCCAACGGCAGCGGCAACAGCGGCCATGCGCATATCTCTATCTCTTAAGTCGAAGCCGTGGATGGTGAAGAGTGCTGCTGCCAACTTAATTTGGGCGTGGTGGAAGTGAGCAAAGTCAAGGGGTAGCCCGGCCCAGCCCATGGCACCCGTGGCTGCACCAACGCCAACAGACCAGAGGGTAGATTCATAGATAGCGTGGTTGGCCATGCGATCGCGATCATCCCCCCAGTTAGGATCCTGAAGAAAGGTTTTTCCCCATTCTTCCCCATCACTGAGAGCCTCGGCAATTACCTTAGCCAGCCCAAACGGGAGTTCTGGAAGTTCCGCAAGAACGTCATATTGCTCTTCACGCATAGGTTTGAAAAGGCACTCAACGTTAACGAGAAGACAATGTTAGGGTTGCTGTTTTTGAATTGGGGCGTATGGCTAAGCCCAAGTGAACTAAAGCTGTTTCTACCGCATTGGCGCGATCGGCGAGCATCTGCCAACTGTTGGCTCGTACCCCGTAGCGCTCGCGAAAATAGACTTGGGCTGCCCGAAACCCACCAAAGGTTTTCTTAAGGCGCGCCTCAGTCCACGGTTGGGCTGTCAGCACGATGGGTGGGGGAGCAGCGTTTTCTAAGGTTTGGGCTTTTTCCATCAACAGGTTACCGGCGATCGCCAACAACTCCCCATAGTTGCGACGAGAGGCGCCAATTGCCTTTTCTAAGTCCTCAATTAGTCCCATCTGCCTCGGACTCCAAGAGTCGGTTGTGGAAATCGCTGCCCTCTAAATTCGCTTCTAGAATACTACTCATTTGGTTGAGGAAGCGTTGAATTGGTCGACGCCATCGAGCAGGTAACTGCTGTAAGGCTGCTTGACACTGACGGAGGAGCGACTGCAACATCTTCAGCCGATCAAGGACATCCTCCAACATTTTTTCAGTAGCCAACTGCCGCCGAACATTCCTCACAATCTGCGACTGTTGAGCAGCAATGCGCTCTTTCTCTTCCAGAAATTGCACCTGACGTTGCAACTGCTGTACTTGGTTCTGCAAATCTGCATTTTGATTTTCTAGATTTGACAACAGCTCCAGCGCAGCTTCCTCTGATAGGTTCTTTTTGTTTTCTAATTGGCTGACTTCTTCTTCAAGGGTTTCTACCCGCTCCTGTAATTGTTGATTGTGTCTCTGGTAGGTCTTTAGCTCCTCCTTGAGCTGATAAAGCTCTTGGCGGGGGATAAACTTGTGACCGTTGGCCTCAAGGAAGTAAAAGCTGACTGCTTCAATACACTCAGTCTGAGCGGCCTCTAGTTCCTGCAAAACCGGCAAGGCCAATTGCTTCAAGGTGTCATGAAGAGTCTTCTTAGATAAAGTGTCACCATCCCCGTGCCCTGCTAGCTGCACTTTTAAGGAGCCACGCACTGCTTTTGTCGGATGCTTTCCTCCCCCCACAATAATTTTCCAGCCCCACCGGCGGGCAATTTTCTTCAGTTCTCGTTTAGTAAGGCTGCCCCGCTGTTCCTCGAGCTGAGCCTGAATTTCATCAATTTGTGATTGCAAGTCGGCCAACCGGCGAATCAGATCAGGAGAGTGGAGGGACATCTTCATAGTCATACTTCCGATTGCGCATGGTTCTATACATTCATCCATTCGTGAATTGGTGAATATGCAGGCCACCCCAATAATTTTCCAGAAAATTATTTCGGAACCGCCGCCGTCAGGACTTCGTGTCCCTCCGCCGTCACCAGCACATCGTCTTCAATGCGTACCCCAATGCCGCGCCAGCGATCGCCAATCTCAGGCTGACCCTCAGCGGGAGTGGTCTCAGGGTGAATATAAATCCCCGGCTCCACCGTCAGCACTTGACCCGATTGCAGCGTGACCCATGTGTCTTTGTTGTGCTTGTAAAGACCGACATCATGGACATCCAGCCCCAGCCAGTGACCGGTGCCGTGCATAAAGAAGGTGCGATATTTCTGGGTGTTGTTCTCTTTGCCCTCGTTTATCAATGTGTCAATGTCGCCGCGCAGCAAACCTAGGTCAACCAGTCCCTCAACAATGACGCGCACCGCCGCATCGTGGATTTGATTGTAGGTATTCCCCGGTCGCACTTGTTCAATGGCCGCTTTTTGAGCCGCAAGGACAATCTCGTAGATCGCCTTTTGCTCGCCGCTGAACTGGCCACTGACGGGGAAGGTGCGGGTAATATCGGCGTTGTAATAGCGATAGGCACAGCCGGCGTCAATCAGCAGTAGGTCTCCTGCCGCCATTTGGCGCTGGTTGGCGGTGTAGTGCAGCACACAGGCATTCGGTCCGGAGGCGACAATCGAGGGGTAGGCTGGGCCATCCCCTCCCCGCAGGCGAAACAGGTGCTCGATCTCTGCTTGAATTTCATATTCCCAGCGGCCGGGGGCGGCCACTTCGCGGGCACGCTGATGGGCTTCCACCGTGATGGCGATCGCCTGACGGATCAAAGCCAGCTCGGCTGGCGATTTAATTTGTCGCATCGGTGCCAAAAGAATACTCGGGTCGGCAATAGCGCGTGGACCGGTGCCCCGTTTTGGCAGTGTTGCCAGCAGCTGCTGATAGTGCTTGAGAATGATTCGATTAAAGCGCTCGTTGTGACCAAAGTGATAGTACAGCGGATCCCCTGTCTCTAGATAGCGCGGCAGGTGCTGCTCTAGCTCACCGATGGGATACACCGCATCTGCCCCTAGGTGTTCTTTAGCTGCCTCTACCCCAAGACGTGCGCCCGTCCAAATCTCTTGACCGAGATCCTTGGGCTGCACAAAGAGGACATAACGATGCTCCCCGTGGTTGGGGGCAAAAACGGCAACGGCCTCCGGCTCATTAAAGCCGGTGAGATAGTAAAAATTACTGTCTTGGCGAAAGTTGTAGTCCACATCATTGTGCATAACGACGCGCGGGGCACTACAGAAAACAGCGACTCCCGTGCCCAATTTTTCTAAAAACTGCTGCTGCCGTTGCCGGTACTCCGCTTTCATTGCAACCTAAAAGGGGGTCAGCCAAGGGCGACCCTTCGGAAAATGGTTTGGTGGGGGCGGAGGGACTTGAACCCTCACGACTTGTTTAAGGTCAACGGATTTTCATCCTCCTGCCGCTTTCGCGACCACCCTTTGGGTGTTGAGGATTGGACTCTCCCTTTACCCGCGTAGAGGATCTACGGTAGGGTAGCTCCCGTCGAGTCTCTGCACCTTCCGTTTCCTTGAGGTTGGGAAACGGCTTGGCTCAGGATTGCCATATCTGTCCACCGACAGACGTAGGTTCCCCTGAATTTGAGAGCATTCACTTAATAGATTTCTCTACTAAGGCTCAATTGCTTAAGTCCGCAGCGTCTACCATTCCGCCACGCCCCCTTAAGTACCGCTACTATATCACCTTGGCTTGGGGGGATGCAATTCCTACTGGCGTTGGTAATAAGCCCGCAACCCCTCAAGAAGCCGCTGATTTTCGCCGTCACGGCGCACGGCTACCCGAAAGTAGGCAGCACCCAACTCAGGAAAACTGCAACAATCGCGAATCAAGATCCGATGCTGCCGAAGGAGATAGGTTTGCAGGGGCAAAATGGAATCTGTGGCTTGGATGAGTAAAAAATTCGCCTTGCTCTCGGTCACCACCTTCAGTTCGGGTACAGCCTTTAGAGCTGCTGCAAAGGCATGGCGGGCGGGCGGTAACCATGCCCAAGTTCGTTCCTGAAAGGGGCGATCGCCCAATGCGGTGACCCCGGCGATGATGGCCAAACTGTTGACACTCCAAGGATCTCGCCACGATCGCCAGCGTTGCCAACGCTCCGGCGCAGAAACGCCATATCCTAGGCGCAAACCGGCCAAACTATAGAACTTTGTCAGCGATCGCAGGACAATCAAATTGGGGTAATGAGGCACAACGTCGATCAGGGATTCACTAGCTGAGGGGGGCAAAAAGTCCATAAAGGCCTCATCCACCACCACTAGGGCACCCGTTTCGAGCAAGGGTTGAAGCTGATGCCGCGACCAGAGGTGGCCACTGGGGTTATGGGGATTATTGATCAGGATGGCATCCTTAGGTGTGAGGAAAGGGGCGATCGCCCCAAAGCCTGTTTGCACCTGTCCTAGGGGAATGAGCACAATGGGGCAGGCAAAAGCTGTTAGCGCCCGCCGGTAGTCGGCAAAGGCAGGGGTAATCAGATAAACCTGCCGGCGATCGCCACACTCGCGACCCACCCACGTCAATAACTCGGCCGCCCCATTGCCCACCAAAAAGTAATCCAGCGGTAGTTGATGCAGGGCGGCAAGGGCATCCACCAAGGGATGGCAATCGGGATCGGGATAGTCACGAATCGTGGGCAGTACAGCTTTGAGGGCAGCAATTACCGAGTCGGAAGGCCCCCAAGGATTGAGACTGGCAGAAAAATCCAAAATCTCATGGGGAGTACAGCCGGCGATCGCTGCCGCCCAAACTAAATTGCCACCGTGGCGGGGAGGCATTCAGGCTATTTTTTCTTACCCTTGGCAGCCGGTTCAGGAGCTGCAACAGGAGCGACTTTTTCTTTAAAGAGTTTCCCTGCTGAAAAGGCGGGTACCCTTGTTGCCGGAATTTGCATCTTTTCTTTAGTTTTTGGGTTCCGCCCTTCCCGAGCCTTGCGCTCCCGCGGTTCAAAGGCACCAAAGCCTACAAGGGTCACTTTTTCTCCCTTAGCCACAGCCTCCATGATTTCCTCGACGGTGGCCGAGATAATCGCCTCGACTTGCTTTTTGGTAACGTTGTTGGTGCTATGGGCACGACTAAACACAGCATCCACAAGTTCAGCTTTATTCATGGGGATAACTCCACAGAAACAGTAAAGATTGTTGATTGAGTAACAAATGGGTGAAAGGCACGAAACCCTTGCCTCTGCTTGCTTTCAAGCCTCATTCTAGAATAGACAAACCCCAACTGGAACCCTGAAACCTTTAAGATATGTGGTTTTCAGGCACTTTTATCCGTTAGAAATCCCTCAAACCCTTGATTCATAAGACTTTTGGCCTACTCTATCCTCTTTGTAGCGATGGTTTGGGGCAGCGGCAGTTGTTAGAAAAATTAACAAATCACGGCGTTCAAAGGTCTGAATATCGCCTCAGAGAGCAAAAAAGCCCCATGCATCAGACAATGGGGCATTCACAAATTTCATGAATTTTAATGTATGAAGTTCACACCCGCTGCTGAGGCGAGGTGGTGATGTCAATGCTAATACCAATTCAATTTGAAGATAGGGCTAATAGGGGCTGAGTAATGAACGACCAACCCATTAGAAACTGAATGACCTGCGCCGTCATCTATGACAATACATCTTGTAGCTTCTGCCGCAGCGCGTCGAGCGTCTCAAAGAACTGCCATGCCAATGCCGCTCGCAGATGCTGCCACAACTGCTCAATGGGATTCACCTCAGGGGTGTCAGGGGGTTGAAACACAGGGATAACATTCGGTGGCCACGTCATCCTCTGGGCACGATGCGCCGCCGCTTGATCCATCTGCACTACGAGCATTGCATCAGGATACCGTGCTGCCAACGCTTCAATGAAGTCCTGAAAAGCTCGACTATTGAGCTGCTCACAGATTTTTTTCAAGTCTTCTGGTGTCCCTTGCGCCTGCTGTTTCCGATCCACCGTGGCATAAGCCACCTCAAACGGGTGTTCCTGTCGCAGCCACTGCACAATCGCTTGATATCTATCAAACCTGTTGGGGTCTTGCAAGCGCTCCTGCAACTGTGCCATCGCGGCTGGGGGGATGATGCGTGCTGTACCGGGGGTGTCTTGATCGCCAATAGCTGCTTGAGTCCCCCTTGGCGATAGGCGTTGAGCCAGCGCGTAATGGTGGATTCGCTGCGATGGAGCAACTGGGCAATTTGTGGGCGGCTGTGAACTAGTGAAAGCCTTTCTTCTGGAAGCGTGGGTCTGTGCCGTTTCTTCGGGTGGTGCGTCCCTACATGTTCTCAGACAGTACATTGAGAATCAGGGCTACGATGATTAATTTATTGGCAACTCCGCTTCGCTTCATTGCCGTGCTTTAACCCCCACCTGTTGCGCGAGGATGGGGCAGTGCAGGCTAAATTTGTTCAAAAAATCAGCTTCCAAGCACCACCCTTGAGGGCGGGAGAATGTCACAATAGAACTCTAGCCTTCATTAAAGATTTGTTAGATACCTTACACCCTATGCCAGAGTCTGCTGCTGCCCCTATCCACCTCCCCAAAACCAGTGAGTCGGAGCGGCTAAAGTGTATTCGCCATACGACCTCCCACATCTTGGCCATGGCGGTTCAAAAGCTTTTTCCCAAGGCACAGGTGACGATCGGCCCTTGGATTGAGTATGGCTTTTACTACGATTTTGACCATCCCGAACCGTTTACCGAAAAAGACCTCAGGCTGATTGAGAAGGAGATGATCAAGATCATCAAGCGCAAGCTGCCGGTGATCCGTGAGGAGGTGACCCGCGAAGAAGCCGAGCGCCGCATCCGCGAACTGGGAGAACCCTACAAGCTGGAAATTCTCCAAGACCTCGAAGAGCCAATTACGATTTACCACTTGGGGGATGAGTGGTGGGATCTCTGTGCCGGACCTCATGTGGAAAATACCGGCGACATCAATCCCAAGGCGATCGCCCTTGAGAGTGTGGCTGGTGCCTACTGGCGGGGCGATGAAACCAAGCCCCAACTTCAACGCATCTATGGCACGGCCTGGGAAACCCCGGAGCAGTTGGCAGAATATAAACGCCGCAAAGAGGAAGCCCTGCGGCGGGATCACCGCAAACTGGGTAAGCAGCTGGGACTGTTTCTGTTTTCAGACTGTGTTGGTCCCGGTCTACCCCTTTGGACTCCCAAGGGCACCGTGCTCCGTTTTACCCTCGAAGAGTTTTTGCGCAAGGAGCAACTGAAGCGGGGATATTTGCCGGTGGTCACGCCCCATATTGCCCGTGTTGATCTGTTCAAAACCTCCGGCCATTGGCAAAAGTACAAAGACGACATGTTTCCCCTGATGGCCGAAGATGCCGAGGCCGCAGCCCACGAGCAGGGATTTGTCCTCAAGCCAATGAACTGCCCCTTTCATATCCAGATTTACAAAAGCGAGCTTCGCTCCTACCGTGACTTGCCCCTGCGCTTGGCGGAGTTTGGTACCGTCTATCGCTACGAGCAATCGGGGGAGTTGGGGGGCTTAACGCGGGTGCGCGGCTTTACGGTGGATGACTCCCACCTTTTTGTGACGCCGGAGCAGTTGGATACCGAGTTTCTGAATGTGGTTGACCTGATCCTTGCCGTCTTTCGCTGTCTACGTCTGAATAAATTTAAGGCACGGCTCAGCTTCCGCGATCCCAAATCTGATAAGTACATTGGCTCCGATGAAGCGTGGGCAAAGGCCGAGTCGGCAATTCAGCGGGCGGTGGAGCAGTTGGGCATGGACTACTTTTTGGGGATTGGCGAGGCAGCCTTCTATGGCCCAAAACTTGACTTTATCTTTGAGGATGCCCTCGGTCGGGAGTGGCAGTTGGGAACGGTTCAGGTGGACTACAATTTGCCGCAGCGCTTTGACTTGGAATACGTGGCCGAGGACAACACCCGTCGCCAACCGGTGATGATTCACCGTGCTCCCTTTGGCTCGCTAGAGCGGCTCATCGGTATTCTCATCGAGGAATATGGCGGTGATTTCCCCTTCTGGCTGGCGCCGGAGCAAGTGCGCCTGTTGCCGGTGGGAGATGAGCAACGTCCCTATGCTGAGAAAGTAGCTGCTCAACTGCAAGCACACAGCCTACGGGTGAGCGTGGACACCGGTGGCGATCGCCTCGGCAAACAGATTCGCAACGCCGAAACGCAGAAAATTCCCGTAATGGGTATTATCGGTGCTAAGGAAGTCGAAAGCGAAACTGTGAGTATCCGCACCCGTGCAGCGGGAGATGTCGGCACCTTCCCTGTCAAGGAACTCATTGAAAAACTCGCCGCAGCCATGAATGCGATGGATACGGATATCCAGTGGCAATAGTTGATAACTGATCTACAATCTCAAAACGGAAGGGAGGTTGACCCCGCCACTATAATTTGTCAAAATTAGTGGCAAGTGGTACTTGCGATCGCTCTAACGAATTCTCTAGCAAACGTAATGACTGAGAAGGCTATTTCAGCGACAACGGTTTTGCAGCAACTACAGTGGCGCTATGCCACCAAAAAATTTGACCCTGATCGCAAAACTTCTGCTGGAGAAGTAATCCCCCTTGAGAGCGTCGCTCTTGAGACTTCGATGAAGCAGGAAGTGAGCAGCAAATCTAAACAATGGAGTCTATTTGACTTGACTGGATAGATTTGTATAAGTCTTACAGAGCGGTTTTTGCCCAAAGAATATGATCGTATTCTCGATCTACCCGCCCAAGGTTATTATGCAGTTGTTCTGTGTGCAGCGGGCTATCGTGCGACTGATGATGCCTATGCCACCCTACCCAAGGTGCGCTATCCCCTAGAGGCGGTTGTCGAAGTGCGCTAAAGTTTCCGAATGAACCCCGTTGGACATAGGCTAAGCTAAAAATAGCTCGGTACAAACGTTTGTATGTCTTTGCACACCGATGATCCCATTGACCACAATTTAGTTGATTTAGAAATTGTTCCCGCCAAAGAAGAAGAGCGTCCTGAACCCACCAATATTATTATTCGCGAGATGGGCATTGATGACATTGCCCCCGTGTTTCACCTTGGCGAGGAACTCTTCACCAGTGATCTGTATCCCTCCCTCTATCGCATCTGGGATGAATGGGAGGTCATTGGTTTTTACAATACTGACCCAGAATACTGTCTTGTAGCCGAAGCCGATTCACAAGTGGCAGGGTTTATTTTGGGCACGATTATTAGCAAAGCTCCTTGGGTCTATGGCTACATTAACTGGCTGGGAGTACATCCGCAGTATCAACGGCGGGGCATTGCCGACAAGCTCGTGGATAAGCTCATCGAACGGATGATTGAAGAGGGGGCACGGTTTATGCTGGTGGACACCGACCCTGCTAATACCGCCGCGGTGAAGTTCTTTACCCGTAAGGGTTTTGGCAATCCCCGGCGGCATGTCTTTTTTTCGTTAAACTTAACCAAGCACGAAATCTATGGCCGGTTGATTGCCTACGAGCGCGATCGCTCCGAGCGGTTGACCTATCGGCGTCCCCGTCGCCGTTAGAAAACTCAAATTAGTTGTTCCTTGGAGGTGTCTGCCCCAGTGACTCTTTCCCCTGCCCCCTCCGGAGAGGTTCCTGTTCCTGCCCACATTCATTACGAGCTACTACTGCAAATTTTGGAACAGGCCTCCTTACCCGCCCTCCCCCCCAACTCCAGTGGCTATCAACAGCTCCACAGTGCGGTTATTCATCTGCGCAAAGCCCTACGACTGCAAAAGCAGTTTGAGGAGGAATGGCAATTCGGCGGCGGCAGTGTCGAGTACCAGTGGTCGCTGAATCGCGATCGCCCCCCATCTCAAAGCAAATAGCCCAGTCCCAAGAGCAAGCTACTCCAAAAGTGCAGTTGCACAGCAATAAATTTCGAGTTCTTGATCTGCTCAGGCGCACTGTGAAACTGCACCATCCGCTGGCACAGATAAATCGCCCAAGGCAGCGAAATCCAAGCTAGCAGCGTTGGCCACGGCAGGATTCCCCATGCGACACTGGCTAGCAACACACCATAAAAGAGACCACAGGCAGCATAAACCAGTTGGGCACTGCGAGCCGTCCCGAGGCGCACAACCGGCGAACGTTTGCCGGCCGCTAGATCATCGGCCACTTGGTGAAAGTGGGAGCAAAAGAGAATCAGCGTTGTGGTGAGACCATTGAGGATAGCCACCGGCCAGATACTGGGGCTAAAGGCTTGCACTTGGCTATAGTAGGCCGCAGCGATCGCCAATGGGCCAAAGCAGATAAAACAAATCGGCTCCCCCAGTCCTAAATAGCCCAAGCGAAAGGGCGGGCCTTGATAGCTATAGCCTAGGGCACAGCAGAGCAATACCAACCCTAAAACCGTTGCGTCCTGTTGCAGCCAACTAATGGCCACAATCCCCAGTAGCCCCAAGAGTAAGCAGACATTGCTCAGCCAAAAGATCAGTTGCTTTTTGCCCGTGAGGTTGACCACGGAATGGTACTTGTGGCGATCGATCCCCGTTTCGGCATCAAACACATCATTACTCAAATTCAACCAGACCAAAATCAACACGGCAGCTATGAGAAACAGACTAAAAGGCCACCAGTGCACCTTTCCCGTCTCGGCGATCGCCACTGCTGTGCCCAACCAAATGGGCATCACTGCCACACTGTACATGGGAAGTTTAATCGCCGCCCACCACAAACGGGAGCGATCCATTGATTCTGATGATTCTGACGGACTGGCCATCTCGCTTATCTTTGAGTCACCTTCGTCAGCATATCATTGCTACTCCTGCCCATAGATGGCTTGTTTTGCTGCCCAAATGGCTTGCCGCAACGTTGGATTATTCAGCTTATAACTATAGATGCCCAAGTCCCGCGCTAAGGCCACCAGTTGTGGGCGAGTCAGCCGCTCTAGCTCCGCGATTGTCAGTGTTTCGATAGTTAGTTGAGGCGGACACAGTCGGCGTTCAAGGGTTGCCACTTGCTGTTCTAGGGCACGCAGTCGCTGCAAAACCGTGGGACAGGCAATCTCCACCGGCTGAAGAGATTGTTGCAAAATTTTACGAATTGCTTCACTCAGGGAACTGCATCCCTGCTGCACTTGCCAGCGTTGGAGTTGGTTATAGAGTTCGGCATCCAAACGAAGTGTGATCTTTTTGTAGGACATGCCTGAAGTTCTAAAAAAAAACCGACAAACTTACTTGCAGTCTGTCGGCTCGTTGTGTGTTCCCTGTTGATGACTCGGATAGTACTGAGTCATTATTTAGTATTACCTATCCCACGTTAGAATGACTGTGACGATGATCACAAATGAGTGCCTTTGCTATTGAGTTTCCTTAAAGTGCTTAGAATCTGTTATTAGAATTTTTGAACTATTTATGCCCTCTGTCTTAGACGGTACCATCATCCTACCAGAAAAAAAACTCAGTACTGCTCTGCGGCGCCGTTTGCTGCATGTGAATGGGATAGGTAGCGATGCCGCCAAGCAACTGCGGGATTTGAATCGCCTTGCCGAACTCACGGTGAGTCATCCCTTAGAAATTCGTGGCATTCATAATCAGAGCCATGGCTTTCAAGCGGATCTCTTAGAAAGTTTCCTTGGTAAAGCAGAACTCTACCGTTTTTGGCCCCAGACACCAGCCCCAGACCCTAGCAAAGATCGTCGCTATGAGTATGCCAAACTCCTCGGCCAACTGGTGAGCAAAGATCTTGCCGATGATGCCGATATTCTAGCGATCGCTCAACCTAGCCAACTGCAACAGCGCCCCCTCGATATCAATAGTGCCGCTGACATAACAAAACTCCTTGATTTATCGTTCCTGCAAAAATTGGGCTGGGGGGATTTTGCCCAATATCTCTACGGTACGTTTCCAGCCGGTGCGCCGCGTCCCACCCTACGCTTGGCCTATGAAATCGTCAAGGGGTTGCAAGCGGGGACTGAATTGTACCTCGTCGCCCATAGCCAAGGGTTAATTATCACGGCTCTTGCCTGTCATATTGTCCGCCAATTGCTGCTGCCGCAAACAAGATGGATGGAGACCGTTCATCTCATCGGCTATGGGCCGGCCATTTTCTTTGCTGATTTACCACCAGAGCTACAACCACGAACTATCCTAATCCAACACCGTCAAGATGTGGTGGCCGAAACCCTGAGCAATCTCCGCAATGTGGATCTGTGGACGAACTTGCAAACCCAGATGGAAAAAGCCCTTCACTACGCCGATGATCTGCTGAAAGTTCTCGGTCAAGATAGCCACCACTCTGCCAGTTTCTATTTGGGGTTACAGGACAGCGCCAGCAGCCGGCGATCGGCAGAACTGATACAAACTTTACTCACACAAAGCTGGACAGCCACCCCGAGTCTTGTCGTCCTTAGGGGCACACGGCTCATCCTTGAACTTTAGCGGATGAGTGGCAGAAGCGGCTATTCTAGTAGAGAGAAAGAAATACGAAGAAGGACAAAATAGAACGCCAATGAAGGGTCTAGAAAAAATTATCCCCCTAGATGGACGGGATATTAAGGTAGTCTTGCAAAAATTTGCCCCCCAAGCTGCTGGCTCCATTCTCATTAGTTCGGGGGAAACGGCTGTACTGGTCACTGCCAATCGCGCCGCCCCGCGTGAAGGCATTGATTTTTTACCGCTGGTGGTGGATTACGAAGAGCGTCTCTATGCCGCTGGGCGGATTCCAGGGGGTTTTTTACGGCGTGAGGGTCGCCCCCCCGAAAAAGCCATTCTCATTGGTCGCCTCATTGATCGACCGCTGCGCCCCCTCTTTCCCCAATGGTTGCGGGATGATCTCCAAGTAGTGGCAACGACGGTCTCCCTCGATGAAAATGTTCCCCCGGATGTGTTGGCGGTAACGGGAGCCTCCATCGCCGTTCTCTTGGCTCAAATTCCCTTCAATGGTCCGATGGCAGCGGTGCGGGTCGGACTGGTGGGCGATGAGTTTATTATCAACCCCACCTACAAAGAGATCGAGCGCGGTGGGTTAGATCTCGTTGTGGCGGGATCTCCCGATGGGGTGGTGATGGTGGAAGCCGGTGCCAATGAACTGCCCGAAGCTGACATGATTGAGGCCATTGACTTTGCCTATGAGGTGATCCAAGACCTGATTCAAGCGCAGCGGGATCTCCTTAAGGAACTGGGCATTGAAATCGTCCACGCCGAACCGCCAGCGATCGACCCCACGTTGGAAAACTTCATCTACGATCGCGCCGTTGAACCCGTTAAAGCTATTCTCAAACGCTTTGAAAAGGACAAAAATGTCCGTGATGCTGCTCTCGATGAGGTGCAAGGGGCGATCGCCCAAGAAATTGCTGCTTTGCCTGAGGATCATCCAGTAGCCGTGGCGGCAGCGGCAAACCCCAAAGCCCTGCCCACCCTCTTTAAGTCCGTTACGAAAAAACTCATGCGGCAGCAAATTATTGAAGAAGGGGTACGAGTGGATGGCCGCCGTCTCAATGAAGTGCGCCCGATTTGGTGTGAGGTGGGGGTTTTGCCGGAGCGGGTTCACGGCAGTGCCCTCTTTAATCGCGGCTTGACACAGGTGATGTCCGTAACCACCCTCGGTTCTCCTGCCGATGCCCAAGCTCTCGATGATCTACATCCTGAGGACAGCAAGCGGTATCTGCACCACTACAACTTTCCCCCCTACTCTGTGGGCGAAGTCCGCCCCTTGCGCTCGCCGGGACGGCGCGAGATTGGCCATGGTGCCCTTGCCGAGCGTGCCCTTGAACCCGTCCTTCCCCCCAAAGAGGAATTTCCCTACGTGATTCGGGTGGTGTCAGAGGTGCTCTCTTCCGATGGCTCCACGTCCATGGGATCCGTCTGTGGTTCCACTCTCTCTTTGATGGATGCGGGGGTACCCATCCGCAAGCCCGTCAGTGGTGCCGCCATGGGGTTGATCAAGGAGGGTAATGAGGTGCGCATCCTCACCGACATTCAGGGGATTGAGGACTTCCTTGGCGACATGGACTTCAAGGTGGCTGGCACCGATAGCGGCATCACCGCCCTGCAAATGGACATGAAAATTACCGGCTTGCCCATTGCCGTGATCAAACAGGCGATCGAGCAGGCGCGTCCGGCACGGCTGCATATCTTAGAGAAAATGCTGGCAGTGCTCGATAAACCGCGTCCGCAACTGCCACCGAGTGCCCCACGGCTACTGACGTTGCAAATTTCCCCCGATATGATTGGCCTTGTCATTGGTCCGGGGGGCAAAACCGTGCGCGGTATCTCCGAGCAATACAATGTCAAGGTGGACATTAGCGAAGAGGGTCTGGTTACTATCACTGCCCCCAATGAAACCAATGCGAAGCAGGCACGAGCCGCCATTGAGGGTCTAACGCGAAAGCTCAACGCCGGTGATGTCTATCTGGGCAAGGTGACGCGGATTATTCCCATCGGTGCGTTTGTCGAGTTTCTCCCTGGCAAGGAGGGGATGATCCACATTTCCCAGTTGGCGGAGTATCGCGTCGGCAAAGTCGAGGATGAAGTGAAAATTGGCGATGAAATTGTCGTCAAAATCCGTGAAGTGGACAGCAAAGGCCGCATTAACCTCACCCGCCTTGGCATTCATCCCGACGAGGCTGAAGCCGCCCGCAGTAGCTCCATTGTCTAGCCCATTGTTACCATGCCCAAATTATCACCGCATACGTTCCTCTTGGAGGTGGGCACTGAAGATCTCCCCGCCCGCTTTGTCAGTAGTGCTCTGCACCAGTGGCGCACCCTGATTCCGCAAACCCTTAAGGAACAGGGACTGGAGGGAAAAGTCAACGTCTGGGCTACCCCGCGGCGCTTGGCTGTACTAATTGAGGGGTTACCACCCCAGCAGCCAGATCAAGCAATCGAGATCAAAGGCCCCGCAGCCAGTGTGGCCTTTCGGGAGGGGGAACCCGCCCCGGCTCTATTAGGTTTCCTGCGATCGCGCCAAGGCCGCCTCGAGGACATTGAAATTCGCCCCACGGAAAAGGGAGAGGTAGTCTATCTCAAGCAGGTTCGCCCCGGTCAACCCACCCCCCAAGTCTTGACTGAGTTGGCGCAACAGTGGATTGCTGCCCTTGAGGGCGCCCGCTTCATGCGCTGGGGAGATGGGGATTTGCGTTTTTCGCGTCCCATTCGCTGGCTGGTGCTGCTGTGGGAGGATCAGGTGCTGCCCTTGGTCTTGGAGAGCCATTCGGTACACATTGCCAGCGATCGCACCACCTATGGCCATCGCGTACTTTCTCAAGGTGCCCTTGCCCTCAGCCATGCGGGGGACTATGAATCGGCCCTTGAAACGGCAGGGGTCTTGGTGAATCCAGAGGTTCGCCAGCAGCGAATCCGCGAACAAATTGCTCCTCTTGCTGAGGAGGCGGGAGGATGGGTGGATTTAGCGGTGCCCCTGTTGGAGGAAGTCACCCACTTGGTGGAATGGCCAACGGCTGTCTTGGGGAGTTTTGAATCACGGTTTCTCGCCCTGCCCTTAGAGGTAATCACCACCGTATTGGTGTCCCACCAGCGGTATTTTCCCGTGTACAGCGATGCCACCCGCCAAGCCCTCCTGCCGCTGTTCATCACCATTAGCAATGGCGACCCGGCGGCCACCCCCTTGATTCGGGCCGGGAATGAGCGAGTGATTCGTGCCCGCCTGGCGGATGCCGAGTTCTTCTACAAGGCGGATATTGCCCAGCCCCTAGCGCACTATTGCACCAAACTGGCCACGGTCACGTTCCAAGATGAACTGGGTTCTATGGCGGACAAAGTGGAGCGGCTAACGGCGCTGGCTCGCCAAATTGCGATCGCCCTAAATTGCGCAGCTGCCGACATGGCTGCCATTGAACGCACGGCCTACCTGTGCAAGGCTGACCTTGTGACCCAAATGGTGGGGGAATTTCCCGAACTGCAGGGCTACATGGGGCAAGTCTATGCCACGGTCGCCGGGGAAGATGCGGCGGTGGCGACGGGAATTTTTGAGCATTATCTACCCCGTTTTGCTGGCGATCGCCTGCCCCAAAGTCTCACGGGTCAGGTGGTGGGGTTAGCCGATCGCTTGGATACCTTGGTGTGCCTCTTTGGCCTCGGCCTGTGTCCTACGGGTTCATCCGATCCCTTTGCCCTGCGGCGAGCCGCCAATGCCGTGATCAGCATTCTCTGGCAGGGAGAACATCATCTGAATCTTCTTGCGCTCTTAGAGGCGTATGCCGAAGAGGTTTGTCGCCAATTTGCCGCCAAGCTGAGTGCCATTGACTTAAAGCAGCAACTGCGGCAGTTTTTTAGCCAACGGCTGCGAACCTTACTACAAGAAGATCTCGGCATTACCTATGACCTAGTGAATGCCGTCATTCCAGAGGATCAGCCTGAGTTACAGACTCGTGCCCTCAGTGATCTCGTCGATGCTCGCGATCGCGCCCAATTTCTGCAAAAACTGCGCCAATCGGGTGAACTCATGGCCATTTACCCGACGGTGAACCGGGCAGCGCGCTTAGCCCGCCAAGGCACGCTTGAGACCGACTGCCTGAATATCCGTGCGGTTAAAGCGAAATATCTGGAAGCCCCCATTGAAAAAGAATTCTATGCCGCCCTCAAGGGTATCTTGCCAAGGGTGCAACAGGCGCAAGGGCAGCGTGCCTATGGGGAAATTGTAGAGGCTTTAGTCTCCCTTGCCCCGATTGTCAGTCGCTTCTTCGATGGCGAGGAAAGTGTGCTGGTGATGGCAGAGGATGCGACGGTGCGTGCCAATCGCCTAGCGCTCCTTGGTCTGTTGCGCAACTGTGCGGCCATTATTGGTGATTTTGGGGCGATCGTCCAAACTGAGAGCGTTGCATCCAGCTCATAATTCCCACAACTTTTGAAGGGGACAAAAGTGTTGCTTAGCTCACAGGGGCAAAGCATAATTGAGAGTACCCCAATTGAGGATTGCCGTGGCCTGTTCATCGGAACAGTCACTCAATTGGTGCTTAGACTGTTTGCGAGAATTGCCATGACTGCTGAACCTCCGGCCAAGCGCCTCCGCGCCAAGAAGACTCCAGCGACTCCGCCAACACCTTCCCCTGAGTTAGCAACGCCCCCCAAGCCTCGCCCGGAAATTCTCGGTGTTGCCGCAGCGGGTAGCTCACCGCCTAAGGTCAACGCTGCTCCCGAAGAACCCATCTCTGGGCAAGAGGATCTTCCCTCTCGCCCCCAACCTATCCCACCCCCCAGTGAACGGATGCAATATCGGGCGATCGGTGTCGTGCGAGGTCGTTATGTGCCCGCTTCGGAGGAGGAGTTTAACCGAGGGGTAATGATTACTGAGGATGGTGTGGAAATTGAAACCGTCCTCTTGGGACAGGTGATGAACCTGATTAAAAAATATCTCGACCTGAACGACCCCCACCTCTGGGTGGTCTATCCCCGCACCCGCAATGTTGATAAGGAAGATGTAAAACTTCACCTGCAAATTGTCGGCGTATGGGAACCAGAACGTCTGCAAAAAGCCAATGCCACAGCCGCCGATCCCGGCGTTAATGATGGCTACTTTTCTGTACGGGGAGAAGTGATCTTCAACTCGCAAGAGAAAAAATTTGTCGTAGTTAAAATTCAACAGTTGCCGCGTCGGCGGGGCGAGAAACCCAAAGCCTTCAAACTGAAACTGGCAGGAACGGTACCCATGAAGTCACCGGGGTATTTTTGGGACTTTCAGGTGCAGCGACAGGGGACAAGTTTAGTAGTTCAGGAGGCAACCACCGTCGGTATCCTGCCCCCCCGCAAAATCAAAAAGCCCAAGAAAGCCAAAGCACGGCCAGCCCGTCCCCAAAGGCCTCAGCGTCCCAGTGCATCGCCAACATCGCCGCGTCCGACCTCCTTTCGCCCTGCCCGGCGATCGCCCAACCCACCATTGAACTAGCGCCAAGGCATGGCTTGTCGAGGTGTTGTAAATTTTTGTAAATTTGTTGCACTGCCCACAACAACTTAGACACCGTACTTGATCATTTAGCCCACCTACTGCGAGGAATACCATGACGATTCAACTAGGGGGACATCGCACCGCCCGTCGCGCCTACGGTATTGATGAAATCGCCCTTGTCCCCGGCAACCGCACCCTTGATCCTCAATTGGCGGATACCCGCTGGCGCATTGCCCATATTGAACGGGAAATTCCAATTATTGCCAGTGCCATGGATGGGGTGGTGGATGTGACGATGGCCGTCAAACTCAGCCAGATGGGTGCACTGGGTGTCCTCAACCTTGAGGGGATTCAAACCCGCTATGAAGACCCTGACCCAATTCTTGAGCGCATTGCCAGCGTCAGTGTGGATGAATTTGTGCCCCTGATGCAGCAGTTGTATGCGCAGCCGATTCAGCCCCACCTCATTGAAAAACGCATTCAGGAAATCAAATCCCAAGGGGGGATTGCCGCCGTCAGTTTAACCCCAGCGGGGGCCAGTCGTTTTGGCGATGTGGTGGCAGCGGCGGGAGCGGATTTACTCTTTGTGCAAGCCACCGTTGTCTCACCGGCGCACCTTGCCCCTGAGGGGACAGAACCCCTAGACCTTGCCGCGTTTTGCGAGCGGATGCCAATGCCGGTCATTTTGGGGAACTGCGTTACCTACGAAGTCGCCCTCAGTCTGATGCACTGTGGTGCGGCAGCAATTCTGGTGGGGATTGGGCCGGGGGCGGCCTGTACCTCCCGTGGGGTGTTGGGGGTGGGGGTGCCCCAAGTGACGGCGATCGCCGACTGTGCTGCAGCGCGGGATGCCTACTTTGAAGAAACCCAGCGCTATGTGCCCGTGATTGCCGATGGGGGTCTTGTGACCGGTGGCGATGTCTGCAAGTGTATTGCCTGCGGTGCCGATGCGGTGATGATGGGATCCCCCTTTGCCCGTGCCAAGGAAGCCCCCGGCCGCGGTTATCACTGGGGAATGGCCACTCCCAGTCCCGTCCTACCCCGCGGAACGCGCATCCATGTGGGCACCACCGGCACCCTTGAGCAGATTCTGCGCGGACCGGCCCAGTTGGACGACGGCACCCACAACTTCCTTGGGGCATTGCAAACCAGCATGGGCACGCTTGGCGCCAAGGATCTGCGGGAAATGCAGCAGGTGGAGATTGTCATTGCCCCCTCCCTGCTCACGGAAGGCAAGGTCTATCAAAAAGCGCAAAAACTGGGGATGGGTCGCTAACCGAGGGGCACATAGCTACGGTCAATGCGGCCACCCCCCCGAAATTCCTGCCGATAGGCTCTGCTCACGGCATCCTCACTGGGGTAGAGGGTATCAATGCCGATGCCATTGCGGCCATACGCTTTGCCAGAGCTATGGATGTACTGCCCTTCCCCTAGATAGAGACCCACATGGGTGGCTCTGTCGCCCGCGCCAAAAAAGACCAGATCACCCCGCCGAAGTCGGGCTAAGATGGCCTCAATGGAGTTGCCCCCTAGGGGAGTGGCAAAGGCCTCCTGCTGATAGGCATCCCGCGGCAACCAGATGCCTTGACTGGCAAAACCGGCCTGTATTAAGCCGGAGCAGTCGTAGTTGGGAGCCACAGTTCCGCCCCAGAGATATTCATGGGGTACCTGCTGGGCTGCAAGGCAAAAGGCAATAACGTCTTCAAGCGCTGCCTCGATGTAGGCGCGATCGCGGGCAATGGGTCGATAGGGCTGGGTGGTGGGTGTGAGATGGCCGTACTCCCTTGCATCCAGCCAGCCCCCGTAGTCATCCTCCGCCAGTTGGACGTAGGTGCGGTCAGCACCCAAAGTAGGTGCCCAGAGAAAGCGTCCTGCTGCACCTTGGGTGGCGAGGCGATCGCCCGTGGGAGCATCGTAGAGATTCACCGTAGCTGTAAGTTGATAAAGCTGCATGAGTGAATCACCGACCCACGGCTCCATTCAAAAGGGACTTGAATAACTGCAACCCATCTAAGGTATGGTTGCTGGGGGAGTGGCTCAAGGCGGGGTCGGCAGCGCGCTCAGGGTGGGGCATCATCCCCAAGACATTGCCGGCAGGGTTGCAAATGCCGGCGATATTGTTCAGCGACCCATTGGGATTACTCTCAGGGGTGGCATTCCCCTGGGCATCGGCATAGCGAAAGAGGATTTGGCGGTTGGCCTCCAGTGCTGCAAGGGTGGCGGCATCGGCATAGTAGCAGCCTTCACCGTGGGCAATGGGCAAGTGGATCACAGTTTGATCGCCATAGGCTCGCAGCCACGGACGCTCTTTGGCTTCTAAACGCAAATACACACGATCGCAAATGAAGTGTAAGTCGCGATTGCGCACTAGGGCACCGGGGAGCAGCTTTGCCTCGGTGAGAATTTGAAAGCCATTGCAAATGCCCAGTACCCATTTGCCGGCAGCGGCATGGTCTTTGACGGCAGCCATAATCGGGGAGAAGCGAGCGATCGCCCCACAGCGCAAATAATCGCCAAAACTAAAGCCCCCCGGCAGCACAATCAAGTCATAGTCGCTCAGATGGGTCTCTTCGTGCCACAGAAGTTGCGTTGGCCACTGGAGAATTTCACTTGTTACGTAGGCCACATCGCGATCGCAATTCGAGCCGGGAAAAACGACAATCCCCACGTTTAGGGCATGACTCACAGCAGTTCATCCATCACATCAGTAATCGGCTTTAACTTGGCGGGGGAATGAAGCAGCTCAATATCCCGCAGCCAAATGACACCGGGTCCCATAAATTCCACCCCAATTTTAATCAAGCCAAGGGTCTGAAGTTCCGATTTGAGGTGAAAAGGCACTTCGCACAGGTGCCAGTCGCGATCGCCCACGAGGGAAACCGTGCGGGAAAATGTCCAACCAAAGGGTTGACTGCGGCCAAGGAACAGTTGCCCGCCCTCAGGTAAGGCACCGGTTTTCACTAGGGCACGGCATAGGAGCAATTGATCTCCCCCTTGGGCTGAGGGAACTTCTAACCAAAGATGGGCTTCCGGTAGTTCAAAGAGAGGAATGGTCTGCGGCCAGTGGGACTCCAAGCACCAAGCAGCCCCTTCGACCCTGAGGCCAGAACCCGCAATCGGTTGATCCACACCCGCCCGAAAAAGGGCAATGCGTTGGAAAGGGGCTGCGGGTTCCGCTACCTGAAGCAAGGGGGCAAGGGTGTTCGCCAACGACTGTAGCCCCGACTCAATGCCGGCCTTGATGCCTGCCTCGATACTGGCCAATAGATCATCCCACCAGTTGAACATCATGCCTACTCTGCGGCTGTCGCCAGCTCCTGCAATTCAATGCGAAAGGTTTCAATCACGGGGTTGGCCAAGAGTTGATCGGCAATGTGGGTGAGTTGTGCCTCGGCAGTGGCGCGATCTCCCGCCTCTAGGGTGAGTTCCACCAATTTGCCAATGCGCACCGATTGAACGTTGGTATAGCCGAGATGATGAATCCCCGCCTGTACCGCCACGCCGGCGGGGTCTAGCACCGAGGGCCGCAGGGTAACAAAGACTTGGGCTTGAAATTGTGCCATAGACTATACCTCGCGGGGCGATTGCTCGATTAGGGACTTCACCCCCTCAATCGTTGCCGGAATAGTGCTGGGATCCATAAATAGTACTTTACTGCTATCACTGTGGCCAATGGTGCGTCCCATATCTAGGTACCCTTGCGCAAGGAGAAACTGGAGCGCCTCCTTCGTCTTGGGATCTTCGCGCAGGACAGCGGCAATCACTTTCATGGCCTCTGCGGTTCCTTGGGCACGCAAAATCTGGCTTTGGCGCTCTCCTTGGGCGCGTAAAACGACTACCTTTTGCTCGGCTTCCGCGGCCAGGATGGCGGCTTTTTGTTCCGCTTCAGCGGCCAACACTTGGGCTTCCGCTTTGCCGCGGGCAGAGTTGATGGCAGCTTCCCGCTCCCCTTCCGAGGTGAGAATGGCGGCGCGCTTTTTGCGCTCGGCAGACATCTGCAATTCCATCGAGTCCTGAACTGCCTTGGAAGGGGCAATATCCCGCAGCTCCACGCGGGTGACTTTTACCCCCCACGGATCCGTGGCAAGGTCGAGATCGCGCAGCAGATTCTCATTGACTTGGGTGCGAGCCGTAAAGGTTTCATCCAGTTCCAGCCTGCCCATTTCGGTGCGAATCTGGGTCTGCACCAAATTAACCATTGCCATTGTCAGGTTTTCCACCTTGTAGTGGGCGCGTTCCATATCCATAATGCGCCAATAGACAACGGCATCCACCGTGATCACCACATTGTCGCGAGTGATACACTGCTGGGGGGGAATATCTAAGACTTTCTCGCGGGTCGTTTCCTCGAAAACCACCCGGTCTATAAACGGTAGGGTAAAGTTTAACCCCGGCTCCAAGCGACAATGGTATCTCCCCAAGCGCTCTACCAGTGCCATATTGCCTTGGTTGACAATGCGCACCGAACTGGCAACCCCCCAGCCGCCAAAGCCGAGTAGAAACAAAAGAGCATAGAGTTCATTCATGGTTGCTGTTACTCAACGAAGTCACTACTACTCTAGCGGCTAATTTTCAGATTAAGGTTGGACTTGGGGAATTGGCTACTCTAAGGGTTGACTGTCGCTTTCAAAAAGGCAACAATCCCATTGAGAAACGAAGAACTCAGCCCTGTACTGGGAGTAGCCGAGAGGTCAGAATCTATTTCTTGGTCGGGTGTCGTGTTGTTTGGGGATAGGGGTGAAATATTTACCACTTCCTCGACAATGCCCATGACCATCAGGCGGAAACAGATTTTTTGCACCTCCAAGACGGCTATGTTGAGTCTTTGGGCAATTTCCTGAATGGTTGTTGTGCCGTCAATATGCTCCCACACCTGCCACTCAATCTTGCCCAATTGAACCGAGGGCGGCTCATTGACGAGGCTAACAATGGTGGAATCGGCAAGAGGGAGCTTATCCAAGAGCGGGGTCCAATCCCGCAATAGCCGCAATCCGGCTAAGGTAATGGCTTGGGGCGAAGCACTCAGACCCGTCATTTCGGCAAAGGGCAGCGGATGCTGGGCATCGAAATGAAAATATCCATCCTTAAGGGCAAAAAGATAGGGAATCGGCGTGAGCACCTGTTGCTTAAACAGCAATTGGATTTGTTGGCTATCGAGGATAGCTTGGGACTTCAGGAAAACACCCAGCGGCACGTTCCCCGGATAGCGATTCATCACCCGCTGCATCGTTAGGGGATGCAGATAACCACGCTGTTCAATCAGTTGGCGCAGGCCTTGGTGATTCAGTGTGGTGGTTGCGGCAACGATTTGGCCATAGCGAAAGAAGAGGTAGTGCTCCGCAACCGGTGGCAGAAAGGATAGGGTGTGGGACTCATCCATTGACTTCAGCGTAAGGCATCCAGTCTTTTGCCCTTGCTCTAGGAAACGAAAGACCTCACCCAAAGAAAATTCAGAAAAATAGCCACTAATTTTCATTGGTATCCCCCTAATTTCGTTATTTTGTTCCTAACGGAGAGCAGTTGCTTGTGACTCGGCGAAGGCTTGAATTAAGGCCATGAGGGCTGTGGCAACGGAAGAGCGATCCAAGGCATTAACGGCAACCAGCGGTGGTCGTCCATGGGGACTGAGATAGCCAAGGGCGATCGCTATCTCTTCCATCGGCCAAGCCTCAGGGCGATCCACATGGCTACAGCCAATGATCATGGGAACTTTGGTGCGATGGCGCATAAAGGCAGAAATCCGCCGTGCCGCCCGAAAGTCTTGGGGGCGGTGGGAGCTAACCAAGAGAATAAAAGCATGGGCTTTGCGAATCAGGATATCCCACATAAAATCAAAGCGCTCCTGCCCCGGCGTGCCGTATAGATGCAGCGCCATATTGGGACTGAATTGGAGGCGACCAAAGTCCATAGCCACCGTAGTACTCGGCTTCATCTGAGCAGTTTCATCCGTTGCTTTGCGATCGGTGTCCACCGTCTCAATTTCACTGATAGAGCGGATGAAGGTGGACTTGCCCGCCCCCACCGGCCCGGTGACCACAATGCGCATGATTTCCATGGGTGGCAACCTCTATACCCCTATTGTCGGGTTTAAGCTGCTGAGCTGGGGCTGGAGTTCTGTCAAGACGTTTTTGATCTCCAGATTGAGAATCCCCAGTTTAGCGGCGGCATCGGCAAGAACCAACAGCACGGCGTCCTCGGTGCAACTGGTGAGGATGCCATACCCACTGCTCCCTTCTACTAAAATGCGCTCAATTTGACCCCGGCTGAGTTCGCGGCCAATTCGCTCTCCCAAGGAAAGCATGGCGGCTGACATGGCGGCCACCCGCTCTTCGTCCATTGCGCCGGGTAAAACGGCGGCCAAGGTCAAACCATCGGGAGATACCAAGGCAGCCCCTTGGACATTGCTGGCATTAGCAACAAAACTTTGCAGCGTGGCTTCCAGTTTAGAAACGTCAATTGGCATGTCGTCTTCCTCTTGGTGTAAGTGGTCAGGGCTACATGGAAGCGGCACCGGTGGCAATGAGACGCTGGAACAGGGCTTGTGTCCAACCGGTTTCCTGAAGCACGGCTTGGGAGGACACCTCGAAGTACGCCTGCTCAATAAAGGCAAGGTCAATCATGCAAATTTTTCCTAGGGCATCGCCAAGGGCTTCGGATTTGCCATCTTGGCGGAGTCTTTGCCGTACGGCATTCACCACCACTGCCATTGCCGGCACCACATGTTGCGGGCCAATGCCAACTTTCACGTGAATCAGACCAATTTTCCAGCGGCGCTCGGCATAGCTTTTGCCCCAGCCATCCATGCCGGTAAACATTTCAGCAAACCAATCCACAAAGGTTTGCCGCAGGCGGTGCACCCGCCCTTCGACGGCATTCAGAATGGTGTTCATTTCCTCATCGCGTCCGAGGTAGTCATAGAAAATCTCTGCCATTGCTGGGGCAATCTCCTTTCCCCAAGCAGCCGCTTCCGTGAGGGTTGCCTTATCGGCGTCGGTGAGTTGCACACGGCGCACCATGGTTGCCATAAAGGCGCTAGGGTCAATTGCCATAAGTATTCGTACTCAGGTACAGGGATAAAAGTTAAACGGCAGCTAGTTTAGAAGATTTTGCAAAACATGTGAAGTATCGCTCAATACAGAGTCGGAGATGGTCGAGACTGAACAGAAAGAAACTTGGCTCCAGACGCATGGAAATAAAACTTCTTGAAATAAAACTTAACATCCTCAGTCAGGAGTAGCTCTGGCTGCCAATCAACAATCAATTTTAGTTGTATATATCGCTACTTGTCCAATGGTTTCCTCCCAAGGTATTCGGGGATATCCGCTCGTTGTAGAATTTCAGTAAAATTTCAAGTCATTTCAATAGGAAGCTAGAGTGCCCCTTGGGCTAGGCGAGCAGCGCCATAGGCGGCTTCGGTTTGGGGAGCAGTGTCTACGGGCACGCCCAATTGTTGACGGCGAATCGCCAGCCAAGCGGGATTGTGGGCACCACCCCCTGCCGTCCACACCCGTTTGAGAGGGGAAGCACCCAGCTCTTGAAGGCGCCGATAGCCCTGCTGTTCAATGCGGCTCAGGCTTTCCAGCAATCCCTGCAAAAAGCGACGGGGGTCTTGGGGGCGGGGTTCTAGGCGGGGTTGGAGGTGAGGATCGGCAATGGGAAAGCGCTCTCCCGGCTCCAAGAGGGGATAGTAGTCTAGGCCGGTGGGCTGCTGCGGATCAATTTGGGCACTGAGGGCAACCAGTTCTGCCTCGCTAAAGAAATGGCGGAGAATTGCCCCGCCACAGTTGGAGGCACCCCCCACAAGCCAACGGTTGCCTAACCGGTGACTATAAATGCCACTTGTGGCCTCGGCCACGGGGCGATCGCTCAACAACTTGAGCACTAAGGTTGACCCCAACGAGGTGACCGCCTCCCCAACCCCTTGGGCACTGCTGGCCAAAAAAGCGGCAATGCTATCGGTGGTGCCGGCACAGACTTGACAGGTCGGCGGAAAGCCAAATTCCTTGACCGTTACCGACCCCAACACCGTAGCGGGGGGCACCACCTGTGGCAATAACGGTCGTAAAGGCGCAAGGTAGGGATGCTCAAACCAGTCGGGATAGGCCTCTTGGGCAGGGTCGTAGCCCAACTTAAGGGCATTATGCCAATCGGAAATGCCCAGTTGACCGTGGAGCAAAAAAGCTAGCCAATCCGCTTGATGAACCACAACCGCTGCCGTTGGGGCACAGTGCTCCTTTAACCACAGGAGTTTGGCAAGGCTACTGGTTGCACTGACCGCCGGCTGATGTGGTGGTAAAATTTGTGCCAATTGAGCGGCATACCCTTGAGCGCGATTATCGTTGTACAGAAGAACCGGCGAGCAAGGCTCCCCTTGCAAATTGCAGAGTAAAACCGTACTGGATGTGGCATCAACGGCAATCCGTTCCACCTGTTGCCGCACATGAAGAGGCAAGGCCAAAATGAGGCGCCAAAGCGTTTCTGCCCAGGCCTTAGGAGAATCGGGCTGGTGCAAAGGAAACCGCACCGTTGCCAAAATTTTGCCTTCGCCATCCACAACAATGGCTCGCGCGCCAGAGGTGCCAAAATCAATACCTAGGGCAGCAGGTGTCATGATTGTCAGGCCAACAATTGTAAACAAATTTTACTTTGGTTTTGCCATTGACAGACAGGTTTTGATGTGCTATATTCCAAAGAAAGTTTTGTGCTCCTCGACGATGTCTCAACTACCCGGCTTTCCCCAAGATATAAGCACTGCTGCTAGCAAAGCTAGCTACGTTGAAGCTCTACGTCAAGATACAATCTCCTTTTTAGAAGCAGTTCAGAACGCAACCCAAGAGTATCAACAGCTGGTCGGCCGGCCTTTTAGAGGGGCAGATGCTGTTAAAGAAGCCTTGAAGAGTGTGCGCGAGCAGCAGTTACGAATGGCAGTTGTGGCGCCGATGAAGGCCGGAAAATCTACCATCATTAATACAATCATCGGCCAGTCTTTGTTGCCCTCGCGCAATACTGCAATGACAGCTATTGCCACAGAGGTGGTTTTGGACTTTCAAGCTGGCAAGCCCAGCCTTAATATCCCTGACGAGACTTTTGGTTACTTTCAGGAGGCAGTAAGCGCGATTAGAAAACAGAATAAGATAGAAAAAGTAGAAGAGGTGAAAAATCAATATCCTCATCTAGAGGAAACCTTAAAGACAATCCAGACTGGCATTTTCAATCTCGATCAAAAGGTAGAAGGTATAGAGGCCATTCATCGTCAGCTACAGCTTTTGAACGATCTTGTGCGGCTCAGCAGTGTCCTTGCACCTAGTTACAATCCAGTGCCACGGATGCGTGATCTCCCTCAAGTACGAGTGAAGCCTTCTCAAGGCAGTCTTGAGGTTTCGGGAGAGTTAATAGGAAACTTGGTTATCATTGACACGCCGGGACCGAATGAAGCAGGAGAGAACCTAGAGATCAAGAGGATTTTCAAAGAGGAGCTAGAACGTAGCCACTTAATCTTGGTCATACTGGACTTTAC
>NZ_JBKBHV010000001.1:0-54526 GCF_046299635.1 Thermosynechococcus sp. | reverse complement strand
GCAACTCAATACCGAAGCGGCAAAAAATGTTGAGGAAACTGTGAAGAATATTGCAGATATCCTTGGCGGCAGAGATACCATTTATGCTCTGGTGAACAAAATTGATCAGCGTCGCAAGGGAGACATGACACCCGAAGAGGTACAGCAGTTTGTTAAGTGCAATTTTGAGATTGATGAGAGTCATGTCTTTGAAGTCTCTGCTCAAGCTGCCTTTTGTGCGGTCAGGTTTTTGGATCAAGTGGATCGTTGGCAAGGGGAGGATTGGCGTCACAAACCAGAGACTGAAGACTTAGCAAGGGAAGTTTGGGGAAGTCATTTCTGGGAAGAACACCTAGAAGACACTGATTTAGATGAATTGAAGAAGAGAGCAACAAAAATATGGGAAACCAAATCTAAATTCAAGCAGTTTTGTGATGGAGTAATTAGTGAGTTGGTAGCAATTGCTGCTCCAAAGCTAATCCAAGGTTCTTTACAGGCTTCAGATAACTTTCTTCAGGAGATGAGCAAAGAAGTCAACATTTATGTGAAAGCTTTACAAGGAGATATTAAAAAAATTGAAACAGAAGTTAATAACCTTGGGAAAGATACTGAACAGATAGGTAAAGTAGTCAATCTGAATTTAATAATCAACTCGAAAAAGGAGCAAATTAGGAAGATAATTGTAGATAAAGTCTCGGAATTAAATAGTAAGATTGATTCAAAATTAACAAAATTATTTCAAGAAGAGTTTTGGGAGCAAATAACTAAGGGATTTAGAGAGTCCTCAGCTGGCGATAAAGGTTCGGAGTCGGATCAAAATGTTATGCAACGTGTTGCTACTTTGGTGCAATTGCCGGTAAGGGTTATTGAATCTACAGCAAAAAACATTGCGTCTTCTTTACGTAAAGCTAAAAATTTCCTTATAGGAGGAAAAATTGAATTTAAGACAAAAGAGGAAGGTGAGCAATTTCGTCAAGCAGTATTTCAAATAGCATCCAATATATTCCAAGATGACTTTGAAAAAACTCAGGAACAAATAGATAAGATATTAGAGGAAATGGTTAAAGAAACCAATCAGGAAATTGATAGGAAAGCACGACCCATTTTGCAAAAGGCTCAAGAGCGCCTAGCGAAAAGTTTTGATTTGGATCTTTCCCATACCGCCTTTGAGAAAATAAGTTTTGGATTGGATGAAGGTAGTTCATCAGTAATTTTACAACAACAACAAACTGAAGAACGCAGAACACAGAGACGTCGCTCTTGGTGGTACTGGTTATGGTTAATTCCTTATGAAGTGGAAGTCTCCTATACTGTGATAACTTACTATCTAAAGCTAGAAGACTTGAAACAGGAAATAAGAGAACAGATTGATGAAGAAGTCAAAAAGCTACAGTCATGTGTCTTAGATGGTTACTTGGAGGGTCAGTTTCGTAAACAAGTTGAAGAATATCTAGAAAAGTTAAAGGAGTATCTTACACAATACCAAGGTATTCTTCAGCAAACCCTTCAACAACGTTATGAAAAAAGCGAACAGATTTCTGCCCGAATAAAGAAGGGTGAGGAATTCCGTCATGGCCTCAGTCAGTTAAGCGAGAAGCGAAAGAGTCTTCTAGACCGCGTGAACTATGTAATGACTAAGTGAGTGTTACCCTGCTGTCATTTTTTGCAGTTTGAGGTGCTAGGAAGGAAGCAGAACACTGACTAGACTACTTGCAGAGTTTATTAGGTTACCAGTTCAAAAGGTCTAGAACAACATGCAAAATAGGCTTAGGAATGAGATTAATTCTGAATAATCAACTATTCCTGCTATGAAAGAAAGCGAAGTTAGTTTAGTGGCACAGTACAAGGCGTTTCTAGTGGACTCTGTTAAGCTTATCTGGCAACTCGATCAGCAGGATATTTCTTTACCAGCTTTTTCAGATTTTTTGCGGCATACACCTGATGCCGAATCCCTTCTACGTCTAGCGGTTGTGGCGCCGATGAAAGCCGGCAAGTCCACGGTCATTAATGCCATCTTGGGTCAACCGTTGTTGCCCAGTCGGAATACGGCAATGACTGCTATTGCCACTGAAGTAATTCTTGACCCTCTGGCTTCAGAACCGGTAATCTACTTGCCACAGTCACTCCTAGAGGCTTTTGAAGCAGCCGTTGCTGCGGTGTATCGGCACAAAGATCAACAGGAGAAACTCCAGAAAGCCTATCCCCATTTAATGCCCCTATTTAAGGATATTGCTGAAGGGCGGGTTTTCTTTACGGATCGCATGTATGGCACGCACCAAGTGTACTACTATCTCCAGTTCTTGAACGATATGGTGCGCTTGACTAGTGTTTTGGCTCCCGAAGCTAATCCGGTCAAACGGATGGCACAGCTTCCGCAAATTCGATGCGCACCTTTTTTCCTGTATCAACGGCAACAATCTCCCTTCTGGAAGAAATTGGTCATGGTGGACACCCCCGGTTCCAATGAGGCGGGAGACAATCTAGAGATCAAGGACATCTTTGCCAAGCAACTGGAAGATAGTGATGCAGTGCTTGTTATCTTGGACTTTACCCAACTCCAAACCGAAGCAGCAGAGGCAGTTGCCACAACCGTACGCAATATGGTTCAAACGAAGGGAATTGAGAACGTTTATGTTTTAGTCAACAAGGTGGATCAGCGGCGGCGGGGGGATATGACACCAAATCAGGTTCGGGAACTGGCACAGCGTACCTTTGGGGTACAGAGCGATCGCGTGTTTGAGGGGGTGGCACGGCAGGCGTTCTTTGCGGCTCGCTTTTTGCAAGTTGCCCCCCACTTGGCGGCAGCAAGCTGGCGATCGGCACCCGAAACGCTAGAAATGGCAGAAGAACTCTTTGGTTTTGCTTGGGAAGAGGCGCTTGAAGAGGTTTCTAAGGAGCACTTTTGCCAACGGGTTGAAGAGCAATGGCGTGACTACACAGGATTTCCGCAGTTTTATGCCCAAGTGATTGATGGTCTGCTGGCGATCGCGGCCCTTAAAGACGTGCGTCATCACCTAGAGCAGATGATTCACAATCTGAACCAACTAATAGCTATTCTAGACACACAAGAAACACCGCCTAGCTTAGCGACTGAATTGCAAACCTTTGCCAGGGACTATGCTCGAAAAATTCAAGGGAGGCAGGCAGTCTCTTGTCAACCACTCATTGCCGGCTATCTAGAGCAATTTGCCCAAGCCGTGCTGGGGACAACCTCCCCTGATCCCCCACTGACACTCCAGAGATTCCAACAGGCTCTGTGGCAAGCAATCCAATTTGCCTGTCGTTTATCAGGTGCCCTTGATTCTCTGTTTACGCTGAGGGTTTCGCCATGGAATGGTTACAGTTAGAAACGCGCGTTCCCATTATCAAAGATCAACTGTTGGTGGACTTGGTGAATGGCATTCACATCAGCCAATCGCTGTTGAACTATCGAAAAAGTCGCGGCTTTTTTGGTCGTTTACTGGATGGGATTACCGGCCGTACCTACGCCCATGAAACGGAAATTGGCCAAAACTTGGTTAGAGGCCAGCAGGCATTGGTGGAGTTGACCACCGAGATCATAGACAAGTTGTCCTACACTGAATACGCTCTAGAGGTAACGCAACACTCTCTGCTGCAACTACAAGAGAGTCTAGAAGTGACCCAAAGCGTACTCCTTGAAAACCAGCAGGCGATCGCGCAGCAAGGGGAGCAGCTTGAGCGCCTCACAGAGCGACAGGACTTTCTCAAGCAAGCGCTGGTGAGACTCATTGGAATTTGCGATCGCAGGTTTCAAGAACAGCAGGAGTACTTGCGGCGCCTCGACCTCAGAATCAGTGCCCAAGAAGACTTCGAGCGCATTCTCAGCAGTTGGCGCAGTGGCAAAGCCTATGCCGATTTGCCCTTTAGTGTACAGGTGATGCTACTGGCGCGGGAAACCTTTAGCAGTACCGTGGGCTACTATGAGTATGACTGCGCAGGTAATAGGAGCACCTACCGAGAGCGCCTCTGCAACGAAATTCTCACTCACCTGCGCCATGATCTGCCCAAGTACTTTTTTCTCACCACCGATCTGTTGCAAGCAACCCTTGCGGCCACTGCTTCAAATGATCTCCCCCTCCTTCAGGATTTATTGTCAAGCCTCCGCTATAGCCATAAACAACCCCTAGCCTTCCTCATCAGCCAGCTCTACAGCAAACCGCAGTGGAATTTCCTCCCCTTGCCCAAGGGGACTCCTCACACCCTCGATGCTGAGGAAACTATCCAACGCCTCGTTGAAGAAACCCGCACCCTGACCCTTGCCCAACTGTCCTCCCCGCAATGAAACAGCTTCCTTCTCAACCAACTATTGGTTTAGTGCTTGCCGGTGGCGGTGCCAAGGGTGCCTACCAAGTGGGAGCACTGCGCTACTTGGCCGAACAGGGATTTGAGCCAACGGTCATTGCCGGCACGAGTATCGGTGCCTTAAACGGAGCACTCCTTGCAGCCTATCCCCAGTCACTCGAAGTCGGTGTTGCCCATCTGCAAAAAGTCTGGCGCGCCATTGGGAAAGCAGAAGTTCCTGCTGCCAATCCTCACTGGTGGGCAACGTTAGCCGCCTATGGGATGCAGGTGGCCTTGAGGGATGTCAGTCCTTGGCTCATCAGGCTGCTAGAGGTGACGGGAATTTTACCCCAATGTCGCTCCTTTTTTGACCCTCGTCCCATCGAAGAGATCATTCGTCATGAAGTGGACTACCAGCGGATTAAATATGGTCGCGAGCTGTGGATTACCGTGTTTCCCAGTTTCCAACTGCCTTTTTTGCGGAATCCCTTGTTGCAGCCTCTCATTGATCAATCCCGCGCTTGGTTTGGGACGCAAGCCGATTGGCTGCGGGCACAGGATTGCCCCGATGCCGAAACTTTTACCAATCTGCTATTGGCTAGCGCAGCGGTGCCCTATCTCTTTCCCCACCGAGAGGTTAAGGGTCAAGTCTATGTGAATGGTGCCCTAGCAGATAACGTGCCTCTAAGGGCGTTAGCGCGTCGTGGCTGTACCCATGCGATCGTCATTCATCTGGAGGATGGGTTTCATGGCTGGAGTCGGTACGAGTTCCCTGAGATGCAGATTATTGAAATTCGTCCCCAGCGTCTCCTCAATGAATCCAATACAGTGATAGTGGGTAACATCCAAAGTCTGTTGGATTTTCGTCCAGAGCGGCTACAAGCCCTTGAGGCTCAAGGCTATGCGGATGCCCAATACATTATCGAAGATATCTTTGGATTACTGAACTCGCTTGAGCGCTGCCATGAACAGCATCGCCGCCTTGAGGAAAGCACTCGTCGCCTGCAACAGAGAAGCGATCGCCTGCAAGCAAACACAGAGCAGCTCCGCCGTTTTCTAGAAAGCAAAGATCCCCAAAATTAAGCTTTTGCTTGGCACGGGAAGCTATCTCCAGAGGCAGCGGGCAGAAAGAGTCGGCGTCCTAGGGGGTAAACTGTTGTCAGTTCAGTGACAGTTTTGGGGGGAGTGAACACCTCCGAGGCGTTTTCTTGCTATTTCTTTAATGGAGCCTTCAAGTCGCCATCCATGAACGGGCTGTATCTTGTTGTTGATCTCGATCAGACGCTGCTAAAAACAGACATTCTTTTTGAATGTTTCTGGTTCTGTTGGCGCCAAGCTCCCCAAACGTGGCTCAGCATCAATTCTTGGAAGCGAGCACCGATAAAACGCCTCTTGGCAACCGCCTGCCCACTGGATGTTGCCACCTTGCCCTACAACCCTGAAGTCATTCAATATATTCAAGCTTGGAAAGCAAAAGGGGGAAAGGCGGCTCTGGCCACGGCTACGGATCAAATTTTGGCCGAAAAAGTTGCCGCTCACTTGGGTTTTTTCGATGCTGTCTACGGCTCCGACGGCCGGATGAACCTCAAGGGAAAAAACAAAGCACAGTTTTTGCTGGAGCGATTTGGGGAAAAGCAGTTTGTCTACATGGGGGATGCTGCTGCCGACTTACCCGTGTGGGCCGTGGCAGCCAAGGCAATTACGGTCAATGCGCCGCCAAAGCTGCGCAAGAAAGTCGAGCACCTCAATCCCAATGTGGAACACTTAGGGAGCGCAAAACGAAGCATTAAACCCTACTTGCAGGAAATTCGCCCCCATCAGTGGGTGAAAAATAGTTTGGTGTTTGTGCCCATGCTGGCGGGGCATCAGTTTAGCTTACCGATCTTTGGGAGTTCGCTGGTGGCGGCGGTTGCTTTTAGTCTTACGGCCTCCAGTGTCTATGTCTTAAACGATCTTTTGGATCTGCAAGCCGATCGCGCCCATCCGCGTAAGCGTCATCGCCCCTTGGCCGCCGGAGATATTCCCCTTGCCCATGGGATATGGATGCTTTTGCTCTTCCTTGGGGCGGGGATGGCGATCGCCACCCCCATCGGTTGGCCTTTTCTTGGCATTCTGCTGACCTATTACGGTCTCACAACGGCCTATTCTTTCTTCTTAAAGCGGCGGGTTGTCATTGACATTTGTACCTTGGCCGGCCTTTACACAATTCGTATTCTTGCCGGTGCGGTGGCCACCGGTATTTCCTTGAGTGTGTGGCTGTTGGCCTTCTCCATGTTTTTCTTCTTTTGCTTAGCGACCGTCAAGCGGCAAGCCGAACTGGTGGATCATCAAAGGCGTAAGGAACTCAAAACGAAGGGACGGGGCTACCACACCGATGATTTGCCGATTATCACCATGATGGCACTCAGTGCAGGTTATGTTTCGATTCTGGTGCTGGCCCTTTACATTAGCTCTCCCCAAGTTCGACTGCTCTACACCAAACCACAGTTGCTTTGGGGGATTTGCGGTATCCTTCTGTACTGGCTTACCCGAACCATTTTCCTCACCCATCGAGGGGTCATGCACTATGACCCCATTGTTTATGCAATTAAAGACCGCCAGAGCCAAATCTGTTTCTTGATCTGCCTGGTTCTCTTTATTTTGGGTAAGAGTTTATGAGGTTACAGACCCTCATTGTTCGCTATACGGCTTTTGCTGTGATTGCCAGCTTTGTGAATCTCTTTTCTCAGCGAGTCATCCTATTGATGGGGCAGAGCCTGCCTTATTTTGTAACCGCAGTGGTGGTGGGAACCCTTGGGGGGTTAGTCGTCAAGTACTATTTGGATAAACGCTGGATTTTCTTTGATCATAAAAAGGGTCTTCGGCACGACAGTCGTCAATTTAGTCTCTACGCGGTCATGGGAGTTTTCACAACGGCAATTTTTTGGGGATTTGAGACGGTATTTTGGCTGATTTGGCAAAGCCATTTCCTGCGGGAAATCGGTGCCATCATTGGTTTAACCATTGGTTATGTACTCAAGTATCACTTGGATAAGCGATATGTCTTCTCCCCTCACGGCTAAGGCCAAACTCAAAAAACTCAGCGGCTGGGGACGGTATCCGGTACAGACCTGCCAGGTGTATTCCCCACGCTCAGAAGGGGAGATTCTCCAGCTTCTTCAGCGTGGTCTGCCGCTGATTGCTCGAGGCAATGGCCGTGCCTACGGAGACAGCGCCCTCAATCGGGAAGCCACGCTCCAGATGAACCACTTCAATCGCCTCTTGGGATTCAACCCGCAAACGGGTCAGTTGATTGCCGAGGCAGGTGTGCTGCTGGCCGAGATTCTGGACATTTTTGTGCCAAGGGGTTGGTTTCCTTTAATCACACCGGGGACGAAGTTTGTCACGGTAGGGGGCATGATTGCTGCCGATGTCCATGGCAAAAACCACCACAAAGACGGCAGCTTCATGAATAGTCTGGACTGGTTGGATCTCTTAACAACGGAGGGACGGGTCTATCGCTGCTCCCCGTCGGCAAATCGGGATCTCTTCTACTGGACGGTAGGGGGAATGGGCTTGACGGGGGTGATTCTGCGAGCGGCCTTTCGCTTGCGTCCCATTGAAACGGCTTGGATTCGCCAGACCACCCATATTGCCCAAAACTTGGATGAGGTTCTCGATCTGTTTGAGACCTTTGAAGCAGTGACCTACTCTGTAGCTTGGATTGATTGTCTGGCGGGTGGCGCTCATTTAGGGCGCTCTGTGGTCATGCTAGGGGAACATGCCACCCGGGAGGAACTGCCCCCTAAATATCGGCAAACGCCCCTGCAAATTCCGCAACGACGCAAGGTCTCAATTCCGCTGGACTTTCCCAATGGTGCCTTGAATGCATTGACGGTGCGGGCGTTTAATCAACTGTATTTCCTCAAGAGTCAACGCAAAGCCGGCCAGTCCTTGGTGGATTGGGAGACGTTTTTCTATCCTTTGGATGGTTTGTTGGGGTGGAATCGCATCTACGGGCGACGGGGTTTTGTCCAGTTTCAGTGTGTTCTTCCCCTTGCCAGGGCACGGGAAGGCTTAGGGGCGTTACTGCACTGTACGGCGGCGGCAGGCGCAGGGTCATTTCTGGCGGTGCTGAAGAAGCTGGGGCATTCGCAGGGCTATTTTTCCTTTCCGATGGCGGGTTATACCCTGGCTTTGGATTTTCCCATGTCTCGGCGCACCCTCAAGGTGTTGGATCAACTGGAGGAGATCACCCTAGAGTATGGGGGGCGCTTTTATCTGGCCAAGGATAGCCATTTAAGTCCGCTGCGCCTGCGGCAGTCCGATGCGCGGGTAGAGACCTTTGTGCAAGCTAGGCAGGCTCATCGCTGGGCGGTGAATTTTGCTTCGGAACAGTCTTGGCGGCTCAATCTATGAAGGCTCCTGTCTTAATTTTGGGTGCAACTTCCGATATCGGGCGGGCGATCGCCCATCAATTTGCGGCTCAGGGTCATCCCCTTCAATTGGCGGCGCGGCAGGTGAACCGCCTAGAGCCGGATAAAGCCGACTTAGAAAGCCGCTACGGTGTACCCGTGAGTATCCATGAATTCGATGTTTTGGCGGTGGAAACCCATGCCGCCTTTGTTCAGCAGTTGCCCGAGCTACCTGCCGTTGTGATTTGTGTGGTTGGCTTTATGCCTGACCAAAAAGCCTGTGAACAAGAGTGCTCCCTTGCCCTTGAGGTGATGCGCACCAACTATGAAGGCCCGGCGCTCATTCTGAACCTATTTGCTAATCTATTTGAGAAACGGGGCTGGGGAACCTTGGTGGGCATTTCCTCAGTAGCAGGAGAACGGGGACGCGCCAGCAATTACTTTTATGGTTCCGCCAAAGCCGGGTTGACGGCATTTTTGTCCGGATTGCGGCATCGCCTTGCCAAATCAAGGGTACGGGTGCTAACCGTGTTGCCGGGCTATGTCAATACCCGCATGACCGAAGGTATGAAGTTGCCACCGCTGCTTACGGCTCAGCCCAAGGAAGTCGCCCAAGCCATCTGCACTGCCCTCAAAAAAAAGAAGGACGTGATCTACGTGCGACCCATTTGGCGCTGGATCATGGCGGTCATTCGTTCCATTCCTGAACCCCTGTTTAAGCGACTGTCTCTGTAGTCCCTATGACCTGCTGGATTACACTGCTCACGGATTTTGGTCATCAAGATGCCTATGTAGGAGTGATGAAGGGGGTGATTTTCAGTATTCATCCCCAAGCGCAGGTGATTGATCTGTGCCATGAAATTCCACCGCAGGACTGCCGCACCGCCAGTTTTCAGCTCTTACAGGCGTTTCCCTATTTTCCCAAGGGCACCGTTCATCTGGTCGTTGTCGATCCGGGGGTGGGAACCAGGCGGCGGGCGATCGCCCTTGATTTCGGCAATGCCTATGGTGTCGGACCAGATAACGGCGTCTTTAGCCAAGTGTGCGATCGCTATCCCCCGCAGCGAGTGGTTGAACTCACCCAGCCGGCCTTTTGGCGTACCCCCAACCCCAGTGCCACCTTCCACGGTCGGGACATTTTTGCCCCCGTGGCTGCCCATTTAGCCGCAGGAACGGACTTCGGGCGCCTTGGTTCTGCCATTGACCCACAGAGTCTGGTGCGCTTGTCCCATCTCACCTATGAGATGACACCCCAAGGCGTCCAAGGCTGGATTCAGGCCATTGATCACTTTGGCAATGTGATTACCACGTTCCCTGCCGCTCTCTTAGCCAAGGGCTACCACTACATCCAGATTCAAGGACAACAAATTCCCCTCCTTCACACCTATGGTGATGCCCCGCACCAACAATTGATGGCCTTGGTGGGAAGTCATGGCTTTATTGAGCTAGCGGTGAATGGTGGCAGTGCCCAATTGGTCTTAGGCTGCCACAACGGCGATGCCCTCTGGCTAGTTTGAGGGAGGACTGCTCAGAACTGTTTTGGAGGCAATGCGCGTGCGCTTGAGAGCCGATTCACTGAGGGTGGATTGTTGTTGTAGCTCTTGGGCGGAGGCTTCGAGGATTTTTGCCGCTTCGGTATCCCCCAGTTGCAGGGCGGTTTTGGCAGCACTCTGGAGAAAAGTTGCAGCGCCAGCGGTGTCCCCCGCTTGCAGTTTCGTTTCCGCCAGCTTCGTTTTGCGGTATTTTTCCAAGGTGAGAATGCTCTGCTGCACTTCTGGATCGACCTGCGGTGTATGGTCGGGTTCGGCGGTGAGGGTGAGGGGAATCCTCTCGGAAAACAAGTCTGTGGACTGCTGGAGGGGGCTGTCATAGCGAACCTGCACAAAACCAATCAGGTGCGACCCCGGCGGCAAGGGTTGAACACTGAGGGTAATGAGGAGGGTGCGTTTGACGGTAGCAGAGACATCGCCGACGCGAATCACATACTCATGGGGATGAGGAGTTTCATAGGTGAGTTCAATGGTATCGGGAGCCACTTGGTTGACCGGTTTGAAGTTGCCTAGCTGTGCTGCTTCACTCAGGGTCAGCAGAACATGGGCATTGGTGTAGTCCACACTGCTGATGTGGCTAAAGAGCGACTGAAAACAGGCGATCGCCTGCTCGGCATACTCAATGAACAGAAGGCGCCCACCACCGGCATCGGCAATCTGCTCAAGCACATCCTGATTCCAGTGAACGCCAAACCCCAAGGTATTAAACGTGATGTTGTACTCTGCTGCCAACTTGGCCAGTTCAAGGCAGCGTTGGTTATCGCCATGCTCATTTTCACCATCGGTGAGCAAAAAGGCTTGGGAGATCGTTCCTTGTTTGGCTTTTGCCAACTCCGTCAGCGCCAGTTTCATGCCCAAATCAATGGCAGTGCCGCCACTCGGTTCCAGTTCGTCAATTTGGGCTTTGATGGCGGCTTTGTCCTCAACCCATTGATTGGGCACTAACACTTGAGCTTTGTGATCAAAGGCCACCACACTCAGGCGATCGGTAGGCAGCAGCCGATCCACCAACGACTGTGCTGCTCGCTTCACCGTTGCCAAAGGAACACCGGCCATGGAGCCACTGTGATCCAAAATCAGACAGAGATTGAGGGGCGCGCGCTGCTGTTGCTGCCGCTGTGCTGTTAATGTCAGTTCCAGTTGCCGCTGTGCCCCCTGTCCGGCGCTGACAATGGGATCGCTGAGTTTGGCAATCAGTTCAACCGTCATAATGGTAAAGTGTGCTGTTGCTGACCGTACTCTACCATTTTGCCGAAAACTACCAGAGCTGTCCTAGGTAATGATACTGAGTTGGGAAGCTCCCGCTGTTTTAGTGACTTCAATGCGGGTTTGAAAAGCTTCTTTAAGGGCAGGGACGTGGGTAATGGCCAAAATACAGTGAAATTCTGGGGCGATCGCGTTCAGGGCAGCAATGAGTCGCTCACAGCCTTGGGCGTCTTGGGTACCAAACCCCTCATCAATAATCAGAAACTGAACATCACTTCCGGAACGCTGTGCTAGCAGCCGCGCCAATGCTAAACGCAAAGCAAAATTAATGCGAAAGGCTTCACCACCGGAATAACTTTCGTAGGGACGGGTACCTTGGCAATCGGCAATGAGAATATCAAGGGTTTCAATGGGCTTCGTGTCGGCTCCAATGCGGCGGCTGCGCTGGGTAATGAACTGAACATGGAGCTGATGGTTAGTGAGACGACCGAGGATATGGTTGGTTTCTGCCTCCAGATGGGGGAGGACGGTTTCAATGAGCATGGCGGGAATGCCATTTTTGCCGAAGGCTTGGGCTAGCTCACAGTAGAGGCGATATTGGTGGCGGAGATGGGCAAGGGTTTGTTGTCCCTGTTCGTATTCCTGAGTGAGGCGATGGAGTTGCTCTAATTCAGCGGTGAGCTTTCCGTAGTGGGCAAGATAGGTCTCTAGGATCTGCTGCTGTTGGAGGAGTTCCTGTTGACGTTGGTTGAGATCGGCGGCAAGGCGGGTGGTGGCGCGAGCAGTGTCCTCAAGGGGGGCGAGTTTGTCAGTAATGCGTTGCAGTTGTTCCCGTTGTTGCTGAAGTGTCTCCTCAAGGTTCTGGAGGTCTTGGCGGAGTTGGGGTTGGCGCGATCGCCCCCGTTGTAGGGTCTGATAAGCCTCATAGTCGGCTTCTAGTGCAACTAGTTGTGCCTGAATTTGGGCATGGCGCTCCGGATCGTAGGCTAAGGCTGCTAACTTCTGGTCAATGGTGGCAAGGTTTTGAGCCAAAGGAGAGGTGGTTTCAAGGGCATTGAGCTGGCGTTGCAGTTCCTCCTGTTGAGCCATGAGGGCAGGCAGTTGCTGCTGAATCTGACGGTATTGCCGCTGCGCTTGGCGGAGTTCCTGTTCTTTGGCTTCGGCCCAGCGCCATTTTTCCACTTGTCCGCGGGCGATCGCCAGATTTTTTTCGTCATAGTTCAGACGTGCCAGTTCTGCCTCAATCGCTTCTAATTCCCCCAGCGTCTCCTGAGGGCCGTTGGCAAGCTGCTGCTCAATCTGCTCAATTTCCCCGGCCAAGCGATCCAGTTGCGGTTCTAAGTCCTGCGTGCTCTGGAGTTGCTGCTGAAGTTGTCCCCGTTGCTCAAACAGTTGCGTCAGTTGCGAGATTTCATAGCCCACCGTTAGATATTCCCGTCGCAGGACTTGAATTTCCCGCTCCGTAACCGCTAGTTGCTCACGAATCACCCACAATTGATTGAGGAGTTCTTCTTTTTCAGCGGCATTGCGCTGTAGGACTGCCTGATGGTGCTGGGCATCGAGGGGACGCTGACACAGAGGGCAAATGGCTCCCGGCTGGTTGAGGAGTTCTAAGCGCTGCTCCAGTTGATTGATTTGCCGTTCATACTCCTGCTGGCGGGCTTGGAGTTGCTCTAGGAAGCGGCGGCGCTCCAGTCCCTTTTCCCGCACATGATCTTGATAGATGCGCTGTTTTTCAAGGGTTTCAATCTGGGCGGTAATCAGTGTCACTGCCTCTTGCAGAGTGGGTTGCCGTTCCACCTGTTGATGGAGATGCCGCCACAACTGCTGTAATTCCTCGCGACGGCTGCGGAGGCGTTGCTCCTGCTGTTGCTGTTCCAGTTCAAGGCGCTGTTTGGCTTGCAGGAGGGGAAAGACTTTCTGCTGAAGCTCTTCTTGGGCTTGGAGGTGAGCGCGCGATCGCTGTAACTGTTCAAGAGCAGCCACAATCTGATTTTCTTGCTTGAGGAGCTTTTCCAACTGCTGGCATTGTTCCTGAAGAAATTGCTGCTGGCTCTCCAATCCATGCAGGGTACGCAGGAGGTCTTGGCGCTGTTGGTTCAGGCTCTGCTGGTGGCGATCGCGCTCTTGGCGCAGCCGTTGATAGTCACTAAAACACTGCTGCAATTGAGCTTCAGCGGTTTTCAGGCTCTGCCATTGGCTGGCGGCAGCTTCCAACAGGGGGGCACGGGCTTCTAAATCTGTAATAGCCGCCTGTTCTTGGCGGAGCTTCTCGCACTGCTGCTCCAGATGGGCGATCGTTGTCCCTAGGGTATCTCGCTGCTGTTGTAAATGTTTGTAGTCCCGCTGTTGCAGTTGATGGACATGGTAGGTGGCTCGTTGCTCCTGGAGTCGTTGTTGAGACTGCTCGAGCTGCTGCCGTTGTTGTTGGATCTGCTGATTCAGTGCTGCCTGCTGGGCACGCAAGGTAGGTTCTTGAGATAGTTGATTCTCTAGGGTCTGGAGGTGTTGTTCGAGAACACTGATCTGGGCTTTGTAGTCACGGGCGCGATCGCGAGCGGCTTCTGCGAGGGTCTCGTATTGATCTAGGCCTAAAAGGCTTGCCAAGAGCTGCTTGCGCTCACTGGGGCGTTTGGCCATAAATTCATCGGCCCGGCCTTGGCGCAAATAGGCACTGTTGACAAAGGTGTTGTAGTCAAGGCGAAGAATTTGAATGATTTTTTCTTGGGTGGCCCGTAGCGATCGCCCCGTTAGCGAGGTATAGCCTGCTGCCGTCTGAATTTGTAGCTCCAAAACCGTATGTTGCTCCCGTCGCCGCAACCGCACCACCCGATAGGTCTGCCCTTGGACGCTAAACTCAAACGTCACTTGGGCTTCCATTTCACCGTAGTAGATCACATCATCCTCGCGGCTGGCGCGGCTTTGCCCCCAGAGTGCCCAAGCAATCGCCTCAAGGAGTGAGGACTTGCCTGCCCCATTAGCACCACAAATACAGGCTAGATGTAACCCGGCAAAGGGAAGAGTGGCTTGGCGATAACTGAGGAAATTGCGCAATACCAGTTGACGTGGAATCATAGGGCACCATACCCCTCATGTTGGCACAGTTTAGGGCATTCTACGTCCTAAAAAGCTAAACCCACTAATCCTCAACCGAATCAGGCTTTTCCTACAATTAAGATCATGATCACTACTACTGGCCACCCTGCTTCATCCCCCCAACCAGTACGATTTACGGTGCAGGACTATCACCGTTTAGTGGAACTTGGCTTTCTGAATGAAGATGACCACATTGAGCTAATTCGGGGGGAACTGGTGCGAATGGCTGCTAAGGGAACAGCGCACGAAAGCTGTCTGCGGCGATTGTTGCGAGTTTTACCGAAGATTGTGGGCGATCGTGCCACGCTTCAGTGCCAGTCGCCTATTACGATTGCCTTTGACGGTGAGCCAGAACCCGATATAGCGATTGTCTTGAATCGCGAAGATGATTATGCCTCAGCCCATCCCACGCCTGCGGACACGCTCCTTGTGATAGAAGTGGCGGATTCATCCCTAGAGTACGATCGCACAGTGAAACTATCTCTTTATGCTGAAGCCAAGATTCCCCATTACTGGCTGTTGAACCTCAGCGATCGCACGCTGGAAGTCTATAGCGAACCTGCTGAAGTTACACTGGGGCAATTTGGCTATCTCAGCAAAAGAATTATTCCAACCAATAGCGTTGTCCAACTGCCGCAGTTTCCTGAACAAGTGCTTGAGCTTGCTTCTATTTTTCCAAATAGTTGACAATGATCAGCAGGCTCACTAGGGTTTGACCCTCTTACTAAAGTCATAGGATTGTTACCCAGCTCATAGCTAGACCTATAACAGCGTTGTTAAACCAGCTCTATTTAGTTTCTCAAGGTTGAACCTCAGGGTTCCACTGACTTTCTTGCCGTTCGGTTTTTTCACCGCATTGCTCTCTAATTTTGGCGATGTGTAATTTTGGTGATGTGTGAACTAAAGTCACCTTCGGGCTTTTCTACCTCACGCTGAAGGGACTGTTGTAAGCATATTCAACTCTTGCAAAAAGCGCTGTAAGTTTTATTAGAGTCATTTTCTGAAGCATGGAGTATATACAGCTCTTTTCTTAAATATGGGAGATATAAAGGGAATGGAAACCTCTTCCATTGTGGCTTTTGGAGTTTTCAGCCTGTGCTACCCCTGTGAAAAGGGCTGTAAGAGAGGTGGAGGGCTTTCCTATACTAGCCTTCGCATTTTTTGACCCTCTTCCGTCTCTGTGAAAAGGAGTGTAAATGTAACTCGTCTAAAGGAAATGTAAAACCCTGACCCAAAGGCGATCGCAACTTGAATTCTGAAAAAAATTATGGTTTGCTAAAGATAGAGACTCATTCATTCCCCATTTACTGTCAAACTTTGGCAATCTTTAATCGAATCGCCAATGGAGAGGCAGTATTTGAATTGTTGAAAAGGTAGGTTGAAATGGAACGCAAACAAGTAGAACCCTTGACAGGTGCTGCTTTACTAGAGAAGTACAGACAACTGGAACATCTCAGCCACGAGGAAAAAGCAAAAGCCTGTGGCTACTACACAGTTACCCAAAGTGGCAAGGAGCGCATCAGCAAACTGAAGTTTAATAAGGCACTTCTTGAAGCCTTGGGTCTTAGTCTTGACAGTAAGTCAGGACGCGGTAGCAGCCGAGGTGGTCGCAGTGCCAGTTATCGAATTACAGTACAAGCCAATGGCAATTTGCTCATTGGTTCAGCCTATACCAAGCAAATGAATCTCAAGCCGGGGGATGAATTTGAAATTACCCTTGGTCGTAAGCACATTCACCTCAAACAAGTGAGCAGCAACGGTCAACCCACCGACGATGAAGATTAATGTGATATATCTAATCTGATATATTCTCTGATATATTGGGTGCCCCAAAGCCACCACCACCGAGGGTACAAATGCGCAGGCGATCGCCTGCTTGGACATTGATGATGGCAGTTCCTGCTAAGGGATGGGGCAAGTGTCCCGACTGTAGTCATTGATTTTCAGCCACGGCACCGCAGTCACCACCCGCAAGGCCAAAAGGGATAATTCTCCGCGACCGGCTGAGGAGGCTGACGGTCATGGGTTCCCGAAACTCAAGGACACGAATTGTCCCATCTCCGCCGGGGTGCTGCCCCAGATGGTCTCGTAGTTTTGCACCCGCAGAGCTGCGATCGCCGCATCACGAGACTGTTCTGGATTTTTGAAAAGCAGCTTGGGTGCCACCATTTGACCCGCGGGACGACGGGCAACGATCTCTGTAAATGGGCCGCCATGATCAATCCAAAATAGCCATTTCTCTTCAAGGCCACTACTCATTGAGGGGGAGAACAACTGCCTAAAGAGGTGCCGAGATGATCATGTATTGCTCAAGATTTGCACAAACGCCTGATGTTCTGGAGTAGCAATTCCCCGTTGGAGGACTTGCAAGACCGTCCCCAGATCATGCTCCAGTAAGGCTTGGGTGGCTAGCCAGAGGCCGGGAAACCGGCGACTGCGAAGAACCCCCTCGCCATCGGGGGTTAGGGACTCATATTCCCCTGCCTCCAGATAGAACCAGTGAATCTGGCGATCATAGGTACACCAGACGAGGTATTCCTGAACACCGTTGCGGCGGTACACCCTCAGCTTGTCGTGGAGATCGTAGGCAGCACTGCTGGCGGCAATTTCAACCACCAGTTCCGGTGCCCCCTCGATATAGCCATCCTCACTTATGTGAGAGTTGCCCCCCTTTTCAAGGCGCAAAACGGCATCGGGCTGCGGCTCGTTATCCCCATCCAAGCGAACCGTCGGATTGTCGTAGCAGCCTAGCCCCGGCGTCATCACGGTGTAAAAAAACAGCCAACCTATCATTGCGGCATGGGGTTGACTGTGACTGACACGAACCGGTGAAGCCACGTAAACTATTCCCTCAATTAGTTCTGCTTTTTTCAGGTGGGGCATGGCGGCATAGCGCCGCTCGAATTCCGCTCGACTCAGGCGATCGCCACTCTCCAGAGGGGGCAGGTTCAGGGAATGCTTCAGGGTCATGGCAGGCTGTTGGGGATTCGCGTGCTGCCTTTATTGTAGTTGGTGCATTCTGCGGCTATATTGCCACTGCTTGATTTGGGCAAGGGAGGCAACAAACGTTGTATTGGGAATACGTCTAAGGTAGCGATCGCCTGCTCCCACAAGGTCTTGGCCGCTGATGATTGCTGGGCCTTGATAGTAAGGGTCGCCTGCTCCGCCAGTTTGAGCGCCGCTTGATATTGACGTTCAGCATGCTGTTCAAAGGCCAGTCGTTGTTGCACCCAAGACAGTGCTGCCCGCTGTTCCCGTAGGGTGACCGCTAGGTATTCCCGTTCGGAAATTGCCCATGGAGGGGTGGTCTTGAATTCTGTCTCCAAGGTTTGAATGTGGGTCTCTAGTTGGAGCATCAACTGCTGAAGTTGCTCCGTTTCTTGAATCGTCAGCCAAGAAGGGGGTTCTGGTACACTCCTGCCAACCAAACACTAGGAGACTGCCATTGGCCTACGGCTCCTAAACCAAAGACTGCGAAGACGCTGGCCGCTAGGGCTAAGGGTTCACTTTGGCGATCGAGAGCCGCTGCCGAGGTTGGTGCAGCCACTGGCCGAGGTCGCAGCCGTACTCCTCAAGCAGGACGCTGCTCTCCCAACTGCCGCCCATAGACATCAATGGATTCGGGAAGTAGGAGGGTTAAGAAAGCAACCAAGACATCAAGGCAGGTGCGTTGATCGGGAATTTGTTCTGTCTCTAAGAGAATTTTCCAGCCTACGGCAGAGTGAGGAACCCGCACGTAGGTGGTCAGCAAGACGGATGGCTAATTCACGGGCGATCGCTTGGAGTGAAACCTCTCTTTACCGTTATCCCCAGCGATGCCACCATAACTGTGCTCCTAGAGCTAGAACAAATAACTGTTAACCCTAGGGTAGGAATCCATCCACAATCACGAGTCGCCCCTTAGACCACATTTTCAAGCGGACTTGAAGCACTAGGCAATCAACTAAAACGGCCACTAACGTAATCCGCTGTTTTCTGCTCTACTGGCTTGGTGAAAATAGACATCGTCTCGTTGTACTCTACCAACTCCCCAAGATACATAAAGGCAGTAAATTGCGACACCCGACTGGCCTGGTGCATGTTGTGGGTAACGATCAAAATCGTCACCCGATCCTTGAGTTCAACGATCAAGTTTTCAATGCTGATCGTGGCAATGGGGTCTAGGGCGGAGGTCGGCTCGTCAAAAAGGATAATTTCGGGATCCGTGGCCAAGGCGCGGGCAATGCACAACCGTTGCTGCTGACCGCCAGACAGGGAAGTGGCCGGCTCCTTTAAGCGATCTTTCACTTCATCCCAGAGGGCAGCATTGCGTAGCGATCGCTCCACCACCTCATCGAGAATTGACTTATTGTTAATGCCCCGTACTCGAAGCCCATAAGCAATGTTCTCATAAATTGATTTAGGAAAAGGGTTCGGCTTCTGGAACACCATGCCGATCCGCATCCGCACCTCAATGGGATCCATCTGCAACAGGTTCCGTGGATTGTCATTGCCTAGCCAGATTTCCCCCTCATAGCGGTTGCCCGGATAGAGGTCATGCATACGGTTAAAACAGCGCAGCAATGTTGTCTTACCGCAGCCTGAAGGACCAATCAAAGCAGTTACTTTTTTCTCATAGATAGGTAAGTTAATGTTCTTGAGGGCATGATTGCGGCCGTAGTAAAAGTTAAGATCTCGCACTTCTGCCAGCTTTCGCAGAGGACCTTCCTGAGTCATTGCACTTCCCTCGGTCAACTGAACCATTGTAACGATCCCTAAGACTAGAACTTGATACTTTTCCTGAAGCGATAGCGCAAATAAATCGCCGTCGCATTCACCACCAAGGTTAACACCAACAGGACGATACCTGCTGCCGCCGAATTGACCTGAAAGGCTTCTTGGGGGCGGGAAACCCAGTTAAACATTTGGATTGGCAGAACGGTAAAAGGTGACCATATCCAGTTGAAGGAAATATAGGGAAACTCCCCTTTAATCGGTGCGTCTGGCAAAAAGGTAATAAAAGTCAGCGCACCAATCGTAATCAAGGGTGCGGTTTCGCCAATTGCACGGGAGATACCAACGATAATCCCCGTCAAAATCCCCCCCATCGCATAGGGCAATACATGGTCAAAAATCATTTGCCAACGGCTAGCCCCTACAGAATAAGCGGCCTCTCGTATTCCTACTGGAATCGCCCGTAGAGCCTCACGAGTAGTTACAATCACCACCGGTAAAATGAGCAAAGCCAGTGTTGAGCCGGCCGTAAGAATACTCTCCCCCCACTTGAGAATATAGACAAAGAAACCAAGAGCCAAAAGCCCATAAATAATCGAAGGAACACCTGCTAGGTTCGTGATGTTGATTTCAATAAAGTCCAACAGCCAGTTTTTGGGGGCATATTCTTCTAAGTAAACACCCGCAGCAATTCCAAGGGGCACCGCCACTACAATTGTTACCAAGATAACCAACAAGCTCCCCACCCATGCGGTGAGAATCCCCGCTTCCTCTGGATCACTACTGGGGGGCGATAAAAAGAATCTCAGGTTAAGTAAAGGCCAGCCGCGAATGAACAGATCGGCAACTAGGAACACCAATGTTAGAAGGGCAACTAAAAGGGAAAACCAACCAAAGACAATAAAGACCTGTTCCCAGAGCTTACGCCGGCGGATAGATTCAGCAATGGCAATCGGGTCGTGGAGGACGGCGATGAGTTTTGGGTTGCGAATCATCAGTAAACCTCTCGATAACGCCGACTGAGGAAGTATCCAATGACGTTCATTAACAAGGTAGCAAAAAAGAGCATGATCCCCGCAGCAAAAATAGACTGATATTCCAAGGAACCGTGGGGCAAATCACCCAAGCTAACAGAGACAATAAATGCGGTCGTTGTTGCGGCTGCTTCAAGGGGGTTGAAGGTAAAGCGGGGTTGCAAACCGGCCGCCACCGCCACAATCATCGTCTCACCAACCGCTCGCGAAAAGCCAAGAATGTAGGCAGCAACGATTCCCGAAGTCGCAGCCGGCAAGAGTACCTTAAACGCTGTTTGGATGCGCGTTGCCCCCATCGCATAGGAGCCTTCTCTTAATCCTAAAGGGACTGCTTGGAGAGAGTCCTCAACAAGACTACAAATGTAAGGAAGCACCATAAGACCTACGGCAATGCCGGCTCCCAACATGTTAAAGCCAGGCAACTGAAAATACTCCCATTCCTCTTTACCTGGTATGAAGAACTTCTGCACGCCTAGGATAATTTTTTGGAGCAAGGGCGTAATGAATAACAGCGCAAAGTAACCGTAGACCACAGTGGGGATACCGGCCAAAATTTCTAAAATTGGTTTGAGAATCTCTCGCACCTTGGCAGGCGCAAATTCACTGAGATAGATAGCAGAAATCGTGCCCAGCGGAACGGCCACACAGCTAGCAATGAAACAGGTTGTCAGCGTTCCCGACAGCAATGGTAAGATACCGATGCCCACCGGCTCAATCAAGGGAGACCAATCAGTACTTGTGAAGAACTCCAGCAGCGCCTGACCGAGCGATATTTTCTGCATCTCCATAGCCTTCTCAAAGAAGATCACCGTTTCTGAAAATAGAATGTAGGTGATCGTCAGGGTTGTAAAAACCGAGGAGATGGCCGCAAAGAATAAAATAGAGGCAATGATTCGCTCGCGCCAAACGCGCACTGCCCGCGAGGGCAAAGAAACAGGAAGGTTGGTCCTGAGTGAGAAAGAATCCTGTGCCATAGGAGCAACTCTAAACTTAACTTTTTTATGAAAACTATAAAACAGGGTGCTGGCCTCGACTAAACCGAACACCCTGTTCGGTATGGTTAAGTTCTGCTCTCTTATTGCAGACCTCGTTTCAGAAGATCATCGATCTTCAGGCCAACCGGCTCTTTACCCCCAAAGGCAGTACCCACTTGGTTTTTGTTGAACCTTGCCAGAATTCTCTTGTAGGCACTGCTGGGCAGCGGCACATACTTCGACTTCCGAACAATTGCCGGACCGTTGCTCAGGTAATAGCTGACAAACTGGCGTACTTCTGGCCGTTTGGCAGAGTTGGCATTGACATAGATAAAGATGGGGCGCGATAGGGGCTGGTAAGTACCGTCGAGAACGGTTTTCTCCGAGGGCATAACGGGGCCTTTGCCGTTATCAATGGCCACCGCCTTGAGTTTGTTTTTGTTTTCCATGTAGTAGGCATAGCCAAAGTAACCAAGGGCTGCCCGTTCACGGCTCACCCCCTGTACCAGCACGTTATCGTCCTCACTGGCAGTATAGTCCTTGCGGCTGGATTTAGCCTTGCCGACAATTGCTTCGGTGAAGTAGTCAAAGGTTCCGGAGTCGGCACCGGCACCAAACAGTTTCAAGGGAAGGTTGGGAAAGTTAGAGCGAATCTGGTTCCAGTTGTTGATCTTAGAATCCGGCTCCCATATTTTTTTCAGCTCTGCCACCGTCAAGGAGCTAGCCCAGTTATTTTGGGGGTTGACTACCACGGTCAGAGCGTCATAAGCAACGGGAAGCTCGATGTACTGAACCTTGTTTTCCTTACAAGCCTCCATTTCTTTGGCCAAGATTGGCCGCGAGGCATTGGAAATATCTGTTTCACCGCGGCAGAATTTCTTAAAACCACCGCCTGTCCCTGAAATCCCGACAGTGACGCGGATTTTACCCCCCTGCGCTTTTTGAAATTGTTCGGCAGCAGCTTCAGTTACGGGGTAAACAGTGCTGGAGCCATCAATGCGAACCACAGGTGCACTTTGCTGAGACAAAGCAGCAGGAATCAGGCTACCCGACAGAGCTGCGATGGCTGCGACTACTCCTAGCCGAGCATAGCTTTTTGCAGATGTAAACATGGCGATGTTTCCTAGCGGAGTAAACAACGTTTTGCAAGTAATTTAGATTCGGGGTGACGGTTGCCCACACATTTCAAAGAGGCAAACCGATAGAACCACCCTTTCGTCAGGATAAGCAACAGATTCAAGGGATTAGGTTAAGACAAGGGAAAAATTTGGTTAAAATTGCTACCGAATGTTAGGGATCAGTCATATTGTTGAGGGGAGTAACAAGTTTACTGTTGATTGCGTTACAAGAGTTCTTTCAAGAAATTTGCAGGAGTGTCAGGAATGCTGTCGTTGGCCTCTAAAACTTATCAGTGGCAGGGTCTTTCCTGCGCTTATCGCTTGAGTTCGGAAGAAGGGCAAAGCCCCATTCTTTTTATCCATCCAGTGGGGGTTGGCCTCTCTGGGCACTTCTGGGATCGCTGTGTCAACTACTGGCAATCTCAAGGGGAAGGTTACTCATTCTACGTCCCTGACTTGCTGGGCTGTGGCCGGAGTGCCTTGCCCCATTGCGCCTACTTTCCCGAAGATTGGGCGGCTCAGTTACATTTCTTGATCACATCTGAGATTCGCCAAGCGGTGATTCTTGTTGTCCAAGGGGCATTGTTTCCTGTGGCGATGGAGCTAGTCCACCTTGATCCCCAAGTAGTACAAGTAATGATTCTCAGTGGACCCCCGGTAGCACCCTTAGTTTCCGAAAATACGGATCCCGCTTGGCAAAGGGTGCGCTGGAATCTTTTTGATTCTCCCTTGGGTTGGGGCTTTTATCTCTATGCCCGCCAAGAAAGTTTCCTGCGACAGTTTTCGATCAATCAGCTTTTTGCCAAGCCTGAGAATGTGGATGATGAGTGGTTAAAAATGCTGGTGGTGGGGTGTGCTGATCTTGAGACTCGCCATGCGGTGTATTCATTTCTGTCGGGCTTTTGGCGGCGGGATTACCGTCAGAAAATGCAGGAGACTCGGCAGCCTGTTCTGGTGGTGATGGGAGATCAGGCCTCCAGTATTAGTCGTAACGGCGGGGCTGAGGGAGCTGAGGAACGGTTACGGTTCTACACAGAGATGTTTCCCAATGCCCAAGGGGTGGTCATTCCGGGGCGCAATGTTCTGCCCTATGAGTCAACTACTGCCTTTGTGGAGGCGTGTCAAGCGTTTCTGCGAGCTCAAGACCTCTAAAGCCAACCCCGCAGTTTATAGACGAGCAGGCCTTGGTATTCCCGCAGGGCAATGGTGGTGATGTACACGTTGTAGGGATTGGGAATCAGACTGAGCAGGAGGTTTTGCCACGTGGGCGATCGCGCGATCGAGAGATACCGATAGTCGGTGGGCGCTGGAATGACGTTCATCTCCAAGCGGCGAAAAATGGCGACAGATCGCGGCATGTGGTAAGCCGATGTAACCAGCAGCAGGTCGCCTTCGATTTGATGTTTCTCCAAGAGGGCTTTGACATTGACGGCGTTTTCGTAGGTATTCAGTGAGGTGGTGTCCAGCAGTATTTTGTCCGTCGGCACGCCGCAGGTGGTGGCAATTTCGGCCATATCCGCTGCTTCTCCCCGCTGAAAGGTTTCGCCGAGCCACTCAATGCGACCACCACTGAGGATGAGATAGGGGGCATACCCTTGGCGAAACAGATGGGCACCGTAGAGAATGCGATCGCCCCCTTCAGTGACTTCTACCCAAGGTCTTGGCGCAGTCTGGGGGACAACAGCACCACCCAGAACAACAATGGCGGCGGCTTTGGGCATGGGATCAGGAGGTAAATACTGCCGCTCTAGGGAAGCAATGAGAGCCGTTGCCACATAGTCATTACCGCTCAGGAGTAAAATGCTGAGGGCAATCACAAGGGCGATCGCTGCCTGTTTGGGGGCACGCCAGAAGCGGACAATAGCAAAGATCAATGCCCAACAGGCCAAGGGTAATGGATACAGCAGTGGCGGCAGCAATTTCGACAGCAGCAGGTCCATGGCTTTAGCGAATGCGCTCCATCTGAATGCGGTAGCGTTCTTTCTTGGTGACTTGAATGTCTTGAATCTGCAATTGCCCCTTGCCGCGAATGGCAATGAGGTCATTGACTTTGAGAAGATGCCGCGGTTGCTGCACGATTTGCCAATTGACCCGCACCAGCCCTTGGCTAATCCACTCGCTCATTTTACTGCGGGAGACACCAAACCCGGCTGAGGCCACGGCATCCAAGCGCAAAGAGGCCTCGACGGTACTGAGGGATTTCCGTTGCGGAGGCGCTACGGCCAGTTCTGACCAATCACACAGATCAACGGTCACCGCTACGGTGCGCACCTGTTTTAAGTGTTCTTGAAGGAGTGACACTTGCTCAGGAATGAGAATGATCTGTGCCCCCCGTTCTCCGAGAAGAATTACGTCGCCATAGTCCCCCGCATCGAGGCCGGCAGTGGCGATCGCTCGCTCAAAATCACCGTAGGTGGCCGGGTCAAAGAGAAAGTTGCCCGTTAGCCGCACTAAGGCCAAGGGAGGTCGGTGCTCCTCAAGATTGAGTGCAGCAGGGGCGATCGCCAGCCGACAGCGTTCCGCCTGAGGGTAGCCCCCCCAAGCCAGACCATGGACATCCGCCCGCTGCTCCAAGGTACCTAGAGCCTGCATCACTCCATCTGGAGCTAAAAAGGGGGTATGGATCACCGACCATGTTTTAATTGCTGTATCAATGGCTGTCTCTAGATCAAACATCTAAACCTCAAGAAATTCAGGCAGATCCAGCCACCGGGCAAGGTGGACTTTCACCTGCTGGCAAAATTGGGGGCGATCGCCAAATTTCTCGGTGCGGACTGTTTTGCGCTGCGCATCCAATGTCCAGCCGTAGTCACTGCTGAGGCGGATTTTCCCCTGCCAATCGGCAATCGAAAGCATCAGCTGCGGCGCGGGGCTATTGTCCACCCCCTTGACGCGAAAGACATAGTTAAAGGTGTTTTGCTTGGCGGCAGCAACCGTTGAGGCTTGACCGAACCGCTCCTTCAAGCGCGATCGCACTCGCTCCACAAATGCCGCATCGCCCAAGTCTTCTAGGGTGCGCATGGCCAATGTCAGGGCAAAATAAAACTCTTCGACAGGAATGAACTCCAGTTCCATGTATCTTGCCAAGATTCCCTTCAAAATAGTACACTAGTAAGCTGTGTCTAAAACAGGGCAAGGCTATGCCAAAGCTAAAAACACGTCGTGCTGCTGCCAAACGATTTCGGACGACGGGCAGTGGTAAGTTTGTCCGCCGCAAGGCCAACAAGAACCATCTGCTAGAGCACAAGTCCAGCGATCGCAAGAATCGTCTTTCTCACAAAGCTCTCGTCGATCCACGGGATTTTGAGCGGGTATCATTGATGCTGCCCTATGTTTAATTGATAAATTCTCAGTTTTCATCAAGGTGAAGTTGAACTATGGCAAGGGTCAAACGGGGTAACGTTGCCCGCAAACGGCGTAAAAAAATTCTCAAGCTGGCCAAAGGCTATCGTGCGGGGCACTCCAAGCTCTTCCGCACCGCCAATCAGGTGGTCATGAAGGCACTGTGTAATGCCTATCGCGATCGGCGGCGGCGCAAACGAGATTTTCGGCGGCTCTGGATTGCCCGGATTAACGCGGCTGCCCGTCAACACGGCATGAGCTACAGTCAACTGATGGGCGCCCTGAAAAAAGCCGAGATTCAACTGAATCGCAAGATGCTGGCGCAATTGGCCGTGCTGGATGCTGACGCCTTTGCCACTGTCATTCAGACTGCCCGTGCCGTTTAGAACCTGCTCTAGGCATGATTGCCACCTTCCAGTCCCCCGGTGCTACCCTTGAGCTGGGGTTTATCACCCTCCGCTGGTATGGGATCCTCATTGCCCTTGCCGTCTTTATTGGCATTTGGCTGAGTCAACGCTTGGCACGCCAGCGGCAGATTAATCCTGATCTGATTGCGGATCTGGCAATTTGGTTAGTTGTGGCGGCTATTCCTGCGGCACGGCTCTATTACGTCGCCTTTAACTGGGGCTTTTACCAAAAGCACTTGGATCAAGTGGCGCAAATTTGGAAAGGCGGCATTGCCATTCACGGTGCCATCCTTGGCGGTATGCTAGCGATGGCTATCTTTACCTATGTGCAACGGCTTTCCTTTTGGCAGGTGGCCGACGTAATTGCCCCTTCCTTGATTTTGGGTCAGGCCATTGGCCGCTGGGGGAATTTTTTTAACTCCGAGGCGTTTGGTGCGCCTACCGATTTGCCGTGGAAACTCTATATCCCTCCGCCGCAGCGCCCGCCCCAATTTCTGCACGAAGCCTACTACCACCCCACATTTCTCTACGAGTCTCTCTGGAATCTGGGAGTTTTTCTTCTCCTCCTGTGGCTCTTTCCTCAACCTCGCTATCAAAAGCCGGGGACGCTCCTGATGGTCTATGCCATTGCCTACAGCATGGGTCGCTTTTGGATTGAGGGGCTGCGCCTGGATAGCCTAATGGTGGGGTCGTTGCGGATTGCCCAAGTGGTTAGCTTGGTGGCGATCGCCCTAGGCGCTTGGGGTCTCTTTCGCCTCTATTACCAAGGCAAGCCTCTACCCGACTGGCAGACGGCCTAAGCCACAATTTCATCGGCAAAACTCTGCCAGCGCACAAAGTGAAAAGGCCCCGCCACCGATCCCCACACGTGCTCATCGGTTTCGGGATCTCGTCCGCGATCATGGCTAATGAAGCGATCGCCATCAATTTCAAACGTACTGTCTAAATAGGTTTCCCGTCCTTTGCGCACCACTTTGCAGGCTTTGCCCGGCTCCACTTCGCCGCGAAAGCTGTGCCCCGTCCAGTAGGTGAGCATGTTGCAGCCGCAGAGAAGTTCTAGATCATCGGCGGTCATCCCGTACAGCCGTTGGCGATCGCGAGCTGCTCCAAAGAAGCGTTTTTCATCCTTGAGCACATAATTTTTAATCACAATGTGATCATTGGCGGGCACCAGTTCCAAAACCCGCGTGCGGTAGGGAACCGCCAGCAGATAGTCATAGGCCTGTTCCACATAAAGGGCAATGCCCTCCAAAAAACCATTGGGCAGGGGTCGCATACACACCCGAATATGGGCATAGAAGGGCGGATTCTCAAAGGCTTGGGCTTGGTTACTAAAATCCGCCGCCATCCAACGGCCAAGGGTCAACACATCGGTTGCGTGTGTCATGCTCCACAATTGCCTTAAAACAGTCCTTATTTTCACACTAGCGGATTGGTGTACCCAAAACACTAAGTTATCTGTAATAAGGCCTGAAGGAGTCCCTCAAGGGTATGTTCTGTGGCTTCAGCGTCCACTCGTCCCAAGAGTTTGCGACAAGTTTGCGAGGTTTGCGGGCCAATACTGGCAATCTGTACATTCTGAAGTAGCTCTGCCGCCTGAGCACCCACCAATTGGCAAAAATGTTTCACTGTCTTAGAACTGGTGAAGGTGACGATATCCACCTGACCCGCTTGCAACGCCGCTAAGACTTGGGCATCAGCTGCTTGGGGACAGCGGGAATCATAAGCGGGTACCTCAACAACCTCGGCTCCGGCAGCCGTAAAGGCCTCCACCAAGATGGGTCGCCCCCCTTTTTCAACCCGTGGAAAAAGAAAACGCAAGCCCACAACCGGTTCTGGGAATTCGGCCACTAGGGCATCGGCAACAAATTCAGTGGGGGTAAAGTCAGCCACTAAGCCGTAACTGCTGAGGGTTTGGGCGGTTTTGTGACCGACAACAGCAATCTTGAGACCGGCAAGAGCACGGCTATCTCTGCCATGACCCTGTAGCCGCTCCATTAGAAAGGTAACGGCATTGTGGGACGTGAGAATCAGCCAGTCAAAGGTATCGAGTTGCGCCAAGGCCTGATCCAGTGGCTGCCAAGAACTGGGGGGTACGATTTCCAGTGTCGGCATTTCTAAAACGGTGGCACCTGCTGCTGTGAGTTGCTGAGTAAACTCACTTGCTTGGGTTGCTGCCCGCGTGACGAGAATGGTTTTGCCGTGGAGTCGAGACATGGGTGCTGGGGAAGTCCTCAAACAGTCAGGGAATGCCAGATCTAGACTAGCCACAGGGTAGCGTTTTTGGGCGATCGCGCCAATCACCACGACCGCAGGTGCCATGTCTGGAAAGTGGGGTGTCTTTAGATAGCCCTCGAGGGTGCCAAACCAAACCTGTTGCTGGGGTTGCCCGGCCCATTGCAGAATGGCCAATCCCTCTGTGGGCGATCGCCCCTGCCTCAGCAATTCCTCGACAATTTGCCGCAGGGAACGGGTGGCCATCAAAAATATCAGCGTCTCCATTTGGGCGATCGCTGACCAAGGAAGGGTCTCCGGGGCATGCCCCGACAAAATGGCCACTGACTGACTTACATCTTTCGCTGTAACACACAGCCCTGCCAATAGGGGTGCCGCCAGCGCGGACGAAACCCCCGGAATCACCACTGCCTCAAGCCCTGCCCCCAGCACAGCCTCCAGTTCCTGATGGAGACGGCCAAACAGTCCCGGATCGCCACTTTTGAGCCGAACCACCCGTTCATACTGCTGGCCATAGTCCACCAAAAGGCGGTTGATTTCTGATTGGGGAAATACCTCACCTCCCGCCCGTTTGCCCACTGCCACCCGCAAGCAATCATCGGGTGTGAGTTCTAGGAGGCTAGGGCAGAGCAGGGCATCGTAGAGAACCACTTGTGCCTGTTGAAGGCAAGTCCATGCTTGAATCGTGAGAGAAACAGGGGTTCCCAGCCCCGCCCCCACAAAATAGACCGTCAACGACTAGCCTTGGCTGCGTTGCAAAAAGATCATCGGGTTCACCGCACCCCGCCCTTGGGGATGCACTTCAAAGTGAACGTGGGGTCCTGTGCTGCGGCCAGTACTCCCCATTTCGGCAATCTGCTGACCCTGCTCAACGTATTGACCAACGCGCACCAAGTTGCGTTGGTTGTGGGCATAGAGCGTCAGCGTCCCATCGGCATGGCGAATTTCCACCAGATTGCCATATCCGCCGGAGTTCCACTGGGAGTAGGTCACTACACCGGCAGCAGCAGCATAGATAGGTGTGCCCACGGGAGCGGCAATATCAATTCCTCGGTGCATCCGTCCCCAACGCGGGCCAAAACCAGAGGTCAGCACGCCACGCGCCGGCCAGATAAAGTTCGTCGTCAGCCTAGGTAGGAAGCGATCGGAGTTGGGTAGAGGGGGTAGATCGAGATTACTGGGTAAGGGTGGAGTCACAATTGCGCGTGCTACCTTGACGGGCACAGGGGGCACAATGGGCTGCACAGCGGCAGGTGTCACTGCCGTTACTGTTGTTGTTTGCGGGCGATGGTTAATTGTGGGCTGGGCGAAACTAGGTGAGGTGAGGGGTCTTTGAACTGAAACAGGTACAGGCATCGTGCGACGTTGCCACTTAGAGGCACGACCCAGAGGGACAGGTGCTAGGATGGGCCTTGGTGCAGAGGTGGACACTGGCCAATAGCTAGTAGGTGCTGATGGTTGGGAAGGTTGAGTGGTTTCTGCCGCTGCTGCTTCCGGTTCAATTTCCGTCGTAGTTTGTTCTAAAGATCCGCCCATCGCTAAGGGGGCATCGGTAATCAAGGAGGCAACGACCGAGGTAGTCGCTTGTGTCACGAGATCTGCCAAGCTATCGGTGCGAACGCGACGATCTACCACTTTGAAGGTGGGTTCAGAAGGGCGGCTGAGACGCTCAAAGGAGGCAAAGGCTGATAGGGTTGGCGCAGGTGCTCTTGTGGGGATGAGTGGGTCAAAACGCAGCTCAGGTTCAACGGTGCGCTGCCATGCCACCTGAGTCACGCCTTGGAGTAATTCAGTTTTGTCGGCGGATAAAGGGTTTTCCAATTCAACTAGGGGGTCTTGGGTTTCAGTGTTGAAGAGGGAGGGGAGGTTGAGAGATTCGGCGCGAACATCCTTTGGACGTAGATCGCGATCGCCCGCAAGAGTTATCAAATCAAGGGCTTGCGTAGGCTGAACTAGGGCAAAAGTGCCCAGTAAAGGCAGACAGGAACAAAGGGAGCGCAGCGAACGACCAAGCAGAGAGGCAGATGCAAGGGGTGCATTCTGAGAGGCAGTAGGGATACGACTATCGTTGCTCAAGGTAATCCTCCTCGCACACGAAATTGACAGTGATTCGACAAAGCAGTGAACTGAGAACACACATCATGAGCAATCGTCCAAGGTAGCCAAAGGCCACTCGCCGCATCTATGCCTAAAACTGTCCCAATCTATTGTTTATGCAAAGGGTGTTTTGGCACCACGACGAAACTTCTAGGTGACTTTACCCAATCCACAACCAAATGACAAGCCTCCCTTCGGTCTCGCCATGCCATCTCTGGGGAATTAATTATCTGCTGCAAAATAAAAATATGAATTTTCTACCTACTGGTTAATAATCAAAAAGCCTGAGTTTATCATGACTTGGGCTTAATTTTGCGCCAAAAAATAAAAATCATTATTTCCAATAAATGAATAAGTAAAGTAAAGTTAGCTAACCAGTGTGTATAGTTTTTTTTAATAATGTAAGTCAGTTTACATCCTTCTCATCATTGCTCGTTAAGCCAAAATTGTCCTATAACACTTGTGCCAGATTAAGCTAAAAGTGGCACATACTAATCTTCAGTCTCAGGGACGATCAAGGCAAGCTTGCTTGGTAGAATAAACGAGTTTGTAACGATTTGTGGCGATCGCCTTTCTGACGGAGCTTTGTCCCCATGACTTACCACAAGCTGTGGTTTCAACAAACAGCAAGCCACCTCAAGGTCTTGCGTCCTTTTCCTCCCTTTAGTGTTGTCCAAAACTTTATTCGCGAATATCTCCCCAACCTCATTGACTATATGGATGGCCAAGGATTGGATCTCCGGGATCCACAGCACTGGTGGGAGAGTATCCATATTGACGGCATTTTAGAATTAGAAAATAGCGAGGGGGCAACCCTGCGGGTTGCGGCTGGAATTATTGAGCAGTGGCGCAATGCCAACGCTGCCCTACGCCTGATTACAACCCCTGCAATGGCCAAGTTGCGGCGAGAGTCCCTCAATGTTAGTCAGCATTGGCTCTTTTATGTCTCTAGTCGCAAGCCCTACCCGGAGTCGCTGTGGATTGATTTGCTCTATGAGCAGGCGGATACGCCCCCCACAGAAACGGGCTGCACTATTATTGAGGTCACGGAACCGGAGGCCTAGAGGGTAGGTAGCCCACTACGAGAATGTCCTCGCCCACGGTTTGCCAACTCACATTCTCTAGGCATAAAGCCTCATTCATCTTGGTTAAGCCTAGATCAGCGACTGGGGCGGGGGCAGTAGAGCCACCAATGATTTTTGGCGCAATAAACGCCCAGATTTTTTGTACCATCCCTTCGGCGATCGCCGCTGCGGCCAAGGAACCGCCGCATTCCCACAGCACGGTCATGATCTCCCGTTGATAGAGCTGTGCCATAACGGTTGTCGGTGTTAGTGGCTCTAGGTGTACAACCTCCACACCCCGTGCCTGCAAGTGGGGAATGAGGGGATGCTGGGGCGAAGCAGAAGTCACCACCAAGGTCGGAGCAGTACTCGTTTCCCATAACAAGGCATTGGGGGGCAAATCAAGGGCACGACTCATTACTACCCGTAGGGGATTGCGCTCATGGCGCGAGGTCAACAGGGGATTATCGAGGCGCACGGTGTTACCCCCCACAATTATGGCATCACATTCAGAGCGCAGTTGATGCACCATCGCCCGTGCGGCTTCGCCACTCACCCAGAGACTGTGACCCGCACTAGAGGCAATTTTGCCATCCAAGGTCATGGCGTATTTGAGAATGCCAAAGGGACGCCGGTAGCGCACCCGATGGACAAAAGCTTCATTGAGACGTTGGCACTCGGCTTCCCGCACCCCCACCCTGACTTCTATGCCCGCTGAGCGCAAGCGTTCCACACCCGCCCCCGCCACTTGGGGATTGGGATCAATCATGCCCACCACTACCCTAGGAATGCCCGCCGCAATAATTGCTTCGGTACAGGGGGGCGTACGGCCATAGTGGTTGCAGGGTTCAAGATTGACGTAGAGGGTGGCCTTGCTGAGGAGGGGGCGATCGCCCTCAGCAACACTGCGCAATGCAAAAACCTCGGCATGGGGTTCCCCCGCCTTGGGATGAAACCCCTCCCCAATGACCCGTCCCTCCGCTACAATCACACAGCCCACGAGGGGATTTGGAGCCGTACAGCCTTTGGCACGAGTCGCTAACTCAAGGCAACGCCCCATATACTGGGCATCAATCGTGGCTATCTCCTCCACAACGGGGGCTGAGCGCATGGATAACAACTAACGCTCGTGTTCGGTTTCCGAGGAATGCTTGGGCAATTGCTCCGCCTCTGGACACTCATCCGCAATCGGTAACTCCGCATAGCCTCGGGGAACGGCTGCCAGCCGTCGTGAAATCGAGCCAATGCTTTCGATGTTGACGATCTCTTCCCAAGCACACACTTCGTCGTCTTCCTCCGTTTCATAGCGAATGGTTACAACATTCCCTTCGATATCCACAATGCGTGCCCGGTCAATTAGGCGTTGTTGATCCCGCAAGTAAATCCAGACTTCTTGGCCGTCGGTATAGAGTTGATAAAGCTTGCGGTGTAGCATAGAACGGTCTCCTTCTCGGAATTGGGTGTAGCAACAGTTGATAAGCTGTGCTGCAACCTCTTGCCTGTCATCTTACCGCTAGAATTCACCCATGAGCAGCGGTGAATGTGAGGTGTGAAAACTGAGGTTGTCCATATCGTTGTAGCGATCGCGCAGCACAGAGGAAAAAGCAATTCTGACGCTCTAGGGCAGATCTCGTACAATCGAATAAGCGTAACAAAGGGTAAATAATCCGTTACTATAACGCTATTCATTTATTTTAACCAGTGCGGAGTCGTTCAAACGGCATGGGCAAAATTGTTGGCATTGATCTGGGAACCACCAATTCCGTCATTGCGGTGTTGGAAGGGGGAAAACCCGTTGTAATTGCCAATGCAGAAGGCTCCCGCACCACCCCTTCTGTGGTGGCCTTTGGCAAAGATGGTGAGCGATTGGTGGGTCAGTTGGCGCGGCGGCAGGCGGTGCTCAATCCCCAAAACACCTTCTATGCCGTGAAGCGCTTTATCGGCCGCGAATACGGTGAGCTGACCCCAGAGTCCAAACGGGTTCCCTATACGATCCGCCGCGACGAATCGGGCAAGGTGCGCATTAAGTGCCCACGGCTGCAACGGGAATTTGCCCCTGAGGAAATTTCCGCCATGGTGTTGCGCAAGCTGGTGGAGGATGCCAGCCGCTATCTCGGGGAGCCGGTCACTGATGCGGTGATTACTGTACCCGCCTACTTTAATGACTCACAGCGGCAGGCCACCCGTGACGCCGGACGCATTGCGGGTCTAAATGTGCGGCGGATTATTAATGAGCCGACGGCGGCCGCTTTGGCCTATGGCCTCGATCGCCAGAAGGAGCAGACGATTCTGGTCTTTGACCTTGGTGGCGGCACGTTTGATGTCTCGATTCTCGATGTCGGCGATGGCGTATTTGAGGTGAAGGCCACCAGCGGTGATACTCAATTGGGGGGCAATGACTTTGATAAGTTAATTGTGGATTGGCTGGCGGAGGACTTCCTTGCCAAAGAGGGCATTGATCTGCGGCGCGATCGCCAGTCTCTTCAGCGGCTCACCGATGCTGCCGAAAAAGCCAAAATTGAACTGTCTGGGCTACTGGAAACCAACATTGATCTGCCTTTTGTCACCGCCACGGCAGATGGGCCAAAACACATTGAAACCACCCTGAGCCGCCGCCAATTTGAAGACCTCAGCCAAGACCTGCTGCAACGGCTGCGCTATCCGGTCGAACAGGCGCTGATGGATGCCCACTTAACCCCCAGTCAAATTGATGCCGTGGTGCTGGTGGGGGGTGCGACGCGGATGCCTATGGTGCAGGATCTGGTGCGGCAGATGATTGGTCGTGAACCTAACCAAAACGTCAACCCCGATGAGGTGGTGGCCGTCGGTGCTGCCATTCAAGCCGGCATTCTCGCGGGGGATATGAAGGATATCCTGCTGCTGGATGTGACCCCCCTCTCCTTGGGTGTCGAAACCATTGGCGGCGTGACGAAGGTGTTGATTCCCCGCAATACCACAATTCCGGTGCGTCGCTCCGATATTTTCTCAACCTCAGAAAATAACCAAAGCCAAGTGGAAATCCACGTGGTTCAAGGGGAACGGGAACTGGCAGAACACAACAAGTCCTTGGGACGCTTTAGGTTAACAGGAATTCCGCCGGCACCGCGAGGGGTACCCCAAATTCAAGTCTCCTTTGACTTGGATGCCAATGGCCTGCTCCAAGTGGTGGCTTTGGATCGCTTTAGTGGCCGCGAGCAAAGTGTCGTCATTCAGGGGGCGTCAACGCTGAGTGAAGAGGAAATTCAGCAGATGCTCTTGGATGCTGAGTCCAATGCGGCGGGCGATCGCCAGCGGCGGGCACGCATTGAGAAGCGCAACCGTGCCCAAGACTTGATTAACCGCGCCGAACGTCAGCTACGGGAAGCGGCTCAGGAATTTGGCTATCAGTTTGCTGCTGATCAACGCCGTGCCATTGAAGCCTTGGTGCGGCAATTGCAGGAAGCTATTCGCAATGAGGACGATCGCCAGATTGACCTCACCTATGCTGCCCTTGAAGAGCGGCTCTACGACTTTGTCCGTCAACTACGCCTGAGCGAAGAAGAAGCGGAAGATGATGAGGAACTCTTTAAGCTGCCCAATCTCAAGGAAGCAGTGAACAAAGGCCTTGATGCGGTGCGAGGCCGTGAGCGCCGTCGGGACGATTATGAGGATGAGTGGGATCAGCCGCCCCGCTCACGGCGTTCCCGTGGTTATTCCCAACGCAGTGATTCGGCAGCATGGGATGACTGGGATGACGACGACTGGTAGAACTTCGTTGCCTTCTTTGCTGGAAATGGGAGTGTAGATAGGACGGTCAATGCGTAATTTTCGAGATTACTACCAGCTTTTGGGCGTGGATCGCAATGCCAGCACAGAGGAGATTAAACGCGCCTATCGGCGACTGGCACGGCGGTATCATCCCGATATGAACCCGGGCGATCGCGCTGCGGAAGAGAAATTCAAAGACATTAGTGAAGCCTACCAAGTCTTGAGTGATCCCGCTCGCCGTGAGCAATACGATCGCTACGGTGAATATTGGTCACAGCCCGGTTTTCGCAGTCGCAGTTCACAGCGCACCACTATGGCTCGTCGCAATGGCACCAGTGTCAGGGAAGAACCCGATCTCAGCGAAGATAACTTTCAAGAGTTTTTGGATCAACTGTTGGGGCGGCGATCGCCCCGCACCTCCACGGTTCCTGCGGATCCCCCCCGTCGCTCGCCTACGATAGAGACAGACTATTTTCGCCCCGGCACTGTCAAAACCGCCTATACTGCTGTGAGTCGTCGCGATGCGGAAGCCACCCTAGAAATTCCCCTCGAAAAAGCCTACGAAGGGGGACGGGAGCGGATTCGCCTTGGGGATGGCCGCTCTTTGGAAGTGACCCTGCCACCGGGGATGGTTACCGGTCAACGGATTCGGCTGCGGGGTCAAGGCACGGGCGGTGGCGATCTCTACCTAAAAATTCAGGTGACTCCCCATCCCCTTTTTCGCCTTGAGGACTACGACATTGTTTGCGAACTCCCCGTTACCCCTAGTGAGGCTGCCCTCGGTGGACAAATTGAAGCCCCTACCCTCGATGGTTGGGTAAAAATGATGGTGCCAGCGGGGGTACGCACGGGTCAACGCCTGAGACTGGCGGGCAAAGGTTATCCTCGTCCCGATGGCGATCGCGGGGATCAGCTGGTGGAAATTGTGATTACGCTGCCTCCCCAACTGAGTGATGCCGAACGCGATCTCTATCGGCAACTTCAGGCCATTGAGTCCTACAACCCCCGTGCTCATCTCGCCTACTCTTAGCTATGGATGCCTTGGCCTTTGCTGATTCCGCAGCACAGCCTCTCCTCAAGGACATTCAGACCTACCTCCGTACCGTTGTCGCCCCAACTGCCAACCGCATTGATCAGCAAAAGTCTCTTTTGTCCGAGAGTCTTCAAGCCCTAGGGAACTTGGGCATTTTTCGCCTAGGGGTACCCAAGGCAATGGGGGGAGTGGGGTGCGATCGCCGTACGCTATGGCATTTGAGCGTGCAACTGGCGCAAACCTCCGGTGCCCTTGCTTTCTTAGTCGCACAACATCAATCTGCCTTGGGGATGATTCTCGAACATCCTGAAGGGAAGGTTGCCCAAGCCCACTTGGCGGATTTGATGAAGGGGCAAGTGTTGATTGGGGTCAGCTTTTCCCATTTACGTCACAACCCCGTGGATCTGCAAGCTCAACCCACCAGTGGGGGCTATCTCCTGCGGGGTACGCTGCCTTGGCTCAGTGGCTTTCAGCACATGACGCGGTTTGTGGCTGCCGCCCTTTTACCGGATCGGCGGATTCTGTTTGCCCTTCTGCCCTTTATCAATGCCCAACAGACTGGCGGCGGAATTTTGCACCTCTCCCTACCCTTGCCTTTGGCGGCTGCTCCCTCCACCCAGACGGTACAAGCGGAAGTGGTGGATTGGTTTGTCCCCCCCGAAGATGTGGTGGGGGTTGGCGAGGCGGATTGGATAGTTGGGCGCGATCGCCGGCAATTGCTGCGGGGGAGTGCTGCCCCCATGGGCTGTGCCCAAGCCAGTTTGCAGATTTTAGCCGAGCATGGCGACGCCAAAGACCTCTATCACCACTTTCGCGATCGCTGGCACCGCCTCTACGATCGCATTCAAGGGGAGCTAGAGACTGTCAATCCCCCCTACCATGCCCAACTGCGTGCCGCTGCGATTCACCTTGCGGTTCAAACTGCCCAAGCCGCCCTAGTGACCATCGGTGGCAGTGCCTTAGTGTTGAGCCACACGGTTCAGCGTCTTTATCGGGAAGCCATGCTCTATACCGTCTCCGGCCTGAATGCCCCCCTGCGCCGTGCCTTGAGGGAGGAGTTGCTGCTTGAACGGGGTTCCCATTGAGCAAGATCGGTGCTTAGCGCCTGAGTGGTTTGCCCGCCCCGCTCCAGTAGTGGCTAAAGAATTACTAGGGTGTGTTCTCGTGCGGCAGCAGGCCAATGGTCAACTCTACCGCGGCCGTATTGTCGAAACCGAAGCCTATATGGCCGGCGACCCGGCGTGCCATGGTTACCGTCGCCAAACTGCTCGCAATGCCCCCATGTTTGCAGCACCCGGCACAATTTATGTCTATCAAATCTACGGCATTCACCACTGCTTGAATATCGCCAGCGATCGCCCCAACTTTGCCAGTGCCGTTCTCATTCGTTCTCTTGAGATGCTCAGTCCGCCATTACCCCCCCGCAGTGCCGCTGGTCCTGGGAAACTGTGCCAAGTCTTGGGGATCGATCGCCGGCTTTCCGGCTTAATGCTGGGGCAAGAGAGCGGCCTTTGGGTAGAAAAGCCGCCCCAACCCCTGATAGCCCCTGTCGTACAAACCACCCGCATTGGTATTTCCCAAGGACAAGAGATTCCTTGGCGGTGGTATGTGCAGGGAAACCCGGCGGTCTCCCGCTATTCGTAGCTGCCTGTCACCATTGCTTCCTGATCTTCCGTTTGATGCAGAAACTGGATTGCTTTTTCAAGCGCCTGCCGGCGATCGCTCACCACATGATCAGCGGGCAATCGATCCAAAATACGGAAGCGTTGCAGCCGCCGTTGCACCTTGTCCGCCGAACCGTTCACCAAAAAAATCCCTAAACGATGCTTTTGCGCCTCTTGGATCAGAGACTCAATGGCCAACGTCGCCGTCACCCCCAACAGGGGCACACTGCTGACATCGAGGATCAGCACTCTATAGTCCGACATGATGGCCTGTCGTTGGGAAATCGCCCAAGCGGAGCCAAAACTCATCGGGCCGCCGAGGTGGAGGAGCAACAGTTGACCCTTGGCTTCGCGCAAGAGTTCTTTTTCCTCAGGGGTGAGGGGCGTTTGATCATCGGCATGGGTAATTGCCTGCACCTCCTCCGATTGCAGATCTGCCAAGCGCTTGATCGTCAACATATTGGCAATAAAGACGCCCACCCCCACTGCCACGATCAAATCCACAAAGACCGTCAGCAGCATCACACCGTACATAATGAAGGCGGCTCGCAGGGAAAGCAGATGGGCGCGTTTGAGAAAATTCCAGTCAATGATGTCAATCCCCACCTTAATCAGAATCCCCGCCAGTACGGCAGTGGGGATCGGTTCCGTCAGAGGAGCAGCCCACAGCACCACCATCAGCAGAATCACGGCGTGAATCATCCCCGACAGACAGGTGCGGCCGCCCGCTTGGATATTTACCACCGTGCCCATCGTGGCACCGGCACCGGGCAGGCCACCAAAGAGACCGGATAGCAGGTTACCAATGCCTTGGCCAATAAGTTCTTTATCAGAATCATGCTGGGTGCGGGTAATGCTATCGGCAATCACCGAGGTCAAGAGCGAGTCAATACAGCCGAGCATCCCCAGCATGGCGCCGTCCACCAGCATTGTTTTCAGCGCCGGCAGCGTAAAGGTGGGGGGCACAAACTGCGGCAGTCCCGTGGGAATTGTGCCAATGCGGGTTAAACCGGCATCCGCAAAAAACACTATTGACAGAATCGTGCCCAAAACCAAGGCCAAGAGTTGTGGCGGTACAATCCGCCGAATTTTCTGGGGAGTGAAGTAAATTAGACCCAACGTGAATAGCCCCAAGGCAAGGGCAGCCGGGTTCAACGTTTGAATCCACGCCGGCAAGTTTTGCACTGCCCCCAGTACCCCCCCCTGACTGCTATGCCCCAACAGCGGGCCAATTTGCAGCAGGATCATGATCAGGCCGATCCCCGACATGAAGCCGGAGATCACGGTGTAGGGCATGAGGGTGATGTACTTGCCCAGTCGCAATAGGCCAAAGAGGATTTGAAAACAGCCTGCCAGCATCACCACCGTAAAGGCCATGGAGAGTCCCTGTTCGGGATATTCGCTGGTTAGACGGGTGATCACTGCCGTAATCACGACGGTCATCGGCCCTGTGGGATTGGAAATGAGCGTCGGCGTACCCCCAAAGAGGGCGGCAAAAAAGCCGAGAAAGACGACACAATAGAGTCCCGCCGTTGCACCCGCGCCAGAGGTGACTCCAAAGGCCAGAGCCATCGGCAAGGCCACAATGGCAGCCGTCAACCCACCAAAGAGATCGCCACGCCAATAGCGAAAGTGAACTCGATTAACTAAATTTGTTAGCATTCCTACCCCTTTTGGTGAATCTAGAGAGATTTTCATAGCCAAACCGTTATTTAGAGGAACCTCCAGACCTAAGGGGCTGCCTCCATGATTTATAGCTATGATAAGGAAAGATTTAATTGATATAATTCTATGCTTTAGAGGGGATAATCTGTCTAGTAAAACGTCAAAGATTTTCTTATCTGTTCTATAGGAAAAAGGTGGAGAATCGGGGAAGAGCTAGACCTGTTTCCTGTAAAACTTTGTTACACTCAGGAATTGAGAGATGCAACTTATGAGGAATGACACTCCTATGAGTCAATCGCCGCTGGATGCCTTTTTCCTTGGTCGAGCAACCGCCACGCTCCTGCGGGATCAGGCCCAACATCTGTTTGTGGAGTTCCTCAGTCAACTGGGGCGGTTTGATGCCGAACAACAGCAGCGGCTGCATCAGTTTGTCGAAGAAGTGCAAGCGCGCGCCCGTCAAGAGGCGGAAATGGTGGTGCCTCGGCAGCACGTGGATTGGCAGGCATTGATTGATGATTTACGTGCTGAAATTGCCGCCCTGCGTACGGAACTGCAACGCTACCGCAATCGGGACAGCTAGGGACGGGGGACAACAATATAGCCGGTTTTTAAGTAGGCCTCCGCTGATGCCGGCTCTAAGTAAAAAGACTCACTGCCCAAAACCCAGTGGCGATCGCGCCCCCAGTACCACCAATAGGCTGCCGTATAGGCACAGAGCACCGCATCCAGTTGATCTTCTAGGGCTTTGAGGTCTCGCCCGGAAGTAGGGATGTCGGCGGTCAGTTCTAGGACTAAGGGGGGTTCACAGTGGGGAAGCCGGCCGGCGATTAGATCTCTAAGATGCCTTAACCCCTTGGTGCGCTCGGTAAGGCGGCCTTTTTTATATTTAATGATTTGGTCAAGCTGAAAGAGGGCGATCGCCGTCGCATGGGGAAAGACTTCGATTTGAAAGCGCCCTTGTTCTTGGGGAGTGAGGGTAGGCGCATGGCGAAACCCCCGTTGACTCAAGGCTTCACTAAACCCCGTGGTGTGACTTGCAAAGGGGGATTGCTGATTGGCCGGATAACAGCCCGCGTGATAGCGGCCTAGAAGTTGATGGCACTGGCGATCGCAGGTACGCATTCCCCTCGGATTGGGAATAATGAGGGGGGCATCTACTGCCACCATTGCTGCTTGGCTAGAGGGGGCATCGCGATCAATCCATGCCAAGAGTTCATCCGTATCACGGGAGCGATCCAGCCTCACCAACTCTAGACACTGTCCCTGCCACTGCAAACAGCAGTACCCTGAGGCTCCGCCCTTCCACGCCAAATCAACGCCGAGAAACTGCATGCGTTGCCATCAACCGATCGTGCGGTGGATAATCGGTGGATAATCTTGGATCAGCAAAGCAGCAGCGACTACCCCCACCGGCGGTACCAGTACCAAACCCACTAAGGGGATCAACAGCGCCAAGAACTGTGCCAAACCAAGACCGTAGATTTGTGGCGTATAGACACGGGTTAAGAGTTGACGCTCCTTTAAGGAGGCACTGTGTTTTTCGAGGAGGTAGTCAAAGCTGCCTCGCCCCAGAAAGTAACTGTTGGCGATCGCCATCACGATAGGTTGTAGCGGACCAGTCAAAAACGAGAGAAGCAGGAAGATCACCTGCAAAACCGCATCCCGCAGCGCGAACCAACCACCGATAATGGCGTTCAATAGATCCCGCCGCCACCCCACCTCAATCGTTTGTCCCGTCATAATTTTTTCAACACGGTTCAGCAGCGGGCCCAAGAAAGGAATTACCACAAGGGGAATTAGCGTTTGATAGCCAATCAAGGCTAAAAAGACAGCAATGAGGGTTGCTAAAATATCAATGAACCCTTGGTAAAGCCACTGCCATTCCCCAGCAACAAACCAATGATCACCGGCGACTTGAATCACCCAGAAAGCAGCAATGATGAGTGCAACCCCCAGCGCCAGACTCAAAAAAGCAGGCAGTAGCAGATAGCCCCAGAGACGATGGCGGGCAATAAAGAAAAAACCCCGGCCAAAGGCAAAAAAACCCGCCTGAAACCTCTGCCCTGCTAGCCAAAGCTGCTTAATCACTCATTGCTAGTTCTAGAAGCTCCTAGGAAAATCCTAGCCTATCCACGGCGAGGTGGCGTACCTTCGTCGTCCGGCGGTGGGGCATCGGCAACAAAATCAGGGGGATTGACCTGCTCGGCACGGGAAATCGTAGTTGCCGGCGGTCGCCAGAGCCAACTGGTCAACAGTCCAAGGGTGAGGAGTCCCACCAGTAGAGGGATAAATAGATCCGTCATCGTTGTTTGCCTCATTAAACTCGTCATTGTACAGAATCGGAGAAGTTTCTCTTGAGCACTAGTCCCCCTGACGCAGGGCGACTTTTGTAAGTTCCAGTACAACGCTTTTCGCAGGAATTGAACTTAAACCCACTCACTGTAGCAGGCGAGTTTGAGCTATCGTTGAAGTGGCGACCTTGGGTGATAAGAGCAATGTCCCTGTCTCCCTTTTGGATTTGGTTAATTGTTGCCGTCATTCTTTTTGTGATGGAGCTTGTTTTGCCGACGGCGTTTATGGAAGCCACCCTTGGACTCAGTGCCCTCATTGTCGCCTTTCTCTCGCTTCTGATTCCCAGTTTTTCGGTGCAAATTGCCCTTTGGATGGTACTGTCGGTTGTGGTGGTCTTCCTCTTGCGACGGTACCAGCCGAAACGAGTTCCACCAGTTCTTAAGGAAGCAGCCGAGGCAGAAACACTAACGAAAATTCCCGCCGGCGAAACTGGACGAGTACTTTACGAGGGGACTTCTTGGCAAGCTCGCTGCGACGATCCCCACTTGACCATTCCAGAACATCGGCGCGTCATTGTGATTGGCCGTCAGGGAACCACGCTGATTGTGATGCCAGAGAATGCTATTCAGTTTTAGAGAGCGATCGCCGCTTCTTACGGTGCGTGGTGGCTAGATCAATGGGAAAACCGGCGAGGGGAACTACCTGCTCAAGGCGCTCTTTCTCAAGCCGTTTTAATTCGGTGTAATCCACCCAGTGAATGCAATCTACCGGACAGGTATCAATAGCCTCCTGAATGAGTTCAATCGGATCGCCGTCTTGGCGAATGACGCGCGATCGCCCGTAGTTCGGCTCTATGTAAAATGTATTCCGCGCTACATGGGCACAGTGTTTGCAGCCAATACAGGTAATCTCATCTACATAAACACCGTGTTGGCGATGGGTTCCCCCTAGTTCCGGTTCGTAGCCACTGCGAGGCTCACTTTGGCGCAGCTGACCGCCAAGCTCTGGCTCTAAACCAAGGGGCTGACCCATGTTCCTATCCATTCTCTTAGGCGGCTAGGAACGCCAGCGTTGCAGCACAACCTTGACACTACCATCGGCCTGCTGCTCTGTGGTCTGTACTTGAAAGCCCTGTTCCGTGGCAGATTGCAGCACTGCATGGTAGGCATAGCGCTGAGTGACTTTGTTCAAAAAACGATCCACTGACCATGCCTGCTGCCAAAACTCTAGATCCGCCACTAGCTCATACTCAGTGCCATTCCAGCGAAAGCCAATATCATAGCCATTGTGTTGAGGAATAACGACTTGAGCCGTTTGGGTTTGACCGCGAAACCCGCGCACTTCTTGGCAGCCAGAGTGCCAAGGTAAGCCTAAGTCTGTTAGGGCAGCTTGGAGGGCGGGTAAACTCCGAATTTGGGTTTTGATTTGGCTGAAGTGCGACATGGATCACCAATCCTCAACGATTACCACTGGGAGGGGACAGATTGAACAACCAATTGATTTTCTTCCTCTTGGGAAGCGTAGTATTCTGCGGTGGGCTGTTGGCTAATGACACACCCAAGTTGCGCTTCAATGGCAGCAGTCACTTCAGCACAGGATGCCCCAGAAATTCCCGTCACCGTTTCAACGACGCGGCCATCAGGATAAATCACAAATTCAAGGGTTTCTAGCATTGGCACAACCTACTCACTCGCAGTTATTACAAACCGCTCACGAGGATAAAATTCAAGTCTTAACCTATGGAACTCATTGTGACGAAGGCTAACCAAGCGAGTCAAGGTCTTTAATAAACTTTACACTTCGCAGCACTTTCCCCTAGAAGCCTGAGGAACTGAAGGATCAGTGATCTATAGAGCCAAGTCTGCATCGAGAATTGATAAGAGATATGTACATTGCTTGACTCAACCGGAACGGTGGCCTCAGGGCGATCGCTATTTGCCACTCTCAATCCCTCTAGAAAAGACTGTATGATATTCAGAAACTCATTTCACCTTAGACTCTAAAAAAACTTTATGGGGCACTTTTCTTCACCGTCAGCAGTTTTAGCGTTGGCATTCCTATGGGGGTTATCTTTGCCTCTATGGCCAGCGATCGCCCGTCGTGGGGAGTCCCCAGCAGTCATCAAGGTCAGTGAGCAAACTCAAATCCAAACTGCTGAACAATTTCTTGATGCCCTGTTTGGCAATCTCTTTGACTTGGTGTGGAGCTATTTACACCCGCAACTGCAAAAAGCGTTTCCGCCCAAAAGATTACAGGAGGGCAAAGCAAGGTTTCTAAAGTGGGTAGGTGCCTATAAAGAGCGTCTTGGCAGCGAGAGCAACGGCAATATTGTTAGTGTCAAGGTAGCCTTTGCTAAGGTGACAGATACATTGATTGTGATTATGGATAGCAATGGTAAGATCACAGGTGTTGATTTCCCTGCAACGTCTGACGACCTGTCTGCCCAGCCTCTGCCCTTGCGCTTTCGGCCTTGACCTTTATGCAAGAACGGCGTAGTTCTCCTGACCCTGAACTATCTTTACAAAATACGCCCTTTTTTCGGGACTTACCGCAGGCAGTGGTGGAAAAGGCACTTGCCCATGTGGTCACCCGTCAGCATCCCGCCAACCGCGTGATCTTGCTGGAGAATGACTGGGGAACCTCGGTTTACTTTATCCTCAGTGGCTGGGTGAAAATTCGCACCTACAACATTGACGGCAAAGAGGTGACCCTCAATATCCTTGGCCCTGGGGAACTGTTTGGGGAAATGGCGCCCCTAGAGGAAGTCCCCCGCTCAACGGATGTTATTACCCTAACACCGACGGTTGTAGCCAATATGCCAGCGACGGATTTTGTCAATCTGGTCAATACTGAACCCCAAGCGGGAATCCGCCTTGCCAAGTTAATGGCGCGACGGCTACGACAACTGAACCGGCGGCTGCGGCTACGAGAATCCGATAGTACGTCACGGGTGGCGGATGTTTTGTTGTTTTTGGCGGATGGTCAAGGGCGCCAAGGAGCCGATGGCTTAGAAATTCCCAATCTACCTCACCGAGAGCTGAGCAGTCTCAGTGGCATGGCGCGGGAAACGGTGACACGGGTGCTGGGGAAACTAGAGCGCAAGGGTATTATTCGCCGTACTCAAGAGAGTCTGTGTATCACAAATCTACGCGCTCTAGAGAGTTTACTCCTTTAGAACTCACAACACTGATGCCCCTTCTGGAGAGGAGGGTAAATAATGACCAATAGTCCAGCCAATGAATACCCCTAGAATGACCATTGGAATCAGCACTAGCACAATTTGCCAGTTCTGGTAGCCCGCAGCTTTCATTTCAATGCGCACCAGAATTTCGGTGCCCACGAGAATGGCAATTACACTAAAGACCCGAAAAGCAATAATGGCAAGGGTAACAGCGGTACTCAGCACCAGCACTGTCAAGAGACTGGGGGTGCCCACGCGCATAATTAAACTACTAAAGATACCTTTAGGGTTGTTCTGGCGAGATCGCAAAAGGCTAGAAGTGCCGCCAACAATAAACACTGTGAGGATTGCAGCAAAAAGAGAGGCATAGGCCGACCACATCCAAGGATAGGCCGACAAGTACCAACCCACCAGTACATAGCCTAAAACCACCAACAACAGCGTGGAGATGGGAAACTTGGTGGGGTCTGGCGAGGCAGCCATCAGGAATCGGGGCAAAGATGAGTACAAATCCACTCTACGGCAGCGGCCAAGTCTTTCGCAATGTAATCGGGTTGACTGCTGTGCTGGTAGCTTCCCTCAAGGACGCGATCGCCAAAGCCCGTTTGTACCAAAATGCCATAGCAGCCAGCATTGCGCGCCAGATCAATATCGGTGGCCTTGTCCCCCACCATAACACTGCGGCTTAAATCCAAGTCATGATCCCAAGCAGCTGCTACCAGCATGCCTGTATTGGGTTTGCGCCAGGTGGTCCAACCGGCGTAGTCGGCAACCACTCCCCCTTCAGGGCGGCTGAGATCAGGACAAAAATAGATTGCATCCAAGACGGCTCCTGCACTTGCGGCGAGTAACTCTTGCAATCTTTGATGCAGGGCATGGACATGCTCAACGCTGTAGTAACCCCGCGCCGGCCCCGACTGATTAGAGGCTAAGCAGCAAAACCAGCCGGCGTCATTGAGTCGCCGCACCGCTTGAGCCACACCGGGGATAAGCTGTAGATCCTCAAGGCGGTGAATATAGCCCACCTCTTGATTGAGGACGCCGTCGCGATCCAAAAAAACGGCCGCTCTAGCCATGGCAAGCCGCCTCAATCACCGCCGCGACGGGAATATCGGCCATGTTGCCGGTGGGGGACTTAACAGGCCGAAAACGGGGATCCGCCGGCAGGAGCTTGGCAGGATCCGTAGGGCCAAAGAGCGCCACAAGGGGTGTTCCCACCGCCACACCCACGTGCATTGGGCCACTGTCGGTACAGAGAATCTGTTGTGCCTGTTGCATCAGAGCTGCCAGCTTGCCCAACTCCGGCGGACGGCTGATCTTTAGCTGCGGTAGTGCTTGGGTTAGCGCGCTTACCCATGCTTGATCCTCCGGCCCACAGACTACGACAACGGGCAGAGGCGGCTCTTGCTGTTGCAATGTCTGAATCACCTCAACCCAAGCGGCAGGGGGATAAATTTTGTTGATGCCCTTGCTCAGGGCCAGCTGGCTGGAGCCACCGTGCAAGAGGCGATACCCCCCGGCAATTCCTAAGCGTTGCCGCTCTGCGGTTGCCCACTGTTGATCTGTCTCAGTAATAACCGCCTTGGGCAGGGGACAGGGAGTGGTGATGCCAAAGGCTTTGAGCAGGTCATGGTAAGTAGCGGCACTGTATTGATCCAAGTTAACGGGAACCGCATCGGTGAGCAGCCCCAAGGGATTCAGTTTGGCAAAGCCCACGCGCTTGGGAATTCCCGTCAGCCACAGCAGAAAGCGTACTGCTTTACTTCGTCCCAAGGAAAGAATGGCATCGTACTCCCCCTCCCGCAGGGTGCCAATCAGGTTTGCCCAGTCGGCAAGGGCATTGCGGTCTTTGAAGTCAAAGGGGATGACTTGGTGGACACTGCCACTGAGTTGGTAGGCGGCAACAGCACGGGGTTCAACGACAACATCTAGGCGGGCTTCTGGAAAGTGGGCTTTGAGGTCGTCAAGGGTGGGAAAAAAAAGAATTTGATCACCGATACCGCCGGGCACCAAGGCCACGATATGTTTCATAGCGGTTGAGAACCTATGCAAACTCGCTTTCAATTTTACCCGCAAGTTTTGACTGCAGGCGATCGCGCTACGCCAAGGCAAGGGGCAGTTCGGTAAACGGAATGGGATGGCACTCGCCTAGGGAGGTTTGCAGCACCAGATAAACCGTTCCCTTAAAACGATCGCTCTCTGTCTCCAGCCGCTGACCCCCACCCTCGACCCAGATGCTCTGAATTGCGGATAATTGACAGGTTTGCCCATTGACAATGCCCTGTGGGGTCGGTCGTCCCCACGTCAGGCGATCGCCCTGCTGACCAAGGACAGCGGCAATATCGTACTTACTGGCTTCAAACTGCTGTGCCCACTGGCGATAGTGTTCCAGCTTACGGTACTCGACCCAGCCCAACCATGCCAGCACGATAAAAACGACCAATAGGGGGAACCAGAGCAGACCGTGACTCATGGATTCACCAATAACTGCCGCCGCAGGACATCAAGGGCATTCATCACACTCAGATGCCGCACCCAATCCCGTCCCCGTTGACCACTGAGGCGAAATTCACAGGTTGTGACCTCGCCGTTGGGTCGTGCCACGCCAATATAGACCAGTCCCACCGGTTTAGTGAGCGTCGCCCCCCCCGGACCGGCAATGCCCGTAATGCTTACGCCCCAATCAGCAGCCAAACGAGTCTTCACCCCGAGCGCCATCTGGGCGGCTACCACGGCACTCACCGCCCCTTCCTGCTCCAGATCCTGAGGATTCACCCCCAATAAATTCACCTTCACTTCGTTTGCATAGGCAATTACCCCGCCCTTGAAGTAGAGGGAACTCCCCGGTAGGCGGGTCAGCATTTCCCCAAGGCCACCGCCTGTACAGGACTCTGCCACGGCCACGGTTTGCTGTCGCCCTTGGAGAAGCCGCGCCACCGCACCGGCAAGGGTATCCTCATCGGCACCATAGCAGTCTAGGCCGACAATTTGCCGAATCTCAGCTTCAACGGGCTGAATCAGTTGCTGAGCTTCCGCTTCATCCTTGGCACGTACGGTAATGCGGAGGCGGGTTTCGCCATTGCCGGCATAGGGAGCCACGGTGGGATGCTCCCGAGCAATTTGGGCGGCCACTTTTTCGGCCAGCAGCGATTCCGGAATGCCCCAGAAACGCAGCACACGGCTGTAGATGACCTCTTTGCCCCAGCCTTGGGAGCGCAAAAAGGGCACCGCCGTTTCCTGCCACATCTGCTTCATTTCCGCGGGAACCCCGGGAAACGTCAAGATGGTTAGACCCGTGCGTGGCTGCCAGATCATGCCGGGGGCACTGCCAATGGGGTTGGGAAGAATCTGCGCTCCCGCCGGTAGCAGCGCTTGCTTGCGATTGCTGGGACTAAAGCCGCCGCGATGGGCATACTTGCGTTCTAGGTCAGCAATAATTTCTGGACGTTCCTCAAGGGGGGCTTGAAAGAAATCGGCGAGGGTTTCGGTGGTGAGATCATCGGGAGTGGGGCCAAGCCCCCCGGTGAAGATCAATAGGCGGGCGCGATCGCAGGCAATAGCCACCACTTTTTTGATGCGCGTGGGATTGTCGCCCACCACCGTTTGATAGTAGTGAGGGATGCCAAGGCTGGCCAGTTGCTGCGCTAAAAACTGGGCATTACCGTTGAGAATTTCCCCGAGGAGCAATTCTGTGCCCACGCAAATAATTTCTGCACTCATTGTTTCAGTCATTTTCGCTGCTGCGCACCCGTTGCCACACATACCACGAGGCAAAGCCCATCAAAAGAGACGCTGCCACTGCATAGCCCCATCCTCCCGGTAAACCCGCCAAAGCCAAAGCAAGACTGCCCACCCACAGCGTCAAGCAATAGATGAACAGCACCGTGACCCGCTGCGAAAGACCGGCCTTAAGAAGGCGATGGTGTAAGTGTCTCTTATCCGGCGCAAAGGGAGACTGCCCTTTTAGGAGGCGGTTAAAAACGACCGTTGATGTATCCACAATCGGCACGGCCAGAATCAGTAGAGGTACGAGAATCGCCACCGCTGTATAGGCCTTGACGAGTCCAATCACCGCCAAACCTGCAAGGGTAAATCCCATGAAGTAGGCACCCCCATCCCCCATAAAAATTTGGGCAGGATTAAAGTTATAGCGCAGGAACCCCAAGGCACCTCCTGCCAAGGCAGCGGCCAAGAGTCCCGCCGCTGACTCCCCCATCAGCATACAGACGAAAAACATTGCGGAGGCGGCAATCCCCGACACGCCCGCTGCTAGTCCATCCACACCATCAATGAAGTTAATGGCATTGGCAATCCCCACTAGCCACACTGTGGTCAAGGGCAAACTGAGCCAGCCGAGGTCAACAATGCCCACAAAGGGCACGGTGATAATGCGAATTTTGACGCCCACCGCCCAGACAAGAGCCGCCACCAGAAATTGCAGAACAAGGCGCAGAAGAGCCGGTAGAGTGAGCAAGTCATCGGCTAGACCAATGAGAAAAAAAGCCACCCCTCCTAGGGTAACGCCCCAAATTTCATACTCCGCCGGCTGGGGTAACACACCAAAACCGCCCGCATTCCAGACGATGAGCAGTGCCACCAGATTCCCCAGAAAAATGGAGACGCCTCCAAGGCGCACCATCGGACGGGTGTGAATCTTACGTTCATTGGGGCGATCCACAAACCCGGCTTTCTGGCCAAGGTCATTCACCAAGGGAGTGACCAACAGGACCACGGCAATGGCGGCAAGGAAGGCAATTAGGTGGTACAGCATCTGCGCAGGCGATCGGCAGGATTCCCTCTCAGACTAGCACCGGCTGCGGCAATTGCAGGTGGGGATAAAGGGGAAATTTGGCACAAAGGGCAGCGACACGCTCACGACAGCGGTTCTTGACTGCTTCATCGGTGGGCGCATGGAGGCGATCGCTAATAATTTCGGCGATTTCCCTAAACTCAGTTTCAGTAAAACCACGGGTGGTCAACGCCGGGGTGCCTAACCGCAGACCACTGGTGACAAAGGGAGAGGCAGGATCAAAGGGAATGGTATTTTTATTGGTGGTGATATTGATTTCCCCCATCAGGCGATCGGCCTCTTTACCGGTCAAATTCACCGAGCGCAGGTCAATGAGCATCAGGTGGTTATCGGTTCCCCCCGAGACAAGACGCAGTTGCCGTGCTTGCAGACCGGCGGCAAGGGTTTGAGCATTGCGAATCACCTGAGCAGAGTAGGCTTTGAACTCTGGCTTGAGCGCTTCCCCAAAGGCCACCGCCTTGGCAGCAATGACGTGCTCCAACGGCCCCCCTTGGGTACCGGGAAAGACGGCTTTATCGAGCTTTTTGCCCAACTCTGGATCGCGGGTCAGAATCAGGCCACCCCGCGGGCCGCGTAGGGTTTTATGGGTGGTGGTGGTGACCACGTCACAAAGGGGCACGGGATTGGGATGGTGACCGGTGGCAACCAAACCGGCAATGTGGGCAATATCGGCCATGAGGTAGGCGCCCACTTCATCGGCAATTTGGCGAAACTCGGCAAAGGGAATGATGCGGGGATAGGCGGAGTAGCCGCAGATGATCAACTTGGGACGGTGCTGCCGCGCCAAATCCCGCACCTGATCCATATCGAGGCGTTCCGTTTCGGGATGAACACCGTAGTGAACCACCTTAAACCACTTGCCGGAAACGTTGACGGGGGAACCGTGGGTCAGATGGCCGCCGTGGGACAAATCCATCCCCATGATCGTGTCGCCGGGATTGAGCAGGGCCAAAAACACCGCAAAATTGGCTTGGGCACCGGAGTGGGGCTGCACGTTGGCGTGGGCGGCACCGAAGAGTTCCTTGGCGCGATCAATGGCCAGTTGTTCCACTTCATCTATAAATTCACAGCCACCGTAGTAGCGTTTACCGGGTAGACCCTCGGCATACTTATTGGTTAAAACCGTCCCTTGGGCGGCCATCACCGCAGGAGAAGTAAAGTTTTCGCTGGCAATTAATTCAAGGTGCTGCTGCTGCCGCTGGAGTTCCCGCTGTACCATTTCAGCAACCAACGGATCCGTTTGCGCAAGCCAATCAATATGGGTCATTTTAATTGTCAATAGAGGCGAGATGAACTGCCTTACTATCTTATCGCGGCCTGAGCCTTGGTTAGTTGCTCAGTTGCCAAGGCAGACACATACTCAGGTAGCAGCAAGGAGGCAAGCAGGGTAGTCATCGTCCCATCCTGCCCTTAAACGTTTTGCCTTGAGCCGACCTTCGCAAAGGTGTCCTGACGGAGGAAATTCAGAAACAGCGATGTTCTGATTCAACCACGCCCACCCATCGCAGATTGGGTCGCAGCTTGCACCCAACTCAGGAAGCACTGCTGTAGCGCTTGGGGGTCAATGACAGCAAAGATGCGAGCAATGGCGTTGTGGGAGGAAATACCGTTGGTCAATTGCCAAAAGCCTTGCAGCTACTCCTGCTTGGCCTGACCGTACTTCTCAATCTCGACCCAAGTCTCTGTCCTACAGAGAACCGCACCGATGGTCAGATCGATGATGTTAAGGAGTTGATGTTCTAGCAAGTGTTCTGCGCGGGGGCTTCTAGGGTCTTGAAGTGGTCGGTCAGATGGGCAAAGGCATGGTGGCATTCCCACAAACGACTAGCTTACTCTTCTAGTGGGCGATCGCCCTGATCATGCAAGCCAGAATCTAGAGGGACAATCTTATTTAAGCTAATGCTCATTTAAGCTAATGTCTTTATATGTGTCTAGTCTTGATATGATGCAGGCCACAATCCGGTGGTGCCAGTATCCATGAGCAAATTTTTAGTAACGGGTGGGGGTGGTTTTATTGGCGCCAACTTTGTGCGCTTAGCCCTTACGGAAGGCTGGGGGGCAGTACTCAACCTCGATAAAGTGACCTATGCTTGTCACCCCGGCACTTTGGCCATGCTAGAGCAGTTGTCCAATTATCAATTTGTAAGGGGAGATGTGGGCGATCGCCCCCTTGTTCAAGAACTATTGCAAACCTTTCAACCCGACGCTGTCATTCACTTTGCTGCTGAAAGCCATGTAGATCGCTCCATCAATAGCCCCCAAGACTTTATCCAAACCAATGTGGTCGGCACGGCCAATCTCCTAGAGGAGGTCAAAACCTACTGGCAACAGTTACCCTCTGGAGTCCAGGAACAGTTTCGCTTTATTCACATTTCCACCGATGAAGTTTATGGCAGCCTTGGCCCTGAGGATCCCCCCTTTCGGGAGGACACCCCCTATGCTCCCAACAGTCCCTATGCCGCCTCAAAGGCCGCCTCGGATCACCTTGTGCGTGCCTACCACCACACCTACGGCTTGCCCACCCTCACAACCAACTGCTCCAATAACTACGGCCCCTACCAGTTTCCCGAAAAACTGATTCCCCTGATGATCTGCCAAGCCTTGGCGGGGCAGCCGCTGCCGATATACGGCGACGGGCAAAATGTGCGAGACTGGCTCTATGTCGAAGATCACTGCCGCGCCGTTTATACCGTTTGGCAAAAAGGACGCGTGGGGGAAACCTACAACATCGGCGGCAATTGCGAAAAGACGAACCTAGAGGTGGTGCAAACCCTCTGTGATCTGCTTCAAACCCTTGTGCCCCGCGCAGATTTGAAGTACCGTGACTTGATCACCTTCGTGAGCGATCGCCCCGGTCACGATCGCCGCTACGCCATTGATGCCACCAAAATCCGGCGGCAACTAGGGTGGCAGCCCCAAGAAACCTTCAGCACTGGCTTGGAAAAAACGGTGCAGTGGTATCTTGCTCATCAAGAGTGGGTGGAAGCAGTGCGCACGGCCGACTACAGCGCTTGGCTGGCAACCAACTACGGCACTGTTCTAGCCCCTTGCCCATGAAAGGAATCATTTTAGCCGGCGGATCAGGCACTCGCCTTTATCCCCTGACACAGGTCGTCAGTAAACAACTGATGCCTATCTACGACAAGCCGATGATTTACTATCCCCTCTCAATTCTGATGCTGGCGGGGATTCGCGACATTCTCATTATTTCCACACCGGAGCACCTCTATCTCTTTGAAAAGCTCTTGGGGGATGGTCACCAGTGGGGTCTTTCCCTCAGCTATTGCGTGCAACCCCAGCCCAATGGCCTAGCGGAGGCCTTTATCTTAGGGCGGGATTTTTTGCAGGGAGAACCCGTGTGCCTCACCCTTGGCGACAATCTCCTTTACGGCCATGATTTGTCAGAAAAATTGCAGCGGGCCGCTCAACTAACAGAAGGGGCAATGATCTTCGGCTATCGGGTGGCCAATCCCCAGCAGTACGGCGTGATTGAGTTGGATGCCAACGGCCGCGTTGTCGGCATTGAGGAAAAGCCGGCCGTCCCCAAATCGAACTATGCCGTACCGGGGATCTATTTCTATGACCATCAAGTGTGCGATTTGGCAGCGCAACTGCAACCCTCGGCGCGCGGGGAACTGGAAATCACCGATCTCAACCGTCTCTACCTGGAAAAGGGACAGCTGCGGGTGGAATTACTTGGACGCGGTTATGCGTGGCTGGATACGGGTACCCACGAGCTTTTGCAACAGGCCAGTAGCTTCATTCGCACTCTAGAGGAGCGGCAGGGGGTGAAAATTGCCTGCCTAGAGGAAATTGCCCTGCATCAGGGCTACATTACCCCCGAGCAACTTTATAAACTAGCCCAACCCCTGCGCAAAAGTAGCTACGGCCAATATCTGTTGCAGCTGTGGGCAGAAGTCACAGGAGGCACTCATGCTCAAGGTACAACCGCTAGCGATTCCTGACGTTCTCCTTTTGGAACCGCGTGTCTTTCGCGATCAGCGGGGCTTTTTCTTAGAAAGTTTTAACCAACGCGCCTTTATGGCCGCCACCGGCTTAGACGTGACCTTTGTGCAAGACAATCACTCCGCTTCCCAACAGGGCGTTCTACGGGGACTCCACTACCAACACCGGCAGCCCCAAGGCAAGCTGATTCGCGTCATTGAAGGGGAAATTTTTGATGTCGCAGTCGATTTGCGGCGTTCCTCGCGAACCTGTGGCCAATGGGTAGGGGCGTGGCTCAGTGCAGACACGTTCCAGCAACTGTGGATTCCTGCTGGCTTTGCCCACGGGTTTTGGGTGAAATCACCGACGGCACAGGTTCTGTACAAAACAACGGATTACTATAATCCGCAGGATGAATATACGCTGCTGTGGAATGATCCAACCGTTGGCATTCAATGGCCGATAGACGGCGACCCCCTCCTTTCTGCAAAAGATGCCCACGGCAAATCTTTTAACGAGATTCCCCTATTTGCTTAAAAAAAATCCCTCCCCAAGCGGAGAGGGACACCCAGAGGAGAATACGATTAGGCGCTAGAGCGCATTACCACGGGGGAGTACCTCTTCTGGGAAGACAAAGTTTTCATGGGGTTGGTCTTGAGGTGCCATCCAAGCACGGAT